>CAXULW010000048.1:22147-32526 GCA_964252015.1 uncultured Jatrophihabitantaceae bacterium | reverse complement strand
AACATCGCCGAGATGAAGACCGGTGAGGGCAAGACCCTGGTCTCCACCCTGCCCGCCTACCTGAACGCGTTGGCCGGCAACGGCGTCCACGTCGTCACCACCAACGACTACCTGGCCTCCCGCGACGCCGACTGGATGGGACGCGTCCACCGCTTCCTCGGTCTGAGCGTCGGCAAGATCCTTTCGGACATGACGCCCGAGGAACGCCGGGCCGCCTACAACTGCGACATCACCTACGGCACCAACAACGAGTTCGGTTTCGACTACCTGCGCGACAACATGGCCTGGTCGGCGGAAGACCTGGTTCAGCGCGGCCACCCGTTCGCGGTGGTCGACGAGGTCGACTCGATCCTCATCGACGAGGCCCGCACCCCGCTGATCATCTCCGGCCCGGCCGAGGAGAACCAGCGCTGGTACTCCGAGTTCGCCCGGCTCGCCCCCCGCCTCAAGCGCGACAAGCACTACGAGGTCGACGAGGGCAAGCGCACCGTCGCCGTCACCGAAGAGGGCGTCGAATTCGTCGAAGACCAGTTGGGCATGGAAAACCTGTACGAGGCGGCCAACTCGCCGCTGGTCGGTTACCTGAACAATGCCCTCAAGGCCAAGGAGCTGTTCGCCCGCGACAAGGACTACATCGTCCGCGACGGCGAGGTGCTCATCGTCGACGAGTTCACCGGCCGGGTCCTGTCCGGGCGCCGCTACAACGAGGGCATGCACCAGGCCATCGAGGCCAAGGAAGGGGTGCAGATCCAGCAGGAGAACCAGACCCTGGCCACGGTCACGCTGCAGAACTTCTTCCGCCTCTACGACAAGCTCTCCGGCATGACCGGCACCGCCCAGACCGAGGCGGCCGAGCTGCACCAGATCTACAAGCTGGGCGTCGTCCCCATCCCGACCAACCAGCCGATGGTCCGCGCCGACCGAACCGACGTCATCTACAAGACCGAAGAGGCCAAGTTCGCCGCGGTCGTCGACGACATCGTCGAGCGGCACGAGGAGGGCCAGCCGATCCTGATCGGAACGGCATCCGTGGCCAAGTCCGAACTGCTGTCGGGTCTGCTGCTGCGACGCGGCATCCCGCACGAGGTCCTCAACGCCAAGCAGCACGACCGGGAGGCCGCGATCATCGCCCAGGCCGGGCGCAAGGGCGCGGTCACGGTGGCCACGAACATGGCCGGTCGCGGCACCGACATCATGCTCGGCGGCAACCCCGAGTTCTCCGCCGACGACGCGTTGCGCGAGCGCGGGCTCACCCCGGTGGACACGCCCGAGGAGTACGAGCAGGCGTGGCCGGAGGCGTTGGCCGAGGCGAAGGCCGACGTCGAGAAGGAGCACGACGAGGTCGTCGAGCTCGGCGGGCTGTACGTGCTCGGCACCGAGCGGCACGACTCGCGCCGTATCGACAACCAGCTGCGCGGACGTTCCGGGCGCCAGGGCGACCCGGGCGAGTCACGGTTCTACCTGTCCCTCGGCGACGACCTGATGGTCCGGTTCAGCGGCGAGCGCATCGCGGCGATGATGAACATGCTGCGCCTGCCCGAGGACACCCCGCTGGAGTACAAGCAGGTGTCCCGTTCGATCCAGTCGGCCCAATCCCAGGTCGAGGGCCAGAACTTCGAGATCCGCAAGGACGTCCTCAAGTACGACGAGGTCCTGAACAAGCAGCGCACCGTCATCTACGCCGAGCGCCGCAAGGTGCTCAACGGTGAGGACCTGTCCGACCAGATCCGTCCGATGATCGATGACGTGGTCACCGGGTACATCGACGCGGCCACCAGCGACGGTTACGCCGAGGAGTGGGACCTGGACCAGCTCTGGACCGCACTCGGCACGCTCTACCCGATCTCGCTCACCCAGGAAGAGGCGATCGAGACCGCCGGCGGTACCAAGAAGGACATCACCCGGGCCTTCCTCACCGAGGAGATCCGCGCTGACGCCCAGGCGGCGTACGACCAGCGCGAGGACGAACTCACCCCTGAGGTCCTGCGCGAACTGGAACGCCGCGTGCTGCTCTCGGTGGTCGACCGCAAGTGGCGCGAGCACCTGTACGAGATGGACTACCTGCGCGAGGGCATCGGCCTGCGCGCGATGGGCCAGCGCGACCCCCTGGTCGAATACCAGCGCGAGGGCTTCGACATGTTCGCCGCGATGATGGAGGCGATCAAGGAGGAGTCGGTCGGGTTCGTGTTCAACCTCGAGGTCGAGGTGGACGAAGACGGTCCTGACCAGGCCGGGTTGGCCGACGACGGCGTCGTCGATGCGCCCCCGGCCGTGGTCGCGGCGGACTCGGACGACACCGCGCCCGGCACCGACAGCAACCTGGCCGCGCTGGTGGAGCGGATCGCAGCCGGCGGTGACCCGACGCCGGAGAAGCCGCACGTGCGGGCCAAGGGACTCGACCGGACCAAGTCGTCGGCACCGCTGACCTACAGCGCCCCCGATCTCGGCTCGGACACCCCGGAAATCACCCAGGGTGACGAGACGAGCACGGAGAAGCCGAGCACTTCGCCACCGCGTCGACAGACCACCCGGGCCGGCGCCAACCGCGGCAGCCGCGGCAACAAGTCCAGCGCGCGCAAGCGTCGTCGCTGACCCGCGCCACAACGCTGGACCTTGGCCCGGCCTATTCGGGCGCTCTCACGTGGCCGGGGTGCTGGCGGCTCCGACTAACCCGATCGTCAGCCGATCTGTAACGCCGTGCACCGCCAGTGGTCGATCGTCCATTCCAGTCGTGCGGCCAGGGCCCGATAGCGGACGCCGACGACGACGATCGCCGACATCTCGCACACCCCGGCGGCCGGTTCGCTCAAGTGCAGCGAGTGCAGAGTGGGCGTCTGCCGGCTCTCGAGCGGGTGGTTGCCCCCGGCCCGGGTGAGCCCGCGCTGGACCGCGGGTGACACGTGCCGAGTCAGCTGCCCCATCGGCCGGCGCCCGCTGAGCACCTCGATCACCCCTTGGGCGAATTGACGGCTGAACCGAGACGGGTCCGGGCGATGTTGCGTCCCCGGTGCTGGCGAGGTCAGTCGTGACGGCGACCGGACCGGTGACCGCAGCGCGGCCGCGGCGGTCGGCGCGGCGGTCGGCGCTGCGATCGGCCCGGCGGCGGGTGCGAACGGCGGCGCGACGGCGGCCACGAGGGGCGGCGCGACGGATGACGCCGGACCGGCACCAGCCGACTCGCAGAAGTCCGGGACCACCGTAAGCCGACGTACTGATTCGGGCTGGCCCGGCGAGGGGAACGGCGTCGAGGCCCGCGCCGAAACCGGCTGCGGGAACGGCAGCTGCGGCGTGGCCACCGCTTGGATCAAGTGCAGATGACGCGCACGCGGTTCGTCGTCGAACCAGGGCTCCCGCTCGGGGGCCGGGCGCACCGAGCACCTGGTGACCGCGGTCGGGTCAGGCTCGAGTGGTCGGCTGTTGGCTGGGCTGGCGTCAGGTGAAAACAGGCGCTCGGCTTCGACGGCGGTCATGTCAACGGCCTTCCTCGGTGGGTCGGTGCAGGTGTTGGCCGGGATGGATGAGGCCCGGGTTGGCGCCGATGGTGGCGGCATTGGCCTGGTACCAACGCTGGGTCTCGGCCGCGATGTGTTGCGCGCTGGCGGTGGGGCCGAGGCGGTGAGCGGCGATGGCCCACAGGCAGTCACCGGCTCCGACCACGACATCGCCGGAGCGCGGCCCAGGCGCTGAGGGAGTGGGCGCTGAGGGAGTGGGCGCTGAGGGAGTGGGCGCTGAGGGAGTGGGCGCGCTGTGCGGCCACGGGACCGGTTTGGCCGGAGCGGACGAGGCGGGCCCGGGCGTGGGTTTGGCCGGCGGTGGCGGCGCACTGGGGCCCGCACTGGGGCCTGCAGTAGGGCCCGAGGTGGGCGCCGAGGTGGGCCACGGCCAGCCGCCGCCGGACAACGGCGTGGCCCTGGTTCCGGACGGACCGGTCGGACCCGGCGATACCGAAGACCCAACAATCCGGGCTGCCGCAGTGGCCGCCGTCGATCTCGGCGTTGCCCCGTCGTTGCTTCCGGTCGTGCTGGCTCCGGCCGCGACCGGTACCAGCACTACGGAGGCGCCGAGCGCGGCCACGATGGTTCGCCGCAGAACCGCTGGGACCGCGCGGCCGGCCACAACGCGGCCCATTCGGCCCAGCGTCCCCGGCAGTTCTGACACCAGCACGGCGAGCACGGCCACTGCCAGCCAGAGTGCCGCCAGCCAGAGCCCGACCCGGGCCAGTTCCAGCGTGGCGCCATCAGTGCCCGCGGTGTCGACCCAGTGACGCGGGTGGCTCAGGTGGCTCATCAGCTCCGCCGGGGGTACCCAGCCGACGCGCAGCACGGTGACGTCGAGCGCAATCATGACCGCGGCGGTGAGGCGGCGAGATGAGGAAGGGGAATCGACTTCTTCCAATTACGTTCGTTTGATTGTGTTTGCATTTATATACGCGCACTGAGTGTGAGTCAACCTGCCGAACGCGACGGCGACACGACAGACTGCGCACATGCGATGGGACGATCTGTTCGCCGACCTCGAGGCTCAGGCCGAACTGCTGGCCCAGCGCGAGCGCGCGGACGAGGTGGGCGAGCGGTCCCGGATCGAGGTGGGACGGCTCGCGGCCATCGACCGGATCCGTCCATCCGTGGGCGCGATCGTTTCGGTGACCGTGCTCGGCGGGGAACGGGTCGATGGCGTCCTGCGTCGGGTCGGGGCCCAGTGGCTGCTGATCGAGGAGCAGGTCGGGCGCGAGGCGGTGGTCGCCCTCTCCGCGATCGTGACCGTGGCCGGGTTGAGCCGGCGCGCGGCCGATCCGAGCGGCGTTGGCGTGGTGGAGTCGCGGCTGGGCCTGGCGAGTGCGCTACGGGGGATGGCGCGCGATCGAGCGCCGGTGCGCGTGCGCCTGGTCGACTCGCACGAGCTCGACGGAACCATCGACCGGGTCGGTAGCGACTACTTCGAACTCGCCCGCCACGCCCGGGGCGAGTTGCGCCGCCGCGGCGAGGTGCACAGCGTCGCGCTCGTCTTCCACCGCGCCGTCGCCGTGATCCGCCGGGACCTGTAGCCGCCCAGGTCCCGTAAATCGGCTTTGCTGGTGGGGATGGCGCCTGCGGGGGTGCCCATGGGTCCCGTCGACCAGCAGAGCGGCGGGGCCGCGGCCTGAGCGTTCGTCCCGGCAGGGTGCGCCCGGGCGGGACGGGTCAGTCGGCGTCGGCGAACGGGTGCTCGGTGACGAACTTGCGGGTCTCGTCGTACATCCGCGCTATGTAGGCCTCGAGCTTGTCCCGTTCCACCCGCCACTGGCCGCGTCCACCGATCTTGATCGCGTCCAGATCACCGTTGCGCACCAAGGCGTAGGTCTGGGAATCGGAGATGTTCAGCACCTCGGCGACGTCGGCGAGGGTGAGGAATCGGTCGGCGGCCATGAGCAGCAGTGTGCCAGGGGTGACCCGTCACACCCCACGGTTGTCCACAGTCGCCTCGCCCCGATTGTCCGGTTACGCCCTGGTCAGGCACGATGTTTGATGTGATACCTCCATCTCCGGAGCCGCGACGGGTCAAGACCCCGTCCTGGTTCGACCCACGCCTCATCCTGGGCGTCGTTCTGGTGCTCGGGTCGGTGGCGCTGGGCGCGATCGTGGTGTCGCGTGCCGATTCGAGCTCGGCCGTGGTCGCCGTATCCCGTGACCTGGCCGCCGGCACCGTTCTCACCGCGGCCGACGTGCACATCACCCGGGTGCGGTTGCAATCCACGTCCAACCTCTACGTGCCCGGAGGCACCTCCGTGGCCGGTCAGACCCTGGCCCGGCCGCTGCGCTCGGGGGAGTTGTTGGCCCGTTCGGCCGTCGCGGCCACGTCGAGCACCGAGACCACGCTGACGGTTCCGGTCCGTCCCGAGAACGCACCTGACGTCAAGCGTGGTCAGCGGATCGCGGTGTGGGTGTCAACCCAGTACTGCCAAGCCGTCCTCGTGATCGGCGATGTCGTGGTGCAGGACGTGCGGCAGGCCGGGACGGGTGCGCTGTCGGCGGCGTCGGACGAGAGCCTGGTCGTGCGCGCGCCGGCGGCTTTGGCCCAACGAGTTGTCACCGCGCTCGGGTTGGAAGGGGCAACGTTGCGGGTGGGGGTACTCGGCGGCGCGGCGAACTCGCGCGCCAACGACAACCTGCCGACCTTGGGCATCTGCCTCGCGCCGTCACGCGCCTCGTGAGCCGGCACGCCGTGAGCTGGCACGCCGTGGGCCGGGTCGCCGTCAGCCGGGTCGCCGTCAGCCGGTACGTCGCGAGCCGGTACGTCGCGAGCCCGTACGTGGTGGGCCGATACCCCGTGAACAACTGGTGAAGGTCTCCGTCCTCACCGCCCTGGGTGAAGCCCCGTGGGAGTCGCTGGTCATCACGGCTCTGGACGCCGCCCCGAGCGTCACCGTGGTCCGCCGGTGCGTCGACGTCGTGGAACTACTCGCGCTGGCCGAAACGGGCCTGGCCTCGTGCGCAGTGGTGAGCGCGGAGCTGCGCCGGTTCGATGCCGATGCCTTCGATCGGCTGCGGGCGGCCGAAGTTGTCGTCGTCGGCGTGATCGAGCGTGGGGACGCCGAGGCCGAGCAGGCACTGGCCGTTCTCGGCGTACGGCATTTTGTCCCCGCCGATGCGGTCAGTGAAGTGTTCGCCACCGCACTCGCCACCGCCGTGGAGGCGGGCGTGGTCGAACCGTCCACCCACGCGTTCGGCGATCCAAGCGCAGCAACCCACGCGGTCATCCCGCCCACCGGGTCCGCCCAACCGGTCAGCCCGCCCTCTGAACGCGGGTCCGTAATCGCCGTCTGGGGTCCCACGGGCGCACCCGGGCGCACGACGGTGGCGGTCGGACTGGCCGACGAGTTGGCCCGGCTCGACCGATCGGCCCTGCTGATCGACGCCGACGTATACGGCGGGGTGATTGCCTCGACGCTGGGCCTGCTGGACGAATCTCCGGGCTTGGCCGCCGCCTGCCGCACCGCGGGATCATCACGCCTGGACCCGGCCGGGTTAGCCGGGCTGGCCTGGCAGCTCGGGCCGCGCCTGCGCGTGTTGACCGGCATTCCGCGCGCCGAGCGGTGGCCGGAGCTGCGGTCGGCGGGGGTGGAATCCGTCCTTACGGCCGCCCGTGGGTTGGCTGAATTCACTGTCGTCGATTGCGGTTTCGCGCTCGAAGCCGACGAAGAGATCAGCTATGACACGGTCGCCCCACGACGAAACGGTGCCACCCTGGCGGTGCTGGCCGCGGCCGACGTGATCATCGTGGTGGGTGCGGCGGACCCGATCGGACTGCAGCGCCTCGTTCGCGGTCTGGTCGAACTGCGTGATTGCGAGTTCGAGGCGCCGGTATGGGTGGTGCTCAACCGGGTCCGGGATGCGGTCGTGCCCGGTAAGCCGGAGATCGAACTGGCCGCGGCGCTGCAGCGATTCTCGGGCCGTAGCCCGGCCGCGTTCCTGCCTTACGACCGTGACGCGCTCGATTCGGCCATGGCCAACGGCAAGACCCTGGCCGAGGCCCGCCCGAAAAGTCACCTGCGCCAGCGCATGGTCGAGTTGGCGGGCGCGCTCGCCGGGGTGGCCGCGGGCAAGGGTTCGCGCCGTCGGCGACGGGCCTGACGTGCCGGCCGCTCGGAAGACCGCGGGCGGCGTCGGTCGCAGATCGGCTCGGCTGCGGAGGTTCGATCGAAACCGGCACGGGCGGGACGCGCCCTGGTCCGCCCGGGGGCGGTGCAAATGTGGGAAACTTACCGGTCGGTAATGGCGCAGGCGGACGGAGGGAACTCGGTATGAACGACCGGCTCAGCGCGCTGGACGTGTCGTTCCTGTACCTCGAGGGCGAGTCGACGCCGATGCACGTCGGCGGCCTGGCCGTGTTCGATCCGCCGCCGGGTGGCTTCGACTACGCCCGCTTCGTGCGTCTGGTCGAGGACCGGATCTCGCTGGTTCCCCGCTACCGGCAGAAGATCAAATCGGTGCCCGGCCACATCGGCTACCCGGTCTGGGTGGACGACGGTGACTTCGATGTGAGCTTCCACGTCCGCCGTTCTGCGCTGCCCCGGCCCGGGTCGGACGAGCAGCTGCGGGAGTTGGTCGCGCGGCTGCAGTCCCGGCCGCTGGACCGATCGCGGCCGTTGTGGGAGATGAACGTGGTCGAAGGACTGGCCGGCGGCGGGTTTGCGATCATCACCAAGACCCACCACGCCATGGTGGACGGGATCAGCGCCATCGACCTGGCCCAGGTCATCCTGGACCCGGCTCCGCATGCGCGGGCGGCCCAATCCGAACCGTGGCAGCCACGGGGCGAGCCCGGGGCGGTCGACCTCGTCGTCGACGCGGTGCGAGACATGATCAGCCGGCCCGGCGCGGTCGTCGACACGATCCGCATGGGCGTCAACGACGCTCGGGCCACGACGGTCAAAGTGGTCGAGACCGTGAACGGCCTGCTGTCCGCGGCCCGGGTCGCCGCCCGACCGGCGCCGTCGACCCCGCTCAACGCGACGATCGGGGCGCAACGCCGATTCGCCGTGGCCCGAACGACCCTGTCTGACTACAAGACGGTTCGCTCGCACGGCCAGGGCACCGTCAACGACGTGGTGCTGGCCACGGTGGCCGGAGCGCTGCGCGGGTGGTTGATGGCCCGCGGACGAGCGGTCACCCCGACCACGACCGTGCGGGCCATGGTGCCGTTGAGTGTGCGCACCGGGCCCGCGTCCGAGCTGGGTAACCGGGTGTCGTCCTACCTGGTCGACCTGCCCGTGGGGGAGCCGAACCCGCTCGTGCGGCTGACCCAGATCAGTTACGCGATGGCCGCCCACAAGGAATCGGGCCAGTCGGTCGGCGCCGATGCGTTGATTGCGCTGTCCGGGTTCGCGCCGCCCACGCTGCACGCGCTCGGCGCCCGGGCGGCCAATAGCTTCACCCGCCGGCTGTTCAACCTCGTCGTGACCAACGTTCCCGGTCCGCAATTCCCGCTGTTCGCCGACGGCGCGCAGCTGCGGGAGATGTTCCCTATCGTCCCGTTGGCCGGTGGTCAGGCCGTGTCGATCGGGCTGACGTCCTACGACGGCAGCGTGTTCTACGGACTGAACGGCGACCGCGACGCCATGGGTGACGTTGACACCCTGGCCCTTCTCATCGAGGAGTCGCTGGCCGAACTCGTCGCCGCGGTCAGAGCCACGGCGACCGTGCCCGGCCGTACGGTCGCGGTTCCGCCCGGGCGGGTGCAACCCAAGCGCACGCGACGGGTTCGGCCGGCAACGGGACAGGGACCAACGCAAAGCCGGCGAGGGTGAGCCCGGCCAGGCCCGGTCCACTGGCCTCCGCCCCGGCTGAGGCCGGACCGAACGGGCGGCGCGCGCTCGTGTTCGGCGGGGGCGGCGTCCTCGGCTTCGCCTGGACGGTGGGCGCGCTGCGGGCGCTGGAGATCGAGTGGGGCGTCGACGCGAACGCGGTGGCCCTGAACGTGGGTACGTCGGCCGGGTCGACCCTTGCCGCACTGCTCGGTTGCGGCATCGAGGCGGATGTCATCCGCCGCCACCATCAAGGCGTTCCGGCCCCGGCCGACCCCGACATCGAGTGGGACTACCGCAGTGATTCCGGCGGGGCGTTGCCGCCGTGGCCCGGGTTTGTGCCCGGATCGCCGCGACTCCTGATCGATGCCGTCCGGCATCCAATGTCGATACCGGCGGGGGTGGCGCTGTCCGGGTTGCTGCCCCGGGGCCGGGGCACGCTGGAGCCGATTCGGGCGGTGATCTCGGCCGCGATGGCCGCCGCCGCTGTTCAGGAACATGACGGCAATCCCCACAACTCGGTGGCATCGGTGGCTTCGGTGGCTTCGACGGCGCCCGGACCGGGCCGTCCGGGGAACGACGGCGAACCGGCGCGTAGGATTTGGCCTACCCAGCCGCGGACGTGGATCGTGGCCACCGACTACGACAGCGGCGCGCGGGTGGTGTTCGGGCGCGATCATGCGGTCACCGGCCCGGTCGACCTCGCAGATGCGGTGGCGGCGTCGTGCGCGATACCGGCCTGGTACTCCCCGGTGCCGATCGGCGGCCGCCTGTACATCGACGGCGGCACCGCGTCCAACGCTTCGGCGGACCTGGTCGAGCCCTTGGTGGCGGCCGGCGCGGTCGACGAGGTGTTCATCCTGGCCCCGATGGCGTCGGTGGAACCGGACCGTCCGCGTTCACCCGTCCTGCGTCTGGAACGGGCAGTTCGACGGGTGGTGACCCGCGGCATCCAGCAGGACGCCTCCCGGCTGCGCGCCGCCGGGGCCCACGTCGTGGTACTCACACCAGGGCCGTACGACCTTGATGTGATGGGCGGAAACCTGATGAACCCCCGGCGGAGAACCGAGGTCCTCGAGACCGCACTGCTCACCTC
>CAXULW010000048.1:0-22047 GCA_964252015.1 uncultured Jatrophihabitantaceae bacterium | reverse complement strand
TTCCGGCCACCGATCACGGCGTTCGCGGTCACGCCTGGGGTGCGTGAGTGGTATCAGGACGACGACCCTGACGAGCTGGAGTACGCCGCCAACGGGCAGGCGGTGCGGGCGTCGCTGCGCATGGTGGACGCTGACCCCGTCGCGGCTCGGCGCCGGGTGGTGCTGTCGTTCGACGTCGCCGACGCCGATGTCACCGTGCGCGACGATCTCGATCGCGGTGCGGTCGTGGTGGGTTCCGCCCTGCCCGTGAGCGCCCTGGCGGCAATCCACGTCGATGACCGCGACGCCGAGGCCACGGTGGCCCGAGCTGCCGCCGTTGTGCTCGAGGCCGATCTGGGCAGCGACCCGTCGCAAGACATCGTCGATGACGCCGAGGGGTTCGAGCTGGCGTGGTACGCCGCACAGGAGCTCGACGACGTCCTCTCTACGCTCGGCCAGACCGGCCCGGCCGGGTCCTGAAGCCGGCCGAACGTTTTCCTGGGGCGGTCTCTTAGACCGTGGAGGACTACGCCAACGTTTCAGCACCTCTAGCAGACGGTGGGCGCGAACATCGCCGGATACGCCAGCTATCCCCGTCTGGTGGGCGAGACCGGTGGTACAGACTATGGCTATCCGCACATGGGTTGATCGGGTCATGGCCGGGCTACTTGCAGTGGTAGCGCTGGAGAGCAGTTCGGCACGAGGTCGGGGGCAATCAACAATCCGCGCCCGGGCGGGCCGAGCGCACGGTGGAAGGGCAGACGAAGGCCGAACAAGTCGCCGTCGCCCGGCCCGGGCTGGAGCAGGACGCCCGTTCGGGCTCGCCGGACCTCGGCGGCAACCCCGCCGAACGCCAAAGCCAGGTCGTCCACGCGGCCGGTCGCGAACACGTCGAGGGCGGGCGGCGAGCTTCGGATCAGTGCGGCCAAGCGGTCACCGACCGAGCTGTCGACGAACAACTCGGAGTCGTCGATCAGCAGGGTAACCGGCCGACCGGCGGTCAGGAGAACTTCTGCTTCCCGTACGACCGACCCCGCTTGATCGGTGGGGTCCAGGGCGGCCAGGTGCTGTTCCCGGGCCAGCGCGACCACCGGCGACCGTGGTCCACCGGCGGCTATGACCACATACTGCATTTGGTGCAGCTGGATCAAAACCGTGCGCAGCAAGGTCGATCGGCCCGATCGGGGCGGACCGGCGACGAGGAAACGCAGGCCCGGGCCGTTCGCTCGTGATCCGCCCACTCGGATCGTCACCGGCTCGGCTGAGTCGCCGCCCAGGCCGAGCACCACCTGCCCCTGCGGGCTTGGGAGGGTGAGCTGGTGCAGACGCACCTGCGCCGGTAGCGCGCGGATTACAAACGGCAGCCGGGATGACGGTTCGCGCTTCTCACGCTCGGCCGCGGCGTCGATGAGTCGGCGTGCGGCCTCCAGCTGCGCCTCCGGCGCCGGGTCGCTGCCGAAGATGGCCAACTGGATCTCGTTGCCATCCGCCGTGTCGACCGCTCGCCCAGGGGGCATCACCGCCGGAATCTGGTGACGCGGCAGCCCGGCTACGGCATAGTCTGCCGGGTCGGACAGGCGAAACACGAGCCGGCGCTGCACGGCGCTCGACAGCCGCGCAGCCAATGTGGATCGATCGCCGGCGATCAGGACGCTCAAGCCGACCGCCGCGCCGTCACGAAGCAGCCGTAAGAATGTGTCGACCGCGCGGCCTGCGTCGATGTCCTCTACCGCAGCCAGAAAACCCTCCCATCCGTCGACCAGCAGAAGCAGAGCCGGCTCCGCGGAGGCAGGTTCAGAACCATCCGGGCGGCCGAACAGTTGCCGACGGCGATCGAGTTCGCTGGACAGCCGGCCGAGTAAAGCTGCGATCGAATTCGGCGCTGCGTGGCTCACCACCGCACCGCAGTGGGGCAGAGCGTCCAGCATCCGCAAGCCAGCGCCTGAGCAGTCGATGGCGTAGATGTGCAGACGATCCGCGGGCAGCTGTCGGGCGGCACACACGGCAGCCGTACGCAGAACCGAACTGCGCCCTGACCGCGGGCCGCCGGTGAAGACCATCGCGCTCGGATCGGCCAGGTCGAGCGTGAACAGGGCCTGGTCCTGCTCGCGCGGGCGATCGACGAGTCCGAGCGCGATCGCCGTCGACCCGTCCACCGTTCCGTCGACCCGCCCCGCCGCTCGGCCGCGAACCGGACGCCGCGTCAAGGTGCCCAGGTCGACGCACGCGGACAGTGGGTCGAGCCAGGGACGGCGTAGAGGCACCGGGTCGATATCCCAGGCGGCGCGCAGCGCGTCGACCAGCTCCTGCAGATCGGTGGGCGTGTCGTCAGTCTGCGAGGCGGGCTGGGTGTCCAGGCGAGTCCCCCAACGGTCCAGCGGGATGACCTCGACCCGGGAGCCCACCCGGGCGGGGGTAGAGATCCGGCCGACCTGCATCGGGAACAACGACCGGCCGGCCCGGACTATGGCCCGACCCGGCAGGCGGGGATCGATCTGCGCGGCCAGATCCGAACCGATCACATCGCTGGAGTCATTCGGGTCGATAACCCTGAGCGCGACGCGCAAGGCCGTGTTGGCTCGAATCTCGGCCGATACGACGCCGCCCGGGCGTTGAGTGGCCAGGATCAGGTGCACACCCAGGGAACGGCCGCGCTGCGCGATGCCAACCAGCCCGGTGACGAAATCGGGAAGTTCCTCGGCCAGCGATGCGAACTCGTCCACCACCAGGACGATTCGGCCGACGGGTTCGCTCGCGTGGCCCGAGCTACGTCGATACGCGTTCAGATCGATCGCGGCGGCGTCGGCGAAGAGCCTTTCCCGCCGGCGCAGCTCGGCCTCGAGCGAACGCAGCGCCCGCTGCGTCAAGTGACTGTTCAGGTCGGTCACCATGCCCACCGTGTGCGGCAACCGCGCGCATTCACCGAAGGCGGCGCCGCCCTTGTAGTCGATCAGCACAAACTGCAGGTCGGCCGGGGGGCTGTGCATCGCGAGTCCGGTAATCAGCGACTGCAAGAGTTCCGATTTGCCGGCGCCGGTGGTGCCCGCGATCAGCGCGTGTGGTCCGTCCCGACCCAGGTCGATCTCGACCGACCCGGCGAGACCGATTCCCACCGGCGTTGCCGCCCGCCCGCCCGCCCGGTCCCACCGAGCCCGGATCGTTTCCGGCGCCAGGTCGGGTAAATCGTAGAGATCGCGTGCTCGGACGGACGCCGGAATGTCGTTGGCGTCGCCCGTGCCAGGATCTGACAACGGGGCCAGTGCTCGGGACACCTGGTCGCACCATTGCTCGCCGACCCGATCCGCGACCGGATCGGCCAGTCCGATCACCGCCCGACCGTGACCGACTACGGCCGGTTGCGACGGCGGCACTGCGCTGTCATCGCCCGTGAACGGATGCGGTCCTCGGTTCCGATCGCTGCCGCTGCGGATGCGAACCCGGCTTCCCGTCTCGCCGGACAATCGCGCAATCGTGACGCACGTCGCGGGCAGTCGACGGGCCTCTGCGTCCAGATACACGAACGCGATGCGTGCGGCGGCGGCGCGGGTTGTCTCGCCGGCCAGCACGCTTATTTCGGGAGTGCCCGAGCAGCGGTCGACGAGCACGACCGTCCACGACTGCCCGTCCGCCGGTGACCGGGTCATCGCCGCTGCCGAGGCCTCCATCTGGGCCGACAATTGGCCGACCAGACGCTGCCTGTGTTCCGGCGACCGCGCGACCCGTAACGCACCGGTCGACCCTCGGGAATGGGGCAGCCATAACCACTCCCAGTCGCATTGCTCGTCGGCGGACAGCAGCGCGACAAACCGCAGGTCCGCCGGGGAATGCAGGATGGCGAGCTGGCCGATCAGCCAACGCGCCAGCGGTAACGCCAGCGGGCGGGGACCGCATATCCCGAGTGGACCGTCCCGCAGCGACACGACGGCCGGCACGCCAGCCAGGATGGCCGGTGCGAGCGCATCGGCACCGAGCCGAGTCACGGCGCGTGCTGGCGCGGCGCCCAACCCGAGGCGCACCTCGAGGAAATCGCCATCAGACCGTCGGCGTTCCCACAGCCGAGCATCAGGCGTGGTCGCCGTGACAAACAACGCGGCCGGGTCGGGGTGCGCGCGTCGACGGAAAGCGGCTTCGTCCTGCGCCAACGCCGAGCTGGCCTCGGCGGCCGCAAGCTGTTGGCGGTGCCGCGCCGTCCGGGTCCGCCCCCGCAACCTTCGACCGCTCATGCGATCGCTGAGGGCCGTGGCGAGCAGGATGAGCGGGGACAGCAGAGCAAAGAACAGGAACTGCGGACTGTGCAGAAACCAGGCCAGTGCCACCCCGCCGAACGCTGGGAGGAGGGCGGCGACCCAGGGCACGGCCGGACGGCGCTCCTGTCCTTGATCAATTGCCAGATCGAGGTGGGTCGGTGGCGGCGTATCGAGGCGAGGCGAGCGATTGACGACGACCCGGCCGTCCGCGCCGGTCGTGGTGGCTGCGGGCGGGGTGCGCGTACCGGCGATGCAGAGCGTGGTCTCGCCAAGGGTGAGGTAACTGTCGAGCGACAACTCCGTGCCCTCTGCCCCAACCGGAATCGGCCCCGTGCTCGCCGACATGATTGCTGTCCCGTTGCTGGAGTCGAGATCACGAACTGACACTCCGCTCGGCCGCACGGTCAGCTCCGCGTGCAGGCGCGACACATCTGGATCGGTAAGTCGCACCTCGCACCGTGGATCCCGGCCGATGCGCAACTGCCCGCGGGCAATCGGCTCCACCCGACCTGCGTCGGGCCCGCTCACCACGTGTAGGCGGACGGCTTCCTGCGCGCGGGGTCGGCGAGGAGTGGGTCCGCCGACCCCGAGCAGGCACCCGGAGCGCAGGCCTACCCCCGCCAGCTCGGCGTCCGCAGGTAGGGCCCGGCTGCCTATCCACAGGCCCGTCCGAATCGAGCGGCCAGGGTCACCGGCGGGGCTCGCGGGGCTGGCGTCGACGCCGGCGGCATCGTGCAGCAGATCGGCGACGTCACCCACGACGGTCCCCGACGGAACGCGGAGTTCCACGTCTCGACTTGGCGCGTCCGCAGGACGCAACGTGACCATGAGCTGCATAGCGGCTGATCCTGCGCGGTCGCACCGACAGTCTTCCCTCGGTTGTGGACAGCGGACAAGTTATCCACAGCCAACCCGGCCGACCCTCTCGTTCGGCCCCCGCGTGGCAGCGTCGCCCAGGTCAGCCACGCACATCGCGTCCGGACTTCATCCGGGCGCGGACGGGAAAGGTGTTTTTCGATGCTCAAAGTCACCCCTGAACAACTCACCTCGATGTCCGGGTCGGTGCACCGGACCGCTCACGATGTGGCCAGCTCGCACAACGCGTTGAAGGCGCAGCTCAGTCCGTTGTTCGGCGCCGATTGGTCCGGAACCGCGTCGGGCCAGTTCGCGGGCCTTTACGAGAAATTTGACCGCCACGCCAAGGGTCTGAACGAAGCCTTGGCGGGCATCGGACTCTTGCTGCACAGCGCGGGTACCAATTACGCGTCGGCCGAACAGCAGATCGCGGCGTCGTTCCGCTCGTAGCGGCGGCGATGCCCCGCGCCCGAGCCCCGTGCCCTGTGCCGTGTGCTCTGTGCTCCGTGCTCTGCAGGTGTGCCTACGCCGCGAAGTGTCGCTGAGCTCGGCCTGGATGCTGACTGGGAGACGGGAAGGTGAGACGATCTTGGGGGGCCTATCGGCGCGGCTCCCGGTGGCGGGCCGGTCCGTGCGGTACGAACGGCGTGGACTCGTCTGCCGCCAGCCCAACGAGGGAGCTCTCATGGACACCAAGAAGATGGTCAGCGTTCTGGCCGTCGTCTTCGTGATCTTCTTCGTGATCCAGTCGCCCAACGATGCCGCCGACATCGTCCATTCGATCGGGCATGGCTTGGACTACGTGGCGAACCAGCTCTCGGAATTCATCAGAAAGCTCTCCTGAGTCCCGGCGGACCGAACGCGAACCCCGGTATGACATGCCGTCCGCGCTAGCCCGCTACCTTCTCCCCAGCGAGATCTGCGTAGCCATCGTGCGCCGGCACTGGGCCGTCCTGCTCCCGCAGGGCAGCGTGATCGCGGCGACCTGGATTGCGTGGGCGATCGTGTTGGACGCGTCGGTGAGCTCGTTCGTGCAGACGATCGCGGCGTTCTTCTACCTGTTCTCCGGAGCGTGGTTCGGCTGGCTACTGGGCGAGTGGTACACCGAACAATTCGTGGTCACGAACAAGCGAATCCTGCTGATCACCGGCCTGCTGTACCAGAAGCTCGCGGTCATGCCGCTGACCAAGGTCACCGACCTCACGTACGAGCGGTCCCCGCTGGGGCGCCTGCTGGGCTACGGCACGTTCATCATGGAATCGGCCGGCCAGGACCAGGCCTTGAGCCGGGTCGACTACCTACGTAGCCCCGACCGGCTCTACCAGCGGCTGTCCCAACAGATGTTCGGCGCCGGCGGCCGGGCCGAGGCGAACACGGTGGCCAAAGCGTTGGGCATACCGTCGTTTGGCCCAGCACCACCGGGCCCACCAGCACCACCGGGCCCACCGCCGCCACCACCTGGCCCACCGCCGCCACCGGCTGGGTTGGACCCGAACGAACTCGCTCGCCGCACGAACAGACTGCCGCGACTGCCCTGGACGTCCTGACGGCTCGGCCAGCTCTGCCGCCTCGATCCCGGCGCAGTCCGTAGTGTCCGAGGTGATGACGATCGATCTGCATACCCATTCCACCGCCTCGGACGGCACCGACTCCCCAGCAGAGCTGATCCGGATCGCTGCCGCGGCGGGACTCCAGGTCGTAGCGATCACCGACCACGACACCACCAGGGGATGGGAACAAGCCGCGGCGGCGCTCCAGCCGGGAATGACGCTGGTCCCTGGCGCAGAGATCTCCTGTCAGTACGAGCGACCGGGCCAGCCGACCATCTCGATGCACCTGCTGGCCTACCTCTTCGACGCCGGCAACGTGCAGCTCGATCAACGCTTGACCGGCTTGTGCGATGACCGGGTCGAGCGTGCGCAGCGAATGGTCGAACTAATGGCCGACGACGGGATCTCGGTCAGCTGGCCCGAGATCCACGACGCGGCCGGCGGCGGGACGATCGGTCGGCCGCACCTGGCTCGGGCGCTGGTTGCGGCCGGCGTCGTCGATACCGTGAACGCCGCCTTCGCCGGCCCGCTGAGCTGGCGGTCGCCGTACTACGTGGTCAAGGGCGACATTCCAGTGCTCGAGACGATCGGCCTGGTGCGTGCCGCGGGTGGGGTATGTGTCTTCGCCCATCCGCGGCGACGGGGTCGACACGTCGATGACGAGGGCATCGCCGAGCTGGCCGCGGCCGGACTGCACGGTATCGAGGTGGACCACCCGGATCACGATGCGCGGGCCCGGCTCGAGTTGGGTGCCCTGGCCGTCGATCTCGGCCTGGTCCGCACCGGATCTTCGGACTATCACGGCACGAACAAGTCGACCACGATCGGGGCCTGCACGACCGCACCCGAGGAGTTCCTGGCGCTGGTCGACGCCGCCGGGTCGGAGCCCATCAGCGCCTGATCGCGCGCCCGGATAGTGCCGGGCGTCCCGTCGAGACAGAAATGTCGGTCGACACCATTACCGTGGTTGTTATGACGATCCGCCGCGTGCTGATGGCTCCGCTCGCCTTTCTGGCCACCGCGTTCACTCTGACGATGGTGGCCGCACCCGCGCTGGCCGACCCGACGTCGAGTGCTGCCTCCGCGCTGAAGACCACGCCGCTGTATCTGGACCCTGACGCCACGATCGACGGCAAGAAAATTACCGTCGATACCGAAAAGGTCACCGCCGCGTTGGGCAGCTACGCGAAGGTGGCCATCCTGCCTACTGGCACGTCGACCGAGTCGGCGAAAAACAGCATCGCCCGCGCGCTGAGCGGGAATTTTGCCCTGGCCGTCTTCGCTGGCGACAAAATCGACGCGGGTTCGACCAACTTGAGGACCGGCTACGCGCTGAACAGTCTGAAAACTGTGGCCAAGGACCACTCGACCCAGCTACGTGACGGCAACTACACGGACACGCTGGTCGCGTGGGCCCAGGACGTCAACTCGGCCCAAACCGGGTCGTCCAGCAGCACGAGTAACGGTAACCAGGGCACCAACGCGGACAGCTCGAGCGATTCCGGCGGTAGTGCGTGGCCTTGGCTGGCTGGTCTCGGCGGTCTGGCCGTCCTCGGCGGCGGAGGCTACGCTGTGAGCAAGCGCCGCAAGGCGGCCCGCGCCGTCAGCGAGGCCAAGGCCAACGTGATGCCCTATTACGACCGCCTGGCGAGTGACGTCAACACCCTCAACGCGGCCGACAACGCCACCGCCCGCCAAGCGCTGTCCGATGCCTCCGAGCGCTACACCTCGGCCGGATCGCAGATGTCGACCGCCACCACCGTCGCCCAGTGGAGTGCCGTCCGCCGCACGGCACTCGAAGGACTGCAGGCGGCGCAGACCGCGCGCGAGGCGCTCGGCCTGCCCAAGGGACCCGAGCTGCCCCCGATCGATGAGGCCCGCGGCGAGCAATTGACCGAAGCCCAGCAGGTCACGGTGCAGGGACAGCAGTACCAGGGCTACCCGTCCTACACCCCCGGCGCGCCCTACTACTACGGCGGCGGCGGCGGCTACTCCGGCGGCTGGTACAACTTCCCGTTCTGGGAAACGATGCTGATCGGCTCGGTCATCGGCGGCGGTGGCTGGGGCTGGGGTGGCGGCGGCGGGTACGGCGCCGGCTACGACAGCGGCTACCAGGCGGGCGAGAACAACGCCAACGACTCCAACGCCAACGATTCCGGTGGCGGCGGTTGGGGCGATTTCGGTGGGGGCGGCGGCGGGGGCTTCGGTGACTTCGGCGGCGGAGGTGGCGGCGACTTCGGCGGGGGTGGCGGCGGTGACGGGGGCAGCTTCTGAGCCCACCTTCGCGACCCAGAAGCGACCGGCGCTGACGACGCCGGCACCGACCACGCCGGGGCTGACCACGCCAGCGTTGACCCCGCCGGCACCGACCACGCCGGGGCTGACCACGCCAGCGCGCACCCCGCGGCTCGCGATTCCGGAGCAGCTCGGTTTGCCGCTGCCGGGTCTGCGCAGGCTCTTCGCCTGTACTCCATCGCGTTTGGCCATGTTCGACTGCCCGCGCCGCTACCGCATGACCTACGTCGAGCGCCCGGCCGCACCCAAAGGCCCGCCGTGGGCCCACAACACGGTGGGTGCCGTCGCCCACCTGGCCCTGCACCGCTGGTGGACGGCACCGCGGTCTGCACGCACCGTGGCCCATGCCGGCACCCTGGTCGAACGCAACTGGACCGCAGACGGTTTCCGCGACCCGGAGCAGTCCGCGCTCTGGCGGCACCGGGCCCGCCAATGGGTTGAGGCCTATGTCGCTGACCTGGACCCAGACGACGAGCCACTGGGGGTGGAGCGAACCGTGGCGACCAAGACCGAGGCCCTCGCCGTCTCCGGGCGGGCCGACCGCATCGACGACCGGGACGGTGAGTTGGTCATCGTCGACTACAAGACCGGCCGCCGACCCCTCGGCCCGGACGATGCCCGCAGCTCCCTCGCCCTGGCCATGTACGCGATCGGAGCCCGCCGCATCTTCCGGCGGCCGTGCCTGAAGGTCGAGCTGCACCACCTGCCGACCGGCACGGTGGCTGCGTACGAGCACACCGAAGCCACCCTGGAACGCCACATCGCCCGGGCGGAGGCAAGCGCCCACGACATCATCGCCGCCACCGATACCTACGCCAGCGGTGCGGACGCCGACCTGGTGTTTCCGCCGGCTCCCGGTCCGCGCTGCTCGTGGTGCGACGTTCGACGGCACTGCCCCGAAGGTCGTCAAGCGTCCACCGAACGGCGCTCGTGGGAGGGTCTCGGCGACACCACCGAGTGACGTGCGACGCAGACCGCGTCAGACACACGGTGACACCGCCGTGCGGGCGACCGTCGAGTTGCGCCACGGTCCGCCACGGTTGATGATCATCTTGTCCGGCTTCCTCCCCCCGTGGGAAGCCGGACTTTTTCTGTTCCGCTCACTGGGGGCGCCGGACCGGATCGGACCGGCAGCCAGCGCCGAGGTCTTAGCCCCAGGCGGTGGTACCGGCACCGTTGGAACTGACCAATCCGAGCCCGCGCACGGCGACGGTCGCGTCCGCGGCGAGACCGGGCACGGTGATCGTGCGTTCGGACGATCCGGTGCGTGAGTTGACGATGCTCACCTGCCCGGCCGACGGGAAGAGCAGGCCGGCGCTGGTGTCCGCTGCCCGGCCGGCCGTGGCCCGCTGCCACAGCACCGAGGTGGCCCGGTCGCTGGCAACGGCGAGAATCTGACCGGCGACAGTGATCAACTCGACCGAGCCGGAAATGCTCGGTGTAGCGAACGGCACGGTTGCCGGCGCTACCGCGGACGCAAGCGGGAACGTCGAGCTGACCGTGCCGTTGTTGGACGAGAGCACCTCGATCGAGCGGCGGTCCGCGGACAGGACCAGGATCTGGGCGTCCGCGGCGAGCGGTGTGCGACCGTCCAACGGCACCGACCACGCGTTGTTCTTGCTCTTGTCCCCGGAGCCGACCCGCATGGTCAGCGTGGAACTCGAGCCGCACCGGCTAGCCCAGACCACGCCGGTGGACCCCACGACCCCGCTGATCGTCTTGCAGTCGTTCACCTGCGGGTAGTACCAGTACGTGGCGCCGCCCGAGGGCTGGATGAGATCGAGCGCCCCCGGGGTCACCTGGAGCACGAACTGCGAGATGGGCTGGACGGTCGGCGTGCCGTTGTCGAACTGGGTCCGCGTCCACGCCCGCCGGCCCGTGTCGGCCTCCAGTGCGGACAGCTCGTCGCAATTGCCGTCGTGGCGATAAATGGCCATCACGCGGTCGCCATCACCGACCACCGAGCAGATCGAGCGGTCGGTGCGGGTGTAACTCCAGCGGACCGCGCCCGTGTTTGCGTCCCGTCCGACCACGGTGTGGGTGGAGTACGTGGCCACGACGTCGAGGTAGACGGGCTGGCCCGACGCCATCCGGTCGGTGGTGTGCCACAGCGAGCGCAGCGACGACGGTAGGGCTCCGCTCGCGAGTTCCTTGGCCACCTTCGTCGTCGGGTGGGAATGGACGTTACGGATCTCACTCGTCCGCCAGACCGAGAACACGAACACGAGCAGCGCGACCAGGAACACCGACATTCCCGCGCCGTAGCGCAGCCAGGAGCGCCGGGATCGTCGTCGCGTCGCCGCCAACGCGTACCTGTGCCGGTCACCACTACGGTCGCGAGCACGGTCGCGGGCGCGGCCGCCGAGCGCCGGCGCGGTGTACTCGTCCACCGACGGCGCGGATCCGGTCCGGGTCAGCACCGCACGGCCGCCGTCCGGTTCGAGGTCGGCAGCGCCGGCCGGGTCCGGCCCGCCGGCCGGGTCCCGCACGCCGGCCGGGTCCCGCACGCCGGCGGGCTCCGACACGGCGGCGGGTTTCCAGCCAGGGCGGTCCGGTTCAGGCACGGTCAGCTGTTCGCCGATTCCGAGACGCCACCGACCGCGGCACTCTGGCTCGCGTCGCCGTTGTGCCCGACGTCGCCGGGCGAACGGCGGCGCCGCCGCGGCCGCCGGGAACGCTCGGCATCGCTGTCGCTGCGGGCGGGGCGGGCCACGTCTGCGGCGACACGATCCGAACTCGCGCTGGCGTCATCCGCGGATCCACCGCTGCGGGTCCGACGTCGGTTGCGGGTGCGCGGGGTCGAGTCGTCTCGAGCGAGCTCGGTAGCCGACGGCGAACCAGCTGTGGGCTCGCTACGACCCGACTCGGACGTGCCACCGTCCGTGGCTCGATGTCGCGGCCGTTCGCTGCTGCCGCGCCCGGCTCCGCCGGAACGCCCGCCGCCGTCACGCCCGCCGGAACGCCCGGCTCCGGTGGAACCGCCGCCATCATGCCCGCCGGAACGCCCGGCTCCGCCGGAACGGCCGCCGCCGTCGCGCCCGCCGGAACGCGAGCTGCGATCGTGGTCGCGGCCGCCGCGGTCGTTGTCACGGGCCCCACGGGGGGCGCGACCGCCCAGATCCTCGACCACCTCGGCGTCCAGGCCGGCCCGGGTGCGTTCGGAACGGGGCAGCGTGCTGCCAGCGCCCTCGGGAATGTCGAGCTCGAGGAACAGGTGCGGCGAGGTGGAATACGTCTCGGAAGGCTCGTGCAGGGGCAGTTCGAGTTGATCGCAGATGAGCTTCCAGCGCGGGAGGTCGTCCCAGTCCACCAGCGTCACCGAAGTACCGGAGTTGCCGGCCCGCGCGGTGCGCCCGATGCGGTGCACGTAGGTCATCGCGTCTTCCGGGCACTGGTAGTTGATGACGTGGGTGACGCCCTCGACGTCGAGGCCCCGGGCGGCGACGTCGGTCGCGACCAGCACGTCCACCTTGCCCGTGCGGAACGCGCGCATGGCCTGCTCACGGGCGCCCTGGCCCAGATCGCCGTGCACCGCACCGGCGGCGAACCCGCGGTCCTCGAGGTCGTCGGCCACCTTCTGGGCCGTGCGCTTGGTGCGCGTGAAGATCATGGTCAGGCCACGGCCGCGGGCCTGCAGGATGCGGGCCAGCACCTCGGTCTTGTCCATGGCGTGGGCGCGGTAGACGAACTGGTCCACGTGCTCGGTCGCCGGCGCATGACGGTCGGACTCGGCCCGGATCTGCATGGGCTGGTTCATGAACTGGCGGGCCAGGGCCACGATCGGGCCCGGCATGGTGGCCGAGAAGAGCATCGTCTGGCGCTGGGCCGGGATCATGGCCATCAGCTTCTCGATGTCGGGCAGGAAGCCCAGGTCGAGCATCTCGTCGGCCTCGTCCAGCACCAGGATGCGGACGTTGCCGAGCACGAGATGACCCTGCTGGGTCAGGTCGAGCAGGCGGCCCGGCGTCCCCACGACGACGTCGACGCCTTTGCGCAGCGCGTCGATCTGGGGCTCGTAGGCGCGCCCGCCGTAGATGGTCAGGACGCGCGCGCCGATGTGCTTGCCGGCCGTGGCCAGGTCACCGGACACCTGCACGGCCAGCTCGCGGGTCGGGGCGACGACGAGGGCCTGCGGGGCGGCGCCGGCGGCTCCGGGCAGGGTGATGCGGTTCAGCAGTGGCACGCCGAAGCCCAGGGTCTTGCCCGTTCCGGTCCGGGCCTGGCCGATCAGGTCCTGTCCGGCCAGGCCGATCGGCAGCGTCATCTCCTGGATGGCGAAGGTGCGCACGATGCCCACCCCGGCCAGCGCCGAGATGATCTTCGGATTGACCGCGAAATCGCTGAACGCCGGGCTCTCGGGTGCGGTTTCGGCCTGGGCGACCAGTGGCTCGGGCGCGACGTCATCGTCCAGGCCGAGCAATACGGGCGTGGCTGGATCAAGATCGAGCGCGTCCGGCGCAGGCTGCGCCCCGGGCTCGGTGGAGTCACTCATGGGTGGTTGTCCTCGTCCTGTCGTCATGCGCGAAACCGAGATCTCTCGGGCGCCGGGACCAGCCGCCGTATGGACGGGGCAGGCCCCCTGCTCGAACCGCGGCGGGCCACCCGCATGAACGGGGCGGCCGGGGTCGGCTCGGGGACGTCAGAACGGTCTCACGCTCATCTGGTGGCCGGATCGCGACGAACGCGTCCCTGCTGGAAGTCAGGAGATCGCCAGGCAGGGTACGGTGCGGCTCGACCGGTTCGTCCGCCAGCGTACCTGCTACGGCGCGCCCGTCTCGGCGGCCCGCCCGGCCCGCCACCGCATCGACACGACCGGCGCGACCGGCGCGCCGCCAGGATCCCGGCAGGAGGACCACCGCGTGGGTGCCCCCGTCGACCAGGCCGCCTTGGTGGAGCTGCTGGGCGTGCTGGCCTACGGCGAACTCACCGGCTTCGAACGCCTGGCCGACGACGCCCGGATGGCGCCGACCCTGTCCGGACGTGCCGCCCTGGCCGAGCTGGCCACGACCGAGATCGGGCACTACCGCCGGCTGGTCACCCGGCTGCAGGAGATGGGCGTCGACCCCGAGGAAGCGATGGCGCCGTTCGTGGCCGCCCTCGACGGTTTCCACACCACGACGACGCCGACGACCTGGCTCGAGGGCCTGGTCAAGGCCTACGTCGGTGACGGCCTGGCCGCCGACTTCTACCGCGAGGTCGCGGAGTTCGTCGACGATGCGACCAGGGCGCTGGTGCGCGACGTCCTGGCCGACGCCGGTTCGGCCGCCTTCGTGGTCCGCGAGGTCCGCGCGGCGATCGAAGCCGACCCGGCGTTGGCCGGTCGGCTGGCGTTGTGGGGGCGCCGCCTGGTGGGCGAGGCCATCAGCCAGGCCCAGCACGTTGCGGCCGAACGGGACGCTCTCACCGAACTCATCGTCAACGGCAGCGGCGACCTCTACGGCGTCCTGGCCCTGATCAACCGCATCACCGACCGGCACATCGAGCGGATGGAAGCCCTCGGCCTGAGCACCTGAGCCCGTCAGCCGGCGACGTCTGGCGGTAGCCCGGTCGGATCGCCGCCGTCAACCGCCAATAGTTGCCGTCGATGCCGCCCGGGCCCAGCCGGTGTCGGCCGCCATTTCCGGTTCGCCGTGGCGACAATAGAGTGCGCGTATGACGGGGACGGTGGACGGATCGGAGCTCGAGAACTCAGCTCTCTACCAGGCTGCCCAACGGGCGCACTATCTGCTGGAGACGCTGCACACGGTGGCCTACTTCGCCCCCGAACCGGTCGAGGAGTACCACGCCTACGACCTGAAGGGCCGATCCGGATACTTCGCGTCCCGCGCGGCGGCCATGGGCCCGGTGCCGGCCGAAGTCATCACGGCCACCTTTGCGATCTTCGCGCCCGAGTTCGTCACCCGGTGCATGGACGGGGTCTGGGACCGGGTGAGCCCGGCTCAGGTGCAGGCCGCGCGCCGGCGCGGGGTCGACGCCGCGCTGCGTCCCGTGCTCGGTGAGCTGGATCTGCGTGAGGCGCTGAGCCTGGCCTGCACGGCGACCGGGGCGCTGGACGGGCTGGGGCGAACCCTGTACGCCGCGCACTGCTCGCTCGACTGGCCCGGGGACCCACTGATGGACCTGTGGCACGCCGCGACGCTGCTGCGGGAGCACCGTGGCGACGGTCACTTCGCGGCGGTGGCCCTGTCCGGCCTCGGACCGGTCGAAACGCTGGTGCTGCACGGAGCCGTTTCGGGTCTGCGACCGTTCCTGCAGAAGACCCGCGGGTGGACCGACCAGGAGTGGACCGCGGCCGAGCAGAACCTGGCCGGGCATGGCTTGATCACCGTGGACGACGAGGGTCTGGTCGATCTCACCGATAGCGGACGGGAATGCAAGGGCGCGATCGAACGGCGCACCCGCCTGGCCGCTCTGGCCGGCTGGCGGCACCTCGGACTGGACGGCACCCAGCGGCTGGTCGAACTCCTGACCCCGGTGCGAGCCGCGCTGCTGGCCAGCGACATCTTCCCGCCCGGGTCCCCGTTGCGCCAACCGCTGCCGACACGCTGACCGTGCGAGCCGCAGTTGTCCGACCGCCGGCGGGCCAGGACCCGGCGGCCGAGCAACTTCGGTAGTCAGCTCAGCCGGTCGGGTTGAGGACGAGCATGCGGTTGCCGCCGCGCTGGAACTCGTAGTCGACGGTGCGGACCTCGGACGACGTCCCACGCCCGGACAGGTGGGCCCGGAGTCGTTCGACCAGCGCGTGGCAATCCCGGCCGGCTTGGTCGAGCAGCGGGAAGATGCGGACTTCGCCATGAGCCACCCGGCACAGTTCCACGACGGCGGCCAGATGGAACGCCGCATCGAAACGGTCGGCGTAGGTGAACAGGAAGTGCGAGCTGAGCACCAGCCGGAACTGCCCGTCCGCGAAGGGCAACCTGGGTAGCGCCGCCGGCACGTAACGGTCCTGGTGAGCGCGCAGATCGTCGACAAAGCAGCGGGCGGATTCGGCCCGTATGCGGGTGTGCTCGATCGGTGAACCGTAGAAGTCCCACCGGTAGCGATCGGTGCCGGCAACGCTGTGGGCGGTACCGCGAGCGGGCTCGCCCAGCACGAGGGCAGCCAGTTCGTCGACCGGTCGGGCGTAGGCCGGATCGGCGGCGCACGCCTCGACGCCGCGTCGGGCCGCTTCCGCGACGAAGCCGGATCCGCCACCCGGGCAGTCGAGTACCGGCCCGAGCAGGCGGTCAACGGGCAACGCGAACATGGCCTCGTACTCCGTGAACGACCGCGCGCTGACCAGGATCTGGCCGATGTCGTCCGGGTCGGGCGCTGGCGTCATGGCGTCATGGCCGTTTCCACCTGAGCGGTGGACGGGCGCGGTCAGCCGGCGGTGAAGCCGACCCGGCGGGTGTCGGCCTGGGCGATCTCGACGTAGGAGATGAGATCGGCGGCGACGAGGACGCGGCGGCCGCGTTCGTCGGTCAGGCTCAGCAGCCCTTCGCGCGTGGCGATGGCGTCAGAGACGAGCTTTTCGACCTCGTCCGGGGTCTGGGTGCTCTCCAGCACGACCTCGCGGGGTGAATGCTTGACGCCGATCTTGACCTCCACGCGGAGACCTCCAGTTGTCGCGTAACCACAGATGATTGCCGGTGTTCCACGCTAGCGCGCCGCTCAGCACCACCCGGACCGGCACGCTGCGCTGTCAGCGAACGAAGCGCGGGGGTGCCTTGCCGCAGACCCGATGCAGGCGTGGCTAGGCGAAAGGTCAGTGCGCCAGCGGGAAATGGGAGATGCCGCGCCAGTGCAGGTCGGCCATGAGGCGCACGGCGTCGGCCTTCGGCACGTCCCGGCCGGTCTCCAGCCACCAGCGCGCCGCCACCTGGGCCGATCCGGTCAGCGCGGCGGCCAGCATCTCGGCCTCCAACGGCGACAGGCCGGTGTCCGCGGCGACGGTTTCGGCCACGGCCGCCGTCGAGTCGCGATCGATGCGGCCCATCCGCTCGCGCACGGCGGGTTCGTTGGCCAGGTCGGACTCGAACAGCAGCCGGAACACCCCGCCGTCGCCGCGGGCTTCACCGTCGATGAAGTCGAAGTAGGCCGAGAGCACGTTGTGCACGCGGGTCTTGTTGTCCTCGGTCGCGGCGATGCCCTGACGGATGGCGTCGATGAGGGCGCCGGCGTGGGTGTCGAGGATGGCCAGGTAGAGATCGAGCTTGCCCGGGAAGTGCTGGTACAGCACCGGCTTGGAGACTCCGGCCCGCTCGGCGATGTCGTCCATGGCCGCGGCGTGGTAGCCGTTGGCCACGAATACTTCCTGGGCCGCGGCCAGCAGTTGCTGGCGCCGCTCGGATCGGGGCAACCGCGCGCCACGCGCCACGCTCGTGCCGATCGTCACGGCCAGCAGCCTACGGCGGCCCGACGCTCGAGGCGCAAAACTGACCCCGAGCGGCGGGAATCGCGGCTCAGCCTCGAATTGCGCTCGGCAAACAAAGTGCAGTGCCGGGCGATAAAGGTATCCAGCGGTTCAGGCCGTTTTGGGCACCGGCGCGCGCAGCTGATCGTCGAGCGCGGGCTGGTAGAGGTCACCGTGCGCGGCCACCCGGTCGAGCACCTCGGCGGTGTGGAACTGATGCAGACCGCCGGCTTCCACCTCGTCCCAGGTCAATGGGGTGGACGCGGTCGCGCCGGGGCGGGCCCGCAGCGAGTACGGCGCCACCGTGGTCTTGGCCGCGCTGTTCTGGCTCCAGTCCAGGAACACCTTGCCCGGACGCAGCGCCCGGGTCATGGCCGAGAGAACCAGCTTGGGATGCTCGCCCTCCAACTGGCGGGCGATGTCGTGCAGGTACTCGGAGACGACGTCGGAATCCGTCGCCTCGATCGGCGCGGTCAGCTGCATCCCTTTCGAACCCGAGGTCTTGACCACGGGCGTGAACCCGGCCTCGCTCAGGTGGTCGCGCAACAGCAGGGCGACCTCGGCACATTCGGCCAGTCCGGCGGGCGGTCCGGGGTCGAGGTCGACGACGAGTTGGTCAGCGGGCAGGGCGGTGCCGTCGGCGTCGACCTGCCATTGGTGCACATGCATTTCCAGCGCGGCCAGGTTGGCCAGCCACACCAGCGTGGCCAGTTCCTCGACGACGATGTAGTCGATCGTGGCCCGGTTTCTGGTTGACCCCGGCGCGGGGAGGTTCACCGTGCGCACCCACTCCGGCGTCGATTTCGGCGCGTTCTTCTCGAAGAAGGAATGCCCCTCGATGCCGTTGGGAAAGCGGATCACGGTCAGCGCCCGCCCAGCCAGGTGGGGGAGAAGCACGTCGGCGACGCGGGTGTAGTAGTCGATGACCTCGCCCTTGGTGAAGCCCAGATCCGGGAACAGCACCTTGTCCAGGTTGCTCAGACTGAGCGAACGCCCGGCCACGGACACCTGCACCTTCTCGGCCATCACGTTCCTCCCTGACGGGTCGGTGTACGGGTGGGTCTGGGCAACGGGTCGGTGAAGGAGTAGCGGATCCAGTCCGGGGAACGGATCCCGGGCCGGTACGGCGAGTCCAGGCGCTTGGCCACGACCCCGTCGAGGCCGTGTTCCCGGGCGGCGGCGGCAGTGGCGTCGGCGTCGTCGAACACCGGCGAGAGCGTGAGCAGCGGGTGGGCCTCGGCCAGGCGGGACAGGCTGCCCCGCCGCTGGGAGTAAGGACGGGCCGTGAGGTCGACGCCATACAGCCGGAGCAGGTCCGAGCACACGAAGGCCACCGGTGCGTGCGGCTCCACAACCTGGACGTCAAAGCCGTCGTCCACCTCGATCAGGTGACCCTCGATGAGCGCATCGCCGATGCCGGCGCACATGGTGACCAGCTCGGGCCAGCGCCGGGTCACGTCACGATCGTCCTGGAGCACCCGAACCCGGCCGGCGGCGACGTCGAGGAACAATTGCGCCCCCGGCCAGCTCATCTCGTAGCCCCAGCCGGACCCGGTGGGCAACGGTCCGGTGGCCGCAGACATCGCGCGCACGAGCCCATCCTGCCCCGCAATCGGCCGCAGTGGGACAGAATGGTGCATCGCTCGGGTATCGCCGCACGCGAACGGCTCCAGACGGTCCTGACAGACTCCAGACAGCGAGGGCAGCACAGATGAGATCGATGTGGAAGGGCGCCGTCTCGTTCGGCCTGGTCAGCATCGGGGTCAAGATGTACTCGGCGACCGAGGAGAAAGACGTCTCGTTCCATCAGGTGCGACGGTCGGACGGTTCCCGCATCCGGTACCGCCGCGTGGCCGAGGCCGACGGCGAGGAGGTCCAGTACGCCGACATCGCCAAGGGCTACACCCTGGACACGGGCGAGACGATCATCCTGACCGACGCCGACTTCGCCGACCTGCCCCTGCCGACCACCCGGACGCTGGACGTCCTGCAGTTCGTGCCGTTGGAGCAGGTCGACCCGATCTACTTCAACAAGAGCTACTTCCTCGAGCCGGAGAAGTCGGCGACCAAGCCCTACGTGCTGCTGCGCGATGCGCTGGAGCGCTCCGAGATGGTCGCCGTGGTCAAGGTGGCCATCCGCACCCGCGAGCAGCTGGCCACCCTGCGGGTGCGCGACGGGGTGATCGTGTTGGAGACCATGTTGTGGCCCGACGAGATCCGCACTCCCGACTTCGCCTTCCTGGACGAGGACGTGCAGGTGCGCGCGCCCGAGCAGAAGATGGCCGATTCACTGGTGGCCAGCATGGCCGGGGATTTCGACGCCGCCGAGTACACCGACGAATACCGCGCGGCGTTGCAGCAGGTCATCGACGCCAAGGCCGAAGGACGCGAGGTCGTCGACGCACCAGCGGACACGTCGAGCGGTCCGGCCAACGTGGTCGACCTGATGGCCGCCCTGCGCGCGTCGGTCGATGCGGCCAAGGCCCGTCGGAGCGAAGGCGCGTCGGCGGACGCGAAGTCGGCCAGCAAGTCCCCGGCTGAAGCGGCGTCGAAAGCGGCGGCGGCCTCGAAAGCGACGGGCTCGAAATCCGCCGCCCCCGCCAAATCAACCTCGAAGTCGACCGCGAAGTCAACCGCCAAGAAGACCGCAGCCAAGGCGCCGGCCAAGGCGGCGGCGAAGAAGGCACCGGCAAAGAAGGTGGCGGCGGCCAAGACCGCCACCAGAACGGCGACCAAGTCGACCGCCCGCAAGACCGCGGCCAAGACGGCCGAGGCGACGCGGCGCTCGGCGTAGTTTTGCCGCATGCTGCCTTTACTGGGCGCGGGCTCCGCGGTCGACGTGTTCGCCGACGTTGTGGTCAGCGTCGAGATTGTGGTCAGCGTCGAGATTGTGGTCGGCGTCGAGACTGCGGTCGACGCCGAGGCCGGGCTCGGTAGCGCATGGTGAGTCGTAGCGCCGCTGCCGGAACGAGCGACGCGGGGGGCACAGACCAAGCCCACACCGCGACCGAATCAGGCGCAGCCGTCGATCCGGTCCGGGCGGCCACGACGATAGCCCATGCGGCCGTCCGGGACGGTGCGCGCTCGGTCGCGGCCCGGACGCGGACGGCCTTCGCCAAGCCGACCGGAGCGGTCCGGGTCGCCCGCCTGGCGCCGGTCGGGGACCTCGTCCTGGACGACCGCACCCCGCCGTGGCCCGGCGAGCACGTGGTGGTCAACGGAGCGCGCCTGTACGTCCGGCGGGTGTTCCATCCGGCCCCGCCCGCGCCCGCGACTGCACCCGCGATCGCAGCCGCGACCGCGGCGCACGGCGCAGTGCCGGAGCGGGAGCCGGCGCTGTTCGTGCACGGTCTGGCCGGCTCGTCGACCAACTGGACCGACCTCGGCGTGATGCTGGGGTCTCAGCTGGACGGGGTGGCTCTCGATCTGCCCGGGTTCGGCCGGTCCGGGCCGGCGCCGCGGCGCGACTACTCCATCAGCGCCTCGGCCGGGCTGGTCATCGCCTACCTGGAGCAGTCGGCGCGCGGGCCCGTCCACCTGTTCGGTAACTCCATGGGCGGGGCCGTGTCACTGCGGGTGGCCGCGTTGCGCCCGGATCTGGTCCGCACGTTGACCCTGGTGTCACCGGCGGTGCCGGACCTGCGGGTGCGCCGGCCGGGTACGGACGTCGGCATGGTGCTGCTGCTGGTGCCCGGCGTCGGCAACCTGGTCCAGCGCCGGATCGACGCCGTCACCCCCGAGCAGCGCGCCCGCGGTCTGATCGAGGTGTGCTTCGCCGACCCGTCACGGATTCCGCCGCATCGGATGGCCGAGGCGGTCGAGGCGGTGCGCGAACGGGAGCACCTGCCGTGGGTGGCCGACGCGTTCCGTCGCTCCCTGCGGGGTCTGGTCGCCTTCTACGTCTCCTCCGGGCGACGGTCGCCGTGGCAGCTGATGGCCCGGATCACCGCGCCGACCCTGGTCGTGTGGGGCGACCAGGACCGTCTCGTCGACGTGGCACTGGCCCCGCGGGTGGCCCGCACCATCCCGGACGCGCGTCTGCTCGTACTGCCCGGAGTCGGCCACACGGCCCAGCTGGAGGATCCCGTCGTCACCGCGCGGGCGTTCTTGGCCTTTCGCGACGAGGCAGCCGGCCTGGCTGACGCGACGGGATCCGAGAAACTGCCTGGTCCCCACTTCGCGCCCGTCGGGGACGCTGGATAGGCCTGGTCCGCGTCCCTGCCGGGCGCGGAGTCGCCGGCGGTGCGAGAGACTGGGAATGCCGGAGCGTGTGTCGCCGGTTGTCATCAGCAGCGCGGCGAGGCCGCCGCCCACTCGAACGTGAGGGAAACGAAACCGTGTCGCTACCACCACTCGTCGAACCCGCCGAGTCGCTGACCATCGACGAGGTGCGCCGCTACAGCCGCCACCTCATCATCCCCGACGTCGCCATGGCCGGGCAGAAGCGGCTGAAGAACGCGAAGGTGCTCGTCGTGGGCGCCGGCGGCCTCGGCTCGCCCGCGCTGCTGTATCTGGCTGCGGCGGGGGTCGGCACGCTCGGCATCGTCGACGACGACGTGGTGGACGAGTCGAACCTGCAGCGTCAGATCATCCACGGCCAGAGTGACATCGGCCGGCCGAAGGCGGAATCCGCGCGCGACTCGGTGCTCGAGATCAACCCGTTGATCAACGTCATCGTGCACAACCTGCGCCTGGACAACGACAACGTCCTCGACATCTTCGCCGG
>CAXULW010000047.1:0-33663 GCA_964252015.1 uncultured Jatrophihabitantaceae bacterium | reverse complement strand
ATCCTCGACAGCATCGCCAGATACTGCGCCCGAATTAACGACTCAGGACACTAGTACCCGCCACCCCGCCGCAGACTTCGGCCGAGGTTGAGTCACCAACCCCGTCCTGCGGACCTCGACGTCGGTCGCGTTCACCTCCCACGTCCCACCTCGAGGTCCAGCGCGCCGGTGCGGGCGGCGCACACCGCCCCGATACGCGCCCCGGTCGCCAGCATGAACTCGACGAGGTCGGGGAGGTCGAAGTGGACGGCGTCCGCGTCGGAGCGCAACCGGTCGCACAGGTCCGTCGTCTCGTCCACGGTGAGGGCGCGGGGTTGGGGTCGGCGGGGTCGGGTGATGGTGAGGGGCTCGCTGCCAGCGGGCCATGCTCGGCGACGAGGGCGGTCGGGTCGATATTGACGGCGGCCCGGTTGAACGCCCGCACCTTCAGCCGGCCGATCTGCGCGAGCACTTGGTCCACGGCCAGCTCGTACCGCAGGCGGGCGTTGGTGGCCCACTGGTCGTGCGCCGCCAGCCACCGCTCGGCGAGTTCGTAAACGTCATGTTCTCGGCGAAGGCGCCGCCTTGACCCGACGCTGCCGCTTGGCGAGGGCCTTCGCGCAGGCCCTTCCTCGCCGAGTCCTTTCCCGGCCCCCGCCTCGTCACGGGGCCTCGACGTGCCGTCCGTGTCCCGGAACGAGCCTTCGCCACGTAGCTGGGTCGCTTCTCGTGGAGTCGGGGGCGGGCCACGCCCCGATGTCCCAGTAGGTGCCCACCGCGAGCGGGAGCCGGCCGGGCTCAGGCAACGGACCAGGCCGGTTCGTAGTCCGGGTGGTCCACATACGGCAGTGCACCGAGGGTGAGGTCAGCGCACCTGGGCTCGTCATCCCATCCGTGTCCGCCGTCGTAGCAGTTATCCTCGACCGCTGCCGAAGTGCCGGTGAACCTCGACGATCCGCCGCTTGGCCTCGCACTTCGTACCCGCGTCGGAAACCGATGATCTTTTGACGTCGCCGCAGTCGTACTTTTAGCGCTCCCGCCCGTACTCGGCGGTGCCCTGCCCGAGTTCGGTCTCCCATGCGACCCGGGCCAGGGGGAACTCAACGAGTGTCATGCGAACCATTCTTGGGCAAAGACGGTTAATTCCGGTCACTTTGGGATGGTCCGAATGCACGGAACCCCCGGAAATGTCGGGCTGAACTCCTTCGGGTGGTGGGTGACGGTTCTTAGTTCGGTTGATTAGTTTCACTCGTCACTAATTTTAAGTCGGGCTTACCAGCAACCGCCACGCCTAAGCCCTGAACGAGGCGCACGACGAAGTCGAAGCAGCCCGGGGATCTACCAGCCAAAACCATCGACACAATCAGCCAAGACATCGCCGCCCGTCGGCCTGACCAACTGTGACGACTCTCGGGCGAGCGCCGGAACGCCGCTCCGTCGATATGCCGGCTACATCGACCGGCCGCTCTACCAGCAACGGCTATCCCGACGACCTAAAACGGCCGCCTGCAGCGTGCCCGCGGCACCGGCCTCGGCTTGCGCAACCTCCTCGACAACTCAACCCCGGCGAATCCAGACCTTCAACACAGTCCTTCGCCATGAGCCGTGTCGACGTTTCGCGCCTTGAAGCCGTCTTAATGCATTGCCTGCACAAGTCAAAACTCCGCGACGCCCTGCCCCGTTCGTTGGCGGTGGCATCGGGCCGGTTAGTTGGATCGAAAGCGACTGGCCCCCCGTTCCGCTGGGGCGGATTTAGAGGCGGGGCACGAAGCGTTTCGAACCGGGTGGTTAAAGCGTCGTAGCAGAGTGCGCTTGGTAGGTCGCCGTATCACGCGCGGTCCTTTTGCGCAAACGGCCCCGAACTCAGAGCGCGCCAGCGAGCCTCCTGGCCGGAAATGGTATCGACCACGGCGCCCGGATTGCCAATCACAACTGAGTCGCCAGGCACGAGACCACGAATAACGGAACCAGCACCAACGATCACGTTATCTCCTATGCAGCTGCCCGGCATCACGATTGCTCCCATACCGATGAATACATTATTGCCTATGACAATGGGACGACTGACACCAATGTCGGTTGCTGGCAACTCACCGAGCGTAATCAGGGCAGTCGTGACAGAATAATCGTGCGTAAGCAGGACGACGTGTTTAGAGATCACCGTCCGTTCACCGAGCGTTGTAAGTGTGAGGTCATCGAAGCGCGCCTTTGTTGATATGTACCTAGGCGTGCCCGTGATATTCAGCCCCATTCTAATAAGTAGCGATAGGTACAGCCGCATATAAAACCGAGTACTGATAAATTCGACCGGGACAATCACCACCCTGATAATGTGCATAAATAGACGCGAAAAACCTCGGATCATCAAGCGGCTCATCGGCTTTTCACCTCACCGAATATGCGGACGTAACTCGCGGCGACGGCCGCGGCGCCCATACGAGTAAGTCGGTCTGACGCGAAAGCGAGCAAAGCGCTGGACGCTTTCCCGTCCAGCGCCGCTTCAATGACATCAGCAGCCGCGCCCGGATTATCGAAGTCCTGCACCAGGTAAGGATATGTGGGACCAAGCACGTCACAGTGCTCCTGAATTGCCGACGCGACCACGACCACGCCGTGCGCGACACTCTCAAGGAGAACGTTGGGCAGTCCCTCGTGATGGCTGAGCGTTACCAATAGGCCCGCACGGTCGAGGAGGTCATCGATATCAGCACGAAACCCGAGGAATTTCACGCGCGAACCGCAGCCTTGTTCGAGTACCAACCTCTCAAGGAGTGGCTGCAAAGACCCCTGTCCAATTACGAAGAAACGCAGATCGTGCCGACGCCGCGCTAGGAAACAGAAGGCCAGCAGTAGCACTTGCACGTTTTTTTGAGGCTCCAGTCGACTGATCGCGACTATATCACCGGTGTCTGGCCGACGAGGGGAGCGCTTTGGTAGTTGAACAATGTTATTGACGACGTACTGAGTCCCGGTTGCGCCCGCGTCTTTCCAGTACTGATCGCCTCCGCGGGAATTGCTGACGACCGCCGCCGCGTGTTTGCCCAGCACGCGGCGTAAACGATACTTCAACTCGTGAGGGTAAGCCGAGCCTCGCTCTGTAATTATCCATCTGGTGCTTCTCGCAAGCTTTTGTGCCGCGTAGCCATGAATGTCCGCGGCATGGAGCCACGTAAGCAGAATGTCGAATTGACCGCTGCGGAGTATCCGAGCAAGCCGGAAGCTGATGCGCGGATCGTAGAACGACCCGACTCCTATCCGATTGTGAATAATTTGACCATCGAGCAGCTTCTGGTGCACCCCCTCTTTTAGAGTCACAACAGTGACTTCGACTCCGGCGGTATGAGCTAGCTCATTCAGCAGGAAAATGCACTGCTTTTGGGCCCCGCCGTCCCCGAACGACGAAATGAAGAAACAGACCCGCAGCGGCTCTGTCATCATGGTAGACCAACTGCGCCCGAGCTACATTGTCGTTTTGCGAGCGGTGTTCTGCCCTCGGTCACGTGGCGTTCGTCAACAGGTCCCTCGCGGGAGTTCAGCAATCGGTTACGATAGACCGGAACCCAATATGTAGGGACCGTAGCGGGGCGGGCCAATCGGTGCTCGAACCGGGGCCGTCCACAAGAGTGTCCGCTAGAAATGTTGAGGCCGCACCGGCGATCTGAATTATCAGCGATATCGACTCCGTGAAAGGTGTGGACTCCGGGCTTTTCTTCACGAACTACGAAACCGTCATCCTGGGCTTCGCGCAAGGCGGCGTTCGGACTCACGTGCTGGCTGATGCTCTTCGGAATTGGCAACCTTCTCCGGCTGAGACACCGAAGCCACTCCAATTCGTTGACCGAATCAGGGCGGTCTTGAACGCAGGTCGGTGTCAAAGCACTAATGGGCGCTTGTTGCAGTAGAATCAACGCCGCAATCACTATACCAACTCTCGATACTCGGGGAGTACATCCTTCGCCCAAGCGACCTGCGCGCCGAGACCAGCCAAGAGATCCGTGCGCGGCTGCCAACCCAGCATGTCGGCTGCACGGCCGCTGTCGCCACCCGTCCTGCTGACATCCCCAGGTACAGACTCTCCCCACACAATCTTGACCGGACATTCACAGAGCCGCTCGATGTAACTTAGCACGGTTCGCATATCGGTACTGGCCCCACCAGAGATATTGAAGATGGATCCCGGTGGGACGTTCGCAGTGGCTGCAGCAATATTCGCGTTGACGATGTCCCCGACGTAGGTGAAGTCGCGTATTGCTCGCCCATCACCAAAAACTTCTAGCGGTTCGTCGAGAAGTGCACGTACGATAAATCGCGTGAATGCCATATCCGGGCGCTGACGCGGACCGTAGACGGTGAAGTACCGGAGCGACACAGTTGGGAGTCCGAAGTTGTGAGCATATAGAGAGCACAGGTTCTCCGCCGCAAGCTTCGTCACTCCATATGGACTCAGCGGCATCGGACGATCAGACTCGAACGTCGGATATCTCTCTGCGTCGCCGTAAACCGACGATGACGACGCGTACACCAACCTCTGCAGTGACGTAGATTTACGAGCTGCTTCCAAGAGTTTCTGAGTTGCCGTGATGTTGTCCCGCACGTAGTTGGCGAAAGACTCGCCCCAAGACGGCCTGACGCCGGGTTGCCCGGCCAGATGAAAAATGACGTCGACGTTATCTAAGACGCCGCCGAGTTCGTCACATGTCAAGTCCAGTTGGTGAAATTCGAGCCCGCGGTTTGTGAGTTCCTCGACGTGCCGCCGCTTCAGCTCGGGCGGGTAGTAGTCAGTCAGCGAATCAATACCGACGACCTCTATCGCCGCAGCGTCAAGGAGCTCGCCGGCCAAGCTGCTGCCGATGAACCCTCCGACGCCGGTAACCAGCGCTCGCCTCATTTTGTCCCGGCCCTCGTTCGCACCGATCCCGTTTTGCGTGGTGAGGTGCAAAGGGCGTAACGGGAGAATCTCACGTTTAGCTCCGTTCCTCAATCTTAGTATGAAGCGGCAGGCATCGTTGTTCGGACAATTTAACTTTACACTTCCCCGGCGAGCGCCGCGCCGACCTGGCCAATGAACAGTTGGTCGCGCCGAACGGATCGGGGAGGATTCTCGATGGTCATGCTCATCAGATTGACACGATTGTGGCTTCTCGAAGACTTTGAGGCCTGGTCATTAAGTTTCCGACTCGTCATCTTACGGCGAAATGTCCCGCCGAGGCGCAACCTGCGCCAGGTTCGCAGCCTCCAAGACTTAAGAAGGGCGATGGTCTTGGAGTTGCTGTTGCTTCCCGCTGTTCGCGGGTGCAGTGCACAACGTTCCTCGCGCTCGGATCACTGCGCTGCTCGCCGAATGCGGCCTCGATGTATGGAGGTCAACCGGCTTGATCAGAACGCCGTCGACCTCGACCCGGCGCACCATGCGAACCAGGCGCGGGGGTCGAGGAAACCGCCGCCGAACGCGGCGCTCTGGACCTTGTGCGAATGTGGGTTCAGCGTCCGCGACGCCGCCATCCTCAGTGCCTTGACGTTCTGCGCCTTCCTGCCGGCGATCGAATCGCTCTCAGCGTGTCCACGCACTATCCCTGCTTATTTTGGTCGACCATTGAGATGGTCTTTCGTGTGCGAGTTGATCTGCGTCTGCGGTCGGCTGGATTCGTGCATGGTTGACTGCCCGGGTTCGGCTTCCGGGTGTCCGTGATCTTCGTGGGGGGCGAGTGGGCTGGTTTAGGTCGATGGCGCGGGAAGTGCCGCGAGTCACCGGACGCGGTGGCCAGTGCTGGTGCCGAACGTCAGCTCATGTCGATTATGAGCTGTACGCGACGTCCGCCCGGCACGAGTCGGGCTGCCGTTTGCAGCAGTCGGCAGCCCAGAGTCTTGGGTTCGGCCTTGGCCAGCGCAGTTTCGTAGTGCACCAGTATGGTTTGGGTTAGGCGAACAGATCGATCGCGCTGAGCACGCAGGTCGCCGGGGTTGGTGGAGCGCGAAACATCTTTGACGGGAAGCGGTTCAGGCCGGTGTCTTTGCCGCAGTGGATTCTGTCTTCGACTTCAGCGTGGGAACGGTGCCGCGCGTCGAGGAAGGCGTGCTGGCCGTGCGCAGTGTCGGTTGCGAAGCAGGTTTAGCGCCGCCCGCCAGCTTCTTCCATCAGATCCAGCTGCGCGCCGGGGCGGGGCCGTTCCCGGCCAGCGATCACGCACGTGCCGTTGGATAGTCGCGCAGCGCTCCAACGCCGACCATGCCGGTCGATTCGATCACATCTGCGCCGTTTCTGGGGTCGCCCTCGACGTTGACCGTCCAGGCCGAGTCGGGCTGGACGGCAATCGCAGCGTGCGCACGCGCTCCGACGGCCAGCCAACACCGTAGTCGCTGTCCATTCCTGCCCGCGTAGGCAACGCAGATCTGCGAGCCGCGCTTTCGAGGCGCCAACGCCGTCGAAGCGGCACAGGAATGACAGCGGCCACGGGAGACTGCCCGGAGACGGCCAAATAACTGCCCGGTGGCGGCCATGAAAACTGCCCGCTGACGGTCATGGGATCTGCCCGACACTTTGTCCTTTGCCTCGCCGCCTGCCGCGGTTGAGGCCTCTCTTCGGGTGCGCTGACGGTGCTGAAACGTCGCCCACCCGAAGAGAGACAAGTGAAGTCTGCCGAGGAGATCATGAAAATGTTGGAAGCTTTCGACCTGACCGGGTCGTTGCGGGACGCCGCCGAGCTGGCGGGCTGTTCCCATCACACGGTCGCCAAGCATGTCGCCGCCCGTGATGCGGGCCGGTTGACTGATCAGCCGGCGATGAGGCCGATGTTGATCGATGAGTTCCTGCCCAAGCTCGAGGAGTGGATGGAGCACTCCAAGGGCAAGATCCGCGCCGACGTCGCCCACGACAAGCTGCTCGCGTTGGGCTATCAAGGTTCGGAACGGACCACCCGCCGCGCGGTCGCGGCGGTGCGGTCGGCGTTCACGTCGGGGCGTATTCGGGTGCACCGGCCGTGGGTGACCGAGCCGGGGATGTGGTTGCAGTACGACTTCGGTGACGGCCCGGTCATCGACGGGGTGCGCACGGTGCTGTTCTGCGCGTGGCTGGCCTGGTCGCGGTTCCGGGTCGTGTTGGCGTTGCGGGACAAGACGATGCCGAGCGTGTTCGCCGCGTTGGACGTGACGCTGCGCAGGGTCGGTGGGGTCCCGACGTATCTGTTGACCGACAACGAGAAGACCGTGACGGTCGAACACGTGGCGGGGATCGCGGTCCGCAATCCGCAGATGCTCGCGTTCGCCCGGCATTACCTGTTGACTGAACTGGAGTGTGGCGTCGGCGTGTCGTGACTGGCTGCGCTGTTACACATCCGGCATGGGCGATGAGCAAAGGCTTCCAGCCGATCTGGCGTTGATGATGGTGCCGCAGGTTGGCCGAGTGCTTGCTACCGGCGAGTGCGGCGATCCGTTCCGACTGGTCGATCCCAGTGGGGTGGCGGTCGCTGGGGTGAGGGCGTACTTCAGCGAGCTTCAGGCCTCGGGACGCAGCGATGCCACTCTGCGCTCCTACGCGATGGATCTGCTGCGCTGGTTCCGGTTCTGTTGGGCGATCGGAGTGTCGTGGGACCGGGCGACGCGTGTTGAGGCCCGTGAGTTCGCAAGGTGGCTGCAGGTCGCTGGCAAGCCGGTGCGTCCGCACTGGCGCCGCTACGACGGCGCCGCCGTGGCGGCAGCTCCTGTGCGGACGGGTGAGGGCTATGCCGTATCGGTTCGTGCGCACAGTGAGACGGTGCTGCGGGGGTTTTATGACTTCCATCGTGACGAGGGGACCGGGCCGATCTTGAATCCGTTCCCGCTGGCCCGTTCGCGTCGGGGCGGTCGGGCGCATGCGCATCACAATCCGATGGAGCCGCTGCGCAATGAGCGAGCGGGACGGTACCGCCCGACGGTGCCGAGCCGGATCCCGCGCAGCATCCCGGATGCGGAGTTCAACGAGATCTTCGCCCGGTTGCCCTCGCACCGCGACCGGGCGCTGGTCGCGTTCTATGTGTCCACTGGGGCGCGGGCCTCGGAGCTGCTTTCGGTGACCAACGGCAGGGTCGACCCGGGCCGTCAGTTGATCAGCGTGGTGCGTAAGGGAACGGGGAGCGTGCAGGAGCTACCGGCTTCCAGTGACGCCTTCGTCTGGTTGCGGCTCTATCAGCTGGAGGTGGAGGACTTGGTTCCGGGCGGACGGCGACAGCCGTTGTGGTGGACGCTTCGGGGCCCGGCCCGTCCGCTCACCTACCATGCGGTGCACCGGATGTTCGAGCGTGTCAACACTCGCGCGGGCACTAACGCGACGCTGCATTCGCTGCGACACACCGCCGCGTATCGGATGGCTGAAGATCCGCAGGTGCCGCTGACCGACGTGCAGCTGGTCTTGGGCCACGCCCAGTTGTCCACGACACAGATCTATCTGACGCCCCGTAAGGAAGATGTGATCCGTCGGCTGCTGACCCATCACGCCGAGCAGCGCGAGCGGGCCGCGCAGCGGGTGCTCCCGGCTCCGGCGCCTGGTTACCGGCCCGAGACCCTGCAGGTGCTGTTCGGCAGTGCGAAGTCATGAACGCCGACGTGTTGGTTGACGGACTCGACGTGTCCGACGTGTCCAATGCACTGTCGGGTCTGGGTCCGATCTTGAACGCACCGCGCGCGCAGGGAGCTTTCCCGCCACGGGCCGTGCCGGGTTCGTGGCCGGCCACGACTGAATCACACGATGATGTCCTGGCGTTGCTCACATCGGAGCCGTTCCTACGGCCGTCGTGCAGCCCGAAACCACGTGCCGTCAGCGTGAGGCTTCTGTTGGCGTGGCTGGGTGACCTGCCTGGGCAGACGTGGCAGGACCGCTGGTTGGCCAGTGGGGCCGACGCCGCGGGCGTGGCATGGCGTCAGGTGCCGGCCAGCTGGCTACAGCACCATGGCCATCCTGGGCCCACGCGCCGCGACGCGTTGGTGGCGGCGCTGCCGGTCGCGATTAGCGCCGATATTGTTCGGCCGTCGCTGGCTTGGCTCGTCGATGGTGGGTTGGCCCGCGGTGGCCTGTTCGTCCCCGCCCTCGAAGCGTCCCGTGACCCGGAAGGATTCGCCCGGCTGCGGGCACACTGCCTCGCCGACAAGGGCGTGTCGGTCATCGACGGCAAACAGATGCTTTACCGCTGCGCCTTGATCCTCGCGGCCAAGGGCGGCACGCTAGCCCAGATCACCGTCGGTGATCTGGTGCAACTGTTCGCGACCGAGGACACGGTCCGGGCGAGCCCACCCGGCGCGCGCGCCAAGCTCTACCGAATCCTGCACGAGCTGGGGATCCTTGATCCCACGGCGCCGACGACACTGCGGGTGCTGAGCACGGCTGGGCAACGCACGCCGGACGAATTGATCGATCGCTACCGGTTATCGTGCCGCCCGATCCGTGACCTGTTGGTCGATTACCTGCGCGAGCGTCAGGCCGCTCTGGACTACACCAGCGTGGACTCGCTCGCCTACCACCTGGGCATGCGTTTCTGGGCCGACATTGAAGCCCACCACCCACAGGTCACCAACCTGCACCTGCCCCGCGAGGTCGCCGACGACTGGAAACGGCGACTGCAGACGATCACCAAATCGACCCGCGGTGCGACCGGCGAGAAGGCGGAACAAACCGTGGAGCGGATCAACTACCGCGAGTGCCTGACCCCGGTGCGAGCGTTCTATCTCGACCTGGCGCATTGGGCGGTCGAAGACCCGGCCCGGTGGGGGCCGTGGGTCGCGCCGTGCCCGGTCGGCGCCGAAGAGGTCAGCCGTAAGAAAGCGACACGCCATCGCAAGGCACGCATGGATGCCCGCACCCGCGACCGGCTACCGGTGCTGCCCACGCTCATCCGAAGCCTCGACGAGCGCCGTAAGAGCATCCAGGCGCTATTGCGGGCCGCGGACCGCGCCGAGCCAGGTGAGCCCTTCACCGTTAACGGCGCCACACTGACCCGCTCCGTGCTTGGCGAGCGATCGATCAGCGATCGTGTGCTGGCCGACGACCCGCACACCGGAAAACGCCGCGACCTGTCCCGTGAGGAAGACCATGCCTTTTGGTCCTGGGCGATCGTTGAGGTTCTACGCGCGACCGGCGTGCGCGTCGAGGAGTTGCTCGAGCTCAGCCATCACAGCCTGGTGCAGTATCGGCTGCCCACCACCGGTGAACTGATCCCGCTACTGCAGATCGCGCCGTCCAAGACCGACACCGAACGCTTGCTCGTGGTCAGCCCCGAACTGGCGGACGTGCTGTCCACGATCATCTGTCGAGTTCGCGGCGCGGCCGGCGCCGTTCCGCTGGTCGTCTCCTACGACAGACGTGAACGGATCTGGTCAGCTCCCACACCGTTGCTGTTTCAGCGACAAATCGCTTCCGAGAACCGCCCTATTCCCGTCGGCGGCGTCTCGCGACTGCTCGCTGAGGCGTTGGCCCACACCGGGCTCCGCGACGCGATCGACGGGCAGCCGTTGCACTACACACCACACGATTTCCGAAGAATCTTCATCACCGATGCCATCCTCAACGGGCTACCCCCGCATATTGCCCAGATCATCGCTGGTCACCGTGACATCAACGTCACCCTCGGCTACAAGGCCATCTACCCCGAGGAGGCCATCCAAGCTCACCTCGCATTCCTAGCCCGACGCCGGGCCCTGCGACCGAGCGAGGAGTATCGCCTCCCCACCGAAGACGAATGGGAAGAGTTCCTCGGCCACTTCGAACGGCGCAAAGTCTCCACCGGCACCTGCGCCCGCGCGTTCGGGACGCCCTGCATCCACGAGCATGCCTGCATCCGCTGCTCCATGCTCTGGCCTGACCCAGCCCAGCGTGACCGCCTGACCGAGATCCGCGACAACCTGCACGCCCGGATCGCTGAAGCCAAACGCGAAGGCTGGCTCGGCGAAACCGAAGGACTGCAAGTCAGCCTCGCCGGAGCCGAGGAAAAGCTCAGCCAACTCAAGCGACGCCCAGCCGGCAATTCCATCGTCAACCTCGGCATGCCCACCATCAGCTGACCACGCCACAAAGCCCGATGAAGACACGAATAGCGGACAAGATCAAGTTCAGAGAATACGGCGTGACGGTGCACTCGTGCGAGCCGGCCGACCCCGCGTCGAAGGGCGGCTCGGAGTCGACGGTGAAGTTAGCCAAGGCCGACCTGGTCCCCAGAGACACGAACCTCCTTGCCGCGTACGGGTCGTTCGCTGAACTGGAGGCGGCGTGCGCCGCGTTCTGCGACCACGTCAACACCCGGGTCCATCGGGTGACCCGCCGCGCGCCGGGCGACATGCTCGCCGAGGAGCAGGTCCGGCTGCACCGGCTGCCGGTGGCGGCGCATACGGTCGCGTTCGGGGTGACCCGCACGGTCGCGGCGAAGACGCCGATGGTCGCCTTCGACGGCGGGCAGTACTCGGTGCCGCATGAGCTGCTCGGGGCGCAGGTGTGGGTCCGCACCCACGGTGTCGGCGCGGGTGAGCAGGTGATCATCGTCCACGTCGGCGACGACGGCCCGGTCGAAGTTGCCCGCCATGCCCGGGCGATGCCGGGTAGCCCGCGCCTGGAGGACGCCCATTTCCCGCCCGCGCCGGCCGGTTTGGACCGGGCGCCCAGGCCACGGACCGCGGCCGAGAGTGAGTTCCTCGCGTTGGGTGACGGGGCGCGGTTGTGGTTGACCGAGGCCGCCGCCGCGGGCACCGCGCGGATGCGGGTGAAGATGGCGGCCGCGGTCACCACCGCGAAACTGGCCGGCGGGGTCGAGGTCGACTGGGCGTTGGGGCATGCCGCGGTCAACGCCCGCTTCGGTGAGCACGACCTGGCCTCGATCCTGGACCACCACGCCCGGACCCGAGGCGGGCCGGTGCACCGCGCCGGTGAGGGTCGCTCCCTGACCCAAGGCACCGGCAGCTGGGCCGCGCTCGGCACGAGCGCCACCGTCACCGAGGGTGAGGTGTCGCCGTGAGCGTCTCGACCGGAACCAGAACGACGACGGCGAACACCCCTACCGCAGCGGGGGTTCCCGTCGCGGGCGTCCCCACCGCACCACCACTGCCGGACGATCTGGAGGCGTTGCTGCGGCGGCTGCGGCTGCCACACATCCGCCGGCTGGCGCCGGAGGTGATCGCGACCGCGAAAGCGCAACGGTGGGAACCGGCCGACGTGCTCCGCGCCCTGTTCGCCGAAGAAGCAGCCGGGCGGGAACGCTCCGCGCTGGCCACCCGACGCGCGGCGGCGGCGTTCCCGACCGGGAAAACCTTCGACGCGTGGACGCCGGACGCGTCCTCGATCCCGGCGCCGACACAGCAGGCGCTGCGGACCTTGGAATGGGTCCACCGCCGGGAGAACCTCGTCGTCTGCGGACCGTCCGGGACCGGGAAGACGTTCCTGCTCGAAGCCCTCGGCCAGCAGGCCGTCGAGGCCGGGCTGAAGGTCGCCTGGTTCACCCTGGAAGACCTCGGCGGGCTGCTCCGCCGACACCGCGCCGATGACACCGTGTCCAAGGCCATCGCCCGGGTCCTGCGCGCTGATCTGGTCGTCGTTGACGATATAGGGCTGCTCCCGGTTGCCCAGGACGCCGCTGAAGGTCTCTACCGCCTGGTCGACGCCGCGTATGAGAAACGCTCCGTCGCGATCAGCTCGAACCTGCACCCCGCAGCGTTCGACGAACTCATGCCCAAAACCCTCGCCACCGCCACCGTCGACCGGCTGCTCCACCACGCCCACGTCTGCCGAACCAGCGGCGACTCGGTGCGCCTGTCCCAAGCACTCGCCGGTGCCGGCGTCATCGCCCTGGCCGGCCAGCGATGAGCCGGCCACCCAACCCCGCCCAGCTCGCCGCACTGGGCACCGTCTACGAATGCCCCGACTGCGAGACCCGCTACCTCGACGAACGACGCTGCCCCGACTGCAACCTGTTCTGCCGACGCATCGACCACGGCGGCACCTGCCCCCACTGCGAGGAACCCGTCACCATCAAAGACCTCGCCGACAGCACCCAGGCCGTGATGCCGATGAGCTGACCAACCGGCCGGTGGCCCACTGGGCAGATCCCATGGCCACCACCGGGCAGTTTTCGTGACCGTCACCGGGCAGGTTTCACGACCGCCTCTGGGCAGATCTCAATGGCCCTTGACACAGGAACAAGTAGTTGTGCCGATAAGCCTCGGGCCCCTAGGCGAGGGCGTCGTCGACGACGGCGATTTGATCAGCGGCGGTGTTTGATCCGGCGTTGCCCTCTTATCAACCGGGGGTTGAGGCACTCGCCCCTGCCAATCCTTGACCCGGTGGCGGGGATAGAGACTTCCCCGCTATCACGGCTTCCTTAACCAACCGTCCTCGCAGGACCGGGATCGAAGATCCTTGTCTGGTGGATGCGGAAGCCACGGAAGGCAGTACCGGTGAAGCCAAGGCCGTTCGAACGTCGGCGCCGCGTTCCGTTTCTCGACGCGGGCGATGGTGACGGTGCGCTCTTTGTCGACCACCAACACCACCCGCCGATCGCGCGAGCAGCGCCTGAACTCAGGACCGTCGGGCTTGCCACCCAGAAGCTGCTGACTTCGGCGCGCAGAGCGTAGACGACTTCGCGGACCGCGGCACGCGCCGCGAGCTTCGGCGTTGGCCGAGCGCAACCCCCGGCAGGACATCGTGTCCAAGGCCACCGGCCTGGAAACCCCAGGCTTTCCCGCGCGGTTCGCGATATCGCCGAATGCACTCGCCAACATCGGCGATCATCACCGCCACATCGGCCAGCACCCGACCTGATCATGCGACGTCTACGGCACCACCCGCCGCGCGATCACCGCCGTGGGCTGCGCGGTCAACGTCGAGCGGTCATCAAGATCGGCCAGCAGCCAAGAGCCGGAGGCGGCACGGCACCCGCGCCCTCAGCGGAAACTTCAAGGACCGGGCGGTGCGTAGGGGTGGCGTGCGCGCGGAAAGTAACTTCCAATTCGACGACCCTGCGACTTAAACAATCGCAATATTCCCCTAGGATAAGCACGTTCGGTCATCCACACGCTGACAAGGCCGACAATCTTGAAGCGCCAGGGCTAAACGCCGGCTCCGCGGTCGTCGACGAACCAGTCGAATGCGGAGCCGAGTAGACCGATCTCGTCCTCTTGTCGCTCGAGATTGTGCTAATTTAACATTTGCGAGCTCAAGTTTTCATCACACGGGCCTCGGATTGAAGCAGGATGAGGTCACACGTGGGGTCAGGGCCGTCCGCAGATTCTGCCACCTGAGTTGATGAGCACATGCGTAACTCCCTTACCTAACGCGTTCACAACATTTCAGCTAGTCATTTACGTCTTGGGTATGCGTAGCGACATTGAGCGCGCACAACAAGTGACCGACGGCAACGAGCAAAGCACCTGTCGATAACAGACCCGGGATGGAGAAGGCCGAGACCACGATAATGACCACCAGGAGCCTATTCGCGGGGATCAACGACGGGTTCGCCCGACGGACTCGGGCCGCCAAGGACCACGTGCCAATTACCGTGATCGCGACAAACAGGGCGTAGGGTACACCGAAATCAAGGGCCCATTCTAAGAAAGCGTTCTGGCCGAAGTTTTCAAAAACACCATTCGAAACTTGAGTTCCCGCGAAATCCGGTCCCCTACCCAAGAGAGGCGAATGTTGGATAGCCATTATGTACAGCCTGGAGCTTGAAAGCCTCGATGATGTTGACAGATCAGCGTTAGCGTCGCCACCCAGCAACACATCAAATGATGACAGTCGAGTACCAATCGTAGTTGTCAAAAGCCCCTGCGCTGCGCGGGTCGCTACAAGGAAGTACGCGGCTGATACACCGAGCGAAACCAACATCACGGGTACCGCAATTAGCCCCGCACGCTTGGCCGATTTACCGAGAACATCGGACCGATAACGATTTCTGAGGTACCCGAAGAAAATACATACGAGCAGGATCAGAGACGTCCGCGACCCAGTAACCAATACACCTACCGTACAGGAAGCAAGCACAAGAACGTGTGACGCGGACTTCGCCGCCAAGAATCGGCGGTCGCACACCAGAACGGCAAGGAAAATACACAGATCGAAAGCCGCCCGATTCGGTTGCACCTGTAAGCCAATCAACCTGGATCTTCCCAAGTTAGCTGACGGCGCCGAATTCACGTACAGGGCAAGTTGGTGAATAAAATCCACGTCAAACAGATTAATCAAAAAGCCGAGCAATGTAACGACAATGCATGCAGAGAAAAAAGGTGCGGTTAGTTCTTCGCCAATTCTTCGCCAAAGCACCGCCGCTGACAGGAACAACTCAAGGAAGAGGAGATAAAATATAGTCCAGTAGAACGCCTGGCCGTTTGTCGTGTCCGCAGACAGCCGCAGCAGGAGAAGCATGACAATAGGCAAAACGAAAATCGCAACAATCCACGCCTTGAAATTTCTTACGCGCGTCAGGTGGACTAAGTCCGGCTTACGTCCCATAAGGTATACCAGAAAAAATAACGTCGAGGCACCTGAGACCGTGCGCGGGGCAATACCGGTAGCGAACCCAAGCAAACGCGTCAATTCGGTGGCGTGAAGAAACAATCCGAGCAGTGCGGCAAGGTCCCATAATGAGATCTTGCGGTGCCGCGGAGACCGCAGCATGCTGCCCATTTCGTTCCGGTTGGCTCTCCTCGCACTCATCTTATGTGCCCCTCACCCAAACGGTGCACCGTTGATCGCGTTGCGCTTGCCGCTCGCTCTTGAGAGCCTCGGGACATCGCCGTCCGGTTAATTCACGCAGTGGCATACTCTACCCCGTACATGGCCGTGAACTCGAGAAGGTACGGTCCGGCCGAAAATGTCGGCACGGATCGGTCCGATTCGGCCGTGCCGATTTGCCTCATCGCGAACTCGTTGTCGAGAACTCCGTTGCGGCCAAAGCCAAGCATCAATGGGCGAATAGCCAGGCTGCCGTCAGACATCCTGAAACCCCGCGGTCGGTTCCATCTCTTCTACAGATGATGCTCGCACGGCGAGAGGGAGGGTCCTGCCGTCGTTACTTTCCTGATCTACTCCACTGGGATGGGTTCGGAATCCCGGCCGACGACCGAGTCGCCCCCCGAAAACCTTCAATCTAGTCTCTGAAGTTAGAAGCAGCCAATATGTAAGGAGGGAAAGAAGACAAGTAGCGAGTAGGGCCGCGCCGGCGATTTCGAATATGTTGCTGAGCCTTAATTGTAGACCAATTAAATAGGAAGCCAATAATACCATCAAGCCCAGTAAGTGTCTGCGCAGATCGAACCGGACTCCGGGCACTAGGCGTCTCACCAACGCGGGAAATAGTACGCTGATTACTGTCCTGGTAGTAATAAGCCCGACGTAAATCATCGCGACCCGGTGGGTCGTAACGAAAAGCACCCAAGCCACACCGAAGCTTCCGACTGCACCGGCGACTCCGATGAGCACCTTGCCTCGAATTGCCATCCCTGTGTCCTGAATCTGCGCATTGTTGTATATCAGCGCGAGCTGTACGAACGAAGCGACCATCAATGCATTGACGGTATCACCGAGGTACCGTTCTGGGCCTACCCACAATGTCACGAAGCTGCGGTTGAACAGCAGCACCCCTGAACCGAAAATTACCACGACCGCGAGCGTCAATTGATGGGAATCTGCGATAAGCGTCTTTGCACGGTTCATGTCCCTCCTTCCCAGATGCGCGCCCAGTTGCGGCATGAGCGCACTAATGGTCATAAGCGGTACCTGTAGAGCAAGGGTTACCACATAAGAGGTGAAAGTGTAGTTGGTTACCGCGACGGCACCTACTAGGGCGCTGAACAAGAGGAGTTCTGATGATTGAAATAACTTTGTTACGAACGCCCAGATCAACACCCATCCACTAAAGCCGAACAAGGACTTCACTTCAATGCGTTCCGGTTTGCGAATTCCGAACCACGGAACGTGCCGACGCGCGATGAAGTAGGTGATCGAGCAATTGATAACGTTCGCTGTCAACACGATTATCGCTAGGGCCACCAGGTCGAAGGACAGCCACGCCGCCGCAACCATCACCACGTTACTTGCGCCTACAACGATTGTCGTGACGACCATCGATCGGTAGCCCTGGTTGGTACCCACAAGCACTGAGTCGGGGAGCCAGAGCAATCCGGTCAACACAACGTTCGCGCACAGGATGCCGCCCACCAAGTACACGAGATGCACTTCAGAACCGGTAACACCCTTTATCAGCGATGGTAGCGCCAGCGTTATCCCGCCGGACACCAGGCTTAATACAGGAAGCCAGATCAACCACACGCCGACTGCGGCGCCCACGTCGCGGCGATTGCGCTCGTCGTCCTCTGCTCCCGTGCGATATGCTACGACCCACTTGAGTGCTTGGGTTGACCTGCCGTCAGCAACCGTCGCGAAGTCAAGCAGACGCTGCACCGCGCGCCATATTCCGAACGTGGTGGCACCGAGAAATGACAGAAGATAAGGGTTAACGGCGAGCCCAATTAATGCAATTACTCCGAGGTTGAAGTACCCGGCCGCGATGTTCCGCCTGGCTGCGCTAGGCACGCCGCTTGCCGATCCGAATCTGGTTTTCGATAAGCTCGGTCACGTCGCGAACCGAGCGGGCAGCTTCGGGCTCGACGACGTTGGGCAAACGCGCGACCATAGTTGCGAAGGCGGTTCGGTACCCGTCGTGGAACTCACTTAGCTCGCCTCCCTCAAAGGTATAAGTGCGCGACACCTGATAAACCCGACGCCGGACTCGCGTGTGCCGGGCCACCTTCGGAGCCGAAAGCAATTGGACGAGTTCGACATCCAGTGGGCGACCGTTTCGACGGACGGTCAATGTCTTTCGAAGCGGTTATTACCGTTCGTGTCACCGCTTTGCATGCACTCCTGTCCTGGTTTCCGCCCGGCCGGCTAGCGGTCTCCGTTTGACGGCGATTATTAATACGCAGATACGGTGGGCCGCTCGCAAAGCATCGCGCAGTCATGGGACTGCCTTAGCCCCTTCTTACAGAAATACCGACGCATCGCGTTCTCTCCAAGGCATCACATCTTTTCAAACTTTCGATTCATCCTGGTCACAAAGAAAATTTGGCGGAAGGCTTCTATCGAAGACCAGCCCACTCAGCATGCTCGAATGCGGTGGAAAGGATGAAGTTCCGCACCCTGATGCTGCAGTTGGATGATGTGTAATCGAGTGGAATTTCGACCCTTAGCTGGTCGGCAACGGCGGCTTGGATACCGGCCATCACCGAACCCGGCCGCAACCCGGTCATCAAGATGGCGCCCGTGTCCAGAGCTTCAGGACGTTCGATTGAGGAGCGAAGGGTAATCGCAGGAAAGCCCAGCAACGACGATTCCTCACTGACCGTCCCACTGTCTGACAGCACGCACCGAGCGTTGATCTGCAGGCAGTTGAAGTCATGGAATCCAAACGGCTCGTGGAAATTGATGCCCGGCAGGCCTGCCGCATCGTTGATCTGGCTCAGGCGAAGGCGTGTTCGCGGGTGGGTGGAGACGATGATCGGCAAGTCCCACTCGTCTCGCACCGCGGTAAGGCAGCTAAGCAAAGCCCGTAGTCGGATCGGTGAATCGACGTTTTCCTCTCGGTGGGCGCTCACTAAGAAGTAGCCGTCTGCTGTTAAACCCTCTCGGCGGAGGACATCCGACGCATCGATCTGCGGGCGATAGTGGTCAAGGACTTCCCGCATCGGCGAGCCGGTCAAACTGATCCGCCGGGGCGGGAGGCCCTCAGCCAGGAGGTTACGCCTAGCGTGTTCGGTGTACACCAGATTGAAGTCGGCGACGTGATCAACCAGCCGACGATTGGTTTCCTCGGGCACGTTCTCATCGAAGCTTCGGTTGCCTGCTTCCATGTGGTAGACCGGCACTCGCATGCGCTTTGCCATCACGGCCGAGATGGAACTGTTGGTGTCGCCCAGCACGAGAAAGGCATCCGGCTTCTCCAACGCCAGCACGCCTTCCGTCTTGCGTACCGTGTCACCGAGCACCGCGCCCAGGCTCGACGTGTCCACATGCAGCAGATGGTCCGGTTTCCGCAGGTTCAGGTCGTCGAAGAACACTTCGTTCAGCTGATGATCCCAATTCTGGCCAGTATGTACGAGGACGTGGTCAACGCTCTCGTCCAGCCGGGCGATCACCCGGGATAGTCGGATGATCTCTGGACGCGTGCCCACAACCGTCAGAACCTTCATACGTAGGCGACTTTCTGCTCAACCGGTTCCGCGAAAGTATCCGGGTGGCTGGGGTCGAGAATCTCGTTGGCCCAGAACAGCGTCATGAGCTCAGCGTTGCCGGTGTTGGTGATCGAGTGTGCCCACATCGTGGGCATGTCGACCATGGCCGGCTCATCGCCGGATACGGCGAAGCGAACCACCGCGTCATCGAACAGGCGGCGAAGTCGGATCTCCGCCTGCCCTTCGACGACCACGAATCGTTCCACCTTGCGGAGATGGAAGTGCTCACCGCGGGTGACTTCAGGGTGGCTGGTCGACAAGAAGACGTGGCCCTGGCCCCCACGAGACCTCACGCACTCGAAGAGGTAGCCCCGATTGTCGGCTCGCAGTTGCGGGTGCATCGGGTACTGACCTGGGAAGCAGAACGAGCGATAGGTGTTGAACATGGCCAGCCGGAACGGGTCGGCGATGTCCGGGATGTCGCCGGTGGCGTACAGGTCGCGGAACTCGGTCAGCATCGCCAACACCGACGAGACCGACGTGACGCGGCCGACCGGGCTGACGACGCTCGATTCAGGCTTCTCCGCCAGGATGAGCATTTGGTCGACCGCGTCCTGAACGTGCAGCAACGGGATCTCGCGGTCTTGGACGATCGTTGGCTTGCCCCCAGTGGCGAGTTCGTGCGAGAACGTGGCGACGACCGAGTTGTACCCAGGGCGGCCGTACTCGCCGAACAGATTGGGCAGATGCACGTCGACTACGGCCGCGCCGGTCGTTCCCCCCCATAGCGCGAGATGGTCAGCCGCGGCGAGCTTGCCGTCCCCGAAGGGGCTCGCGTTCCCGGACTGGATGGAGTTGGCGTAAACGATTGTCGGCCGACCGTGAACTGCGTCTAGAGCGTCAGTGAGTCGGCGGGCGATGCAAAGGTTCTCGTGGCGAAGGACGTCCGGCTCGGCTCGGTTCACCCCGGCCAGGTGGAGTACGGCGTCTGCGCCGGTGAGTGCGGCGGCGAGGTGGTCGTCGTCCGTACCGCGGTCGATGGCGACAAAGTCATCTCCCCTGGCCTTCAGGGCACACCGGGTATGCCAACCCAGGAAGCCGGCCGAGCCCGTGACGGCGAACTTCACGACGCGAGTGCCCCGACCAAGCTCTGCATTTGCGGCAATGTACGCAGCAGAGCAACCACACCGTCGACGTCCAAGCGATTGGTGTTGTGCGAGGTGTAATCGTCGAAAGTTGATTGGTGACGGTCCCCTTCCTCGTGGTAGAGGCCGTAGTCCAGGGTGCGATCGTCCAGCGGAACACGGAAATAGTCGCCCCGATCTTCTGCCTTCGACATTTCCTCGCGACTCAGCAGCGTCTCGTACAGTTTCTCGCCATGCCGAGTTCCGATAACCGTCAGTTCGCTCTCGACGCCCAAGAGGCTGGACAGGCCTACCGCAAGATCTAACACTGTTGAGGCCGGAGCCTTGCGCACGAACAGGTCCCCGGACACGGCGTTGGTGAAGGCGTACTCGACCAGCCCCACGGACTCCTCCAGCGACATCAAAAACCGCGTCATGTGAGGATCTGTCAACGTGAGCGGGCGTTCGGCCTTGATCTGCTCGACGAACAGCGGGATGACCGAACCCCGCGAGTACATGACGTTGCCATAGCGCACGACCGACACCACCGTCGACGAACCCGCGTTGTTGCGAGCGAAGGCGTGCGCGGTCTTCTCCATGAGCGCCTTGGTCATCCCCATCGCGTTGATGGGGTAAACGGCCTTGTCGGTGCTGAGACAGACCACGGACTGAACCCCTGCTCGTTCAGCCGATTCAATCGTATTGGCGCTGCCGTGAACGTTCGTCCTGATCGCCTGCGCAGGGAAGAACTCGCACGAGGGAACCTGCTTCAGCGCGGCGGCATGGAATACGAAGTCGACCCCGCGCATCGCATCGTCGACGCTGCTCCGGTCCCGTACGTCCCCCAGATAGAAGCGGGCTCGGCTGTCCCCGAGGGCGCGTCTCAGATCGTCCTGCTTTGTCTCGTCCCGGCTCAATACTCGGACCTCACCGACATCGCCAGTCAATAATTTCCGAACCATGGTCGATCCAAATGACCCGGTTCCGCCGGTAATCAACACGATTCGTCCAGTCAGACTTTGCACCATTTCTGTGCGTCGCTCCTCACCTCTAAATCGACGCGTTTGACCACCAGATCACTCCGAGCGAACGTACCGCATATTGTGGAGACGACCGCGATTTCGCCGTGACGCTGGGCAGTAACGCGTTCGTCGGTGCGTACCGAGTTAGTCTTCGAGCAACAAACCATGCGTATGGAGAGGCGATCAGTGGAGTTACAGGACTACCTTCGCATTTTGCGTAAAGGCTGGCCGCTTATCCTGGCGTTCGTCGTCGTCGGGACGGCGATCGGCGTATTTCTGACTGTTTCGACCACCAAGCTGTACCAGGCGAACGTGCAACTGTTCGTGGCCACGTCGGGAAGCGACAACGCCACGCAGTTGGCTCAAGGTAACCAGTTCGCCCAGGCCCAGGTGCAGTCTTACACCAGCCTGGCCACCGACCCGCGAGTGACCGGCCCGGTAGTCACGAAATTGAAGCCGAAGCTGGACCTCTCTCCGGCGCAGTTGGCCGGCAAGGTCACCGCAGACGCGCCGCAGAGCAAGGTGCTGATCAACCTCCACGTGACGGACCACGACCCACAGACCGCGGCCACACTGGCCAACGCGGTCGCAGCCCAATTCGCTAAGGTCGTGCAGACCACCTCCCAGACCGACCCGAACGGGGCGTCGGTCGTCAAGCTAACCGTCGTCCACCCCGCCACCGCCCCGGGCTCGCCGATCAAGCCCAGCAAAGTCACCAACGTTGGGCTTGGGTTCATCCTCGGACTGCTCCTAGGCATCGGGTTAGTGGTGCTGCGCGACGTCCTGGACAACACCGTGAAGGGACCGCAGGACTTCGAGGAGCTGGGCGTGCCAGTGCTGGGGCTGATTCCGTTCGACAAGCGGACGGCGAAGACCCCGGTCGCGTTCCGTGGGGACCCGCACAGCTCGCGATCAGAGGCGTACCGGCAACTGCGCACCAACATGCAGTTCATCAATGTCGACAACGCGCCGCGGGTCATCGCGATCACCAGTGCTGTGCCTGGTGAAGGTAAGTCGGTCACCGCGATCAACCTGGCCGCCGCGCTGGCCGAGGCCGGCTACCGGGTCTGCCTCATCGAGGCTGACTTGCGCCGGCCCACGATCGCCAAAACACTCGGCCTGGTTGCGGACGTCGGCTTCACTACCGCGCTCATCGGCAAGACTCCGGTTGAGGCCGTGCTGCAGAACGCGGGCCGGAATCTGGCCGTCCTGACGTGCGGGCCGGTGCCACCGAACCCGAGCGAACTACTGCTCAGCGCGCAGGCAAAGACGATAATCCACCAGCTGGCGGCCTCGGTCGACTTCACGATCATCGACACCGCGCCATTGCTGCCCGTGGCTGACGGCGCCGAAGTCGCCGCGCTCGCTGACGCCACACTGATCGTGCACCACGCTGGAAAGACGACGAAAGATCAGGTGGCCCGGTCCATCGAATCCTTGGCCAAGGTGGGCGAGCGGCCCGTCGGTGCGGTATTGAACATGATGACCCGCTCGCGCGGCAATTATGACTACGGATACGGCTATTACTACACGTATCGACCTGACCGTTCGCGGGGCAAGGTGAAAGACGGCGATACAGAAGGCGTCGTCGCCGTCACTGCACCTGTGTTCGATGACGATCTGCCAGCCGAGGCCACGGCCGCGGAAACCCGGCGCCATCGAGCCGGTGACGCCCCGGGCCGCTGAGCAAGGTGAGCCGCCGAACCCGCCGTCCGGAAAGTGTGCTCAGAAAACGAAGATTGCGAGGATGACGGCGATAAAGATCAAGGCGACACCGGCCGACATCATGTTCAGCGCCATGGTGCCGTTGGGGGTATGCCGGGCCCAGCGCTGAAGTCGACGCACGGGCCGACCGATGCGCGACCGGTTCGACCGATTCGGATTGCTCACACCGCAGATACTGTCACGAATTGTGCGTCGCCCCCGTAAACAGTCTTGGCTCATGCACGAGGCGGGGGTGAATTACGGGGCAATATGCCTAATGCAGAAACAATTGCGTCGACCGCGAGACTGATATCTGCGGCGGTCTGGCGCGCCAACTCGAGCGGCGCGCCGAACGGGTCCCCGACCTCGTCATCGCCAGGAGCAGGAGCCTCGATCAAACCGCGCTGGTCGGCGACCTCGATGACACGGGACCGCAACCGTTCCACGGTCGGCTCCCCGGCCAGGGGCGGGAGAGCGGCACCGAGACGGCCGAACTCGCGCATTGTGAACGTTTTGCGAAAGGTGAGTGGATGAGCCTGAACAATGGCGGATCGATGCGCTGACTCTGCGGTAAGGATCAGGTCAGCGCCGTCGATGTGGTCAGTGGTCAATTGCCGGGCGACATGTCCGTCACTGTCGACACCAAGCTCGCGCAGGGCAAGGGCGGATGGCCCGTCGATGCCCAAGCCGACCATGGCGTGGGTACCGGAGCTGTACACGCGAATCGGCGCCGAGGCGTCCAGCCGGGATGCGAGCAGACGCTCGCCGAGCGGGGAGCGACAGATGTTGCCGGTGCACACGACTAGCACCGAGAAGTCCATCTGATCAACTATTACAGACACCGCTCATGTCGGTCGTGGTCAGAATGGGAAGACCTAGCTGCGTTGAAAGGTTGGCCGGTTGTGACCTCTCCAGCAGATCGTGCCATCGGTGCGTTGCGCTCCACCCACGAGGAGTTGGCGGCCGTGGTGCGGGAGCTGTCAGACGAGCAACTCGAGTCAGTCTCCGGAGCGTCGGAGTGGACCGTGGCCCAGGTGCTGTCCCACCTGGGCAGCGGCGCCGAGATTTCCCTGGCCACCCTTCGGGCGGCACTGGCGGACGGGCCCGGGCCGGGGTCAGACTTCAACCATCAGGTGTGGGATCGCTGGAACGCGTTGAGCCCGCGCGAACAGGCCGACGGGTTCCTGGCCGGTGACGAGGTGCTGGTGGCGGAAGTTGAGGGGCTCACCAGCGAGGAGCGAGAGCGACTGCGCGTCCAACTCGGTTTCCTGCCATCGCCCTTGCCGGTCGCGGGTTTCGCGGCCATGCGGCTCAATGAGGCGGCGCACCACAGTTGGGACGTACGCGTGACCTTCGACCCGGGCGCCGTCATCTCCGCCGACACCGCTGAAGTGTTAGCCGAACAATTCGCCACGAACCTGGGCTTTCTGCTCGGGTTCACCGGCAAGGCCGACGCGCTCGCCCACCCCGCCGTCGTCGACATCCACGGGTCCGGCTTCGCCGTGGTCATCACCGACACCGTCAGCCTCGTCAGCTCGGCGCCCGAGCCGACCGCGACCTTCACCGGGCCACTGGAGGCGGCACTTCGGTTGCTGTCCGGCCGGCTACATGCCCGGTACACGGCCGACGACATCGAAGTCACGGGCGACGTCACCCTCGACGATCTGCGCCGAGTGTTTCCTGGTTACTAAATCGGCCCGTTCGAGGGGACTTGGTCCGTCACGATCGCACGTATCCGGAAACGTCAACGACCAGGCCCAGGGTGCCGGTCGAGCCGTTATACAGGTTGATCGTGCCGTCGGCGCCAACCGGAGCCAGGACCAGGTTGCCGACCGCCTGCCCCGTAGCGAAGTTCAGACTGGCCGTGCCGGGCTGCTTTTTGCCGCTCGGCCAGACGGTGACGTAACCCCCCGCGGTCGAGCGCAACGCGGTCACGTTCAGCACCACCGCAGCCACACCGGTGCGGGGCACGCCACCGTGCCCGGCCACGGCCAGGTTCAGCGTCTTCCGGGTCGTCAGTTGCCCGCCAGCCTGGCCCGAACGGGTGTCCAACACCCGCGCCGGCGCGAGCGGCACCACCGCGCCTGACGTCGTCGCTGTGCCGGAACGGACGTAGCCGGACACGTCAACCACCAAGTGAAGCGTTCCGCTGGAACCGTTGTACAGGTTGACCGTGCCGTCCTTGCCGACCGGCGCGAGAACGAGGTTGCCTACCGCCTGCCCGGCAGCGTAGTTCAGACTGGCCGTCCCGGGCCGGCTCGTCCCGCCGGCCCACGCGGTGACGTAACCACCCGCGGTGGAGCGCAGCGCGGTCACGTTCAGCACGGCCGCGACGGCACCGCGAGGCACGCCGCCCAGCCCGCCGACCTTTAGGGCCCGAGTCGCGCGGGCGGCCAATTGCCCACCAGCCTGGCCCGAACGGGTGTCCAACAAACGCGCCGGCGGCAGCGGAACCACCGCACCCGGATCAGACGCCACGCCGGACCGGATGTAGCCGGACACGTCGACGACCAACTGCACCGTTCCGTCCGAGCCGTTGTAGAGATTGACCGAGCCGTCCCTGGGGCTGACTGGCACCAGAACGAGATTGCCGACCGCACGCCCCGTGCTGAAGTTCAGACTGGCTGTCCCGGGCCGGCCCGCCCCGCCGGCCCACGCGGTGATGTACCCGCCGGCAGTGGAGCGCAACGCGGTCACGTTCACGACCACGGCGGCAACATTGGCCACCGCTGGTACCCCACCGTGACCGGTCACCACCAGGTTCCGGGTCGACCGGGCGGCAAGTTGCCCCCCACCTGCGGCTGAACGGGTGTCGAGCAGCCGGACCGGGGTCAGCGGCACAATCGCACCGGCCCCCGACTGAGGCGGTGCGGCGGACGCCGGAGAATTGGTGGCCACCTGGGCCGCACCGAGCAGCGCCAGAGATGCGAGCAGGCCGAACACTGTGAATCGCGAGCGCGACAAGTGATTTGCTCCCAAATCTGCCGGTTGGATCGGAATCATGATCATCTTGCCTTGGTCCTGATGCGGCAAGTCGAGTGCCGTGGCGCCGGCCCATCCAGGAGCTACCGCGTCCCGGGGTCTCGTTGTCCATGCAGGATTGGTGCCTGCCTGGTCGAAGTGGATCAAGGTAGGGTGACGGGACGCGGTCGGCACTGGGGCGCGCTGAGCTGACCAGCTCGGCGTTCGATCTGTCGCTGAGACGTGGAGAGCGGGCGCCGTGATGGCAAGGCGACAGCTCTCCGGACTCCTCCCTCACCCGACGCCCCCCGCGGCCAGGCGCATTTCCCCGGCCAGGCCGGCGATACGGGCGAGCCTGCTCCTGTCGGCCCAGCTTCGTCGGACCACGCGCGCGGTCCATGCCCACACCGAGGCGGCGTTCGAACTCGACCGGTGGTTGGCCGACCGCGACTCCTATGCCGCGCTGCTCAGGCTGTTGTGGGGGTTTCATACCGCCGCCGAGGCCGCGCTCGATCGAGTCGACGGGTGGGACCTGCTCACGCCGGGCGTTGACCTTGCCGCCCGCCGCCGGGCGTTCCGGATCGAGCAGGATCTGGCCCGGCTGGGTGGGCCAGGGCCGGTTGCCCTTCCCGAGATCCACGCAGTCGCTGGCGGGATGCGGTTGACCGGCATCGCCGACGGTCTCGGCTGCCTGTACGTGACCGAGGGCTCCGGGCTCGGCGGCCGGGTGATCGCGGTGCGGGCTCGAGCCGCCCTCGGCCCGGGCCTTCCGACCGCGTTCTTCGCCGACCCGGACCGCAACCTCGGCCAGGACTGGAACGCGCTGCGGGCCAGCCTGGACGCGTTCGGTGCGGCGGCGCCATCGGCGCGTCGTCACGTCATCGACGCGGCCCATCGCACGTTCGCCACCTTCGGGGGCATGTTCGCCCAAGAACAAACGTGACGGCACCGGCCGCGTAACATCCGAAGTTGTCCTGTCCAATTAAGCAAACCACAGCTGTATCAACCAGTACTTTCATCGTCCCCAATTTGGCCGGGCCGGCACGGATTGTGCCGCTGCGCTCGCTCGTCGACCGGGACCTCAGCTATGAAGCACTACGTCAGGCCGCGAGACGTGGTCGACTTGAAGCCCACCAAGGCTCAGACGGAGTCTGGCGAGCCAGCCGCCACGCGGTGGAGCACTACACGAAGGTCCGCCACCGTCGGCCGTGACGGCTCGCAGGGCGGAACGGGATAGTCGCGGAGCTGGGTTCGGACCTGCCGGTCTGAATCCCCCGGGCACCGGCCCCGTCGCGGTCTCAAACGTCGCGGAGGTGGCGGGTGGTGGCGTCGACGCGTTCGGTCCGACCGGTGGCGTCGAGGTGTTCGAGCAGGGGCACGGCGACCCGGCGGGTCGTAGCGAGGGCCTGCCGGGCCTGGCTGACGGTGAACGGTTGCGGCAACGTGCGCAGCCGCTCGACGGCACGGTCGGGTGCATCGGGCGCGAGGATCACCTCGCCGAGTCGCAGCACCCGGCGCAGCTTCTCAGCCGCGGCCAGGTCGCGACGGGTGAGACCCAGGGCGGTGAGCTCGGGTTGATCGGGGGCGAGGAACGGATCCTCATGCCACCGGTCCTCCAGCTTCCGCAGGGCCGGTTCCGCCGCCCCCAGGGACACGACGGCTCCGGGGCGGGTCACCTGACCGTCGGAAACGACCAGACCGGTTTCCGCGGCGATGACCGCGACCAGGTCCAGGGCGGGCAGCCCGAGCTGACGGGCGGCGGCACCGATCGGTAGGCCGGGCTGGCGCGGGTCCCCGGCCACGTGGGCGTCGACGAGATCCGGCAAGGCGATTCTCCAGCGCGACCAGGCCTCCGGGTCGATCAACCAGCGTCCGGCCACGCGCACCGTGCTCGTGTCGGCCGTGTCAATGCCGACCACGTCGAGCTGGTCGCGCATCACCACCTCGCGCCGGCGGACCTCGTCGACGAGCCGTCCCGCCTCGCCGCGGGCCAGCTCGTCGGCCCGCGCTCGGGCGGCTCCGCGCCGGGTGAACGCCGGCGGATCGGCGTCCAGGATGAGCGCGCCCGCCGTGATCTGGTGCCGGCTCGGGTCGCGCAGGATGGCCCGGTCGCCCCGGGTCAACGGCAGCGGCCGAGCCAGGACCACGCGCGCGAAGCCGCCGCCGAGCGGACGGACGCGCGCGGGCAGGGCGGCGGCGCCGATGTGCCAGGTCAGCTCCCCGAGCTCCGCCAGCCCGCCCGGTCCGTTTGGCCCGCCCGGTCCGTTCGGCCCGTCCGGTCCGCCCGGTCCGCTCGATCCGCCCGACCCGCCCGGCCCGTCAGTGCCCGACACGCCCGACACGGTTGATAACGCGACGTCGACGGTGTCGCTCAGATGCCACGCCGACGGGGTCAGCAGCCTGTCGCCACGGCTGATCTCGTCGGCCCCGATGCCGCGCAGGTTGACCGCCACCCGCGCGACGGCGCTGACCTCGTCGGCCGGGCGACCCAGGGCCTGCAGCCCGCGCACGGTCAGCCGCCGCTCGCCCAACGTCAGCACATCACCGACGCGGATCGTCCCGGCCGACAACGTGCCCGTGACGACCGTTCCCCGCCCACGGATGGTGAAGGCACGGTCGATCCACAGCCGCACCCGCGCGTGCGGATCCGGCGGCGGGAGCCGTGCCACGACCCCATCCAGCGCGGTGCGCAGTTCGTCCAGCCCGGCCCCGGTGTGGCCCGACACGGCCAGCGTCGCGAACCCGCCGAGCGACGTGCCCGCCAGCCGCCTCGTGGCGTCGTGCTGCACGGGCGCGGGGTCGGCCAGATCGCTGCGGGTGACCACGACCAGGCCGTGCCGAAGGTCCAGGGCAGACAGTGCGGCCACGTGTTCCTCGGTCTGCTGGCGCCATCCCTCGTCGGCGGCGATCACGATCATGGCCGCCGGTGCGGGCCCGACCCCGGCGAGCATGTTGGTGACGAACTTCTGGTGGCCCGGGACGTCGACGAACGCGAGCTCGTCGCCGGAGGGCAGCTGGGTCCACGCGTAGCCCAGGTCGATGGTCATCCCGCGGCGGCGTTCCTCGGCCCACCGGTCCGGCTCCCTGCCGGTGAGCGCGCGGACCAGGGTCGACTTGCCGTGGTCGACGTGCCCGGCGGTGGCAATGACGTGCATCTAGCTCGGTGTCACAGCCACGACAGCGGCGACAATGCGGTCGTCGTCAGCGGCCGGGACGCAGCGCAGGTCGAGCAGGCAGCGGCCCCGTTCGATCCGTCCCACCACGGGATCCGCACCCGTGCGCAACACGGCGGCGAACCGTTCCGGCAGCGCGACGGCCCAGCCGGACAGGGCCACGCCCGGGCCGCCTCCCCCGCCTACGGCGCCAACACTGGGGACTACGTGAGCCGGGAAACCCTTGTCGCACAGGGCGTTCGCGATCTGATCGCACCGGTGCCTGAGCTCCGTCGGGTCGGCGCTCAAGTACGCGGCGACCGGCGGCGGCGGACCAGCCACTGACGCTTCCATCGCGGCCAGGGTGAGCTTGTCCACCCGCAGGGCCCGGGCCAGCGGGTGCCGCCGCATCCGTTGCACCAGCGCGGAACGGCCAAGAGCGAGACCGGCTTGCGGCCCGCCGAGCAACTTGTCGCCGCTCGCAGTGACCACCCCGGCACCGGCGGCCAGCGCCGTCCGTGCATCTGGCTCGTCGGGCAGCACGCGATTGCGGGCGAGCAACCCGCTGCCGATGTCGACGACCACGGGCACGTCCAGCGAGGCCAGCTCGTCCACCGTCACGCGGCCGACGAAGCCCTCCATGCGGAAGTTCGACGGGTGCACCTTGACGATGCACCCGGTGTCCGGGCCGATGGCGGCGGCGTAGTCCGCGCGCGTGGTCCGGTTGGTCGTGCCCACCTCACGGATGCGGGCGCCGGTCGACTCGATCAGCTCGGGCAGGCGGAAACCGTCACCGATCTCGACCAGTTCGCCCCGGCTGATGACGACCTCGCGCCCGGCCGCCAACGCGGTCACGGCCAGAATCAAGGCCGCGGCACCATTGTTGACGATCAGCGCGTCCTCGGCCTCGGGCACCGCGGCCAGCAACGCGGCCAGGGCGTGGCGGCCACGACGCGCACGCACCCCGTCGGACAGGTCGAACTCGACGTCGACGTACCCGGCGGCCGCGGTCATCGCCTCGACGGCGGCGTCGGACAGCGGCGCCCGGCCGAGGTTGGTGTGCACCACGACGCCGGTGGCGTTGAGCACCGGACGCAGGCCAGTGGCCCGACGAGGCAGCGCGGCGAGGGCAGCGGTGGCGACCTCGACCGGATCGAGCGTGCCCTGGCGCACCTCGTCCTGGGCCCGGTGGACGGCGGTCTTGGTGGCGGCGGCGCCGACGCGGGCCGTGGCCTCGACCAGGCGGGGGTCGGCCAACACCGCGTCGGTGCGGGGGACGCGGCGGCGCGGATCAACGTCGTCCACGCGTCCCTCCCCTCTGGCGTCGGTCGAGCGCGGAGGCGGACGGGAATCGAACCCGCCAAGCCGAGGTACTCGACTTCACCGGTTTTGAAGACCGGGAGGGCCACCAGGCACCTGTACGCCTCCGCGGTGCACGTTAACCGGTGCGCCTGACCTGATGGGCATACGGTGGGCGCCGTGAGCCTCGATCAGGTCAGAGCGCCATCCACCGGATATCGCCTGACCCAGTACGCGCACGGTGGCGGGTGCGCCTGCAAGATCCCGCCCGGCGAGCTCGAGAACATCGTCCGCGGCCTTGCGGTGGACGGCGGTGACGATCTGATCGTCGGCCTCGACGCCGGTGACGACGCGGCGGTCGTGCGGATCGATGCGCACACCGCGGTCGTGACCACGGCCGACTTCTTCACCCCGGTGGTGGACGACGCGTACGACTTCGGACGGATCGCCGCGGCCAACGCGTTGTCGGACGTGTACGCGATGGGCGGGCGTCCAATTGTCGCCGTCAACTTGGTCGGGTGGCCCCGCGACGTGCTGCCGGTGGAGCTGCTCACCGAGGTCCTGCGCGGCGGCGCGGAGGTGGCCCGTAGCGCCGCCTGTCACGTCGGCGGCGGGCACTCGATCGACGACCCCGAGCCGAAGTACGGCATGGCCGTCACCGGCTTGGCCGACCCGGATCGCCTGCTGCGTAACGATTCGGCCGCGGCCGGCCGTCCGATCTCCCTGACCAAGCCGCTCGGGGTCGGCGTGCTGAACAACCGTCACAAGGCCACCGGTGAGGTGTTCGAGCACGCCGTCGCCTCGATGGTCGCGCTCAACCGCGACGCCGCCGAAGCCGCGCTGAACGCAGGCATCGTCGCCGGCACCGACATCACCGGCTTCGGCCTGCTCGGGCACCTGTACAAGATGGCCCGCGCATCGGGCGTCACCGCCGTCATCGACGCCGCCGCCGTGCCCTACCTGGAGGGCGCCCGAGCGGCGCTGGCCGCCGGGTTCGTCAGCGGCGGAACGCGGCGCAACCTGGACTGGGTCCGGCCCCACCTCTCCAGCCGCGTGGATGAGGACGAGCTGCTGCTGCTGGCCGACGCGCAGACCAGCGGTGGCCTGCTCCTGGCCGGCGAGATCCCGGGGGCGCCGGTGATCGGCGAGTTCGTCACCCGTCGCGCCCACACCCTCGAGATCCGTTAGCCGCCGGCCGCCTCAGTACACGTCGCGGCGGTGACCCACGCGTAGCGCCAGTACGGTCACGGTGTTGTCGATCAGCTGCGCGAGGATGCGGCGCTCCGGTCATCGGCGAGTTCGTCGCCCACCGCGAACACACCCTCGAGATCCGCTAGCGGGCGCGCCGGTTGTCGTCCCCCCGCACTTCTATAACGTGGTGGGCGATCACGAGCGGACACCCGGGAGGTCGGATGGCGAGCGGGCCGACGGTGTTCGAGGTTTACCCCTCGGGTGAGCTGCTGCACGGGACCAAGGCCGATCTTGCGGTGGGCGACCTGCTGGTTCCCGGCCGCCCATCGAACTTCGAGCAAGGCAGGATCGCCAACCACGTCTACGTGACGGCGACGTTGGACGCCGCCACCTGGGGCGCCGAGCTGGCGCACGGCGAGGGCCGGGGACGGATCTACATCGTGGAACCGCTGGGGGCCCTGGAAGACGACCCCAACGTGACAGACAAGAAGTTCCCCGGCAACCCGACACGGTCCTACCGCACGCGCGAACCGGTCAAGGTGATCGGTGAGCTCGTTGACTGGGTTGGGCACCCGGCCGAGCAGCTGCAGGCCATGCGCGCGGGTCTGGCCGACCTCCAGCGCAAGGGCCTCGCCGTCATCTACGACTGACCCCGGCTGCCGGCAGTTTTGGTCAGTTAACCCCGGTATCCGGGGTTAACTGACCCAAAGCGCGCTCGGCCAGGCGTTCGCGCTGGGGGACGACGGTGTACTTGGGGTCGCGGGCCGAGGCCTGGCCGGCGTGGAAGATGCCGAACCGGGTGCAGGCCGAGCCGGCCAGCAATGACGTTCCACCGGCAACCGAGGCGACCCGGCTGCGGCCGCCGAAGGCGGCGGCGGCGGCACCGAAGACCGTCAACGCCTTGCTGGCCCGCATGAGCCGGCCAGCCGTGCCGGCGTGCAGCGGTTCGGCCGTGATGCCCATCGACTCCTCCATCCGATGCTCGGCGGCCAATTCCACCGCGGCTCCGGCAATGGCCAGGCGGCGGGCCGGGCCGGCCTCGGCCGTCGGCGCGAAGATCATGCTCAGCCCGCCCGACGCCGCGGCGGCCGAGCCGACGAAGACGAACGGCAGCTCGTGGCGAGCCGCGCTCCAGGACGGCGTGGCCGTGTCGGTGAGCAGGACCGCGGTGTAGGAGGCAATCGTCGGGGCGACGACCGCGGCGGCGATCCCGGCCGGGCGGGCCAGCGTGCCCAGCATTCGGGCCACGCCGCGCACTGCGTCGTTCGGTGAGTGGGTCGCGGGGGCGAGCAGTTCGGCCGCGCCGGCCAGTCCGGCCAGCGGCCCGAACCCGGTGAGCAGCCAGGTTCCCACCGACATCGGCGATGTCGGCTTGGCCACCCGCAGCATGTTGACGAACCGTTCCGGGCGGCCCAGGTCGTGTACCAGAGCCCCGAAGCTGACGGCGATCGCGGTCATGGCCCCGATCCGGCCCACCCGCCGCAGGCCGGGACGTCCGGTCAGGTCGGCGCCGGCGCCCAGCAGGGACGAGCCGGCCGCGAGCCCGCCCAGGAACAGGTAGGCCGGGATGTCGGCCTCCCACGGCGACGCCTTGACCACGGGGCGCCCGTAGTAGGAGGTGAACTCGACGTCAGGCACGACCTGGTTGTCCGCGCGACCACCCCGACCACCCCGACCGCCCCTTCCACCACGACCACCGCGGCGCCGACCGTCCCGCCCGCCGGCGTGGCGGAAGTCGGCCCGCCGATCGGTGCGCTGCTCGGCGTCCTGTTCCTTGGCCGTCTCAGTCATGAGCCGACCGGCGGCGTGAGCATCGCAGCGAGGAACGAGCGAGGATCTGCGGGGCCCCCGCGGAAGCGCAGCTCTTTCCATGCGCTTTCGTGGGGTGCAGGTGCGGAGCGCCGGCGGGCGGCGGGGAGCGCAGTCATGAGCCGACCGGCGGCGTGAGCATCGCAGCGAGGAACGAGCGAGGATCTGCGGGGCCCCCGCGGAAGCGCAGCTCTTTCCATGCGCTTTCGTGGGGTGCAGGTGCGGAGCGCCGGCGGGCGGCGGGGA
>CAXULW010000046.1:0-34659 GCA_964252015.1 uncultured Jatrophihabitantaceae bacterium | reverse complement strand
ACGGCCGGCATCCGGGTCGAGCCACCGACGAGGACGACGTGGTCGATCTTGTCGACGGTGATGCCGCCGTCCTTGATCACGTTGCGGAACGGGGTCTTGGTGCGCTCGAGCAGGTCGGCGGTGATCTTCTGGAACTCGGCGCGGGTCAGCGTCTCGTCAAGGAACAGGGGGTTCTTCTCGGCGTCGACGGTGATGTAGGGCAGGTTGATCGACGTCTGCTGGCCCGAGCTGAGCTCGATCTTGGCCTTCTCGGCCGCCTCCCGCAGACGCTGCATGGCCATCCGGTCCTTGGTCAGGTCGATGCCGTGCGCGCTCTTGAACTTGTTGACCAGCCAGTCGACGACGCGCTGGTCCCAGTCGTCACCACCGAGGTGGTTGTCACCGCTGGTCGCCTTGACCTCGATGACGCCGTCACCGATCTCGAGCAGGGACACGTCGAACGTGCCGCCGCCGAGGTCGAAGACCAGGATGGTCTGCTCCTTGTCGCCCTTGTCCAGGCCGTAGGCGAGCGCGGCCGCGGTGGGCTCGTTGATGATGCGCAGAACGTTGAAACCAGCGATCTGGCCCGCCTCGGTCGTGGCCTGGCGCTGGGCGTCGTTGAAGTACGCCGGCACCGTGATCACCGCGTCGGTGATGGTCTCACCCAGGTAGGACTCGGCGTCGCGCTTGAGCTTCTGCAGCACGCGTGCGCTGATCTCCTGCGGGGTGTAGGGCTTGCCGTCGATGTCGACCGACCAGTTGCCCTCGCCGATGTGGCGCTTGACCGAACGAATGGTGCGATCGACGTTGGTGACCGCCTGACGCTTGGCCACCTCGCCGACCAGGACCTCGCCGTTCTTGGCGAACGCGACGACGGACGGTGTGGTCCGCGCGCCCTCGGCGTTCGCGATGACCTCCGGCTCGCCGCCGGTGAGTACCGCGACGACGGAGTTGGTGGTGCCGAGGTCGATTCCGACCGCTCGTGCCATGGTGGTGTGCTCCTTCTAGGGGATGGAACTGTGTTTGGCTGCTGCTGCCTGACGGGTACTTCCTTCGTCCAGGTCTATCACAAGAACTGAGTCTCCCTCGCTCACGTTCCCGCTGTGGGTGTGACGCCCGTCACGTCCGGATCGAGTTGGCCGGTCCTGGGTGTGTTCATCGAGCCGTCACAGCGGGCCGGACGCTCGGGCACAAGGTTCTGACTGGCACAGCCGGTGTGCTCTGTTCATGACCACAACCCACTTGCTCGCCATCAACCGCCGCAGCCGTCGCCGTCACCCGCTCGGGTTCGGCCGTCGCCCGCATGCCCCGAGCTGCACCAGCACGCCAGACGCCGACCACGTGGTCCTAGGCCGCCTGGTCGTCACCCGGCTCGGCCCGGCCGATCCGGCCAGACCGGCGTCGATCAGTTCGGTGTCGGTGCGCGCACCCACGCCCGTCGGCCCCGCGCCGGTCGTGCTCCATTACCGCCAAGGCGGCGCCGCGCATTCACTGAACAAGGCCCGCGGGTACTGGGCCGTCGCGGCTGAGGCCGCGCTGGGGCGACCCGGGCTCAGTGCCCGATCGCACCCTCGCGCCGGCGCACCGGTGGCCGCGTCGACCACGGGAAGTTGATCCACCGGTCGGTCCGCCGCCAGACGTACTCGCTGTGCACCAGCGACTGCGGCTTCTCGTAGATCACCGCGCAGCGCACGTCGGCGACGTGGCCGGCGCAGAAGTCGCGCACCAGCTTGAGCGTGGCGCCGGTGTCGGCGACGTCATCGGCGACCAGCACCGTCGCGCCGGCCAGGTCGACCACGTCCGGGGTCGGCGGGAGCACGACCGGTAGTTCCAGGCGCTCGTCGATCCCGGTGTAGAACTCGACGTTCATGACGAAGATGTTCTTCACGTCGAGGGCGTAGCCAATCGCGCCGCCGACCAGCAGGCCGCCCCGGGCGATGGAGAGCACGATGTCGGGCTCGAACCCGTCGTCGACCACGAGCTGGGCCAGCTCACGCACGGCCTGCCCGAACAGCTCGTAGGTAAGCGTTTCCCGTTCGGCGGCCATCGTCCCTAGTTCAGATCAGGTGGTCACAGCGGACAGCGCGGCGTCGAGTTCGGCCACGACGTCGAGACCGAGATGTCGTCCGGACCGCACGACCGGGTGGCCGTCGACGATCACCGTATCGATATCACTCGCGGTGGCCGCGAGCACCACCTGCTCGGTGCGCACGCCGGCGGTACGCACGGTGTCCAGGCGTACGGCGACCAGGTCGGCCCGGGCACCGGGTTCGATCCGACCGGCGTCGGTCCAGCCCAGCGCCTGGTGGCCGGCGCTGGTCAGCGCCGTCACCAGCTCGTTCGGAGTGAAGCGCCCCCGTTCGTGGCTGACCAGGCGCTCATCCATCTCGGCGCCGCGGGCCTCCTCGAACAGGTCGATGACGGCGTTCTGGTCACTGCCCAGGGTGAGGGGTGCGCCGGCGCTGAGGAGTCGACGGGCCGGGCCGATGCCATCGGCCAGGTCGCGCTCGGTGGTCGGGCACAGGCTGATCGAGGTCCCGCTCGCGCCGATGAGGTCGATGTCCGCCGGGCTCAGGTGGGTGGCGTGCACGGCCGTGGTGTTCGGACCGAGCGCACCGGCCTCGGCCAGGATCTGGGTGGGAGAAAGACCATAGGCAGCAAGGCATTGTTCGTTCTCGGCCGGCTGTTCGGACAGGTGCACGTGCAGCGGCCGGCCCAGCGCGGCGGCGACGATCGTCGGAATCTGCTCCCGCGGAACCGCCCGCACCGAGTGGATGGCGGCGCCGATGCGGACGCCTTCGCGGTCGCGCATGCGCTCCCAGCGACGGGCCCATCCGGCGGCGGCGCCGTCGCCGAAGCGGAGCTGTTGCGGGCCAAGGGGCCGCGGGCCGTCTGCGTCCAGCCCGCCAGCCAGGTAACAGGTGTCGAGCAGGGTGATGCGCAGGCCCGCTTCGCGCGCGGCCGCGACGACGGCCAGACCCATTTCGTTGGGGTCGTCGTAGGGGCGGCCGTCGGGTCGGTGGTGGACGTAGTGGAACTCCCCGACGCAGGTCACGCCGGCCAGGGCCATCTCGGCGAACACGGCCCGAGCCAGGCGGAAGTAGGTCTCGGGCTCGAGGCGCTGGGCCACGGCGTACATGGTCTCTCGCCACGTCCAGAACGAGCCGCCGTCGGCGTGCGTGCGTCCCCGCAGGGCGCGGTGGAAGGCGTGACTGTGGGTGTTGGCCAGCCCGGGCAGGACGACACCGGGCAGGACGACGTCGCCGGGTTGCGCCTGGACGCCCGTCTCCACGGCGGTGAATCGGCCGTCGCCGACCGTGATGCGGACGTCGGCCCGGACCCCGGCGGGCAGGTGCGCCCGGGCGGCGAAGTAGGTCGTCACGTCCGGCTGAATGCAGCGACGACGCCGAGGTCGGCGAAACCGAGCCGCCGGTACATGTCCTTGGGCCACTCGTCCAGGTCGGCGACGATGAAGGTGCGGTTCGCTCCGGCCCGGTACGCGGCGTCCAGGACCAGCGCCGACCCGTAGCCCAGCCCGCGGGCGGCGGGCGCGGTCATCAGCTCCTCGATCTGGGCGTACCCGTCGCGGACGTACAGGTCGACGTGGGCGACCACCGCACTGTCCGCCGACCGCACGGCCAGGAAGGTCGTCTCCGCGGCCGGTACGACGGTGCGGATCCGCTCGCCCAGCTGACGGGCGACGTCCGCGCTCTGGTCCGCCGCCCATTCTGCGGTGGCGACGGCGATGCGCTCGTCCAGGTGGAGTTCGACGATCTCCACGTCGCGGCGCTTGCCCGGCGTCTGTGCGATCAGCACCAGCTCGTCGTTGCGTTCGTAACCCAGCTCGATTAGCCGTGCGTTGACCGCCTCGGCCACGTCGAGGTCGTGGACGTAGACCAACCGGTGCGACGTGTCAGCCAGTTCGCGGTCGGCGGCGGCGGCCAGTTCGTCCGGGTCCACGGGGGAAGTGATGAACAGCCGGTTGTGGTCGTGGGCGTCGGGGTAGTCGCGGTTGCGGACGACGGACCCGCCGGGCACGGCTCGCACGCACGTCGCCCGGCGACGCGCCGTCTCCTCCAGCCAGGCCAGTACGTCACGCACCGGCCAGATGCTCCAAGGCGGCGGTGAGCGCGTCAACCCCCTCGCGGCAGTCGTTCACTTCGGCGTGCTCGGCCGGGGAGTGCGAGACGCCGGTGGGGTTGCGGACGAAGAGCATCGCGGTGCGCACCCCGGCTTCGCTGAGGATGCCGGCGTCGTGGCCCGCGCCGGTGGCCAGCACCGGGGCGGCGCCGAGCAGGTCGGCCAGCTCGTCGCGCAGCTGCGGGTCGAACGCGGTGCTCGCCGTCCAGGACTCACGCTCGATCGTGCCGCCGTGGCCGCGGGTGAGGTCGGCCAATTCGCCGACGACGCGCTCCACGCCGGACGCGTCCGGGCCGCGCGCGTCGAGCCAGGCGGTGACGTGGGACGGGATGGCGTTGACGCCGTTGGGTTCCACCCGGACCTTGCCGCAGGTGGCCAGCGCGCCGTGCCGGGTGGCTGAGGCGCGGGCGAGCAGGATCGTGCGGGCGTAGGCAAGCATCGGGTCCTGGCGATCCTCGAGGCGGGTCGTGCCGGCGTGGTTGGCCCGCCCGGGCAAGTCGATGCGCCACCGGCCGTGCGGCCAGATGCTGTCGGCGACGGCTACGGGTGCGTCCAGGTCGATCAGGCCGCGACCCTGCTCGACGTGTAGTTCGACGAACGTGCCGATGCGGGCCAGGGTTTCGGGGTCCGGGCCGACGTGCTCGGGGTCCAGGCCGACGCGCTGCTGGGCTTCGGCCATGGTGATGCCGTCACCGTCCTGGAGGCGACGGGCGCGGTCGGCGTCCAGTGCGCCGGTGATGAGGCGCGAACCGGCGCAGGCGATGCCGAAGCGGGCGCCTTCCTCGTCGACGAAGTTGGCTACGGCGATCGGCCGTTGTGGTTGGAACCCCTTTGCGCGCAGGGCATCAACGGCCGCGAAGCCCGAGACCACACCGAGCGGTCCGTCGAAGGCGCCGCCGTCGGGCACGGAGTCCAGGTGACTGCCGGCGACGACCCCGCCGGCCGGTCCGGCCGCGTCCGGGTCGCCCCACCAAGCCCACTGGTTGCCGGCTCGGTCGGTGGTCAGATCGAGGCCGCGGCGCTGCGCCTCGCCGGCGAACCACTCGCGCAGGGTGAGGTCGACGTCGGTCCAGGCGAAGCGCCGGTAACCTCCACTGCCCCCGTCCCGGCCCACCTCGGCCAGCTCGGCCCACATCGAGTCGAAGCTCACCCGTCACCCCGTTTCCGACTTCGCGCCCGCCAGGGACGCACGGACAGGTCCCGACGCGTCCCTCGTAGGCGCGCAGTGCAGCAGGTATGTCGACTCCGCGCCCGCCAAGGACGCTGCGAGCCGCTCCCGCGCGTCCCTGGCGGGCGCGGAGTCGAGATCACGGGCCTTCGCGCTGGCTCATGGGGCGCCTTCGCGCTGGCTCATGGGGCGCCTTCGCGCATCGGGATGCGGACGTGGCGTTCTTCGGCCACTTCTTCGGCGATGTCGTATCCGGCGTCGACGTGGCGGATGACGCCCATCCCCGGGTCGTTGGTCAGCACTCGTTCCAGCTTCTGCGCGGCCAGCTCGGTGCCGTCGGCCACGGTCACCTGACCGGCGTGCAGCGATCGGCCCATGCCGACCCCGCCGCCCTGGTGGATGGACACCCAGGTGGCCCCGCTGGACGTGTTGACCAACGCGTTGAGCAACGGCCAGTCGGCGATCGCGTCCGATCCGTCGGCCATCGACTCGGTCTCGCGGTACGGGGAGGCGACCGAGCCGCAGTCGAGGTGATCGCGGCCGATCACGATCGGCGCCGACACCGCACCCGAGGCGACCAGCTCGTTGAACCGCAGGCCGGCCTTGTCCCGCTCGCCGTAACCGAGCCAGCAGATGCGCGCGGGCAGGCCCTGGAACGCGACCCGGTCCTGGGCCGCGCGGATCCAGCGGTGCAGGTGGTCGTTGTCGGGGAAGAGGTCGAGCACGGCCTCGTCCGTGGCCCTGATGTCGGCCGGATCCCCGGACAGCGCGGCCCAGCGGAACGGTCCCTTGCCCTCGCAGAACAGCGGCCGGATGTAGGCCGGGACGAAACCGGGGAACGAGAACGCCCTTTCGTAACCGCCTTTGCGGGCCTCGTCCCGGATCGAGTTGCCGTAGTCGAACACCTCGGCGCCGGCGTCCTGGAAGCCGACCATGGCCTCGACGTGGCGGGCCATCGATTCCTGCGCGCGGTCGGTGAACTCCTCGGGTTTCTTGGCCGCGTAGTCGTCCCAGTCGTCCGGGTCGATGCCGGCCGGCAGGTAGGACAACGGGTCGTGGGCCGACGTCTGGTCGGTGACGATGTCGATGTCGACGCCGCGGCGCAGCAGCTCGGGCAGGACGGTGGCGCAGTTGCCGACCAGGCCGACCGACAGCGCCCGGCGTTCCTTCTTGGCCGCGAGACAGCGCGCGATCGCGTCGTCGATCCCGTCCGCGACCTCGTCCAGATACCGGTGTTCGACGCGGCGCTGCAGGCGCCATCCGTGCACGTCGATCATCAGGCAGACGCCGTCGTTCATCGTCACGGCCAGCGGCTGGGCGCCGCCCATGCCGCCGCAGCCGCCGGTGACGGTGAGCGTGCCGGCCAGGGTGCCGCCGAACTTCTTGGCCGCGACAGCCGCGAAGGTCTCATACGTCCCCTGCAGGATGCCCTGGGTACCGATGTAGATCCACGAGCCGGCCGTCATCTGCCCGTACATGGTCAGACCCATGTGCTCCAGGCGGCGGAACTCGGGCCACGTCTGCCAGTCGCCGACCAGGTTGGAGTTAGCGATCAGCACCCGCGGCGCCCACTCGTGGGTGCGCATCACGCCGGCCGGTTGGCCGCTCTGCACCAGCAGCGTCTCGTCGGCTTCCAACGTGGTCAGCGTGCGGATGATGGCGTCGTAGGCCCGCCACGACCGCGCCGCCCGCCCCGTGCCGCCGTAGACCACCAGGTCGTCCGGACGCTCGGCCACTTCGGGGTCGAGGTTGTTCTGCAGCATCCGAATCGGGGCTTCGGTCTGCCAGCTCTTCGCGGTGAGCGTCGTCCCTCGCGCCGCACGGACGGGACGGGGACCTGAGATCGCGTCAGTCACATCATGCAGCGTCGCACGACGCTCCAATTACGGGAACCCCGGTACCCGCACTGGACGATTTCCGCACACCGAGGCCGCAAGGTGAGCCCGGGCCCTGACATCCCGGGCTCACCTCGACCGGATCTGCGCGGGCTTACAGCAGGCCGGCGGCTTGGTCGAAGGCCTTGGCCACCGCCTGCGGGTCCTTCTTCTGGTTCTGCACCTCGTCCAGGAGCTTGGCCAGGTCGAGCGTGGTCAGCTTGGCCGACACCGAGTTGGACACGGTGGTGATGGTGCTGGTCAGCTTCGACGTCTTCACCAGCGGAACGATGTTCTGGGCCGCGAAGACGCTCTTGTCGTCCTTCAACGACACGAAGCCGCTGGTCACGATGGACGGGTCGGTGGAGAAGATGTCAGCCGCGTCCACGCTGCCGTTCTTCAGGGCGTTCTGGGTGATCAGACCGCTGGCGGCCAGCGGGGTGAACTTCTTGAACGTGATGCCGTAGACCTTCTTGAAGCCCGGCAGCCCGTCCACGCGGGTGGCCATGGTCGGCGGCGCGCCGTAGGTCAGCTTGCCGGCCACCGAAGCGAGCGAGGAGATCGTCGTCAGGTTGTACTTGGCCGCGGTGGCCTTGGTGACCGTGATGGTGTCGCTGTCCTGGGCGGCGGAGTACGTGAGCGAGGTGAGGCCCGCGGCGGAGGCCGCCGTCTTCAACGCCGCGGCAACGGCCGGCGGAGCCTTGGCCGTCGCATTGCGGTCCAGATAGGTCAGGATCGAGCCGGTGTACTCGGGGATGAAGTCGATTGAGCCGTCCTTGAGTGCCCCCATGTAGGCCGGTCGTTCACCGATGTTGACCTTGTAGCTCACCTTGACGCCCTTGGCCGCCAGGGCATTGCCGTAGACGTAGGCCAGGATCGTGTTCTCGGGAAAATCAGCCGACCCGATGGTCAACGAGCCCGAGCCGCTCGCGGCGCCCGAGGTGGTGGAGGCGGCTGCGCCCGACCCCGACGTGGCCGCGGGCGTCGACGCCGCGTTGGAGGTCTTGTCCGCCGAGCTGCCGCTGCTGCCGCAGGCTGCGGTCATCAGGGCGACACCGGCGAGTGCAGTGGCGAGCAGGAACTTGCTCTTCATCTTGTTCTCCTTGTGATGGTGACCGAACTGTCAGTCGATGGGGCGTCAGTGGACGTTGGCGTCGACGATCACTGGCTCGACGCCAGAGCGCGCGGACCGGCGGGCAGACCGGCGGACGGACCGGCGCGGCTTCATGGCCGCGATCCGCCGGTTGAGACCGGGCGAGACGACGAGGCGCTGCAAGCCGATCAGCAGCACGTCGACCACGATGGCCAGCAGCGCCACGACCAGACCGGCCGAGACGACCGCCGGATACCCGGTGTCCACGGCGGTGATCGTCTGCACGCCCACGAAGATCGGGCGGCCGAGCCCACCCATCAGCGGGATGTAGCCCGCCACCGTGGCGGTCGCGATGACCTGCAGGGTGGCGCTGCGCATGCCGGACATGATCAACGGCAGCGCGCACGGCAGTTCGACCTTGCGCACGACCTGGCCGCCGGTCATGCCCATGCCCTTGGCCGCGTCACGCGTGGCCGGATCCACGTTCTGCACACCGGCGTAGGTGTTGGTCAGGATGGGCGGTATGGCCAGCAGAGCCAGCGCGGCCTCGATCAATATCAGGTACGGCAGCGCGCCCCGGTCCACCAGGCCCGGCACCGCGTGGGTCCAATGGATGTCGCCCGAGAACTTGACCACCAGATACAGGATGAGACCCAGGATCGGGATAGCACGCAGACCGTTGGCCAGCCCACCGATCAACCCGATACCCCGCCCGGTATGACCGATGAACAGGCCCACCGGCAGCGCGATGACGAAGGCCACGACGACGGCGATGACCGTGTAGAACAGATGCTGGACGATGAGGTTGCCGAGGCCATTGGGCCCGCGCCAGTTGTCCGGGTCGTTCAGCCAGGTCGGGACGTGACTGAGGCTGGGCAGGTTGCCCGAACCGTCGGCCAGTAACCGCGCGCTCATCGGCTCGCCACCGCGCGCTGCCAGGGGGTCAGGATTCTGATCGCGATCAGGACCACGCCGTCGAAGAGGAACGCCAACACCACGAACAGGATCAGCCCGAGGAGGATGGGCGTGGTGTCGTAGTTGTTGTTGCCCTCGGTGAACAACGACCCGAGCTGGGTGACACCGATGGTGGAGGCCACCGACACCAGGCTGACGTTGGACACCGCGGCGACCCGCATGCCGGCGCCGATGACCGGGACGGCGACGGGTAATTGCACGGCAAAGAATCGTTGTCGGGCTGTGTAACCCATGGCCGAGGCGGCCGCCATGGTCTCCGGTGCGACCGAGCTCAGCCCGTCAGCCACGATCCGCACCATGAGCGCAACCGTGTAGATGGTCAGCGCCACGGCAATGTTGGTGGCCTGCAGGATCTTGGTTCCCAGGATGCCGGGCAGCACCAGGAACAGCACGATCGAGGGAATGGTGTAAAGAACGCCAGCCACGGTGAGCGTCGGCAGATAGGCGAAACGGTAACGGTTGGCCAGCCAGCCGAGGGGGAGGGCCAACAACAGGCCGACGACGAGGGGGACGGCGGCCAACCACACCGTCGTCCATGTCCACGACCAGATCGTTGCGGCGTGGGAGTCGTAATAGTTCCAGAGCCCGCTCACGGCCGCGTCTCCACGCTAGGTTGGGCCGCGACCTGCTGGGACTTGATCTGGGCCAGCACCCGCTCGGCGGTGATGGTGCCGGCCAGCCGGCCGTCACCGTCAACCACCACGCCGCGACCGCTGGGGGACGACAGGGCCGCGTCCAGCACCTCGCGCAGCGTGCCGCTCTCGCTGGCGAGTGTGCCGCCGAGGTTGAGCACGGCCGGGATGATCGGCGAGTAATTGTCGCTCAGCTCGCCACCGCCGGCGGCCAGCCAGCCCAACGGGCGGTTGTCCTGGTCGACGACGAGGGTCCAACCGTCCTTGCTACCCGCGCGCGCGTCGCTGAGCAGGGAACCCAGGCGGACGGCGGGCGTCTCGTCCAGAGTCAACGAGCCGGCCGGGGTGAAACCGAGGGCGCGATAGCCGCGGTCGCGCCCGACGAAACCGGCCACGAACGGGTCGGCCGGGCGTGAGAGTAGTTCCGCCGGGGCAGCCAGTTGGGCCAGCTTGCCACCCACTCGCAGCACCGCGACCTGATCGCCGAGTTTGATCGCCTCGTCGATGTCGTGGGTGACGAAGACGATGGTCTTGCCCAGGTCCTGCTGCAACCGCAGGAACTCGTTCTGCAGCTGTTCACGCACGACCGGGTCGACGGCGCTGAACGGCTCGTCCATCAGCATGACCGGCGGGTCGGCCGCCAACGCCCGGGCCACCCCGACACGTTGCTGCTGCCCGCCCGACAACTGGGCTGGGTAGCGGTTGGCGAAGGCCGGGTCCAGGCCGACCCGCTCGATCAGCTCCATCGCCGTCTTACGGGCCTGCTTCTTGTCGGTGCCGAGCAGATAAGGCACGGTCGCCACGTTGTCCACGATGGTGCGGTGCGGGAAGAGCCCCGCGTTCTGGATCACGTAGCCGATGCCACGGCGCAGATCGGACGCCGACCCCTTGGACGTGTCGCGATCATCGATCCAGATCCGGCCGGACGTCGGCGAGATCATCCGGTTGATCATGCGCAGCGAGGTGGTCTTGCCACAGCCGGACGGGCCCACGAACACGGTGATCTGCCCGGACGGTGCGGTGAGTGACAGGTCGTCCACGGCGGGGCTGCTGCCCGCGTACACCTTCGACACCGACTCGAAACGGATCATCCGGTCTTCCGTCCTTATGTTTTGAGGCACTGGGTAGCCCCGCCTGTCTCGAGCCGCACTCCACCACGCCGTGTCAAAACTAGGGCGGCCCGACCGCTGCGGAACGACGCTGCCACGCGGTTATGACAATGTGACGATGTGTACCGGTTAACCGACCGCTCCGTTATGAGACCGTTACCTAGATCCGATGTCGGTGGTGCCTGACAGGATCCCGCTGACAGGATCCCGACATGGGGTCGGACCAGGATCGCAGCCAGGACTGGCGACGGTGGCACGACGACTACGCCGACCCGGCGTCTGCGCTGTCGCACCGTCTCGACCTGGTCCGCGGGCACATCGAGACCTGGCTGGACAGCCGCCCCGACGAGGAGGTCACCGTGGTCAGCGCGTGCGCCGGCCAGGGCCACGACCTGCTCGCCGTCCTGGGCCGGCGGGCTGACCACGCCCGAGTCCGGGCCACCTTGCTCGAGTTCGACCCGGCCAACGTCACCGTCGCCCGGGCGACCGCGGCCCGGCTCGGGTTGGCTCGCCTGACCGTCCACTGCCGGGATGCGGGCGAGCTCGCGTCGTACATCAGCGCTGCGCCGGCCGATCTCGTGCTCTTCGCGGGGGTCTTCGGCAACATTTCCGACGCCGACATCGAACGCAGCGTCTTTGCGTTGCCGCAGCTGTGCGCGCCGGGCGCGACCGTGATCTGGACCCGTACGCGCAAACCGCCCGACATCACCCCGCTCGTGCGTACCTGGTTCGCTGCCGTGGGCTTCGACGAGGTCGCCTTCGACGCGCCGCCGGACAGGTTGTTCTCGGTTGGCGTGCACCGCCTGCATGCGCCGGCCCAGCCGCTCGGCTCGGGTCGCATCTTCGAGTTCCTCAGGCCGGGAACCGCCACCGGGTCTGGCTGAATTCACCCTTGCTGAAGCCGAAGACGACCACGGGCTCGACCCGGTAGACGATGGCGCGTCCGCCGCCACCGAAGAACGCCCCGTCGTCGACGGAGAACGCCCAGTCGGCCCCGTACTTGGCGGTGTACCGCCCGGCCAGCGCCTGCAACAGCACCTCGTCGTGCACCGGTTCGGCCCGGCCCTCGAGGACCAGGTCGAGCCCGGCGGCGATGGTGCTGCTGCCCGTCGTCATCGTGCAGTGCGGGTTGGTCTGCAGGTTCGCAGCCTTCTGCTCGCCCGGACCGGTACAGAACCAGAGCGCGTTCTGGAACCAGACCGCGATCAGGGGCGTCACATGCGGGCGGCCGTCTGGGCGGACCGTGCTGAGCCAGTAGATCTCGGCCGCCGTCAGGTGCTGCTCGGCCGTCGTCCACGGCACGGCAACCGCGTCGTCCGCGCTGAATCTGTGGTCGACCTCGCCCACTGGGTGCGTCATCCCACCTCCCGTTCCGGTCCGATGAAGTGTGCTCGTGGTCGGCGCGGGCGGCCAGCCCCGGTATCGTCCAACGCGGAGGATTCGCCTAGTGGCCTATGGCGCTCGCTTGGAAAGCGGGTTGGGGGCAACCCCTCGCGGGTTCAAATCCCGCATCCTCCGCTCCGCCTCCGGCGACGCGTCGGCCCCGGCCACAGCGCAACGTCGCCGCCGCGGGGTCGCGGGAATGCGTGCCCTGCAGCGCCAGGTCATGGCGCGCGCTACGCAGGCGTGGGGTGGACGGACTGCTACCAGCGACTGCCGCCGGAAACCTCGCGAACGGCAGGTCGGACGTCGGTGAGGTAGACCAGGCTGACAACGAGGAACGCCAGGGTCAGGAAGTTGATCGGGGTCCGGATCAGCAACCCGATGACAACGCTGAACGCGTTGAGCAGAGCCCACGCCGGTTTGGTCAGCTTGCCCGCAGCCGGGAAAGACGCGGTCTTGCGGATCAGGCAGTCCCCGAGCGCCCAGACCCGTAAAGCCAGGGTGAACAACAACAGCACGAAGAACAGGTCGTCCTCAATACGATCGACGACTACGAGCACCGCTCCAGGATATCGACCGACGGGCCGTTGCGCCCGCCGGCGCCACTTGCCCACTGATTGCGGCCGGCGAAATGCACTGCCCCGCACCGGAATGAATCCAGGTACGGGGCAGGCGCCGAGGGTCGAGCCGCGTCAGAAAGTTGATCGCGCAACGACTTGGTTCTGATTGAGTCTAGAACCCTGGCCGCCCCCGTGTCTCCCGCGGACCGATTTGCATACTTACGGGGCGGTGGACCTGGCCGCCGTCGATTTCCGCGCCGTGGTCTTGCCGGCGGCGGACTTCTGGGCCGCGGCCGTACGGGCCGTGGTCTTGCTGGCCGCCTTGGCCGGCGCCGTGGGGGCGGACGGCGCGCTCGCTGAGGCCTTGCGTCCAGCGTTGGTGCTGGCGCTCGTACGGGCTGAGCTCTTACGCGGGGCGGTCTTGGTCATGGACTTGGGTGCCGTTTTGGGCGTCGTCCTAGGCGCCGTGGACCGGGCGGCCGTAGCCTTGCCGGCTGCGGTCCTCGGGGCCGCGGCACGCCGAGTGGCCTTGGCCGGGGCCGAACCTGCCTTGGCCGGGGCCGAACCTGCCTTGGCCACGATCACCTCGGCCGCTTCGGCGGCGGCTGCGGTCGCCTTCTGGGCACCGGTGGCGGCTTCGGACCGAGCGGCGCGGGTGGCCGCGCCCTTCCGGGCCCGGACGCTGCGCGCGTTGGCGCCGGCGCGGTAACGCACCTTGCCGGCCACCGAGCTGAGCTCGTCGGCCAAGTCCTCGGCCACGTGGTCAACGCCGGTGATGGCATCGAGCAGCCGGGGGCTGCGCCGCACGGAACGCACTACGTGCTCACCGCGCTCGGCCAGCTGCTCGTACCGGGTGAGCGCAATCTCTCGTGCCGTCTCTACGCGGGCGTCCACCGCACCTCGGACGGACGGGACGTCGGGGATCTCGGGCAGCTCGACGTGGCGGGCGGTCTCGACGACCTTCCCGCCCCGGGCGCGCACGGACGCCGCGGTGGTGCTCGCCTGTACACGAGCCGACCGGGCCAGCGTTGAAGCCGTGGCCACGCCGCGGCCGGCGTTGCGCTGGACCTCGAGCGGCAGCTCCTCGGCACGCTTGGTCAGGGCCTCGACGACGAAGTCGCCGGCTCCGACGGTGGCCAGCGCCTGCTTGCGGGCCTGCTTGACGGATCGGTCGACCAGCGTCGTCGCGGCGGTGGCGACCTTGGCTGCGGCCTCGTTGACGTTCGAGCTGGCGCTGTCGGAGACGGCGCTGAGGCGCTCACGGACATCGCCGGCGGCATCGTTGATGACGTTACCGGCCAGGTTCAGCGTGAGCTTTGCCGTCCCGACGACCGTTTCGGTGCGGCCGCGAACGGCGGAATCGGCTCGCTGGCGAACCTCGGTGATCAATGACATGACGTGCTCCTCTTCATCGTTGTTTCGGGGGATGGGTGTCGGTTCGGGGTGGGTGTCGGTTCAGGGCTGCTGGGCTGTGCAGGGCTGCTGGGCTGGTGGGCTGTGCAGGGTGGTGGCCGCTCGCGGTCAGCCCGCCTCGGCTTCGGTGAGCGCGACGGCGGGCGTCGTCCCGGCATTCTCGCGACGAAACGATCGGTAGATCTCGACCAGCATGTGCTTCTGCCGTTCGCCCAGACCGGGGTCGGCCAGAATGGCCGCAATCGTCTCCGGGCTGCCGTCGCGGGCCTCCAGGATGCCGGCGTGGACGTAGAGCTGCTCGGCGGAGATCTGCAGCCCCTTGGCGATCTGCTGCAGGATCTCCGCAGACGGCTTGCGCAGACCGCGTTCGATCTGCGAGAGATACGGGTTGGAAACCCCGGCCAACGCGGCCAATTGCCGCACCGAGACCTGGGCCTGGACGCGCTGCTCCCGGATGAACTCGCCGATGGACCCGACCAGCTTGGTGGGCTCGCCGATCGCACCGACCCGTTTGGCCTGTTCCTTCAGTCCGTCGACGATCACCCAGACCACGGTCCTCGTTGGTGCTAGCAATTGCAAGCACCCAGCTAGCGTAGGTAAGCAGGCTCACAGCACGTTGCGCTGCGGAAGAAACCCGGGTCGGGTGCGTACCCGCAGCAGGGAAAGTAGTCACACGGAGCCGATAGCCTGGCAGAGCGGTATCGGCTGACCGGCGGGCCACCTCCACTGAACCCATCCGGTGGTCCCCCTAGGCGCCCCTGACAAATGTCCGGGGTCAATGCAGGGTTTGCACCCTGGTTACCGGGCACGGGGTTCGCAACGCTGTAGCGAGAGCGGGCCAGTGCGACGACGCACCGGCCGCGAGCGCTATCAAGATTCCGATGGACTGGAGAGAACCATGCGTGCCCTGGGCCGTTTCGCCGTTACACACCGTTGGTGGGTGGTCGGCGCCTGGGTGGTGGCGATCGTCGCCATCCAGGCGCTGGCGTCCGCTGCCGGCGGCGCCAACTACAAGAACGACTTCAAGCTGCCCCACACCGAGGCCCAGACGGTCAGCGACCTGCTGACCAAGGCCAAGCTCGACCAGCAGAACTCGGCCATCGGCACGGTCGTCCTGCACGCGAAATCCGGCGCCCTGACCGGGGCGCCGGCCGGCTACACCGCCGCGGCGAGCAGCCTGTGCCGCGACTCTGCCGCGCGGGTCTCGGCCGTGACCAGCCCCTGGGGCAGCGTGACCTGCGTCAACGGCACCGCCCGGTCCGCTGCCGGTGACCCCGGCCTGCTCGACTCGGGCAAGACAACGGCCATCGTCTCGGTCACGTTCGTTGACGCCATTATCAGCGTGGACGCCCCTGCCGCCGTGTACAAGGACCTCAAGGCGCTGCGCTCGGACCGACTTCAGGTGGAGTTCACCGGTGACAACTTCACCGGCGTCGACGCCAAGACCGGCGGCGTCTCGCCCCAGTTGCTCGGCTTCATCGCCGCGTTCATCATCCTGATCCTGGTGTTCCGGACCCTCGGTGCGACCGCGATCCCACTCCTCAGCGCCGTGGCCGCCCTCGGTAGCGGGATCGGCGTGCTGGCCCTGCTCACCCACGTCATGTCCGTGGCCGACTTTGCCTCCCAGTTGCAAGACCTGATGGTGATCGGTGTCGGTATCGACTACGCGCTGTTCATCGTGACCCGACATCGACGCAACCTGCTGCACGGGATGGGAATCAACGAATCCATCGAAAACGCGCTCAACACCTCAGGCCGGGCGGTCCTGCTCGCCGCCTGCACGGTGTGTGTGGCCATTCTGGGCATGTGCGCCCTGGGCGTCAGCTTCCTCTACGGCGTGGCCGTGGGCGTCTCGCTCGGCGTGCTGCTGACGATGGTCGCCTCGCTCACCCTGCTCCCGGCCATGCTCAGCTTCCTCGGCCTGAAGGTGCTGCCGCGCAGCCAGCGCAAGGCGGTGCGGGCGGGTCAATTCGCCGACCCGCACGCCAAGACCGGCTTCTGGGGTGCGTGGAGTCGCCTGGTGGGCAAGCGTCCGTTGTTCGTCGCCATCGGCGCCGGCGCCCTGCTGGTGGCCCTGGCCATCCCGTTCTTCTCGATCCGCCTGGGCCACGCCGACCAGAGCAACGACCCGGCCGGTTCGACGACCCGTCGCGGCTTCGACCTCATCCAGACCGGCTTCGGCAAGGGCTACAACTCCACGTTGGAACTCGTCGTCTCCGGCCCCGGCGCAACCGACAGGACCTTCCTGGCCAAGGTGGCCACGGCGGTCCGCACCACCCCCGACGTCGACAAGACCAGCGTGCAGGCCATCCCGGTGGCCAAGTCCATCGCGTTCGTCGGGTTCAAATCCGTATCCGGACCCCAGGACGCGGCCACCACCGACCTGGTCGGCGTGCTGCGCAAGACCACCCTGCCCCCGCTGTACCAGGGCACCGGCAATCACATCTACGTGTACGGGGAGACGGCGGTCAACGTCGACTTCGCCAAGGTGCTCTCGGCCAAGATGGTGCTGTTCATCCTGGCCGTGGTCGGGTTGTCGTTCCTGCTGCTGGTGGTCGCGTTCCGCAGCGTCGTGGTGCCGCTGACGGCGGCGGCGATGAACCTGCTGGCCGCGGGAGCCTCGTTCGGCATCGTGGTGGCCATCTTCCAGTGGGGTTGGTTCGGCGACGTGATCGGCGTGGGTAACGGTGGGCCGATCGAGGCGTTCGTGCCGGTGATCTTCTTCTCGGTCCTGTTCGGGCTCTCGATGGATTACCAGGTGTTCCTGGTCAGCCGGATGCACGAGGAGTGGGTGCACACCCACGACAACCGCCGCGCGATCACCGTCGGCCAGGCCGAGACCGGCGGCATCATCACCGCGGCTGGGCTGATCATGATCGCCGTGTTCACGTCGTTCATCCTCGGCGACGCGCGGGTGATCAAGCTGTTCGGCATCGGGCTGGGCAGCGCGATCTTCGTCGACGCGTTCATCGTGCGGACGATGTTGGTGCCGTCGCTGATGCACCTGGTCGGCCGGGCCAACTGGTGGTTCCCCACGTGGTTGGAGCGGTTCACGCCGAAGATCTCGCTCGAGGCGCCCGAGCCGGCAGACACGCTGACCGGCCCGGACCCCGACGAGCGCCAACTCGCCCGCGTCTGAGCCAGCGGTTTGGCGCAGCGATCTTGAGTCAAGATCGCTGCGCCACAAGCGTGCGCTAGGTCTTCGCTAGGTCGGGTCGATCGCCGCGGTATGACCGGCAACGACCAGTTCGGCGTCGTCGGGCACGTTGCGTTTGACGACCGCGAGCGCGATCGGACCGAGCTCGTGGTGGTGCACGGCGGTGCCGAGGAAACCGATCGTGCGCCCGTCGCGTTCGATCGCCGTGCCCTGATCGGGAAGCTCGTCGCTCTCGCCGGAGAGGTGGAGCAGGACGAGCCGGCGCGGTGGTTGGCCCAGGTTCTGCACGCGGGCCACCGTCTCCTGGCCGCGGTAGCAGCCCTTGTTCAGGTGGACGGCGACGCCGATCAGGCCGATCTCATGGGGAATCGTGCGGTGGTCGGTTTCGAAGCCCAACCGTGGCTGGCGGCGTTCCACCCGGTGCGCCGCTGCCGCCCAAGCCCCCACCGGCTCAGCCCCGGCGGCCAGCAGGTCGCCGGCGACGCGGGCCAACTCGGGGCGGGGCACAACGAGGTCGTAGCCGATGTCGGTGGCGCGGACAAAGCCGCCGTCAACCTGCGCCAGCGCCCGTCCCCGGTCAGGGGCGGCCAGCCCGCCCGCGCGCACGACGTCTTCAGCCGACGGACCGATCACGGACAGCACGGCGAAGGCGTCGCTGACGTCAGCCGGCTCGACCCGTTTCATGAACCGCATCTTCAGCAGGTAGTCGAGCGCGGCGGCGGTGGTGCCGGCCTCCACGTCAATCCACACCTGCCCGCCGAGTTCGGTGAGCTGCCAGTCCTGCTCGACGTGACCGTGCGGGGACAGCACCAGCGCGTGCGCAGTGTCACCGTCGTCCAGGTCGGCGACGTGCTGGGAACAGATCGAGTGCAGCCAGCTCAGCCGGTCGGCGCCGGGCACGACGAGCACGCCGCGAGTCGAGCGGTCGACGACGCCGGCGCCGCGCAGGAGGACGCGTTGCTCGCCCAGCGGATCGCCGTAGTGCCAGGCCGTGCCGGCGTCGATGCCGCTCGCGGCGACCGCGCCCGGGCGGGCCAAGAGGGGCGACGCCGGCTGGCCCGTGGCCGAAGCGGTGTGGGGCGGGGCGGTGGTCACGTCTGTGTCATCGTCCGATCGCGCCGGTTTGTTCCCGGGGCGGCTCAGCGGGATTGCCGTGCTCGTGATCGCTGAGGTCGTCGCTGTGGTGATGATGCGCGCCGGCCGGACGCTCGGTGCCGAATCCGGTGCCGGCGCGGCAGGCGGCACAGCGGCCGAACACGGTGAAGTGGGCCAGGTCGACGGTGAAGCCACGTTCGGCATCCAGCCGGTGCACCAGCGTCGCGGCCAGGCCGGGCGGGGCGTCGATCACCGAGCCGCAGTCGTGGCAGACCACGTGTATGTGCTCGTCCTCGGCCGGGCGGTAGCTCGGGGCGCCGTGGCCGAGGTGGGTGTGCGCGACCAGCCCGAGGCTCTCGAGCAGTTGCACCGCCCGGTAGACGGTGGCGACGTCGACGTCGGACAGGCTGGCCGAGATCTCCTCCGGGGTGGCGTGGCCCAGCGAGCGCACCGCGTCGAGCACGCGCTGACGCTGCGGGGTCATCCGTAGTCCACGCGCGCGCAGGGCATCAGCCAGGTCGTCGGCGGCCATCGTCCCAGCGTAGGCCCGCAGCGTCGACACCCGGGGCGAGCGGCACCGCCGATACCCTCGGCGGATGCGGCTGGATGTGATCGCGGGACGGTTCGCGCTGTGCGATCCCATCGCCGGCGGCAGCACCGGCACGGTCTGGCGTGCCTGGGATCTCAAGCAACGTCGCTTCTGTGCGGCCAAGGTGCTACGGCAACGGGACTCCGGCGACCTCATCCGCTTCACCCGGGAGCAGGCCGTTCGGCTGGCGCATCGCCACGTGCTGACCCCGTACAGCTGGGTGGCCGAGGACGAGCACGTGCTCATCGCCAGCGATCTGATCGGTGGCGGGTCGGCGTCCACGCTGATCGGCGACTGGGGACCGCTGTCCGCGCCCACCGTGGCCGACCTGACCGCGCAGCTGCTGGACGGGCTGGCGCACGTGCACGAGACCGGCCTCACCCACCGCGACGTCAAGCCGGGCAACGTCCTGCTGGACAATTCACCGCAGCCGGACGGGACGCCGTTCGCGGTTCGTCTGGCCGACTTCGGGTTGGCGGTGCGCAGCGACGACGCCCGGCTCACCCAGCACGGCCTGGTCATCGGTACGCCGGGGTACCTGTCGCCCGAGGCGTTGGCCGGCGACGTTCCCGCGCCGGCCCAGGATCTGTACGCGGTCGGGCGGTTGGCGCTGTCGCCGCTGCACGGACGCGAACCGGTCGAGGTGAACGAACCGTCCGACTTCACCCAGCTGCCGCCGAACAGCGCCCTGAGCATGGTGGTGCGCGCATTGTTGGCCTCCGACCCGGCCCAACGGCCGGGCGCGGTCGCGGCCCGCGACGCCCTGCGCTCGGCGCGCACTGCCCCGTCATCAGCCGGGTCCGTTCTCGTTCCGATGACGGCGTACCACGATCCGGTCGTGCTGGCCGACCAGCTGCCGCCGTTCCCGGACGGCTGGAGCTCGAGCGGGCCGGATCCGAGCCTGCTCGAACCCGCTCACCAGGACCGCGCCGACATTGGCTCGATCACGTCGGCCGTACCCGTTTCGCCCGTAGGAGTTTCGGTCAAGGCGTTTCCAGCCGAATTAGCTTCGGTCAAAACCCCTTTGGTGGAAACACCTTCGGCCAACCACCCTTTGGTCGAAACGCCTCCGGTCGAAACGCCTTCTTTCAGAACGCCTTTCGCTGGAATTGCATCGGATCAGACACCCTCGGTCGGGGCGACACGTTCGGCGGGTGACGTTGACGCGCTGTCGTCGTCGGTGTGGTCACCGCCGCCGCCGAACACCCGAGGCTTGCGCGGGCGAGTGCCGGTGCCGCTCATCGTGGCCGTGTCCGTGATCGCGTGGCTGGCCGCCATGACCTACCTGATCCGCGACGTGATCACCAAGGCCGGCGATGACACGGGGTCGTCCTCGAGTACCGCTTCGGCGCCGTCTCGACCGACACCGTCAGCGACTCCTTCGACGGTGACGTCCAGCCGGAGCAGCGCTTCGGCGCCCACCCCCACCGCAAACGCGACGACCTCGCTCCCTCCTGCGCTCAACGGCGGGTGTGCCTTTGCGCAGGAGGGGAACGAGGTCATCGTGGGGACAACGACGCTGCGCTGTACCCGGGTCGGTTCGCGGTTCGTGTGGAAGCAGGCCTGATCCTCACCAGTGCTGGTTGGGCGTCTCGCCATCGTCGCGGTACTGGCTCCACACCGGGCCAGGCTGCGGCAGCGGACCGGTCACGGGGTAAGCCGGGCCGGTAACCGGCACCCGACGGCGCCGGACGGCGACCACCGCGGCGGCTGCTATCGCCAGCAGCGCGGCGATTCCGGCCAGGGGCAGCCAGACCGGGGTGCCGCCAGAGGTGGGCGATCCCTTGCCCTTGACCACGCCGCCGCCGGCCGAGGAGCTGGACGAGGTCGTGGCCGCGGTGGTGGTGCTCGCGGTGGTGCTCGGCGCCGTGATCGTGGGTCCCGTGCGTCCGTAGACCGGTCCGGCTTCCTTGCTGCCGACGACCTGCACGGTCAGGGTCAGCGGCAGCTGGTACTGGGTACCCGTCACGAAGCTGGTGTCGAGCCACAGGTAGTAGTCACCGGCGACGGCGTAATCCCGGACCCGAACGCTGCTGGAGAACCGGTTGGTGTAGCGCGCCGGGTAGGCCCCGGAGCCGTGCACGACCACCGCGCGGTTGCCGTAGTAGGTGGTGTTGTAGTTGTAGCCGGTCTGGCTGAGCAGGGCCCGCACCGGTGAAGCGATGTGGGCCTGCAGGCGCATGGAGTCGGCCGCGGACGTGGCGCGCACCCCTGGCAGCCCGACCCGGTAGGTCAGTCGCTGGCCGAAGTCGAGGTGCACCCGGTAGTAGCGGGCTTCGCCGCTGACGACGGTGTCGCGGTACGTGCCGCCGGAGAGCAGGGGCGCGTTGTCGAAGCTGGATCCGCCGTCGATCGTCGTCGGCGCGCGGTCCGCGGTCGGTGAGACGTCCTCGCTCTCGGTCGTGGCCGGCACGGGCAGCCCGGTGGCGTCGCCGGCCGGCTCGACCCGGATGGTGATCTCCGCCGGCAGGGTGCGTTCCGGGAAGGCGGTGCCGGTACGCACCACGCGCAGGACGAACTGGCCGCTACGGTCCTGGCACTTCGAGGACGAGATGCTCTTACCGCCCTGCGCGACCGTGAGGACGTTGGTGAGCGCGGCCAGCTTGCCGGAGGACTCGGACTCGTACTCCCAGTTGGATTGGCAGGAGTCACCGTCGGGCGTCTGCAGTGCGACCACCGACTGCAGCGAACTGGACGAGGGCACCGACAGCGGCGGCGTGACCAGGGTGACGGTGGCGTACAACGTCTCGCCGGGGCCGATGTTCACCGTGTAGTACTTCGCGTGGCCGTCGTCGCTGCTGCTCGACGCGGAGTCGGCGAAGGAGTCGACGTACTGGCCGGGCTTCAGGGCCTGGGCGCCGACGGTGGAGGACGAGCCGTTGACCCGTGTGCCGACCGCGGTGTACGGACGCAGCGCCTCGCTGACCCGGCTGACCAGGATCTGGCCCAGGGAGCCCCCATCGGAGGTCTCGCGGTAGCTGCCCCCGGTGGCCGCGGCGATGCAGGTGAGCTGGGAACGCGCCGCCGTGTCCACCTTGAAACCGACGGTGTGGACGGTGAGGTCGGTCCCGGCCGCCTTGAGCGAGCGGGCCGTGTCGCACGGGGCCGGTGGCGCGCACGTGTCTTCACCGTCGGAGACGAGCACGATGCTGCGCGGACCCTCCTTCGGCAGCAGCTGGGCCGCGGCCTTCAGCGAGTTGCCGATCGGGGTGTAGCCGCTGGCCGTCACCTTGGCCACCGCGGCCTTGAACGCGGGCTTGTCGACGGTGCCGAGGGCGACGACCTGCTTGATGTCCTGGCAGCCCTTGGCCTTGGCCGAGCCGGCCGAGCTGGTCCCGGTGCCGTAGACGAGCAGGCCGACCCGGGCGTTGCTGGGCAACGAGTCGACCAGCGCATCGACCGCCTTCTTGGCCGCGGTGATGCGCGGGCCGGGCGCATCGTTGGCGTTCATGGAGCCGGACGCATCCAGCACGACCATGACCGGCACGGGAGCCCCGCCGGTGGGGACGGTGCCGTTGGACGTCTGCGGTGGGTCGACGGGCTTCGGTGCCGTGGTGGTTGGGGTGCTTGTGGTGTCAGTGGGGGTTGTGGTGCCAGTGGTGCCGGTTCCGCTCGCGGCCCGGCCATCCACCGGAGCGAGTACGAGCGCGGCCAGACCAAGCGCCAGCGCGGCGCCGGCCACGGGGCGCAGCAGCTGGGCCCGGGACCGGCCGGTGACCCCCGTCCGGGAGGTAGTGAAAATGCGTGACATCGGATCGTCCTCTCACTAGGGTTTACATCTGCAAACACTGTGCCCAGATGTTTGCAGATGTAAACACCAATTGCAAGTGCAAATTTGGCGGAGGAGACCGACATGGCGGGCCCTGACATCATCGCGCACCAGGTGGCGATGTACGGCGAGCCGTTGAGCATCCGGTTCGGCCGCCTGCTGGCGGGGTACGGGGTCTCGCAGTCGCGTCTGGCCGCGGTGATCGGTCTGAGCCCGCCCATGCTGAGCCAGCTCATGTCGGGCCAGCGCGAGAAGATCTCCAACCCGGCGGTGCTGGGCCGCGTCGTCCGGCTGGAGGAACTGCTGTCGCCGGCGCTGGCATCGGCTGATCCCGCATCGGTCGCGGCGCTGCTGGACGAGGTGGCCGGGTCCAGGCCGACGTTGTCCACGGTGCAGGTGCGCCCGTCGGGGACGACACCGGCGCAACGGGCGGCGCAGGCACTGGCCGAGGCCGTCGACGCCGAGACCCTGTGCTCAGCCGCGACCCGGTTGGGGCCCGGACCGCTGGCCGAGATCATCACCGCCGCCGCTGCGTACGCCGCAGATACGGCCAAGTCCGCCGCCGCGTCTACCGCCGTGTCTAACGCCGCGGCCACCGGTGCGGGCGCCGGTGCGGCCACCGGTGCGGCCGGGCCGGGCGGATCGGAAACATGAACCGCCTGGACCTGAACGCCGACCTCGGGGAGTCGTTCGGACGATGGCGGCTCGGCGACGACGGCGCCCTGCTCGGCATCGTCACCAGCGCGAACGTGGCGTGTGGTTTCCACGCCGGCGACCCGCTGACCCTGCGCCGCACTTGTGCGGCTGCGGCCGCGCGCGACGTGCGCATCGGGGCCCAGGTCGGCTACCGCGACCTGGCCGGGTTCGGTCGCCGGTTCATCGACGTCGCCCCGGACGACCTGGCCGCCGACGTCCTCTATCAGCTGGGCGCCCTGGACGGGTTGGCCCGGGTCGCCGGCGCCCGGGTCCGCTACGTCAAGCCGCACGGCGCCCTCTACAACGCCGTCGTCCGCCAGGAGGGCCAGGCCGCAGCGATCGTCGAGGCCGTGCGGGCCTACGACCCGGGCCTGAGCGTGCTCGGCCTGCCCGGATCCGCGCTCTTCACCGCGGCCGAAGCCAGTGGCCTGCGCACTGTGGCCGAGTGCTTCGCCGACCGCGCCTACCGGGCCGACGGGTCACTCGTCCCCCGGACCGAGCCGGGGGCGGTGATCGAGGACGTGGACACCGTGGTGGCGCGGGCGGTGCGGATGGCCGTTGCGCGGGAGGTCGTCGCTGTGGACGGCACCGTCGTCTCCGTGGCCGCCGAATCAATCTGCGTGCACGGCGACACTGCGGGCGCGGTGGAGATCGCCGCCGCGGTGCGCACCGCGCTGAGCCGAGCCGGCGTCACCGTCACCGCGTTCACGGGCTGAGACCGATGCGCGTGCTGCCCTACGGTCACGCAGCGGTGCTGTTCGAGGCCGACCCGGCCCAGATCCGGGCCCTCGCCGCCGCGCTGGGCCGGCGGCCGCCCGACGGGGCCGTCGACGTCGTGCCGGCCGAGCGGACCGTGCTCGTCCGCGTCAGCCCCGGCACCGACCTGGCCGCCGTGTCGGCCTACGTCCTTGGCCTCGACCCGTCGGCCGCCGACGGGCCGGCCGGCCCGACCGAGACGGTGTCCATACCGGTGACCTACGACGGCGCAGATCTCGACCGGGTGGCCGAGCTGACCGGCCTCGGCGTGGCCGGGGTGGTCCAGGCCCACACTTCGACCGCGTGGACGGTGGCGTTCTGCGGGTTCGCGCCCGGGTTCGCCTACCTGACCGGCAGCGATAAAAGGCTGGCGGTGCCGCGCCGAGACAGCCCACGCGCCCGCGGTGCCGGCCGGCTCGGTGGCGCTCGCCGGGTGCTACAGCGCCGTCTACCCGGGCGAGTCGCCGGGCGGATGGCAGCTGATCGGGCGCACTGAGGCAACGGTGTGGGACCTCGAGCGTGACCCGCCGGCCCGGCTTCGTCCCGGCGTACGGGTGACGTTCACCGACGTCACGCCGGCATCGTGACCGGCGCCGCCAAAGGCCCGGGCCGCCATCTCGAGGTGCTGGCCGCCGGGCCGCTGACGACCGTGCAGGACCAGGGCCGCCCGGGCTACGCGTCGGTCGGGGTGAGCCCGTCCGGCGCGGCCGACCGAGGCGCGCTCGCACTGGCCAACCGCCTGGTCGGCAACGACGTGACCGCGGCCGGACTGGAACTGACCCTCGGCGGGTTGTCCGTCCGGGCCGGGACGGATCTGATCATCGCCGTCACCGGAGCCGCGGCGCCGGTCGACGTGGACGGGCGCCCGGTGGGTTTGAACGCCACCGTTCGGGTGCCCGCCGGACGGATGATCCGGGTGGGACGTCCGGCGGTGGGCCTGCGCACCTATCTGTCCGTGCGGGGCGGCCTCGACGTCCCGGCGGTGCTCGGCAGTCGTTCCTTCGACGTCCTGTCCGGTATCGGGCCGCCCCCGCTGCGGGCCGGCGACCGGCTGGCGATCGGGCCCACCCGCACCGCGCTCCCGGCTGTCGATCTGGCGCCGGTGCCGGCCCGGGCCGACTCGCCCACGGTCCTGCGTTGGACGCCCGGACCGCGCGTCGACTGGCTCACCGCGGCCGGTCTCGACGCCCTGGGTCACACCACGTGGACGGTGGGGGCGGACTCCAACCGTGTCGGCGTACGCCTGGACGGTCCGGCCCTGGAGCGCCGCGAGCGGGCCGAACTGGCCAGTGAAGGCATCGTGCGCGGCGCGGTCCAGGTGCCGGCGTCAGGCCGTCCGGTGATCTTTCTGGCCGACCATCCGACCACGGGCGGCTACCCGGTCGTGGCCGTCGTGGACGACGCCGATACCGACGCGCTGGCCCAGGTGCGTCCGGGCGACCGGGTCGAGCTCAGGCCGTCCCGCGGCCGCGCCGGGCGTCGATAGGGTCGTGACCGTGGAGATGGTCGTGGGTGTGCTCGGACGCGGGATCGTGCCCGCCGAGGAACCGGTGGTGCGCGCCGACGACCTCGGCCTGGCGCGTGGCGACGGCTGCTTCGAAAGCTGCCGGGTGCTCACCGACGCCGGCGGAAACAGCGTGGTGGAACGCCTGGACGCCCACCTGTACCGGCTGCAGCGGTCGTTGGACAGGCTGGACATCTCCACCGAGGTCGCCGACTGCCGCGGCCTGGTCGAACTCGTCGCCGCGCATTGGTCCACGCCGGGGGAAGCCGTGGTCAAGCTGATGGTGACCCGGGGCGTGGAGGGCACCGGCGTGCCGACGGTGGTGGCCACGGTGCGCCCGATCGGCGCGGAGGCGCTGCGCCAGCGCCGCGAGGGCGTCCGCGCGATCACGCTGCCCCGCGGCACCGACTCCGACAGCTTCGCCGACGCGCCGTGGCTGCTCGGCGGCGTCAAGGCGCTGTCCTACGCACTGAACATGGCCGCCCTGCGCGAGGCGGTGCGCCGGGGCGCCCAGGACGCGGTCTGGGTCTCCCGCGACGGCATGGTGCTCGAGGCGCCGACCGCCACCGTGGTCTGGGCGCAGGGTGCGGGGCTGGCCACCACCCCACGCGGGGCGAGCGGGATCCTGGCCGGCACGACGATGGCCGCCCTGTTCGACGGGGCCCGGGCGGACGGCCACGACGTCACGACCGACCCGATCAGGGCCGACGACCTGGCCACGGTGGACGGGATCTGGCTGGTGTCGGCCATCCGCGGCGTGGCCGAGGTGACCGAACTGGACGGAAAACCCCGCCCGGACCAGCACGGGCTGACCCAGCGTCTGAACCGTTACGCCGGTTTCTGACCGTCCGTTCACCTCGGCGGTAGAAGCCGTGTCCGAATTGTGATTGCCCTGCGCGCCGCCGTCTCGTACGGTGGCGTTACACGTGAGAGGAGGTGGTCCGCGGGTGCATATCAATCGGACTCGTGAGGTGGCTGTCCGCTAGCCGCACAGGCAAATATCGGACCAGCCGTGAGGTTGACGTTCCCCCCGCCAACGTGGTGAGCGAATACCAGACAGCTACCCGGCCCCCGAGCCGTCGGCCCAGTCCAGCCGGCCCTTGCCCGACGGAAACCTCCGTCGTGCGGGACAAGGTTCGGGGGCCGAACCATGTCCAGACCCCCGTCCAGGCCACGGTTTGTGGTGGCTCCTGACCCACCTAGCTGGGTCAATTGCCACCACAAGTCGGCCTAGGGTCAACGGCGTTGCAGGCGGGCGTTGAGATGGGGCCGGAAGTCCTCGCCGGCGCGGGCCAGTTCCTGCGCGTAGGCCAGTTCGTCACCGTGGTCGCCGCGGGTGACGGCATAGAAGCGACGGTTGCCGTCGACGTCCTTCGCGGTCGGGGCGCTGTCCAGCGCCGCGGTCTCCAACGACCATTGCGCGTCACCGGCCGTCCCGATCAGCACCAGGGTCACGCCGGTGTTCAGCGCCAGGACGACCTCGACGTCATCCGGGCCGGCGCCGGGACGCCAGAACCCGCTCTCCCGGGCGGCCGCGCGGGAGACGGCGCCGGCCTCGTCGAGCAGCCAGGTGTGCGATTCGTAGACCAGAAACGGCCGGCCGTCGTGGGAGAACGTCACCGCCTGGACGAAGCGGAACTCGTCCCCGGTCTCGGGGACGATCCCGATGCCGGCGCCGCCCCACAAGCCGACCAGCGGCACCAGGGCGAGCAGGTCGTCGTGGATCGGCGGTCCTTCGCGCAGGTCGGTGGTGTCGGCGGCCGGGCCGCTGCCGGCGGGCTCGGACACCTGCACCTACTCCTGCCCGGCGAACAGCTTGTACAGGATGAACACGCTCATCGCGCCGATGGCCAGGAAAGCCGCGATAAGGACGACGAGGTACACGGATTCGAGCATGATTCGACGATAGTCGCTCCCACCCGCGGCGGACCCCGGGCTCGAACTGCATGGGTTGGCCCGGGCGCATCCGTGGCACGGTGGGCTGATGTCCGACTCCTCGAAATCCACCACACCGCCGGCCCAGGGCAGTCAGGTCAGCTGGAACACCGCACAGGGGGAGACCCACGGAAAGGTCGTCGAGCACCGCACCGAGGCGTTCACGTTCGACGGCCACAAGTTCAACGCCAGCGACGACGAGCCCTACGTGATCGTCGAATCCGACAAGAGCGGGGCCAAGGCCGCCCACAAGGGCTCGTCAGTCCACAAACGCTGACCGGTTGTGGTCAGTTGACCCCGTACACGCGGGCCAACTGACCAAAACCGGACGGGACTAGCTGATGACGAGGTCGACCTCGACCAGGCCTGGCGCCAGAGCGTGCACCTGCTTGCGCCCGGACGCACCCGGCGCGAGCACCGACAGCGTCCACGCCCCCGGCGCGGCGTAGAACCGGAAGTCGCCGGTGGCGCTGGTGACGACCTCGGCGGTGAACTCGCCGCTCTCGTCGAGCAGGCGCACGTACGCCGCCGGCACCGGGGCGTCGTCGCGGGTGACGACGCCGTAGATGACGGTCTCCTTGGTCAGGTCGATGTGCGCCGGCAGCTCAGGTGCCTGGGCGGGAGCGCCACACATCAGGCCACACCCGCATCGCTCACGCGCATTAGACGTCTTTCTCCACCGGGACGCCGACCAGCGAGCCGTACTCGGTCCACGAACCGTCGTAGTTCTTGACGTTCTCGTGGCCCAGCAGTTCGTGCAGCGCGAACCAGGTGTGGCTGGAGCGCTCACCGATGCGGCAGTAGGCGATGGTGTCCTTGGCGTCGTCCAGGCCGACCTCGCCATACAGCTTGCGCAGGTCGTCGTCGGACTTGAACGTGCCGTCCTCGTTGGCCGCCTTGCTCCACGGCACGTTGAGCGCCGTAGGGATGTGCCCGCCGCGCTGGGACTGCTCCTGCGGCAGGTGCGCGGGGGCCAGCAACTTGCCCGAGAACTCGTCGGGGGAACGGACGTCGATCAGGTTCTGGGTGCCGATCGCGGCGATCGCCTCGTCGCGGAACGCCCGGATGGACGTGTCCTGCTCCTTGGCCGTGTACTGCGCGGGCGGACGCGACACCTCGTCCTTGGACAGCTCGCGGCCGTCCAGCTCCCACTTCTTGCGCCCGCCGTCGAGCAGCTTGACGCTGTCGTGGCCGTAGAGCTTGAAGTACCAGTAGGCGTACGCGGCGAACCAGTTGTTGTTCCCGCCGTACAGGACGACGGTGTCGTCGTTGCCGATGCCCTTGGCCGACAGCAGCGCTTCGAACTGCGCCTTGCTGACGAAGTCGCGGCGGACCTGATCCTGCAGCTCGGTCTTCCAGTCCAGCTTCACGGCGCCGGGCAGGTGCCCGCCGTCGTAGGCCGAGGTGTCTTCGTCGACCTCGACGAACACGACGCCGTCGGCGGTGAGGTTCTCTTCGGCCCAGTCGGCCGAGACGAGCGCGTCTGCGCGACTCATGATCATTTCTCCTTGTTTTCAGCTGTTCATGGTGGTGGTCAGACGGCATCGGGCCGCCCGGAAAAGGGACGCTGAGCGCAGCGGACAGCCGGCTCAGTGGTGCAGGTTGCGGGCGGAGCCGCGAGGGCTGTGTCCTACTGACACAGGCAGGAGCCCACGCGGCACAGGTCGACCGCGCGGCGCGAGGTGAGCAACGGGCTCACGAACATGCGGCTAGGTTACCGGCACATTGCGCCGTCCGGCGACCCCGGTCCGCGGCGGAGGATTCCGGGCGGCGTCAGCGCAGGACGACGTTGCGCGCGGACCCGGTGAAGATGATGTTGCTGCCAACGGCGCGAGCGCTGGACACCGTCGACCCGTAACCCAGGTTCGGCAGCGCGACGTGCAGGTGCAGGGCCTGCTTCGCGGCATCGGTGACGCTGCTGGGCAACACGCTGCCGAGCGCGCGGATGTCGGTCAGCGTTCCGTCCAGGCCGCTGCTGCTTACGTCGAGGTGCACCGTGCCGCTGAGGGTGATCGAGCCGACGCCGCCGGGCAGGCTTACCGGGGCCTGCGCGACCAGGTTGCCGTTCTGCGTGGACAGCTTCAGGTTGGGCACGCCGGCCACCCGGGCCAGCTGGACCAGGGGGATGGTGACGGTGACCTCGACCCGATCCACGGGCACGGTGTCGGGGCGGGTACGCAACGACGACAGCGGGATGTGCGCGCCGTGCAGCTGGGCGTCGACGTGCGCACCGACCATGCCGGCGATCGGCTCGCCCAGCCCGGTGACCTCGATGTCGTGGTAGATGCCTCCTACGGTCTGGGTCAGGAACGGGAAGCCGTGGATGCGGACCGACGGCTTGCCGCTGAACGGGCGTTGGCCGGCCAGCTTGGTCGCCACCTCGTCCTGGGCTACGGCGACGGCGACGCGGTCGACAACGACCAGGATCCCAGCCAGCAGGGCGAAAAGAACGACCAGAACCACCGGCCACCGTCGGCGTCGCGTCCGTGGGGCCGAGTAGCTGCCGCTCACGCGCTGACCACTCACGGGTTGACCACTCGCGCGTTGACCTCTCACGCGTGACCTCTCACGCGTTGATCTCTCACGCGTTGACCAGGAGCACGTACGCCGCCGGGGTGACGAGCATCAGCGGCAACAGCGCCAGCGCGACCGGACGCAGCAGCCGCGCCACCCCCGGAACCGCGCCGGTCGCCGGGGAGCTGTAGCCGACCAGGCTGGTGGCCACCCCGACCAGGGCGCTGACCGCGGCGATACCGGCGCAGTAGAGCAAGCCCTGGCCGGTCGTGAACTGGGGCTGATGCCGCAGCAGGTACGCCCCGAGCGCCGCGCCGGCCACCGTGCCGATCACCACCCCGGTCAATCCCCGCGGAACGTCGGGGTCGAAACGAGGTCGCGACCACACCAGGTCGACCAGCAGCCCGAGGGCCACGGCGACGCCTGCGGCCAGGGTTGTGGCCGCGACCATGTACCCGCCCCCGGCCTCGTGCCGAAGCTGCACCAGGGTGGGCAGAGCCACCACCGCGGCGATGATCAGGGCGATGCCGGACAGGGACTCGACCACCCGGGCCCGGATCACGCCGCGAGTGAGCTGATGGGCGAACATGACCGGCACGGCCAGGCCGAGGATCCCGAGCATCGGTGACAAGGCGCTGCGCGGCCAGTGCATCACCGCGAAGTCGGTCGCCGCTGCCGTTCCCCCGCCGATGAGGACGGCACCGATCCGTCCCGGCATAGCTCCGGCCAGGGGCATAGCTCCGACCAGGGGCATAGCTCCGACCACGGGCATCGCACCGTTCCCGATCGGCTGCGCATCGACCTCTGCGTCGGACGAGCCGAGCAACGGCGGCGTCGGGCCCATCTCGACCTCGCCCTCCGGGCCGTCGAACGACTCTCCTGGCACTACGGCCACCGCCGCCCCGAACACCCAGGCGACCACGAACGCGGCCTGGACGACGGCCACGACCACCAGCAATTCCACCGCGCGGGCGGCAGCGACCGCCAACGCCCCGCCGGCGACGAGGGCGACCAGAGCGGCGCGGGCCGCCGACATCTCAGCGCCGAACCGCGGCGGGCCGGAAGGAACGGCCACCCAATCGGGGCCGTGGTGACCATCGGCCCGCACGTCCGGGTGGTCAGCGGCGGCGACGGCTTCGTCCCTCGTCGGCGCGGGATCGGTCATCCGGCCATGGTCTCAGATCGCGACGTAGCCCCGGCCGGCATCCGCCCTCGGATCGCTACCCGTCCCACGGGTGTGGTGGGGTGTGCCGATGAACGTGACTGGCGTGTTGGACCGGTATCAGCGGCGACACCCGGCCGCGGGTTTTCCGCTGGCCGTGGTGTACAAGTACGCGGACGACAACGGCGGATATCTGGCCGCGTTGATCGCCTACTACGCATTCGTATCCCTTTTCCCGCTGCTGTTGCTGGCCTCCACCGTGTTGGGGCTCGTGCTCGCGGGCCATCCGCACTTGCAGAAGGACCTCCTGGGGTCGGCCTTGCACCAGTTCCCGATCGTCGGCCAGGAACTTGGAGACCCCAAACACCTTGGCGGCGGGACCGTCGGCTTGATCGTCGGCATCGGCGGCTCGCTCTACGGTGCGCTGGGGGTGGCGCAGGCCCTGCAGTACGCCATGAACCAGGCGTGGCGGGTGCCGCGCAACGAGCGACCCAACCCGATCAAGGCCCGCGGCCGCAGCCTGCTCCTGCTGGGTGCGGCCGGACTGGCCGTGCTGGGCACGACGGTGCTGGCCACGGTGGGCGCCGGTGGAGCCGGGCAATTCGGGGCCCTGCTGAGGAGCGCGGTGCTGGTCGCGTCAGTCGTGGTCAACGCCGGGGCGTTCGTGCTGGCGTTCCGCGTCGCCACCTCGCGTGACGTGAGCGTGGCCGATATCGCGCCCGGGGCGATCTCCGCCGCGATCGGGTGGCAACTACTGCAGACGTTCGGCGTCATCTACGTCAGCCACGTCGTCCGTCACGCCAGCGCCACCAACAGTGTGTTCGCCGCGGTGCTGGGCCTGATCGCTTTCCTCTACCTGACCGCGGTCATGGTGGTGTTCTGCGCGGAGATCAACGTCGTCCGCGTAGACGTCCTGCACCCCCGGGCGCTGCTCACCCCGTTCACCGACAACGTCAGCCTCACCCGGGGTGACCGACGCGCGTATACCGATCAAGCCACCGCCCAGACCAGCAAGGGCTTCCAGAACGTCGACGTCGACTTCGAGCAACCCGCCGGTTCCGGCGACGCCGATCAATAGCGCCGGATCCGTTAACTGCGTCCGCTATGTCGCAATGTGCGGTGAGCGTCACGCACACAAACCGTAAGCGTTCCCATTGACGTCAGATATTGTTACGGTGAACATCGGGCAACGTCGCCCACCTCGTACCGGCGAACGTATTCCGGTGGGCAGGGGCCGACGGCCGCTATTCACCTCGATCGCCGTGACACGGCCAGCGGCTCCACCTGCGACCGCGGCCACACCCCGGACCCGTATCCGGGGGCGTTTTCGAGGAGGGCTTGACATGGACATCGTCCTGTTGACATCCACCGCTCAATCGACCACCGAAGTTCTCCCCGCCCTGGGCCTGCTGGCGCACCGGGTCACCGTCCTGCCGTGTGACGCGTCCCGGCTGCTGGACCGCACGCTGGGCGACGCGGTGCTGCTGGATGCCCGCCGCGACCTCAGCTCGGTCAAGGCGTTCTCCCGCATCCTGACCTCGCTGGCCGGCGACACCCCGGTCATCGCTGTTCTCACCGAAGGCGGCCTGGTCGCGCTGTCGGCGGAATGGTCGGTCGACGACGTCATCCTGGACTCCGCCGGACCGGCCGAGCTCGACGCCCGGCTGCGCCTGGCCGTGGCCCGGCACGGCTCCGAAGCCGACGACAGCGACCCGGCGGTCATCCGCGTCGGTGACCTGACGATCGACGAGACGACCTACAGCGCCCGCGTGCGCACCAGCGCCCTCGACCTCACCTACAAGGAGTTCGAGCTGCTCAAGTTCCTGGCCCAGCACCCGTCGCGCGTCTTCACCCGCGCCCGGCTGCTGCAGGAGGTCTGGGGCTACGACTACTTCGGCGGCACCCGGACGGTGGACGTGCACGTGCGTCGGTTGCGGGCCAAGCTCGGACCCGAGCGGGAAGCGTTCATCGGCACCGTGCGCAACGTCGGTTACAAGTTCGTCCCGCCGACCGCGGCCCACCAGAGCTCGCTCGACGCGATGGCCGACGCCGCCGACTCGATCGACGCGGCCGAGTCGATGGACACCGCAGCGGAGACGGGCGTTACCTTTCACCGGTGACGTCCCCGGTCGAGCAGATCACCCGCTCGGCCACCCTGTCCCGACGCGATGCCGACCAGGTCGAGCACCTGGCGGCGCGCGTCGAGACCCTCGACGGTGCGCCACCGTTGGACGAGCACGCCTCGCTCCGGCTCACCCGCGCGATGCCCGGTGTGGAGCACCTGGTACTGCGCCACCACGAGACCCTGGCCGGTTACGGGCAGCTTGATCTGGGCGACCCCGTCACCGCCGAGATCCTCGTCGGTGTCGACGGTCCCCGCTCCGCAATCGCCACGGCGCTGTTCGACGCCACCGAGGATGCGGCCGGCGACGCCACGCTGATGGTCTGGGCCCGCGGCGACGCCAGCCCGGTACGCGCCGAGGCCGATACGCGCGGCTACCTCCCGGCCCGCGGGCTGCTGACGATGGCCCGCTCGCTGGCCGATCTCGACACCACCACCGCCCCGTTGCCCAGCGGCGTGACGGTCCGGCCGTTCGTTCCGGGCCACGACGACGCGGCGTGGTTGCGGGTCAACGCGGCGGCGTTCGCCAACCATCCGGAACAGGGCCGTTGGACCCAGGCCGATCTCGACGACCGCATCGCCCAGGGGTGGTTCGATCCCGCCGGTTTCCTGCTCGCGCTCGATGGGGACGGCCGGCTGCTCGGTTTCCACTGGACCAAGCTTCATCCGGGCCGCCCGCCGATCGCCGAGGTCTACGTGATCGGGATGGATCCCTTGGCGCAAGGCCGCGGGCTGGGCAAGATCCTGCTGCTGCGCGGCCTGAACTACCTGCAGACGACCGGCGCCGAGACCGTCATCCTGTACACCGACGAGGAGAACACCGCAGCCGTCGGCCTCTACCAGCGCACCGGCTTCGAGATCACCCGCCGCCAGACCCAATATCGGCGCCCATAGACCCGGTAAGCGGTTGCTGTCCAGGCTCGGCAAGATCGTTCATCTGATCGCCTGAGACAAGTGCCACTCCCGACACGAGATCTGTGGTCGTCGTTCATGCGGCGTTCACCCCGCACCCCCGATCAGGCCATCTGACGCCT
>CAXULW010000045.1:0-34939 GCA_964252015.1 uncultured Jatrophihabitantaceae bacterium | reverse complement strand
CCGCTTGGTGTTCGGCCGCATGGTGTTCGGCCCCGTTGTGCTCGGCCCGGCGAATTAGCGCCCACTCGCATCGCAGGCCGCGCTTGACGGTCACGGCGACCACGCCGGCCACGTCATCGACGTCGCCAGCGCTTTCCAGCGCCGCACCCAGCCGCCGCATGGCCTCGTGATCGGACAGCCGGTCGCCGTACACCCAGCGGTCGGCCACCCGCTCCAGCCGGGTTCGAGCGGGCTGAAAGGCCATCGCGGCGACGATCGCGATACCCACCGCGGGCGCGAGCGCAAGCTGACGGCCGGCGGCGAGGCCGAGTAATTCGGCCACCGTGGCAAACACCGCGCCGATGCCGATCCATAGTGCGCCGAACACCAGGGACCGCAACACGAAGCGGTCGACGTCGAACAGTCCGTCACGAAACATCCCCAGCACCAACGACGTCGGCAGCATCGCGACGATGGCGACGAAGACGTAGGCCTGGGCGGTCGAGCCGAGCAACGCGGTGATCGGCGATGACGCGACCAGCGCAATGGCGGCCGCCGCGGCGGCGAACAACGGCCAGCGGATCTGGTCCTGCCGCCGCGGCTCCGAGCGCCGGTACCGCAGCGCAAGTAACAACGCACCGAGCAGGACGGCGGCCGGCATGAACTCGGCTGCGGCGTGCAGGGGTGCCAGCGCGGTCGAATACACCGGAACCGGAGTAGCGGGCTGCGACACGGCCCCGATGAGTTCCGGTCTCGGTGCTGAGAAGAAGCCCAACGTCGGCAACAGCACAGCCGCGGTCGCAACGGTCGCGGTGAACAGCCGTTCGATGCGTGATTCGACCGTGCCATCCGGAAACAGCGCCAGTGCGATGGCCCAGGCGGCGAAACCGCCGGTGAAGCTGACCTGCGCAGCCAGGTTCACCGGCCAGAGCGAGGGTGCGTGCATGGCCGCCGGCAGGGCCGCCAATGCGTGGGCGGCGGCGATCAGCGTTCCCGCCAGGTAGAGCAGTCGCGCGCACCGCACATCAGGGCGGTAGTAGAACGCGACCGCACCGGCGAACCAGAACGCCGGGACAAGGACGATGGGGTCGGCGAGGTCCGCGGCGGCGCGGACACCGGCCAGCGGTGTCACGACGAGGGTCGCAACCACCCAGGCCCCGCCGATGCCGAGGGCGGCGGTTTTCGACCATCGTGTCACGGCGTCAGTCTGCTCGACGCAGACCCAGGCGGCCAAGAGGGCGGACCCCCCGGGAGTGATGTGGTCAGCACCGACGCGGTGTGGCCAGCACCCGATCGGCCCGGGGGCTGGGTCCGGGAAACCGTCCGGCCCACCGGGTACCACCGGCACGGGCCGGTTCCTAACGTCCCAGACAGGCCGATTCCGGCCCGTTCACTCGAAGGGGACACCATGCACAGCGCGAGCATCGTCCGCAATTGCGGAATCATGTTGGCCACCGGCGCGACAGCGTGCGCCGTGGCGATCGGCCTTGAAGCGTTCACCGACCCGGACGACTCCGACCGCGCGCCGCACTACGTGGCCGGTCTCGCCCCTGCGGTCGGGTTGCTGCTGTTCGCCGGTGTGCTCGCACTGCTCGTCGGCCTCGCGGGGTTGTGCGTCCAGCTGCAAGCTCGGCGCGGACGGGGCACGCTGTGGGTAGCGGCGATCGGATTAGGCCTTGCGATAGCCGAAATTCCGCACACCATCCTTGACCTGAGCGCGATCCCGGCCGTCTATAAGCAGCTGCCGAAAGCGCAGGCCCACGACCTGGTGGACAACCACTTCAACGCACTGCCGGGTGCGCTGTCGGGCGTCGGAATACTTCCGCTGCTCATCGGCTCGATCATGCTGGCCCGGCTGCTCTGGAGCGGCGGCCCGCTGCAGCGCTGGGCGCCCCGCTGGGCCATCGGCTGCCTGATCATCGCGATTGTCATGCTGCCGTTGTCAGAGATCACGTGGTGGTTCCCGCACGGCCCCGTCCTGCTCTACCTCGGTCTGGCCGGGTACGGAGTTGCCCTGGTCCACGCCACCGGCGAGAACCATGCGACGCTGCGCAGCGCGCCCGCCGACCCACTCCGATCGCCGATCGGGTAGCGCTCGGGAGAAACACCGGACGCGGCCGGGCCGCCGTGACCAGGCCGCCGGGCGCGAGCGGAAGCCCGCGAACCCGTACTTGACGTCCGCGGCCGAGAAGAGTCGATCAGCTGGACGGACCGGTGTCTGGTCGGTTGGACAGGTACCTCTCGAACTCCGCGCCAAGTTCGTCGGCCGTGGGGAGCCGGGCCCCTTCGGTGAGCAGGCCGCCGCCCCGGGTCGTGGTGGCGTCGTCGAATTGCTGCTCGAGACGGTGAACCAAGGTGGTTACCTCGTCGGTGTCGCCGATCTGCCGGTCCACGTCGGTGCGGACCACCTCCGCCGCGCGGACGAGAGCCTCGGTCGGCAGCGAGAGCTCACTGACGCTGGTCACAGAGTTCAAGAGCATGTGCGCGGCGTCGGGGTAGTCGAGGTTGGCCAGGTAGTACGGCACGGCGACGGCGAAACCGCAGGCCGGCGTGCCGACCTCGCCGAGGCGATATTCCAGCAGGCTGCCGACGCTGGCTGGAACCTGGACCGTCGGCAGCCATTTCGGATAGTGCGCGACGAGCTCTGATGGCGTTCCGTGAGCGATGACCGTCAACGGCCGGGTGTGCGGAACGGCCATCGGGATGGCGGTGAGGCCGACCACGAGCCGCACGTCGAACTGAGCGACCAGGACCTGAACGGCCGCAATGAACCGTTCCCACTGGAAGTCCGGCTCGGGACCGTGCAGCAGCAGGAACGGCACGTCGTCGAGATCGCGGACCAAGTGGATCGCCAACTGGGGCTCGGCGTAATCGGCCCAGTGGTCGGTGGTGAACGTCATCTCTGGTCGGCGGGCTCGATAATCGAGCAGCTGGTCCACGTCGAAGCTGGCCACCAATTGTGAGTCCAGCGCGTTGAGTAAATGCTCGCGGGCCAGTCGCCTACCGCTCCCGGCGTCCACGAACCCGTCGAGCGCCTCGACCAGCACCGGCCGCACCAATCCCGCGGCAACCGCTTCGGTCGGGCTGAGCTCGGTCGTGAACAAATCGGTTGGATCCTGCACAGCACTCCTCCTCATCGGTAGCGGCGTATCCCCATCCAGTCTTTCACTCGCGCCGGCCCGCACCGTGACATCTTCCTTGTGGTGGCCCGTCGTGCGCCGGACAATCGGCGCGTGAATGCGGACACCGTCCAGTTCTACGACGGCCTGGCCGCTGACTACCACCTCGTCTATGGCGATTCTTGGGATTCGGCCGTTGCCCAGCAGGGTGCGGCGCTGGCGCGGGTGATCCGTGCTGCTCGTCCCGACGCCGTGACGGTGCTTGATTGCAGCTGCGGGATCGGCACGCAGGCCATCGGACTCGCGCGCCAGGGTTTTCGCGTCACGGGCACCGACCTCAGCGCGGTTGCGGTCGAGCGGGCCCGGGCCGAGGCCGCCCGCCTCCAGGCCGACGTGGAGTTCGGCGTCTCGGACTTCCGAGACCTGAGGGAAGTGTCCGGCCGGTTCGACGTGGTGGTCTCGGCCGACAACGCCCTCCCGCACCTCCTCGACGACGCGGAATTGCTGCAGGCACTGACGGCGATGCGCTCGCGGCTTCGTCCCGGCGGGCTGCTGATCGTGACGATGCGGGACTACGACGAGGCGTTGGTCGAACGCCCGCCGGTCGCCATGCCGCTCGTCGTCGCAGGACCGCCGCGCCGAGTCGTGGTTCGTATGCACGACTGGGATACGCCCACGAGTCCGCTGTACACCGTCCGGTTCCTCATCTGCACGGAGGGCGCCGACGGCGAGTGGAGCGTGCAGCAGCACCGCGCGCGCTATCGGGCCATCACGCGCGCGGCGTTCACCGAGCTGCTGCAGCGCACCGGCTTCCTCGACCCGCAATGGCGGACCGGGCCCGAGGTTGGCTTTCACCAGCCGGTGGTCACCGCCACCGGATGACGAAAGGTGGTGACGGCGGCCATTCCGGGCGGCGACCGCCCGGACTCAAAGCCAGTCGCGGCGCCGGAAGCCCAGGTACAGCCCGCCGGCCAGCACCACGATGATGAGCGAGCTGACCAGGAATCCCCACCAATGGCCGAAGCCTGGGTAGGGCACGTTCTGACCATAAAAGCCGGTCACCGCAGTGGGGACCGCGATGATCGCTGCCCATGACGTCAGCTGCTTCATGATCTCGTTCATGCGGGTGTCCGAGAGCGACAGGTTGGTCTCGAAGATGGTGGACACCATGTCGCGCAGGGATTCCGTCCACTCCGATGCGCGCAGGACGTGATCGTAGAGGTCCTGGTAGTAGGACATCAGCTCGGCGTCGTCAGTGTCGAGCTGGCGCATCAGACCGCTGACGACCTCACGCATCGGCAGCACGACGCGACGCAGCGCGACCAGAGCCTTGCGGCGTTCGAACGCGGCCCGCTGTACCTGCCGGCTCAGCGGCTTCTCGTCGAACAGTTCGTCCTCGAGCTCCTCCAACTGGTCGTCCATCGTCTGGACCGCGTCGAAGTGGCTGTCGACGATGACATCCAGCAACCCATGAACGAGACCGTAGACACCGTGCTTGAGCAGCTTCGCGTTCTCGTGCCAGCGCGCGACCACCGGGTGCATGTCGAACTCGTCGGTGTTGCGAACGGTGATCAGGGCGTTGCCGACGAGGAAGGCCGAGATGCGCGGGATCTGCAGCTCGGCCGCGTCTTTGGACAGATGGGCTGCGTAGGCGGTGATGAACGTGTGCTCGGCGTAGCGGGTCGTCTTCGGCCGTTCCTGCGCGCTCAGAGCGTCCTCGACCGCGTTGGGGTCCAGGGACAGCTCGTCGGCCAGCTCGTGGAGTCGATGATGGTCCGGCGCCCGGACGTCCATCCAGACCAGGTTGTTCTCCTCGCACAGCTTGTCCGACAGCTCGTGGAACGGGAAATCCTCCTGGACGACCTTGCCTTCACGCCAGACCTTGCACGTGACCGCGGCCACGGCGTTCGGGCCCGTGGCGTCGGCCCCCGGGCCGTTGCTCCCGGATTGGCCCGGGCCCGAACCGTCCGGGGTACCGCCGTTGACACTGGAGCCATCGGCGACCGGCTGGGCTCCGACCTGCTCGCTCATGGAGCCAGTGTGAACCTTTCGTCACGCTCGCCGCTGCTCGACGGGCAGGTACGGTCCGAAGGATGGGATTCACAGCCGCCGACCTGCCGGACCTGACCGGCACCACCGTGATCATCACGGGGGCGAACTCCGGCATCGGGTATGTCACCGCGCGGGAGCTGGCCCGCCGCGGCGCCGCCGTCACCCTCGCCTGTCGCAACACCGACAAGGCCGCCGCCGCTCGGGCCGAGATCCTGGCCGAGGTGCCGGACGCCGAGGTGGCCGTGGGCACGCTCGACCTGTCGCGGCTGGAGTCCGTTCGCGAGTTCACCGGCGGATGGCACGGCCCGCTCGACCTGCTGATCAACAACGCCGGGGTGATGGCACCCCTGCGGCGCCGGGTCACCGAGGACGGCTTCGAGCTGCAGATGGGGACGAACCACCTCGGCCACTTCGCCCTGACCGGGTTGCTGCTGCCGGCGCTGCTGGGCGCGTCGCGTCCGCGGGTGGTCACCGTGTCCTCGCTCGCGCACTCGTTCGGCGCCCTGGACCTCGACGACCTGCAATCCGTGGCCGGCTATACGCCGCAACGGTCGTACGGGAACTCGAAGCTGGCCAACCTGATGTTCGCCCGGGAACTGCAACGGCGCTCCGCCGCGGCCGGATCCAACCTGGTGAGCACCGCGGCCCATCCCGGTCTGGCCGACACGGGTCTCGTCACCAACCCGGACGGCATGGGCAGCAGCCGAACGGTGCGGTTGCTCGCCCCGTTCAACAAGGTGATCTCGCAGTCGGCCGCCGCCGGTGCCCGGCCGACGCTGTACGCCGCCACCGTGGCCGAGCCCGGTTCCTACACCGGGCCGAGACATCTGCGTGAATGGCGCGGTGCGCCCGGCCCGGCCAAGGTGTCCGAGAGCGCGGCCGATCCCGTCGTCGCCGCCGAGTTGTGGGACATCAGCGCCGAGCTCACCGGCGTCACGTTCAGCTGGACTCCGGCCGCGCCGCCGGTGGAGCTGACGCCCCGCCCGTAGACTGCCGTGGTGGAGCCTGACCTCGTTCTCGTCGTCGACTACGGTGCCCAATACGCCCAGCTGATCGCCCGCCGGGTACGCGAAGCGCACGTGTACTCCGAGATCGTGCCGCACTCGATGCCGGTCGATCAGATGCTGGCCAAGGACCCGAAAGCGATCATCCTGTCCGGCGGCCCGGCGTCCGTGTACGCCAAGGACGCGCCGGCCACCGACCCCGGCCTGTTCGCGCAGCAGACGCCCGTGTTCGGCATCTGCTACGGCTTCCAGGCCATGGCCCAGTCCCTCGGCGGGCAGGTGGCCCACACCGGTGGCCGCGAGTTCGGCCGTACCCAGCTCGCGATCGGCGACGGTAGCACCCTGCTGCGCGATCTGCCCGCGGCTCAGTCGGTCTGGATGAGCCACGGCGACGCCGTCACCGAGCCGCCGCCCGGCTTCGCCGTCGTCGCCTCCACCGCGGGTGCGCCGGTGGCTGCGTTCGAGGACGTGGGCCGGCGCCTGGCCGGCGTCCAGTTCCACCCGGAGGTGCTGCACACCGAGAACGGCCAGGCCGTGCTGGAGCACTTCCTGTTCGACATCGCCGGGGTGCGCGCGGATTGGACCGACGACAACATCATCGAGACCCAGCTCGCGGCGATTCGGGCGACGGTCGGTGACAAACGCATCATCTGCGGGCTGTCCGGCGGCGTGGATTCCGCGGTGGCCGCCGCCCTGGTCCAACGGGCCGTTGGCGATCAGCTCACCTGCGTCTTCGTCGACCATGGCCTTTTACGACAAGGTGAAGCCGAGCAGGTCGAGCAGGACTTCGCCGCGGCAACGGGGGTCACACTCGTTGTCGTCGATGCCCGGGAACGTTTCCTGGCCGCGCTGGCCGGGATCAGCGATCCCGAGCAGAAACGCAAGATCATCGGACGGGAGTTCATCCGCGTCTTCGAGGACGCGGCCCGCTCGGTCGTGGCTGACGCCGGTGCGCACGGGGAGACGGTGGAGTTCCTCGTGCAGGGGACGCTGTATCCCGACGTGGTCGAGTCCGGCGGCGGCACCGGAACGGCCAACATCAAGAGCCACCACAACGTCGGCGGCCTGCCCGATGATCTGCAGTTCGCGCTGATCGAACCGCTACGGACGCTGTTCAAGGACGAGGTCCGCCGGGTCGGCGAGCAGCTGGGTCTGCCCGCCGAGATCGTCTGGCGGCAACCGTTCCCGGGCCCGGGCCTGGCCATCCGCATCGTCGGTGCCGTGAGCGGGCAACGTCTCGACATCCTGCGGCGGGCCGATGCGATCGCGCGGGCCGAGCTGTCCGCGGCCGGCCTCGACCGCGACATCTGGCAGTGCCCGGTGGTATTGCTGGCCGACGTCCGTTCCGTCGGTGTGCAGGGTGACGGGCGCACCTACGGCCATCCGGTCGTGCTGCGCCCGGTGTCGAGCGAGGACGCGATGACCGCGGACTGGACGCGGGTTCCCTACGACGTCCTCGCCACCATCTCGACCCGCATCACCAACGAGGTGCCCGAGGTGAACCGGGTGACGCTCGACATCACCAGCAAGCCCCCCGGCACCATCGAGTGGGAATGAACCGGGTAGTTCTGGTGGTCCGTCAGGTTTAGTGCAGCGCGGTGATGGCGATCTTCGCGACCGCGATGGCTTTCGTTTGGTGTCCGGCGAGCGTGCCCCCAGCCCCCTCGACGGCGATGAGCTGGTCGCCGACCTGGGCATCGAGTTCCAGCGGGCCGATGATCGCTTTGTCCCCGACACCGCTGAGGGTCGTCACCTGCCCGACACCGGTTTGCACGGACTTGAGGCTGTCGAAGCTGATACCGCTGGCCGGCTGGTAGACGAACAACGTCAAGTCGCTGTCGTCGTTGGCCGCCGCGTAGGTGCACTCGTCCACGCCGGTTGCGGGGGTCTGTGGGGTCGCTCCGGTGTACTTCCTGCCGACGATGGTGGAAGCCCGAGCCGCGGTGAGCAGCGAGCAGGCGTTGAAGCCTGCCGCCGAGCCGCTTCCCGCTGATCGGCTGAAGGCGGCAGACGAAGATGGTCCAGCACTTGTTCCGCTCGCCTGGCTGCCGACTGGCGACACCGTCGCGCTGCCGGCGGTAGTGGCCGGCGCGTCAGCCGTTTTCGATCCACTCGAGCACGCTGTGACGACGAGGGCGACTAGGACCATGCTGACCGTGGCCGACGCAGGAAAGACTCGCATACCTTCTCCAAGACTTGAGGCGTCCCGGTGGTCGGGCCGTACGCAGAGGCAATCAGGCGGCCGTAACGGCGGCGTAATTCCCTCCGCAATAAGACGCACGGGCCAGCACGGGCCAGGCAGCCGACCGATAGCCCGGTTCGGTCAGACCGATCAGGTGCCCACGATCTGACCTACCAGGTGCCGCCTGCTGCGGGACCCAGTCTTGGCGAAGATGGCTTTGAAGTGGTCTTGAACGGTGTGTTCGGACAGGTGCAAGGTTTGGGCCAGCTCGCGGGTGTCTGCACCGGATAGCAGGGCGTTCACGATGTCGGTCTCCCGTTCGGTGAGGCCGTGCGCTCGGGCAAAAATGTCCGCGCGATCGGCCGGCGAGGCGAGTTCGATCGTCACGGCGATCCCGGGTCCGTCAGCGCTGCCCTCAGAACCCATGCGTGCGGCCTGCAGCGTCAGCCAGGTCGTGGCAGCGATGTGCACGCGAGCACGCGGCGGGTGGTCGTCCACACCGGCCTCGCGGGCCAGAAGCTGGGCGGCGACGTTGTACGCTCCGGCCGGAACGGGACCGCGACCCCCTTCTGGCGGCACCAACAGGCGCAGGTACTGCTCGACGTGGCTGGTCTGAGCTTGGACGACCAAATCCGCTGAGAGCAACAGCACGGCGGGATCGCCACGGGCCGGTTCCCGGCCATCTGGAAGTCCCGTAAAGGTGGCGGCCTGACTTCGCCGCAGGGCAGTTGCCAAGCGAGGGACCAGACGAGCGAGAAACGCAGCTTCATCACCACTGAATGTTTGCGCCGGGAGAACACGCCATAGGTCGAGGAACCCCCAACATCCAAAGCGATCGATGAACGCCAACGAGGCGACATCGACGACGTCGTAATGACGCAACATCTGATCCCACACCAGGGACCGGGCGAGGTCGCCGCCGCACTCGCTGTGCAGTGGGGCCACCCCCGCGACCGGTAGCTTCGTCCAGCGGTTGAGGTCAGTGAGGTACTTGAGTCGAATCAGAGCAGGCAGCTCGGGTAGGCACGGCACGTCAGCGAGCGGCGACGACCCAACGTGGGTGACCGGATCGGTCATCATCCAGACGTAGGCATCGAAGGGCACCGCCGCACGAAGCTCGTTCAGCACGGCGACTCGCAACCGACGGTCGTCAGAATACGTGTCACACGTGCGCCCGATCCGACCCTCGGCCTGATCGAAAACCGCCCGGGAGAACACCCCGGAAGCCTAAACCGAGAGTCGGTCGACGCGAATACCCACAAAGCTGGGATAGGCAGGCCGTCCGGGTCGCCTTACCTTCGGCGTGACGCTCGCGCATCCTGCCGGGCCAGCCCGAGGGGAACGACCTATGTACACACTCGTCGTCCAGATGACAACTGATCCTGCTCGCAGCGAGGACGTGTCCCGTCATCTAAGCGAGGACGTGACTGCGTGGGCCAAACGGCAGCCAGGCTTCGTCAACGGCGAATGGCTGCGCAACGGCACCCGCGACAGCGGCCTCGGCCTGGTCACGTTCGACTCCGCAGAGGCCGCCGCCCAAGCCGCGGCCGGACCGCTGAGCGGCGGCCACGACGATGAACGAGCTTGGAATGTGGACAACGTGACCGTCTATGAACACGTCGCCTCCGCGTAAACGACGGTGCTGGGCACTAGCTTCGGCCGGTCGGCTGGTTCCGTGCGCGGCTGAGCCCGGCGATTACAGCGTGCTGTCTCGAGCCGACCGTCGGGTGTCGTTAGCGGCGGCGGGCGAGGCGGTTGGCCAGGCGGCCGATGGGGGCGACGGTCTGGCCTTCGTCGGGAATGGCGACCCAGCCGATGAGGTAGAGCAGGATGCCGGATCCGCCGAACAATGTGAGCACCACGAACAGGATGCGGACGATGACCGGGTCGATGTTCACGTAGCGGCCCACCCCGCCGGAAACCCCGGACACGAGCCGATCTGCGCGGCTGCGATGGATCTGCTTGTAGGACCGCGCGGGCCCGGAGTTGACGGGAACGTTGGTTGGTTCGTCGTTTGTGGTCATGACGAGAAGTCTTGTCCACCGAGGATCCCCCAGCATGGGGGAACGCCCTGGACCTGACCCTGAGCGTTCCCCGATGCTCGCTCACCGTTGGCCCGCAGTTGCGCCCGTGTCCGCCCTACCGCGCGGGCTTGCGTCCGGGCGGTGGACCCTCGGCCAGGATCGAGTCGACCAGGGCCCGGGCCGCCCACCTCATCACTTCTTCCTCGCGCTTGGGTCGCAGGCCGCCCACGTCACGCAGGACGACCATTGCCTCCCAGCCCACGATCACCGAGAGCCCGGCGACGAGGCGCTCGAACTGCTCGGCGGTGAGCGTTGTCCGCAATGGCTCCACGGCCCGCCTGATCCAGGCCACCCGTCGGTACCCGCGACGCGGATCGGCACTTCGCTCGCCCGTGTCCGGCGCATCGACGGTCAACGCGATGATCTTGCGGCCCAGGGGCAAGGTGGTCGACGCAGTGCGGGCGAGAGTCCGTACAAGTGCGTCGACGCGTTCGATCGGGTCTTCAGGATTCCCTTTTGGTGTCAGCGTTTCCTCGAACGTGGCTGCGCTCAGTGCGCCCACCGTGGCGTCGAGGAGCAGCTGGTCCAAGGTCGGGAAGTACATGTACACGGTCCGCCTGGAGACGTCGGCCGCGGCGGCTATCTCGTCGACGGACGGTGTGTGGCCGGCCGAGATCAGACGGCTGGTCGCGGCGATGATCGCGGCCCGGGTGCGTCGGCGTTGCGCGACCCGCCCGCCTTCGTCCGACGGCGGATTCCCACCGGTGGCTGCTGCTTGACGTATCGGCACGGGCTGAGTATACCTATGTGCATTCAATGCACAGCAGTGCAATTAAGGGGAGGTAGAGATGGTCCAGTTCGTCAACTGCTTCGAGGTGCCGACCGGGCAGGAGGAGGAGTTCTTCCGGTTGTGGAAGGACGTCAACGCCTACATGGTGCGCAAGCCCGGCTATCTCGGCCACCAGCTGCACCGTGCGATAGCCGGCCCGGCGCGATTCCGCTTCGTCAACTTCGGGCTGTGGGAGAGCGCCGAGCACTGGCGCAACGCCCACGACGAGGGGTTCCGCGCGATGCTCAGCCAGCCGGAGTGGTCGGCCTTCACGTCCACTCCGGCGCTGTACGACGTCGTCCACGAGGGCGGTTCGGTGCATCAACCGCTGTGAACGACCGGCGGCGGATCAACCTTTGTAGGCCAGGCTGATCTGCCCGCTGGTCATCCTGATGTGCATGATGAGCCGGGGCGCGCTCGGGTTGGTCCGCGCCGCCGGTGACAGATAGGTGCGGTTGAAGTTGACGCCGTCCGCGTTGGACACGCCGTCAACGGTGATCTCACCGAGGTGGACGTCGGCCACCACCATTGCCGCAATCGTGCTGGGCACGATGACGCGAATCTGACCGGCGCCCATCCGAAGGGAGGTCGATTGCGTAGTCGCGGGCGCGGGCAGACCGGTGAGGTCGAGGGTCGCGCGGCCGAAGGCGGTCCGGTATTCGCTGCTGACCCCACCTGAGGCCACCGGCGTCCACGTGCGGTCGCCCCAGCCGTCATGTGCGCTCACCGGCGAGCTGCCGAAGACGAACACCCCCGCTATTGCGGGCACCAGCAAGGGCAACAGGGGCCACGGCGTCCGCCGTGCGGCCGCACCAATCACCAGCGCCACCAGGACGATCCCGCCCAGCGTCCAGAAATAGCTGCCCAGCCTGACGCCGTGCATGGCGTCGGCCACGGCGAGACCGGCGAGGGCGGCGACGATGGTCAGCACCGCCACGAGCTCCAGCGGGCGCCGCCGGCGTCGCCGTTCCCGCGCCTGGGCCCGGCTCTCGTGGAACCAGGTCCGCACTTCGGACCCGGCTGGGGGCAACGGCGCCGCCCACGCCGTGTCAGGGCCGAGCGACGTTGACGTGGCGGTCGTGGGGTACGTGCCGTCGCCGGGCGCCGGGAAGGCGGACGTCGGGTATGACCCCGGAGCCGGTTGGGCCATGGGTTCGCCGGCGCGGATCGGGGCGCCGCCGCGCATCAGGAACAGCGCCAGGACCGCCACCAACACCACCGCGGGGATGAATGACGACGGCGCCCACCAACTGAACGCGGCCAACCACACCACGACCAGCCCGACCCCCACCACGAGGCTGATCGGTACGTGCCGGCGCCGCAGCCAGGCGATGGCGCGGTCGATCGGGGCGTCGGCGGTCTCCTCGTCGGGAACGGCGGCCCAGCCCAGCAGGTAGAGCACGATGCCCGAGCCGCCGAACAGGGCCAGCACCCCGAACACCACGCGGAAGAGCACCGGGTCGACGCCGAAGTACCGGCCGAGGCCGCCGGCCAGGCCGACCGCGACGCGATCCTCGCGGCTGCGGCGCAGCCGCGCCGGTCGATGCGCCGGCCACGGGCTGCCCGGCGGCGTCCAGCCCGCGTACGGCGGCACTCCACCGGGCGGGTTGTTGGGCGGCGTCCCACCGGGTGGTTCCTGGCCCGGTGGCGTCCCAATCGGCGGCGTCTCACTACGCGGCGTCTCACTACGCGGCGGGGCAGCGCCGTCGGCACTCGCGTGCGGCCAGGTGGAGCCGTCGGATCCGGGTTCGGTGTCATCCATGGTCTGCGTCATGCCTAGCAGCTTGATCGGTGGACGGCGTCCACGACATCGGTGTTTGCCCTGGAACCGACCCTGATCCTCAACCCTGAGCCCTCCCTACGACCTGGGCCCGGGATCAGGGTGCATCCTGATGTATTCAGGCCCTGACTACGGCACGATGGACCTCGTGACCAGACCGGCCGGATACCCGCAGCTCGCGGATCCCGGTCCTTTCGCCGGGTCAGCGCAACGGCCCCGGTTGTTCCGCAGCAGCGAACACCGCGTCTTCGGCGGTGTGGCCGCCGGGTTGTGCGATCACCTGGGGCTGCCGACGCGCCGGTCGCGGTGGCTGCTTCGGATCGCCTTCATCGGGCTCAGTTTCGTCAGCGGCCTCGGCCTCGCGCTGTACGGGGCGTTCTGGTTCGTGCTGCCGAGCACGAACGACGACCGCCGCACGCGTCCGTTGTGGGTGCAGTACGCCGCCGGCGCCGTGGCCGCCGCCGTGATGATCGGGGTGCTGTCGTCCACGGGTTCGCTCAACCACTTCTTCCTCCCGGCGGTGCTGGCCGTGCTGGGCGCGGCTCTGGTCTGGCGGCAGGGCAGCGACAGCCAGCGCGAGCAGTGGACGCGCATGTCCGCGTCGTCACTCACGGCCACCGTGCGCGGACGCGAAGGGATCGTCCGCCTCCTTGTCGGCGCCAGCCTCGTCATCGTCGGGATCATCGTCCTGGTGACCCGTCGGGCCGGGTTGGCCGAGACGGTGAACGCGGTGCTGATCGCGGTCTTCGTCGCGGCCGGGTTCGCGCTCATCACCGGCCCGATCTGGATGCGGATGGCGCGCGACCTGAGCCTGGAGCGCCGCGAACGCATCCGGGCCCAGGAGCGGTCCGAGCTGGCCGCGCACCTGCACGACTCGGTGCTGCAGACCCTGGCGCTCATCCAGCGCAACGCCGACGCCCCGCGCGAGGTTGCCCGGTTGGCCCGCGGGCAGGAACGCGAGCTGCGCACATTGCTCTACGGCGACCGGTCCGCGTCCGGCCGCTTCGCCACCGCGGTACGCGATGCGGCGGCCGAGGTGGAGGACTCTTACGGCCTGCACGTCGACGCGGTGGTGGTCGGCGACGCTGCCCTCGACGCCGATCTGCAGGCGCTGGTGCAGGCGGCGCGCGAAGCTATGGTCAATGCGGCCAAGCACGCCGAGGTGGACGTGGTCGACGTGTACGCCGAGGTCGATCTGAACGAGGTGTTGCTCTATGTGCGCGACCGCGGTCGAGGGTTCGACCCGACCCAGGTCTCCGATGATCGCCAAGGCCTGCGCGGTTCCATCCGCGAGCGGGTGGAACGCCACGGCGGCACCGTGCGATTGCGCAGTGCGGCCGGCGTAGGAACGGAGATCGAGATGCGGATGACGGTAACCGGCTCATGACGACCGTGTACCTGGTCGACGACCACGACATGTTCCGGGCCGGGGTGAAGGCGGAACTGGGTGGACGGGTGGACGTGGTCGGAGACGCCGGCGCGGTGGCGCAGGCGATCGCCGGGATCAGGGCGTCCCGTCCGGATGTGGTGCTGCTCGACGTCCACCTGCCCGACGGGGGCGGCGCCGCGGTCCTGGCCGCGCTGGCCGACGAGCTGCCGCAGACGCGGTTCCTGGCCCTGTCCGTCTCCGACGCGGCCGAGGATGTGATCGGCCTGATCCGCGGTGGCGCCCGCGGGTACGTCACCAAGACGATCTCCGCTGACGAGCTGACCGACGCGGTGCGGCGGGTGGCCGCCGGCGACGTCGTGTTCAGCCCGCGCCTGGCCGGCTTCGTCCTGGACGCGTTCCGCGACTCGCCGGCGCCCCCATCGATCGACCCCGAGCTGGACCAGCTGACGCCGCGCGAACGGGAGGTGCTGCGATTGCTGGCCCGCGGCTACGCCTACAAGGAGATCGCGGCCGAACTGTTCATCTCGATCAAGACGGTCGAGACGCACGCCTCCAACGTGCTGCGCAAGCTACAGCTGTCCAGCCGCCACCAGCTCACCCGGTGGGCCGCCGACCGTCGCATCGTCTGAGCGCCGTACGCGGGTCTAGTACCGGGGATCGAGGGTGTCGTTGGGTTCGACGTAGGTGGTGCGACCAGGCCGGGTGATGACGTCGGTGCCCATGATGTCCGGTAGGCATTCACGCCTTGACGATGGGACCACGTGGTCGCAGTTGCCGTGGCCGGGAGGGGCTCGATACTTGATCGGTGGACATCATGTGGCGCGAAGGTCGGCCGATCGACGCGCATCGGGCCGAGAGCCGAATGTCGGCTTACGTCTATGGCGATGTGTTGGTCCTGGCTGCGTGCGTCAGCGTCTCCGCTCCGGCCATTCGCTCGGGCCAAGCCGTGCTCGTCGTGCTGGGGACGATGATCTCGACCTACGTGGCCCACGTGCTCGCCGACGTGGTCGGGGCGGTCTTTGCCGGAGACCCGCTGCGGGCGGCGATCGTGGCCGAGTTGCGGGACTCGATGCCGGTGCTCAGCGCCGGCACTCCCGCGGTCATACTGCTGGGCGCGGCGGCGCTCGGATGGCCGCCGCCGGGGGTCGCGCAGTCAGCGGCGTCGGCCTTCCTGATCCTCCGGGTGGCCGCGATAGGGCTGATCTACCGCCGGTTCCACGCCACGATCAGCGTGCGCCGGGCCGTCAGCTTCGGCATCGTGGCCGCGGTGCTGGCCACGGCGGTGGCCGTACTGAAGCTGGTTCTCGTGCACTGATCCGACGCAGCTCGCCCGCGGGAATTCCGCGGGTGAACGGGACGAGCGCGCGGGTGAACTGCCATGTCGACTGGGCCACGCCGGAGCAGGTATCCGAGCCGGCCGTGCCGACGCATTCGCCGTTGTCGCGTTGCAGGGCCCAGAACGAGATCGTGTTTATGCCACGGCGTGCGGCCCAGCCACGGTACGCGGCGGCCTGGGTGGGGTAGAACGTCTCGGCCGGACCGTAGTCGTCGATGCCGATCATCTGCGTCACGCCGACCCGACCCCACAGCGAGCCGGCGCGGCGGTGCCACAGCGCACCCAGCTGCGTGGTGAGCGCGGTGGCCGCGTGCTCGGCGTCGGTGACCATGTTGTGCGGCTGACCGTCGTAGTAGTCGAACGTCATGATGTTGACGACGTCGACCCGAACGTGTTCCCGCCGCGCGTCGGCCAGCACCGCTAACGCATCACTGTCCAGCCCCTGGGTCGACGTGGGCAGCGTGTAGGAGATCTGGACGGACCGGTGCTGCGTTCGTGCCCAGCGCTGCACCAACGCCAACGCCTGGTTACGACGGACGATGCCGGCGTGGTTCGCCAGCGAGTTGTCCTCGACGTCCAGGTCGATCCGGTGCAGGTCGTAGGTGGTGATCACGTGCTCGAACGCGGCGGCGATGGCCGGCACCGAGCGGCAGCTGTCGGCGATCTCGCGGGCTTCGTTGTCAGCCGAGTACCCGCCAAAGGAGGCGACGACATCACCGCCGCGGGCCCGGATCGCCGCGATGTCCTGGCCGTACTGGGTGGTGCTGATCGGCGTGGCCCGGCTGCCGTTCCACGTCACGTCGCACGATCCAGAGGTGGGCGTCTCGACGAAGGCCATGGTCAGGTACTTGGCTCCGGACACGACCGAGAGCGCGGCGGGTGAATTGGCCTGATAGGACTCGAAGTACGGCGCGAACACGTGCGCGGGCAGGGCCGGGCGGGCGCCCACCGAAAGCTGGGCCGCCGCCGCGGCGATGGCCGCACCGGTCATATCCAGCGCGGGCTCGTCGGTCTGCCAGGAACGCACGTCGTCCACGTACACGCTGCCCCGCCCGTTGAACGCAGCGAAGCGGTTTCCGCCCGCGGACGGGCACTTGACCATCCCGTCCTGCAATCCGCCCAGACCGTCCGAGAACTGGCCCGCACCGTTGGGACCGTTGACGACCGCGCCCACATCAAGCGGCGCGCGTCCGTCGGTGGACCCACTCAGGTTGGCCACCTGGTGCTGCATGCACTGCGGGAACGTCGTCCCCACCCCGACCATGAAGCTGCTGCCCCACGGGTTCGCACCGAGCAGCCAGCCGCGTTCTTGGGCGGCGAACCGGTCGTAGCTCGTATCGCCGGTGAGGGCCCGGTACCAACCCGCTGTGGCGATGAGCCCGAACGTGTGCGAGTCGACGTCGAAGTCGTCGTAATTTACGGCGGCACCGAACGGGTCCGCTGCGGCCCGGGCTACGCCACCGTCGAGCTGGCGGCGGACATCGGCCAGCAAAGCCAACGTGATTGCGCCCGCACTCGGGTCATTGGCCAGCGCCCGCACCAGGTCCAGGTGGGCCAGTGCGCTGGTGTCGTAGAGGTTCAGGGTGTCGCCGGTGTCGGTGGCCAGGTACCCGCGGGCCCAGGTCTGCGCATCGGCGAGGTATCGCGCGGAGGGGCGATGTAGGGCGTGTGCGGCCAGGGCGATCTCGGTGGCGCCGAGCTCCATGTCGTCGCGCCAGGTGGATTCGGGGTAGTAGTCGTGGGGCAAAGCGGTGACCAGTGGATCGGGTGGGCTCGACGTGTCGGCCATGGCGTACAGCGACGTGGCCCGGACCAGCTCGGAACGGGCCCGGGCCGGATGCGTCCGCGCGTCGGCCTGTGCCGCGAGGGCAAAGGCCGCGGCCACCCGCCCGACCAGGTTGGGGCTGATCTTCTGCCCAGGAGCCGCGGCCTCGAACACCGGACGGTGGGCGGTGGCGTACCGATCGGCGGGATTGGTGTTGTGGTCGTCGTCCTGCGGAAGCCGCCAGAGGTCGTGATCGCCGGCGAACGTGCCGGAGTCGTTACCCGTCCCCACGCCTACCTGCAAATACAGCACCTTGTGCTTGGCGTCCCACATCTTGCCCAGCCAGTCCAGCCCGTAGCGGGCCTCGGCCGACAGCGCCGCCGGTGCCTTCGCGCCGAGCGACCGCGCGGAGGCGAACAGCAGGACGTCGTTGTACGCGGTGGAATGGGTCAACTTCAGGTAGTCGCCCGCGTCGTACCACCCGCCGCTCACGTCCACCGGGCCGCCGATCCGGGTCAGGTCGGCCTCGTTGATGCTGTCGGAGTCCGGGTCGAAGGTCGGCGCGGCGTACACGTCGGCGCGCCGATCGTTCAGGTGGGCCGGTTCGCGGTGCAGCGGGCCGGAAATGACGTCGGCGCCGTCGCGCTGCACCTGGTCGAAGGACACCCCGTCGCGCAGCATGGTCGAGTAGACGTCCGGTCCGGCGGAGACGGTGAACCACGGTGACGCCGCAGCCACGGGGTCGCTGAGGCGCAACCGGTACCGGCCCGGCGCGTGCAGCTGCCCGAAGCTCAGCCGGTAGACGTCGGGATAGGCGCGGTTCCAGCTGCCGGCGGCCGTCGCGCTCGTGGTCAGTACGGTGCGGCCGGCCGTATCCACCAGCCGGACGGACGGGTGGGCCAGTGGGGTGGACGACATCAGGTAGGCGTACTTGGACTCGGTGCTCAGGTAGCCACCCTGGTCCACCCGCAGCTGAGCATGATCCGGCGAGGCCGCCTCGGCCGGCGTGGCCAACCCGACGGTGAGCAGCAGGGCTGTCAGCCCAATCGTGATCGATCGCCGCATCGGCTTCGCCCGTCTACCAGTAGGAAAGTTTCCAACTGGTGCGATGGTCACATGAAGGTTGCGGTTGGACAAGACCCTTCGCGTGGATATCGCGATGACGCAAAGCAGGTGTACGGTCCCACCAATCATTGGGAAGGTTACCTACCGATTCGCCTCAGGAGGACCGGGTGACCACACCGGGTACCCCGCGGCTGCTGCGGTCGATCAACGATCGCTCGGCCATGCGGTTGCTCCTCGAGCACGGGGCGTTGACCCGGGCCCAGCTCAGCGACCTGACCGGCCTGTCCAAGCCCACCACCGGCCAGCTGCTGACCCGGCTGCAATCGGCCGGGGCCGTGGTCAGCGACGGTTTCCGCACCGGTCTGCGCGGCCCCCAGGCCGAGATCTACCGGTTGGAGCCGGGCATCGCCTACGCGGTCGGCCTGGACGTGACGCCCGCCCGGGTGCGCGTCGCGGTCGCCGACATCACCGGCGCCATCATGGCCACCCGCGAGTTCCGCACGGCCCGGGACTCGGTGGTGCCGACGTTGACGGTGCGCGCCGCCGTGGACGACACGTTGGCCGACGCCGGGCTGCAGCGCAAGCAGCTCACCTGCGCGGTGATGGGTACGCCGGGCGCGCTGGATCCCATCACCGGCAAGCTGGGCTACGCGCGGCACCTGCGCGGCTGGCACCGCGACGACCTGGCCACGTCCCTGCGCGAAGCCCTGGACGTGCCGCTGACGATCGTCAACGACGTCAAGTTGGCCGCGGTGGCCGAGCTGGCCCAGCGGGGACCGCTCGAGCAGGACTTCTGCCTGCTGTGGAACGGCGACGGCCTCGGCCTGGCTCACGTCAGCGCCGGTCAGGTGCTCACCGGCGCCCGTGGTGGCGCCGGCGAGGTCGGGTACATGCCGGTGCCGGGGACCTCGTTGCAGCGCAAGCCGAGCCGGTCGAACAACGGCGGCTACCAGACCCGGGCCGGCGCCGTGGCCGCACGCCGGTTGATGGCCGCGGCGGGCTTTCCCGGTCGCACCGCAGCGATCGCGGTGGGCCGGGCCGTGACGGCGGCCGAGGAGGGGAACCGCCGGGCCGACAAGGCGGTGCAGGAACTGGCCCAACGGATGTCCGTGGGCCTGGCCGCGATCTGCTGCGTGCTCGACCCGCCGGTGGTCATCCTGGCCGGTGACATCTGCGCCGCGGGCGGCGACCGTCTGCGCATGCACATCGAGAACGAACTGACCGAGCTGACCATCAACCCACCACCGGTACGCCTCACGGCCGTTACCGAACAGGCCGTCCTCAAGGGCGCGGTACACGCCGCCGTGTCCGACGCCCGCGACACCGCATTCGCGAAGTACCTCAACTAGCAGTTTCTCGACAAGGAGCTCCGCTCATGAACGGATTTCGCGCAGTACCCAGAGCACTCACGGCCACGGTTGCCGTGGGCCTGCTGGCGGTATCGGCCTGCACCGCCGGTAGCAGCACGCCGAAGAAGGGACCGGCCACCACCGTGGCCCAGACGATCACCATCTGGCACGGGTTCACCGGCACCAACGAGGTGACCGCCTTCGACGCCGCCGTGGCCCGGTTCCATGCCGCGCACCCCAACATCACCGTCAAGACGGTGAAGGGGCAGGACGACGACAAGATCACCAAGGCGATCAGTGGCGGCGATCCGCCGGACGTAGCGGTCAGCTTCACCACCGACAACGTGGGCAAGTTCTGCAGCAGCGGCGCCTGGCAGGACCTGCAACCGCTGATGGACAAGGACAAACTCAGCACGAACACGTTCACCACCGCGTCGATGGACTACACCAAGTTCGACGGCAAGCGGTGCTCGTTGCCGCTGCTGCAGGATGCCTACGGGCTCTACATCAACACGGCCAAGTTCAAGGCGGCCGGGTACACGTCCCCGCCGAAGACGATCGCCCAGCTCACCGCGATGGCCAAGAAGCTGACCACCTACAACAAGGACGGCAGCATCAAGGTCCTCGGGTTCGACCCGGACATGCAGTACTACGAGATGGCCCCCTCCCACCTGGCCCCGCTGTGGGGAGCCCAGTGGCAGAAGGACGGCAAGTCCGCGCTGGCCAAGGATCCGGCCTGGGCGGCGATGCTGACCTGGCAGAAGTCCCTGGTCGACTACTTCTGGTACAAGAAGCTGCAGAAGTTCCGCCTGTCCCTCGGCCAGGAGTTCAGCGCTGACAATCCGTTCGAGAAGGGGCGGGTGGCGATGTCGATGGACGGTGAGTGGCGCACCGCGTTCCTGCGTGATGAGGCGCCGAAGCTGGCCTACACGACCGCGCCGATGCCGGTCGCGGCCGGCCAGGAGGCCAACTACGGCGCCGGATACGTCACCGGCACCATCATCGGCATCCCGCGCGGGAGTGCTCATCCGGACGCGGCCTGGGCGTTGGTGAAGTTCCTGACCACCGACACGCCGACCCTGGTGGCCCTGGCCGACAAGATCCGCAACGTGCCGACCACCGCGGCTTCGCTGGCCGCGGCGACGACGTTGAAGAACGACCCGCACTTCAAGACGTTCCTGGACATCGCGGCCAATCCGCACACGTCCAGCACGCCGGCCAGCCCGAACGGCGGCGCGTACCAGACCACGTTCCAGGAGTGGATCTACAAGTGGCAGGCCGGTCAGGTCAAGGGCAGTCTGGCTGCGGCGCTGGCCGGGGTGGACAAGAAGATCAACGACGACGTGTCCTTGTCGAAGTGACGGCGCCCGCGGCGCGGTGGGAGAGCGAGGACCGCGGGCCGGGGCCGACGACGCAGAGCGTTAGCCGGCGCAGGCGCGGGCGGCTCGGGGCGGTGCGGCGGCCCCGGGTCGGTCGCGCGCGGCGGGCGGTGACGGTGATCGGGTTCCTGTCGCCGTGGCTGCTCGGCGTCGGGTTGTTCTTCCTGTACCCGCTGGCGTCGACGATCTACTTCTCCTTCACCCACTACGACCTGCTCAGCAATCCGCGCTGGGTCGGGTTGGCCAACTACCGGTTCATGTTCACCGAGGACCCAGACCTGATCCAGGCCATCAGGAACACGTTGTGGCTGGTGGTCGTCATGGTGCCGTTGCGGGTGCTGCTCGGTCTCGGCGTCGCTGGACTCGCCGTCTCGCTCAAGCGCGGGGTGTCGCTGTTCCGGGCGATGGTCTACCTGCCCTACCTGGTGCCACCGGTGGCCGGGACGATCGCGTTCGTCTTCCTGCTCAACCCCGGTACCGGCCCGGTGAACCACGTGCTCGGCTGGTTCGGCATCGCCGGGCCGGGCTGGTTCACCTCGACCACCTGGGCCAAGCCCAGCCTGGTGCTGCTGTCGTTGTGGGCCATCGGCGACCTGATGGTGATCATGATGGCGGCGCTGCTCGATGTGCCGACCGAACTGCACGAAGCCGCGGCCATCGACGGCGCCTCGGGGCCGCAACGGTTCCGCTTCGTCACCCTGCCGGCGATCTCACCCGTGCTGCTGTTCGCCGCGATCACCGGCATCATCGAGACGTTGCAGTACTTCACCCAGGCGGAAGTGGCGGCCAAGGTGGCCAGCGGGGTCACCGATCTGCCGGGAAGCTCGCAGCCGCCGGGCTATCCCCAGGACGCGACCCTCACCTATCCGCAGTGGATCGTCGAGCAGGGTTTCCGCCAGTTCAACCTGGGCTATGCCAGTGCGCTCTCGGTGCTGCTGTTCGTCGTAGCCCTGATCGTCACGTCGGTGCTGCTGAGCCGGGCCGGTTCGCTGACCGGTGACGTGGCGTGACCGCGATCGAACGTTCGGTCCGCCCGAAGGGTCTCGGGTCGACGTTCGTGGCTCAGAAACGCCGCCGCCGCCGGGGTGAACTGCTGTTCTGGGTCGCGCAGAACGCGCTGGCGATCGCCGTGGCCGTGATCTTCCTGATGCCGCTGGTGTTCGTCTTCCTCACCGCGGTGATGAGCGACAACCAGGCGCTGACCAGTTCGCTGTGGCCACGGCACTGGCAGTGGAGCAACTTCGTCGAGGTGTTCCGGGCCGCGCCGGTGTTGACCTGGCTGCGCAACAGCCTGATCTACGCCGTCCTGGCCACCGTGTTCACGTTGCTCTCGAGCGTGCCGGTCGCGTACGCGTTGGCGCGGCTGCGCTTTCGAGGCCGGCGGGTGATCCTGCTCGCGGTGATCGGCACGATGATGCTGCCGCCGCAGGTCACCGTGGTGCCGCTGTACATCGTCTGGGCCCGCTTCCACCTCACCGGCACGTTGTGGCCGCTGATCATCCCGACGTTGTTCGGCGACGCGTTCAGCATCTTCCTGCTGCGCCAGTTCCTCGTCGGTATCCCGTCCGAGTACGCCGACGCAGCCCGGGTGGACGGCTGCTCGGAGTTCGGGGTGCTGTGGCGCGTCATCGTCCCCATGATCAAACCGGCCCTGGCCGCGGTCGGGCTGTTCCAATTCTTCTACGCCTGGAACGACTACTACGGACCGTTCGTGTTCGCGAGCCAGTCGCCGAACAGCTGGACGGTGTCGCTCGGGCTGGCCTCGTTCCGCGGCCTGCACCACGTGCAGTGGAACCTGACCATGGCCGCGACGTTGCTGGTCACCGCGCCGGTACTGGCCCTGTTCCTGTTCGCCCAGCGGGCCTTCATCCAGGGCGTGACGTTCACGGGGGTGAAGGGATGAGGCTCACCGTCGTCGGCGGCGGATCGACGTACACCCCTGAGTTGGCCGACGGTCTGGGCCGGCTGGCGGCGGTGCTGCCGGTGGAGCAACTGACGTTGGTCGATCCCGACGCAGATCGGCTGGCGCCGGTGGCCGCGGTGTCGCAACGCATCCTGCGCGCGCTCGGCGTGGACACCGTGGTGCGGGCGGAATCCGTGCTGGAGCAGGGCATTGACGCAGCCGACGCCGTGCTGATCCAGCTCCGGGTCGGCGGGCAGGCTGCGCGCAACGTCGACGAGACGCTGCCGCTGGAGTGCGGGTGCATCGGCCAGGAGACCACCGGTGCCGGCGGGTTGGCCAAGGCGCTGCGCACGGTGCCCGTGGTGTTGGACATCGCCGAGCGGGTCCGCGCGGTCAACCCGGACGCCTGGATCGTGGACTTCACCAACCCGGTGGGCATCGTCACGCGCGCCCTGCTCGAAGACGGTCACCGCGCGGTCGGGCTGTGCAACGTCGCCATCGGCTTCCAGCGCCGGTTCGCGCACCTGCTCGACGTGACCCCGGACGCGGTGGCCCTCGACCACGTCGGGCTCAACCACCTGACCTGGGAGCGGGGCGTGTACGTCGACGGCGTCGACCGGTTGCCGGAGCTGCTGGCTGCACACGGTTTCACGCTGGCCGAGCTGGTGTCGATGCCGCTGGAACTGCTGCGGATGCTGGGCGAAGTGCCGTCCTACTACCTGCGCTACTACTACTTCCACGACCAGGTGCTGGCCGAGCAGCGGCGCGAACCCAGCCGGGCCGCGGTGGTCACCGCGATCGAGAACGAGCTGCTGGCGCTCTACGCCGACCCGGCCGTGACGCAGAAGCCCGCGTTGCTGGACAAGCGCGGCGGCGCGTTCTACAGCGAGGCGGCGGTGCAACTGGTCGGGGCGCTGCTGGGTACCGCGCCGGGGCGGCACATCGTCAACGTGCGCAACGCGGGACGGCTGCCCAACCTGCCCGACGACGCCGTGGTCGAGGTGGCGGCGCACGTGGACGGCGCCGGCATCCACGTCGAGCCGGGTGCGGCGTTGCCGACCGCGCACGCCGGGCTGGTCGCGCACGTCACCGCCTACGAGGAATTAGCGCTCGACGCGGCCCGGCGCGGCGGAACCGAGCGGGTCGTCCAGGCGCTGCTGGCCCACCCGTTGATCGGGCAGTACGACCTCGCCCGGGGGTTGGCCGACCGGCTCGTCGCGGCCAACACCGCATACCTGCCGTGGGCCCGGTGATGGCCGACCTCGTCGCCGCCGTGGACGCGGGCAACAGCAAGATCGACGCCCTGCTCGTCAACACCGACGGACGCGTGCTCGCGCGCGCCCGCGGCGGCCCGTTCCGTCCGCAGATCGACGGCGTGGCCCCGTCCATCGCCGAGCTGGCCGCGGTGATGACGCGGCTGCTGGCCGGGGTGGACGGACCGGCTCGGCTGGTGTCGGCCTACCTGGCCGGCGCCGACTCCCCGGAAGAGGAAACCGTTCTGCACAAAGAGATCGAGGCGCACGGATGGGGCCAACAGGCTCAGGTGGGCAACGACACCCTGGCGTTGCTGCGCTGCGGAGCCGCCGAAGGGTGGGGCGTGGCCGTCGTGTGTGGGGCGGGGATCAACGCGGTGGGCGTGGCCCCGGACGGCCGCATCGAACGCTTTCCGGCACTCGGCGGCCTGACCGGCGACTGGGGCGGCGGCTCGACCCTGGGTTACGAAGCGTTGTGGCTGGCTGTGCGCGGGGAGGACGGTCGCGGCATGCCGACGGCGCTGTCGGGCGACGTGGCCGCTTTCTTCGGGCGGGTCTCGGCGACCGCCGTGGGTATGGCCATGAGCCGCCACGAGATCGATCCGCGGCGGCTGCTGGAATTGACGCCGGTGTTGTTCCGGGCCGCCGCGGGCGGCGACCCCACGGCGGTGGGCCTGGTTGACCGGATGGCGGTCGAAGTGGCGACGATGGCGTCGGCGTTGATCGTCCGGATGGGGCTCATCGACGCGGAAGTCCCCGTCGTGCTCGGCGGCGGCGTGGTGTCCGCCCGGTTCGCGCCCCTGTCGGATCTCATCGAGACCACCCTGGCCGCGCGCGCCCCTCGGGCCCGCTGCGTCATCGCCGACGTGGCGCCCGTGGTTGGGGCCGCATTGCTCGGCCTGGATACACTCGGGGCACCCGCCGGGGCCGCCACAGCCCTGCTCAGCGCCGAGCGCCGCTGACCGCGCCGCCGCGGGTATTGCGGCGGTGGGTTAGCGCTGGCCGCGGCAGATGCGCAGCACGGCCTCGGCCAGGGCCGGACCGTCGTGACCGAGGGTAGAGCGGTAGTGCTCGAAGATCACGCGCTCGCGACCGAGCTCGATCCGGGTGCCGCCGGCGTGCACGCGGGCGGCCTGCACGCGCACGGAGACGCGCGCCCGCTCGGCCACGAGTTGGGCGATCTCGTTGTCCAGTCGGTCGATCTCGGCCCGCAGGTCCTCGATGACGTCGGTAGCCGGGTCTTCGGTGATGGCGGGTGAGCTGGTGCTGGTCATGTGGTCCTCCGGTTGGCCCCGACCGAGACTGACCGGCGCAAACAAAAACGCCCCGGCCGTATCGGCCCGGGGCGTTGATTGGTCTGGTGGGTCAGACGACAACGATGGGGACCGCGGTGCGGTACCCATAAAAGAACACGTTGCCGGAGCTGCTCACGCCAACGATCGTCGCACGCGGATCTCGGCATCGCAACAATCGTGAGACTGCCGTCCCGCCGGTTGGGACGACGCGACGAGGTCCGTGGCGAAGCCATACGTCTCGCCTCACCGGAGATAGCGGAGGTAGCGGTCCGGGGCGGCGCAGAACTCGCGGGTGATTTGGACGGGCAGTGCGTCGTCGTAGCCGGTCGGTGCGATGCCGCCCTCGTCGTCGATCTCCAGGATGGTGGCGCCCGGTAACGCCAACAGGATCGGCGAGTGCGTAGCGACGACGAACTGGCAGTTCTGTGCGACCAGGTCGATCATCCGCGCAATGAGGGCCATGCATCCCCGCACCGACAACGCCGCTTCGGGCTCGTCGAGCACGTACAGCCCATTCGGGCCGAACCGGTTCATCACCAACGCCAGGAACGATTCCCCGTGTGAACGTTCGTGCAGCGAGACCCCGCCGTAGGAATCGAGTAGCGACTGTCCGCTCTCCCGGCCGATCATCTCGATCTCGGTGGCGACGTTGTAGAACGATTCGGCCCGCAGGAAGTAACCGGTCCGCGGGTTGGGGTGGCCACGCCGGAGAACGACGTAGCGGCCGAGGTCCGATTCACTCGACCTGGTCCCGAAGTGGAAGTTGGGCGACCCGCCTTCCGGATTGAAGCCGGCGGCCATGGCAATTGCCTCGATCAACGTCGACTTGCCGCTGCCGTTCTCGCCGACCAGGAACGTCGCCCCAGGATTCAGCGCCAACCCGGCCCCGCCGACCAGACCCGCGACGACCGGCATCGAGTACGGGTACCCCGCAGCGTCGGGCTCCGGCTCGATCCGTACTTCCTCGATGAAACCTCCGCCGGACACGCCGACCATCGTCGCAGGCGCCCCCGACGCGGCTGGGCTCACCGCCGCGGAATGGTCGTACGCCGACCGTAGGCTGGCCTTCGTCATGACCGCACAATCTCCTCCCGCCCCAGCTCCTCCCGCCACAGCCGCCCGGCCGGCCCGGCCCGCCTTCGACGCCGAGGCGCTGCTGGACGGGCTGAATCCCCAGCAGCGTGCGGCCGTGGTGCATGCGGGCTCACCGTTGCTCATCGTGGCCGGCGCCGGCTCGGGCAAGACCCGGGTGCTGACCCACCGCGTCGCCTACCTGCTCGGGGAACGCAAGGTCGCGCCGACCGAGGTGCTGGCCATCACGTTCACCAACAAGGCGGCCGGGGAGATGCGCGAGCGGGTCAGCGCCCTGGTGGGCCCGCGGGCTCGGATCATGTGGGTGTCGACGTTCCACTCGATGTGCGTGCGCCTGCTGCGGGCAGAGGCGGGCACGTTGGGGTTGAAGACGTCCTTCTCGATCTACGACGCCGACGACTCCCGTCGGCTGATGACGCTGGTGTCGCGCGGACTCGACCTCGACCCGAAACGGTTCCCGGCCCGATCGCTCACCGCGCAGGTGAGCAACCTGAAGAACGAGCTGGTCACGCCGCAGGCCTGGTCCGAGCAGGCGGTCAGCGCGCCGGACAAGATCGTGGCCGAGGTGTACCAGGCCTACCAACGCCGCCTGACCGAAGCGCACGCGCTCGACTTCGACGACCTGATCGGGCGCGCGGTGCAACTGCTGCAGCACTTCCCGGAGACGGCCGACCGCTACCGCCGGCGGTTCCGGCACGTGCTGGTGGACGAGTACCAGGACACCAATCACGCCCAGTACATGCTGGTGCGCGAGCTCACAGGCGTCGTTGCGGATGCCGCGGAGGGGGCCGCCGGCCCGCCGGTGCTGCCCGCGGAGCTGTGCGTCGTCGGCGACGCCGACCAGTCGATCTACGCCTTCCGGGGCGCGACGATCCGCAACATCCTCGAGTTCGAGCGCGACTACCCCGACGCGCGCACGATCCTGCTCGAGCAGAACTACCGCTCGACGCAGACGATCCTGACCGCGGCCAACGCGGTGATCGCCCGCAACTCCGAGCGCCGGCCGAAGAACCTGTGGTCCGACGCCGGTGCCGGCGCCCGCATCGCCGGTTACGTCGCCGACAACGAGCACGACGAGGCGGCCTGGGTGGCCCAGCAGATCGAGGCGCTCTCCGCCGCGGGCCAGGCGGCGCCGTCGGACGTGGCCGTCTTCTACCGCACCAACGCGCAATCGCGCGTGTTCGAGGAGGTGTTCATCCGCATCGGCCTGCCCTACAAGGTGGTCGGCGGGGTGCGCTTCTACGAACGGCGTGAGGTCCGCGATGTGCTGGCCTACCTGCGCCTGATCGCCAACCCGGCCGACCTGGTCAGCCTGCGCCGCATCCTCAACACCCCGCGCCGTGGCATCGGCGACCGGGCCGAGGGCGCCGTGCAGGCCTTCGCCGAGCGGGAGCAGATCCCCTTCGCCGCCGCGCTGGAGGTGGCCGACCAGGCGCCCGGTATCGCGCCCCGCTCGGTCTCGGCCATCCGCGGCTTCACCGAGCTGATGACGTCACTGCGGGTGGTGGCCGCCGGCCCGGACGCGAGCCCGAGCGAGGTCATCGAGGCCGTCTTGGATCAGACCGGTTACCTGTCCGAGCTGGAGGCGTCGCGCGATCCGCAGGACGAGGGCCGGGTCGACAACCTGCGCGAACTCGTCTCGGTCGCCCGCGAGTTCGAGGAGACCCGTTTGGGCGGCGAGCTACCGGCTGGGCTGGACGAGTTCCTCGAGCAGGTCTCGCTGGTCGCGGACGCCGATTCCGTGCCCGACGCAGGCGGTGGGGTCGTCACGTTGATGACGCTGCACACCGCCAAGGGGCTGGAGTTCCCGGTCGTGTTCCTGGCCGGGCTGGAGGACGGCGTCTTCCCACACCTGCGCGCGCTGACCGATCCGGTCGAGCTGCAGGAGGAGCGCCGGCTGGCCTACGTCGGCATCACCCGGGCCCGGGAGCGGCTCTACCTGTCGCGGGCGGTCAGCCGGTCGGCCTGGGGGCAACCGGCCTGGAACCCGCCGTCGCGCTTTCTCGACGAGGTGCCCGGTGAGCTGGTCGACTGGACCGGCGCGGTCGACGCCAGGACCGGCCCGCGCTGGGGCGACGACGGCGGCCGCTACGACGACGGCGGCTGGCGGGGTGGCTCCAGACGCGATGACGACCACGGCTACCGGGCCGTCAACCCCCGGGCGCGGTCAGGCTCGTCCGCATCGGCGCAGGAGTCGTTGGCAGCGTCACGCATGTCCGGCGGCGGCGGTTTGCGCGGCGGGGCCGGCAACCGCGACATCCTCGCGCTGGCCAAGGGCGAGCGCGTCACCCACGACAAGTGGGGGCTGGGCACCGTCACCGACGTGCGTGGGGTCGGGGAGAAGGCTCAGGCCGAGGTCGACTTCGGCTCGGCCGGGCGCAAGTGGCTCGTCCTCCGCTTCGCCGCCCTGCAGAAATTATGAATCGGGTGCATAGCTGGACTCCAGGTGTCCATCTATGCACCCGATTCGGGGTTCACCAGCGGGTCAGGGCGGCAAGGTCGGTTACCGGGGTCAGGTTGGAGACCTTGCGGGTGCGGTAGATGACGATGTTGCCCGACGCGGCGAGCACCCCGTGGGCTTTGATCAGCCGCCAGGAGGCCGCGTCGAGACCGGTCTGCGGGCGCACCACCATGGTCGCGTCACCGGAGAGCAGGTAACGGGTGACGTCGCGCTGCCACCGCTGGTTGCCCTGTGGCGGCACGGCCCGCCCGTCCTTGCCGGCGCTCATCCGGTCCGGGCCCAGGACGGTGCCACTGACGTCGACCCAGACCTCGCAGCCGCGTTCGAGGTCGCGGCTGAGCACGTTCATCCTGATCAGCAGCATCGGCGAATCGGACGTGACGCAGTGCGCCGCGGACACCAGCGGGGTGAGCCGCGATCCCCGCCCGGGTGGGACGGCGCGCACAGGCAGGAGCCCGAACGCCATGGCCGCGATCGCGGTGGCGAAGGCGATCACCGGCAGCCGCCAGGCCCAGCGCCGGGCGACGCGTTCCGGGCGGGATCGGGCCGGGGAGCGGGTCAGCGTCCGCGCGTGGGCCCGGCTGACCTGCTGCGCGGCCACGGCCAGCGTCAGCGCGGCACCCGGCGCGGCGTAGTCGGCGTAGAACCAGTAGAACGACGGCGCGATCAGGAGGACGGCCAGCTGGGCGATGGTCAGCACGGCCACCAGGCGGGCGGGTCCAGCCAGCAACGACACTGCGCACACGGTGGCGAAGAGTGCGGCCAGCGCCGCGATGGCCGCGACGAGCGCACCCGCGCGCAGGTGCGAGGAGATGAGGTCGAGTGACGTCAAGGTCCGCAGCCGGTCGAAGACCCCGGGGTCGTTGTCGTGGCGGCCCATCTGGTCGAGGATCACCATGTGCACCATCTGGCCCGGGGCCAGGACGAAGAACGGGGTCATGATCAATCCCAGCGCGGTGGCCGCCCCGGCCGCCTTCAGGGCCAGATCCCGGCGCCACCGCGTCGCCACCGTCGGCCAGAGCAGCACGATGGCCAGCGGCACGCTCCACCAGATTTTCACGCCCGCCGCCGCGCCGAACGCGAGCCCGGCCAGAGCGGGCCAGCGCCAGTCTTCAGTGCGGCGGGCGGTGAAGAACGCGAACAGGCCCAGCAGCAGCAGGAAGTTGCCCAGTGGCTCCAGGCGCACCAGGTACTCGGCGCCGGTGGAGCCGGACCAGAGCGCGTAGAACACGCCCCCGGCCGCCGCAGCTCGGATCGACAGGCCCATCCGCCGGGCCACCGCGACCACCAGGGCCGCGTTCACCGCGCCCAGGACCAGGAAGACGATGTTGGCGGCGACAAAGCCGGTGTGGTCCGTGGTCAGCCGGCCCAGCTGGGCGAACGGCGCGAGTGCCAGCATGATGCCGGGCGGATGGATGAGCACGAAGTCGCGGTAGGGCACGCGGCCGTGCAGCAGGGAGTCACTGGCCGTGTAGTAGACCGGACCGTCGTAGCCGTAGTCGCCGAGGAAACCCCCGCTGTGCAGGACCAGGAACAGCCGGGCCGCCAGCGCGAGCAGAAAGACCCCCACCGCGGCCCGACGCGCACCGATCATTGTCGAGAAGATACCGAACCGGCGGCTCGGTGCGGTAACGGCAGGCGGACGATGAACGGACAGCGCTGACTCAGCCGTCCTTGCTCAGCGGGCCGATCACGATGCCGCGGGCTTTGAGCCACGGAATCGGGTCGATCTTGGTGCCGCTCAGGCCGCCCTGGTGGACCTCGAAGTGCAGGTGCGGGCCGGTGGAGAAGCCCTGGTCGCCGACGACGGCGATCTTCTCGCCCGCCTTGACCTTCTGCCCGGCGTGGACGAAAAAGTACTTCATGTGCCCGTAGATCGAGACGTCACCGTTGCTGTGCTGGATGACGACCCAGTTGCCGAAGCCGCTGGCCGGGCCGGCCTTGAGCACCGTGCCGTCGCCCACGGCCAGGATCGGCGTACCCAGCTTGCTGGCCAGGTCGATGCCGGCGTGGAATGAACCCCACCGCGAGCAGAAGCACGACGTGTACCGCCCGCTGCTCGGCCGGATCCAGGTGCCGGGAACGGTCTGTCCCGGCTTCAGCTGGGGAACGTGGTGCGCGGCGGCACCGATCGCCCGCCGGGTGGAACGGGACACCCGGGTGAGGACGGGCCGGGGAAGGCTGGGCTCGATGGTCGGGACGGCAGCTTGATGCGCGTGGGCAAGCCAGGTGGACCCATCGACGCCCGCGTTGCTGCCTGCGTTGCTGATCGCGGCGTCCGCGGCGGTTGGACCGGCCGCCGCGGTGGTACGTGAACCGTTCGCCGGATACGCGTGGGAGTTGGTCAGCAGGTTCGGCGCCTCGACGACGGCGAAGACGGTGACGATCGCGGCCACGGTGAGCACTGCCACCGCCTTGTCCAGCACCGGCTTCCGGAGCAAGCGTCGGGGCACAGGCGCGGGCCGCGTGTCGTGGAAGCCACGCAGCGTCCGCGGGTTCAACCGTGGGGGGGATACGGTCGAATCGTTAGACGCTGCGTGACGGCCCACGGGCGGGGTGACTCCTCGCGTTGAGGGTGGGCACGCCGCTCTGACGGAAGCGTACTCACTGAAGATTGCGACGAACAAGATTGCGATGAACACCGGGCTGTTGACCAGGCGCACCAGCCAGTGTTGGCCGGGCGGGTCGGGGCCGCGTGCAGGCATAGTTCGATCGGCGACACTGCCGAGCGTGACCAGATCGTAACCTTCTTGTGAACGGATGCGCAAGCACTTCTGAACGCTGGTTCAAGCGATATCCGATATTCCGGGCTTGTGGGGAAGCCCTCCACCGATCGCGTGCAATTCGCACGACGACCCACGCCGCTAGATCGAACGGCGCCTGCGGTTAGCGGCGGCTCAGCAGCGGTCAGGTCCGTCATACGCGGCTTGGGTCACAGTCCGCGGGCGAACCTGTTCGCGCCGAGCCAGCGGGCATACGCTCCGGTCCAGCGGGCCGAGCGGCGTCCCGGGACACGAGGGGGGCAATGACAACCGGGCCCGCGCGCGTCGATGCCCCCACTGATGGATTTACACCCGGTGGCACTGCACCCGGTGGCACTGACGCAGCACCCATCCCGGCCCAGTCCACTGCACGTATCCGCGTAGTGGTGGCCAAGCCCGGCCTCGATGGTCACGACCGCGGTGCCAAGATCGTCGCCCGGGCCCTGCGCGACGCCGGCATGGAGGTCATCTACACCGGGCTGCACCAGACCCCGGAACAGATCGTGGACGCAGTCATCCAGGAGGACGCGGACGCGGTCGGGTTGTCGATCCTGTCCGGCGCGCACATGACGTTGTTCGCCCGCACCATGGAGCTGCTGCGCGCCAACGAAGCCGACGACGTCGTCGTGTTCGGGGGCGGCATCATCCCCACCGCCGACCTCGCGCCCCTGGCCGAGCTCGGGGTGGCCCGGGTGTTCACCCCCGGCGCGCCGATGCAGGAGATCGTCGACTGGGTCCGGGCGAACGTCGGCTCGGCCACGGACGGTGCTGACGACACCTCATAGCCCGACGTCGAGGCCAGCGCGGCAGTCGTCACAACGAAGCAGTCGTCACAACGATCAGCCTCTTACCGAAGCAGTCGTCATACCGATCAGCGTTACACCGATCAGCGTCACAACGATTAGAGAGCAGGACACGTAGTGGATCTGTACGAGTTCCAGGCCAAGCAGCTGTTCGCCGAGCGCGGTGTACCGGTCGGCCTCGGTGAGGTCGCCTCCACCCCGGACGAGGCCCGCGCTGTCGCCGAGCGCATCGGCGGCACGGTGGTGGTCAAGGCCCAGGTCAAGGTCGGCGGTCGTGGCAAGGCCGGCGGGGTCAAGGTGGCCCGCTCGCCCGACGACGCCGCGCAGGTGGCCGAGCAGATCCTGGGCATGGATATCAAGGGTCATACGGTGCACCGGGTGCTCGTCGATCCGGCCAGTGACATCGCCGAGGAGTACTACGTCTCGTTCCTGCTCGACCGTTCCAACCGCACGTTCCTGGCCATGTCCTCCTACGAGGGCGGCATGGAGATCGAGCAGCTGGCCGAGGAGCGCCCCGATGCGCTCGGGCGCGTCGCGGTCGATGCGATCGCCGGGGTGGACGAGGCCAAGGCCCGCGAGATCGTCAGCGCCGGCCATTTCCCGGACGAGATCGCTGACGACGTCACCGCGGTGGTCACCGCGTTGTGGCAGACGTTCGTCGCCGCCGACGCCACCCTGGTGGAGGTGAACCCGTTGGCCAAGGTGAACCTCGACGGCGGCGGCACCGCGGTGCTGGCGCTGGACGGCAAGGTGACCCTGGACGACAACGCCAACTTCCGCCAGCCCGGCAACGCCGACCTGACCGACACCGCGGCCACCGACCCGCTCGAGCAACGCGCGGCCGAGAAACACCTCAACTACGTCAAGCTCGACGGGGAGGTCGGCATCATCGGCAACGGCGCCGGCCTGGTCATGTCCACTCTCGACGTGGTGGCCTACGCCGGGGAGAAGTACGGCGGGGTGAAACCGGCCAACTTCCTCGACATCGGCGGCGGCGCCTCAGCGGAGGTGATGGCCAACGGGCTGGACATCATCCTCAACGACCCGTCCGTGCGCTCGGTCTTCGTCAACGTCTTCGGTGGCATCACCGCCTGCGACGCGGTGGCCGACGGCATCGTCGGGGCGCTGAAACTGCTGGGCGACGAAGCGACCAAACCGCTGGTCGTGCGCCTCGACGGCAACAACGTGCTGGAAGGGCGCCGGATCCTCACCGAGGCGGCACACCCGCTCGTCACCCTCGTCGACACCATGGACGCCGCCGCCGACTACGCCGCCCAACTGGCCGCTGATCAGGGCCCGTCCGACCTCGCGAACGCTGGAGCCTGAGCCATGTCGATCTTTCTGAACGAGAAGTCCAAGGTCATCGTCCAGGGCATGACCGGCGGCGAGGGCATGAAGCACTCGGCCCGCATGCTCGCCTCCGGCACCCAGATCGTCGGCGGGGTCAACGCCCGCAAGGCCGGCACGTTCGCCGAGTTCGGGGATCAGAAGCAGCCCATCTTCGGCACGGTGGCCGAGGCCATCGCCGAGACCGGGGCCGACACCACCGTGCTGTTCGTGCCGCCGCCGTTCACCAAGGACGCGGTCCTGGAGGCGGTGGAGGCCGAGATCGGCCTGTGCGTCGTCATCACCGAGGGCGTGCCCGTGCACGACTCGGCCTACTTCTGGGCCCGGGCGGCGGATTCGGCCACCCGGATCATCGGCCCCAACTGCCCCGGCCTGATCAGCCCGGGCAAGTCCAACGCAGGCATCATTCCCGCCGACATCACCCAGGCCGGACCGATCGGCCTGGTCTCGAAGTCGGGCACGCTGACCTACCAGATGATGTACGAGCTGCGTGACCTCGGCTTCTCGACCGCGGTCGGCATCGGCGGTGACCCGATCATCGGCACGACCCACATCGACTGCCTGCGCGCGTTCCAGGATGACCCGGACACCCGGGCCATAGTGATGATCGGTGAGATCGGCGGTGACGCCGAGGAGCGCGCAGCCGACTTCATCAAGGCCAACGTGACCAAGCCGGTGGTCGGCTACGTCGCCGGGTTTACCGCGCCGGAGGGTAAGACGATGGGCCACGCCGGCGCCATCGTCTCCGGCTCGTCGGGCACGGCCCAGGC
>CAXULW010000044.1:0-35472 GCA_964252015.1 uncultured Jatrophihabitantaceae bacterium | reverse complement strand
CCGCGCAGTGGCGGGTCATCCTCACCGACGACACCGGCCTGGTGCTGAAGGCCGGGTCGAAGACGTACCGGCCGCCGGCGGACATGGCCCGCACCGTCATCGCCCGCGATGTCCACTGCCAATTCCCGGGCTGCCGCAAGAACGCCGCCCACACCGACCTCGACCATGTGCAGGCGTACCGAGAAGGCGACGAGACCACCCAGGCGAAGCTGATGTCGCTGTGTCGTCGGCATCACCGGTTCAAACACAGCACGAAATGGACCGTCACCCGCGACGACACCACCGGCATCACCACCTGGACCGATCACCGCGGCCGCAAATACCGCACCCGACCACCAACCAGGCCAACCACCACCACCGCAACGTCCCAGACCAGCCCGCCGGCCGGCCCACCAACTGAACCGGTGAAGGACTCCGCCGCGGATCCCGAGCCGCCCCCGTTCTGACCCGAGTTGCCAGACCTTCGGCGCGTCCAAGGCCGCGGAGAGTCGAACAACCGCTGGGCCCAGCCGTCGAGCAGACGTGGACGCCGATGGGTGTCAGACTCACGTCATGGTGCAACCTGGTCCCAACCCGGACAACTACCCGCCGATCGACCCGACCGAACCGGTCCCGGACGACGCCGGCGAGTTGCTGCCGGACACACCCGAGACCCTCCCGCCGGCTCCGATCGAACCGCTGCCCGGGCCGGACGATCCCGGCAACGTCCCGGTCGGTGCCTGAACGCTGATCGTGAGCGGCCCGGCTCGGTAGCAGCACCGCCCGAACGGTCGTCACCGAACGCCCGCGCGGTCGTCACCAAACGGTCAAGCTCGCTGTGATCAACGGGCGGGCGACGGGCGCAGGCCGTGGCTCCACCGCAGGTCGGTGACCGGGTTGGCCGCGGCGCGTTCGTGGGCGGTGCGGGCCGGGCCGACCAGCCCGCCCTGCAGGCGCCGCGCCGCGTCCACGTGGTCACCGGTCCAGATCATGCGCACGGCCGTGGCGGTGGCGTGTCCGTCCACTCCTCGCAGGTCGTTGCGGACCGCGGCGATGAGGCGCCCATCGGCGGCCTCGTCTCGGGCCAGAGGCACCGGTACGTCGCCGCGCCCGGTGAGGCTGTCGGCCAGGCCGGTGTACCAGTCCCCCACGTGCTCCGTCGTCGCCAGCAGTTCGCGTCGAGCCGTCGAGCGGTCGCCGGACGCGGTCCCGTCGTCACGGCGCCACAGGTCGAGCACGGCGTCGGCGGCGAGGCGCAACCCCGCCACTCCGGTCACCAGGCTCGACACCTCGGCCAGCGGCATCGGCTTCGAGCCACGTTCGGCCAGGTAGGTACGGAAGGTGTCGTCCAGTCGACGCGACGCGGCCGCGGCCTCGACGGCGGTGGCGGTCGGCGCGGGTCGTCGCGACGTGCCCCCGTCGCAGCGGTCCATGCCGAACGCCACCGCCTCGGCCAGGTATCCCGCCGATGCCGTATAGGCCTCGGCCAGCGCCCGCCCGAGCGCGGCCCCGGCGCCGCGCGGCCAGAACAGCACGCCGACGACGAGGCTGACCAGACATCCGATGGCGATGTCCTCCACCCGCAGCAGGCCCACCTGCCATCCGGCCGGCTGGATGATGTTGAACAGGATGACCAGCGTGAGCGTGAACGCGGCCTGACCGGCGGCGAACGAGATGGCCGCGGGCGCGAACCCGGCTACCAGGATCGCCGGCGCCAGCAGGATCCACAGCACGGTCGAGTTGGTGCCGATGACGGCCAGCAGCGCGGCCCCGAGGACGAACCCGGCCACCGTGCCGAGCAGCCCGCGCAGCGCGTTCTGCCCGGTGTTCAGGGCGCTGGAGCGCAACACCGACAGCGCGCCGAGCACCACCCAGAACGAATGCTGCACCGCGGAAAGGTCCGCGACGAGGACGGCCAGCCCCAGCCCGATCGCGCCGCGCAGGCTGTTGTGCAACCACACCGAGTGACGCTCGACGTGGGCCACGGCCCGTTCCTGAGCCGCCGACCAGGCACTCGTCACCCCCGCCGGCTGGTGACCGATCAGGCGCTCCCACCACGTCCGCCGTTCCGCCGCCGCGGTGAGTTCGATGTTGGCCGCGATCTGCGACACGGCGAAGCTGATCTCCTGGGCCCGGAAACTCGGATCCAACGAGGTGACCAACTCCCGGGTGACCGCATCACCCGTTGCGGATTCGGCGCCGTCCACCGTCACGCGCTGCACGGGCAGGTCGCTCGTGGCGTCCTGCTCGATCCGGTCCAACGCCTGTCGCAGGTCGGCCATCGCGCCGGTGAGCTCGTCAGCAGCAGCGGTGGCCGGGACGCCGGAAGCGGTGGATCCGGTCAGCAGGTCGGCGCCGCGTTCGAGCACGACCGCCGCCGCACTCTTGACATCGCCCACACCGCGGTTGATGGCCGCGCCCGAGGGCAACGGATCCTCGGCCAGGATGGCCTGGAGCCATCTGATCTCATCCACCAGCCGCACGACGGTGCGGGCTGACGTGCTGAGCCCGGTCGGGCGGTACGGGGTGGCCAGGAAGATACGGGTCAACTCGGCCACGGCGGCGTCGGCCTCAGCCAGGGCGTCCGTCCGGGCCGGGCGGGTCAGCTCGTCGCGGCCGCTGAGGACGAAGGCAATGTCGGCGTGCAGGCGCGCGGCCAGAGCCCGGCAGGCGGCCGCGGCCGGTCCACGCAGCGGGTCTCGGGCCGGAGCCGGCCACAGCACCGCCACCGCGAATACGGCCACCACGGACGCCAGCCCCCAGCCGGCGAGCCGGTCCGGAATCGCCGACGCGGGCGCGGGTAGCGACACGGGCAGGATGAACGCCAACAGCAGCGACGTCGTCGCACCGGCCAGCACCGAGCTGACCACGCCGGCGAAGATGACCGTGAAACCCACGACGGTCATGCTGAGCACGGCCAGCCAGGTGGTTCGTGCGGCCAAGGTGCCGAGGACGACGAACACGACCCCGACGCCCGCCAACAGGACCTGGTTCTGCAACCGCTCGCGCATGGGGCCGGAGAAGTCCACGAGCAGGAGCATCGCGAACGATCCGAAGGCGGCGAACGTCGCCAGCTGCGGGTTGTCGAACACCTTGTCACCCAGGGCGAACAGCGCGGGCATGACGATGGCCGTGCGCCCGGCCCGGCGCAACGCCACCAGTCCCCGATCGTGTTCGCGCACCCAGCCCAGCACCTGCATCGGATCAACCACCTCCCCCGGAACGACACCGGTCTGGCCGTACCCGTCCGCGTCGACAACCGATCTCCCGCGCAGGGTATTTCCGCCCCCACGCATATGGTGGAGCCATGCCCAACGTGCCCGCAATCACCCTCAACGACGGCCGCTCGATCCCGCAGTTCGGATTCGGGGTCTTCCAGATCGATCCCGACGAAACCGCCGACGCCGTCCGGTTGGCGTTGAACGCCGGCTACCGCCACATCGACACCGCGGAGATGTACCAGAACGAGAAAGGTGTCGGCGACGCGATCAGTTCCTCCGGCCTCGGCCGCAGCGATGTCTTCATCACCAGCAAGCTCAACAACGGCTTCCACCGTCCTGATGACGCCCGCACCGCGTTCGACGGAACCCTCGCCGCACTGGGCACCGACTACGTCGATCTGTTCCTCATCCACTGGCCGCTGCCGACCCTCTACGACGGCGATTTCGTCTCGACGTGGCAGACGCTGATCGAGTTCCAGCGCGACGGTCGGGCCCGTTCGATCGGGGTGTCGAACTTCCAGGTCGCCCACCTCGAGACCCTGGCCCAGCAGACTCCCGTGGTCCCCGCGGTGAACCAGATCGAGGTCCACCCCTACTTCGGCAACGAAGAGGTTCGCGCGTACGGCCAGGCCCACGGCATCGTCACCGAGGCGTGGTCGCCGCTGGCCCAGGGCGGCGTGCTCAAGGACGACGTGATCACCGCCATCGCCGAGAAGGTCGACAAGACCCCCGGCCAGGTCGTGCTGCGATGGCACGTCCAGCGTGGCGACGTCGTCTTCCCGAAGTCGACGACGCCGGCGCGCATCGTCGAGAACATTGACATCTTCGAGTTCGAACTCGACGACTCGGCGATGGCCTCGATCACCGAGTTGGACCAGGGCGAGAAGGGCCGCACCGGTCCCAACCCCGACCAGTTCGACCACATCCCCGACTGATCGATCAGGGGCAGCAAGCCGAAATCCGGGTACAGCCGCCGGGCAGAGTTGCGCTTGTGACCGTGCTCCCCGCAGCCCGCCGTCGCTCCGGTCCTCGCTCGTTCCTCGCTGCGATCCTCACGCCCGCGGTCCGCTCATGACCTTGCTCCCCGCTGCCCGCCGTCGCTCCGGTCCTCGCTCGTTCCTCACTGCGATCCTCACGCCCGCGGTCTGCTCATGACCGTGCTCCCCGCTGCCCGCCGTCGATGCGTTGGCGTTGTTCGCCCGCAACGACCGAACCGACAGGGACTGCGTAACGCCGCCGAACTGCGCGGGCTGCGGGTGATAGATCTCGACGCTGACCCGGAGTCGGTCTCGCACGCGGCCGGTTCCGGGGTGGCGTTCCGCGCGCCCGGCGGCTTGATGGCGCAGGCTGCGAACGGCGGAACGACCGTGCGGTTGTTCGGGCCGACCGCCGAATGGTTTAGGGCGCTCGGCCCGGAGGTCACCGGACGACCGTGGCGGCTGGTCACGCCCACCGGCGCCCGGGCCATGCTGGCTGCCGCCCCGGCGTTCATCAAACTGGCCGAGGCCAAGCGCCGCGACCTGCCCGCCCGTCGTTACCGCGATGTCAGCGAGTTCGACGCCGTCATTGTCGCCGCCGGCCTCCCGCCGCACCTGCAACTTCTGGCGACGACGGGATGGTTGGACATCGATTCGCAGTACCGGGTGTTCACCCGCGGCCGTGACGTTCTGACCGTGTCCCCTTATCGGGTCCAGGACGGGCCGTGGAGCCCGCTGCTGCACACCCATCGCGCGTCGTTCCACGTCGAGGCCGGGCGTTACGTCGGAGACGTCCTGGCCGACCTGGCCGACGTGGACGTCCCCCCGGCGGCCGTTCTCGACATCGCGCGTCTCACGGACGGCCGGCTGATCGTGCTGGAAGCCAACCAGAGCTGGGGTTCGGGCTTGTACGGGTGCGACCCGCGCGCCGCACTCGACGCCGTACTGGCCGCCAACGCGGACCACGACGACCGGTGGCTCTGGCGTCCCGACCCAGCGGCCACCATCGCGGCGACCCCGGCCTGAACCAGGCCCGGCAACATCCGAATGAGCCGCGCGCCGTCAGTGTTCGGGTGGCGGCGGAGCCCGGCGGGGCTGGTCACGCTCCAGGAACTCGGCCAGCTCGACCGCCGGTTTGGGCCGGCCGATGAGGTAGCCCTGGGCCTGGTGGCAGCCGAGCTCGATCAGTGCGTCCACCGAGTCCCGAGTCTCGACGCCCTCGGCCATGGTCTGCAGCCCGAACGATGTCGCCAGGGAGATGATCGAGCGGACGATGGCCTGGTCGTCGCGGTTCTGGGCCAGGTTGGTCACGAAGCCGCGGTCGATCTTGAGGGTCTCGACCGGCAGGGTCTTGAGCTGGGCGAACGAGCTGTAGCCGGTGCCGAAGTCGTCGATGGCCAGGTGCACCCCGAGAGCGGTCAGCGCGAGCAGGGTCTCCCGGGCGCGGCCGATGTCGGCGACGACGGCGGTCTCGGTGATCTCCACGGTGAGGTTTCGGGCGTCGACGGAATTGCGCTGCAGCGTCGCGGCCACGTCATCGGCCAGGTCGACCGTGATGAGCTGGGCCGCGCTGACGTTGACGCCCAGACTGAAACCGGTCATGTCGTACTCGCGTTGCCACAGTTCGAGTTGCGCGCACGCGGTGTCCAGGACCCAGCGGCCGAGCTCACCGGACAAGTTCGTCAGCTCGGCGACTTCGACGAAGGCCGACGGAGGTAACAGACCCCGGGTGGGGTGATTCCAGCGGACCAGCGCTTCGGCACCGATCAGTTTCCCCGTGATCAGGTCGATCTGCGGCTGATAGTGCAGCCGGAGCTGGTTGTGCGCGATGGCGTCGCGCAGATGCAGTTCCACGTCGGCACGTTCGTCGTTGTCGATGCGCATCTGCTCGGTGAACGCGACGATCGTGTTGCCGCCCGCGGCCTTGGCCGCGATCGCCGCCTGCCCCGCCTGAGCCAGCAGACTCGCGACCGACGACGTGCCGGCCCGGCCCACGGCCACGCCCACACTCACGGTTCTGGAGACTTCGTTGTCCCCCAGGCTCACTGGCGCGGTGACCACTTGCTGGATCCGGCGGGCGATATCCATCGCCGCCTCGGGCTCGGTCGGCGGACCCACCACGAAGACCAGCTCGTCCCCGCCGAAGCGGGCCACGAAGTCATCCGGACCCGCTGCGTCCTGCAGGCGCCGCGAGACACCCTGCAGGAATTGGTCGCCGGCGGCGTGGCCGAGGAAGTCGTTCATCGCCTTGAGCCGGTCGAGGTCCAGGAACAGCACCGCGACCGGACCGGCCTCACCTGGCTGGAGCCGCTGGCCCAGCTGGTCGAGCAGAGCAAGCCGGTTGGACAGGCCGGTGAGCTCGTCGTGATAGGCCAGGTAGCGCAACTGCGATTCGGCCGCTACGCGCGACAACGCCTGGGCCAGCAGCGCGGCGAGGGCGGTGAGAGCGGTGATCTCGCTCGGCGTCCACCGCCGGTCGCCGTACTTGATCAGGCCGAGCACTCCCGTCGTCACGTCGCGCCCCAGCATCGGGACGTTCACTGAGGAAACCCCGAGCACGCCGGACGCTTCATGCACCCGCTCCTGATAGCTCGCCGTCCTGGTGGTGGGGCGGACGACCAGGACCTCGGTCAGGTTCTCGAGCGCGGCGAAGACGGGGTCACCGTCGGCGAAGTAGACCACGCCCAGCGGGTCCGGATCCGGCACGTCGGTCCGCCGCGGCCACTCGGCCAGCAGGATCGTCGCTCCCAGCTCGTGGTCGTTGCGGCGGACGTAACTGACGTCGACGTCGAAGTAGGTGATCAGCCGTTGCAAGACCAGTTCGCAGGTGTCACCCAGGGTCGACGGACTGACGGTCATCAGCGAGGTGGCGACCTCGGTCACCAGCTCGGTCAGCGTGCGAGGCCCTGCGCGCGCGCTCATGGCGCCCACTTTCCGGTAGCACCGAGACCGGACCGGCGACGAGTCAGGTGTCATCCGCGGCCGGAAGTCGGCGTCTAGTGTTGATCAAGTCTGCGGCACGGGGCCCGGAAAAGAAACTCGGTTCAATCTGGGCAAGTCGGAGCCTCAGGATGGCCCGACCGCTGATAGTGGGCCCACCGGAGCACCAGATAAACCCGCCAAACACCAAAGGGGCGGACTTTGCCGTGGTGTCCGTCGCGGGTCGGCCAGCGCGTGGCCCCTCGGGTGTGACTCACGGTCATGCCGGTCGCCCGGGCGTGGGTGACAAGGCGGGCGGTGGCGGGCAACAGCGGCGTTGCGAGCCGGGACGAGGGGACGCGCCTATCGGTTGTGCTGCAGCTTGGACGTCTCGGGCCCGGCGGGGGATCCTTTGGCGGTGCGACGACGCGCGATGCTGCGGGGCAGCGCTGGTGCTCGCTGAGCGGGGGCCGAGTCGTGGGCGGCGACCAGACTGGCGACGAGGTCTGCAAGCGCGTCCGTGAGCTGATCCAACGGGGTCGAGGTGAGGCCGGCGACCGACCGTACCGCGAGCTCCCGCCACGCAACCTTCAACTGGATGATCAGCGCCCCGCCCTTGTCGCTCAGCTCGACCATGGTGGCCCGCCGGTCGTTTGGTGCCGGTCGCCGGACCACGAGCCCGGCATTCTCGAGTTGCCTGACGCTCAGCGTGATCGTCGGCGGCTCGAAACCGGTGGCCGCAGCCAACTGTGCCTGGGTGCACGGACCGCCCTCGTGCAGTTCGAACAGCACAAGCTTGTGGCCGGGGTGGATGCCGAACGGAGCGAGGGCGGCGATGGCCAGGGCCCGATGTCGAACGCCGACGGCGTGGATAGCTTCATTCAGGGTGTCCGCCTGCTCGAAATTCATAGTCAAAGCGCTCTTGACTCCCGATGCTTAGGCGCCTACCTTTAGGCACCTAAGCATGATAACGCTTGAGACTTGATGATGCCAGCGTCCACCGAGGCTAGGAGTGTCGCCATGAGCACCGCCGCCATGAGCACCAACGCCATGAGCACCGCCAAAACAGCTGGCACCAACCTACTGCCGAGATCAGTTCGACGGCAGTGACGAGTTTTCCAATTCCGCCGCAGCGGCGCCGATTGGTGCCGCAAGAAAAGTCGATCTTGAGTTCGCCGACGTAGCGAACCACGGTCCCGAACCACCTTCCGACGGCTCGGGCCACTAGAAAACACCGGCCCTCGGTCGGTCGAACTCCCTATAAGCCGATGTCACTTCACGGGTCCGACATGGGTCCGATAAAGCTTGCAATATGAGCTCATTTGCAAACCTGCCGTGCCACTGCCTTGCCTAACACCGCTTGCCTAATACCGCTTGCCTAACACCGCTTGCCTAATCACCACCGTCACGACCTGCATTAACACGGCCCGATCTGCGGCAATCCCGGCCCGCCCGTCACCGAGCCGGGTTGGGGTGGGTTGGGCAAAGCTAACTTTTGACGGTTGTCGGCGCCGGCACGACCGGAAACGACGACCACCACACGACGTTTCTTGATGTTCCAGCACGACGCGGCCGCCCGGCCGCGCAACAGGACAGGAGCGCATATGACAGAGCCGAGGATGGTAGCGGCGCCCGATCTCGGATTCGATCCCGACGCGCTGCAACAGAAGTACCGGGAAGAGCGCGACAAGCGGGTGCGCGCCAATGGGGTTCAGCAGTACATCGACCCCAGCGGCTCGTTCGATCGTTTCGCGCAGGACCCATACGTCGAACCGGGTTTCAGCCGCGATCCGCTGACCGATGAGGTCGATGTCGTCGTCGTCGGCGGCGGCTTCACCGGGCTCGTCACCGCCGCTCGGTTGATCGAGGCCGGAGTACGGGATGTCCGCATCATCGAGAAAGCCGGAGACGTCGGCGGCGTGTGGTACTGGAACAGATATCCGGGGATTCGGTGCGATGTCGATTCCTACATCTACCTGCCGCTGCTGGAGGAGATCGGAACCGTACCGAGCGAGAAGTACTCCGCAGGTGGTGAGATCCTGGACCACTGCCGAGCGATCGCGAGGCGATTCGACCTCTATTCCAACAGCTGCTTTCAGACCCAGGTCACAAGCATCAGTTGGGACGAGAACGAATCCAGATGGACGGTCCGGACAGATCGTGACGACGCCATCAAAGCCCGCTTCGTGTGCTTGGGGAGTGGGGGGCTCGATCGTCCCAGGCTTCCCGCAATCCCGGGGATCGAGACCTTCACCGGCCATTCATTCCATACCAGCAGATGGGACTATTCATATACCGGCGGGAACGCCGAGGGTGGGATGACGGGTCTACAGGACAAGAAGGTGGCAATAATCGGCACGGCGGCGTCAGCCATTCAGTGCATTCCCTTGATCGCCGATTCGGCCGAGCACCTGACCGTTTTCCAACGGACCCCGTCCATCGTGGACGCCCGGAACAACCGACCCACGGACATCGAATGGTTCAAGAACCAGGAACCCGGTTGGCAAAAGCGCCGGGCGGAAAACTTCACGTCGATCATCGTCGGCATCCCGCAGGCCGAGGACCTCGTCGCCGATCGCATCACCGCGCTTTACCGCCGGGTGACAAAACCTCGAACTGACGGTCCGGAGGGCCCGCCGGAACCCGATTCGGGAATGGCGCCGGCGCAACGGATGCAGTTGGCCAACTACGCGAAGATGGAAGAAGTTCGTGCTCGGGTAAGCAGCATCGTCAATGAGCCGCAGGTGGCCGAATCGCTGAAGCCCTACTACAACCTGGGTTGCAAACGTCCGCAATTCAGCGATGTCTACCTGCACACGTTCAACAATCCCGATGTGACGCTGGTTGACACCCAGGGCGCCGGGGTGGACCGGATCACCGAGACCGGCGTTGTGTTCGACAATCGCGAATACCAAGTGGACTGCATCATCTACGCGACCGGATTTGCCAGCGGCGTGGCCACGGCCAATGCCGGGCGTTTCGAGGTGGTCGGCCGCGGCGGGACCACCCTGTCCGATAAGTGGGCCGGCGGCACCCGATCATTGCACGGCGTCTACATGAGTGGCTTTCCGAACCTGTTCATCATCGGCGGCATCGCCCAGGCATCACTCACGATCAACTTCACGCACATCCTGGACGAGCAGGCCACTCACGTCGCGGCGCTGATTCAGGGGTATCAGCAGGCAGGCGTCAAGACGATGGAAGTGCGTTCGGACGCCGAGGAGCGGTGGGCTCAGACGTTGGCGACCAAGGCCGTCGACCGGTCGAAGATCATCGCTGAATGTCCCCCCGGTGACCACCTCGCTCTCCTCGGGTCTGTTTACGGTGGCGGCCCGTTCGAGTACGTCGAAATCTGCAAGCAGTGGCGCGAGAACGATTTCCAGAACGATCTCGACCTCACCTATGAGTAGTAACGGAAACGATGTCGCCGACCGCCCGGTCAGGCTGCTTAAGCGCGGTACCGCAACAGTTGACCGGATGGAGGCGTAGCGCGGATGCCGAACGATAGATTGTCGCCAACTCTGGGCCTGGTCCGCGGGTCGGCAAGTTCGCCGCCGGCCGACCCACCGGCACCCTCGAGCAATGCCCATCCCGGGCCGCGGGACAACCCGGGACCGGAAACGGGGTGGCGGCGGGTTCGCGCCGCGATCGTAGCCGCCCCACCTTGGTCGGGTGTCGCAGTTGCCCTGGTGGTGATGGTCGTCTTCTTCGCCAGCCGAACTGGCCTGTTCCTCACCGCGGGCAACATCGAGAACAATATCGCCCGCGGCTCTGCGGTCACCTTGCTGTTGGCCGCAGGCACAACTCTCATCATGGCTACCGGGGTCATCGATCTTTCCATCGGTGCTCTGCTGTCTCTGTCGACCATGGCGCTCGCCGGCTTCATGAACCTCGCACTGCCGCCCGTGCTGTCCGTCTTGGCGACGGCCGCGTTTGCCGCGGTGGCGACGACGGTCACCAACGGACTGCTCATCGCCAAAGTGAAGTTGAATTTCTTCGTCGTCACCCTGGGGACTATGTCCGCCTTTCTGTCGCTGGCCCAGTTGCCGACTGACGGTCTGTCCATTTCCCTGACGGGCAAGCCCGGCGAGTCGTTGGTGGAGAACCTGGGCAATTCCACCGTGATCGGTGTGCCCACGTCCATTCTCATTGCTGGCGCGGCGGTGCTGTTGCTCGGGCTGGTGATGCGGTTCACCACCTTGGGCCGCGCGATAGACACGGTCGGCGGCAACGAGGAGGCGGCGCGCCTGGCGGGAATCCACGTCACTCGGGTGCGTCTCATCGTATTCGGCATCAACGGCGCACTCATCGGGTTGGCCGGCGTACTGATGGCCGGTCGCACGTTCAGCGCATCGCCGACCGTCGGGAGCGGCATGGAACTGCCGGTGCTTGCCGCCGTGCTGCTCGGGGGCAGCTCGTTCGTCGGTGGCCGCTCGACGCTGGTTGGCACTGTTTTCGGCGTCGCCTTCATCGCGGTGCTGCAGAACGGTCTGAACCTGTTGCAGGTGGCGACCTTCTGGCAAGGGTTGGTAACCGGTGTCGTGCTTATTGCGGCGGTCAGCCTCGACCGACTGCGGCGGTCCAGTTCATGACGACGCTTGCCATCCGTAACCTCACCAAGTCCTATGGCGCCGTCCGCGCCCTAGACGGCGTTTCCTTCACGGTGAACTCCGGCGAAGTACGCGGACTAGTTGGTGAAAACGGCTCCGGCAAGAGCACGACGATCGGTATCCTGGCCGGAGCGGTGGCCGCCGACGACGGCGACATATTCGTCGGTGGCCGGCAGCTGACCAACAAGGACGTAGCGGCGCGAAATGCGGCTGGGGTTGGGGTTGTCTTCCAGCACCCCAAGATATGTCTGAACATGACGGTCGCCGAGAATTTATTTGCCGGCCGACTCCCGACCCGCTTCGGTATCGTCCACCGCCACGACCTGGAGCGTCGCGCCCAGGCTGTCCTTGATCGCAATGGCCTACCGCTGCTGGCGGCAACCCAAGCCGCCAGGCTCAGTGTGTCCGAACAGCACCTGTTGGAGGTCGGACGAGTGCTGGCCCAGGACGCAGACGTCATCGCGTTCGACGAGACCACGGCTTCACTGACCGGCGATCAGGTCGAGATCATTTTCCGGATCATCGAGCAACGTCGGACGGCCGGTGCGGCGACAATTTTCGTCTCCCATCGACTCGACGAAGTGATGCACATCTGCGACAGCATCACCGTGCTCCGCGACGGCTGCTTGATCAGCACACTGCCCAAGTCCGCCACCAGTCTCGACGACCTGGTGACCCACATGGTGGGTCGCGATGTCTCCCAGGCCCGCAGGCCGGGTGACGGGCGTTTCGGTGCCGTGCGCTTGAGCGTCCGCGATATGCGGGTCCGCCCCGATGCGGCACCCCTGAACCTCGAGATCCGCTCCCGGGAGATCGTCGGCATAGCCGGGCTGGTCGGTAGTGGGCGGACCACCTTGCTGCGTGCGATGTTCGGGCTGCACCGCCGCACGGGGAATGTCGCCGTCGACACGGCGACGATCAAGGCGGGCAGCCCGCGCGCGGCCATCTCGGCGGGTATCGGTTTCGTTCCGGAGGACCGGCACAGTGAGGGTCTCGCCCTGACCCACGACATCACCCTGAACGCGTCGATGGTGCGCTCGGGCCGTAGCCGGCTGAGCGCTCTGGTGAGTCCGCGAACCGACCGGTCCCTGTGGGCGCTTCTGCGCGACCGGATGTCGCTGCGAGCGTCTTCGCCGCGGATGGCCGTTTCGGGTTTGTCGGGTGGTAATCAGCAGAAGGTGGTCCTCAGTCGCTGGTTGCACGACGTGCCCAGGGTGCTGCTGTTGGACGAACCCACGCGCGGCATCGACGTGGGGGCCAAGCAGGAAATTTATGAACACATAGATGCCCTACGCCACGCCGGCACCGCGCTACTCATCGTGTCCTCGGAGCTGCAGGAGCTGCAGATGATCTGCGACCGAATATTGGTGCTGCGGGAGGGCGAAGTCAGCGGCGAGTTCTGCGGTGACGCGCCCAGTTCGAAGATCGGCATGGCCATGGCCCTCGACGGACGGCCAAATTCGCTCCAAACCAACCTCAAAGGGGAGAACTAATGCGGTCTCGCAACACAATGGCGGTAATCATGGCCACCACGCTGCTCGCGGCCTGCGCGTGCAGTAGCGCCTCGACGTCCGACAAGCCCAAGTCGGGCGCCACGTCGGTATCTCCGACCGCGGCCGAGAGCACCGCCTCGCTGCCCGCGTCCTCGGCCGCCGCGGGCGGGTTGGATGGGGCCGTACCGAAGGGGCCAGCGTTGAAGATCGGTTGGATCTCACCGATCTCCAGCGGATCGGCCCTCAATTTTCAGGCCGGCATGGAGTGCTACGTGAAGAAGAATGGCGGATCGGTCATCGCGACCGATGCGGCCCTGCAGGTGAACAAGCAGATTTCAGACTTCGACTCCCTCATCACCCAGCGCGTCGACGGCGTGGCTTTCCTGGCCCTTGACACGAAAGCGCTCAACGCCCCGGTTCAGCGCGCGAAGGCGGCGAAGATCGCGACGGTGGAGATCGACAATACGAAGTCCACCGCGGTATCGAATGTCGGTGAGGATCCCGCCGCGATCGGCAAGGCCGCCGCGGAGGCCATCGGTAAGCAGTTCCCCGCGGGAGCTAAGGCTCTGGTCTTCAAGCCGGCCTTCCCGAACCCTGTTCTGCTCGGTCGCTACCAGGGATTCTTGGCCGCCGCCGCCGCAAATCACATCACCGTCGTCGGTACTGCGCCGGCCGGGACCAAGCCGGACGGGGTCTCCGAGGGTCAAACCTCCGGCGGTGCCCTGCTGACGGCACATCCCGAGGCGAACGCCTTCTACTCCTTCGACGGTGACCTCGCCCTCGGGGTCGGGCAAGCGGCGAGCGAAGCGGGCCGGAAACTGGCCATCTATGGCGTCGGCGCGAGTGCGGGAGACATTCAGGGTCTCAAGGGCGGAGTCATCACGGGAATCTTCGATCAGGACGGATATCAGAATGGCCTCCAGGCCGCTGTCCTGCTCTCGCAGATCGTTTCGGGCAAGACCGCCGCGCCTGTGGTCATGGCTTTCAAGACGTACACCAAAGCCAATGCCGACACCTGGGTGCCCGCGGCCAAACGGTGCGGCTGACCCGAACGTCCTCGGCCGAAGCCGCGCACGGTGACAAGAACATGAGTGCCGACCGACTCCGGGTCCTGGTCGTACCAGGAAGCATAAGGAATCCGTCGCACTCGTTGGCTCTCGCGCACGCGATCCAGGCGCGGTTCCGGGATCCTTTCGAGGCGGTGATGCTGGACCGGGTTTCTTGTCCGCCGGCGGATCCGCGCTTCCACCGCAACCCGCTCGACCACGAGCGGGCCGATATCCGCGAGCTCGCGCAACTCGCTCATTCCAGCGACGCGTTCGTGTGGGTGTCACCGCTCTACCACAACTCCTATTCGTCCCACCTCAAGACCATTCTCGACCACCTCGCGATCGGCCAGTTCGCCAACAAGGTGGTCGGGCTGGCGAGTCATGGAGGCAACCGCAGCCTGCAGGCGGTCGATCACCTCAGGATTGTGGCGCGGGGGCTCAACGCGGTGACGACGGCAAGTCAGGTGTGTACGGGGGACGGCGACTACTCCCACACCGAGTCAGGATACGAAGTGACGAACACGGAGATTCTGGCGCGGATCGATCGTCTTGTCGGTGAGGTCAGTCAGATGACGATCGCATTGACGCCGTTCAGGCTGACCGCGTGACCGGCACGGGCGCAGTTGTCATCACCGACAGGTCTCATCGAATTGAGGAGCGGAACATGGATCAGCTCGCGGTATGGGCAACTATGGAGGCGCAACCGGGGAAGGAAAGTGAGGTGGAGGAACATCTCAGGCAGTCGCGCTCCTGGGTCGACGAGGAGACCGGTACGACGACGTTCTTCGCCCTGAAGATGGGGCCGAGCACCTACGGTGTCTTCACTACATTCGCCGACACCGCGGCCCTGGAAGCGCACGAGAACGGACACGCAACCAGCGACGCCCACCGGGCCACCATGCGGACCCTGTTCTGCGGCCCACCGACGCTGGTGCGTTCGACGATCCTGGACGCGAAGACGCCGTGGGTGGCCGTTTCGGACGGGTAGAAGAGGGTGACGGCCGGGACCGGCGCGACGGTCCCCAGAGCACCAATGCGCCCGTAGCTACCAACGTCGGGCGTAGCTACCAACGTCGGGCGTAGCTACCAACGTCGGGCGTAGCTACGAACGTCGGGCGTAGCGGACCGGTGGCCGCCTCGCAACCGAGGCGGCCACCCGCTGGGGCGTCAGGGCGCCCCCACGGCGTCGAGATAGGCACGCCAACCGCCGAAGCGACTGATGTCGGCGCCGTCGGCCGCGGGGCCGGCGAGGAAACCCGGCACACTGGAACCGTCGGCGAGTCGCACCGAACTGATCTGCAGCGGGGCCTCCACATCGATCTGCAAACTGCGCACCAGGTCCAGCGGCACGTCCCAGAGTTCGAGCTCGAGGCCGCCGTCCGGACCGGTGCCGTCGTCGATCAGGCCGGGACGAGGCAGGTGGCCGTCGAGGAGCACCATGCGGTAGCCGCCAGCGGTCTGCGCCCGGGCCTGCAGGTGCCCGCCGGCTTCGCGCAGAACCGGGTTCAACGGTTGGCCGGACAGGTGCGCGCCGCACACGGCGAGCAGGCTCCGCCCGGGCGCGACGGGCGCGCCGGTAGTGACGCTTGTCGTGGGTTGGGAGCCCTCGCCGAGCACACGCGCGGCCAGGTCGAGCAAGGCCGCGTCGGCGAACGCCGGGGCAAGCAATTGCACGCCGAACGGGAGCCCGTCCGCCCGGCGGCCCATGGGCAACGCCACGGCGCACAGGTCGAGCAGGTTGACCATGTTGGTGTAGGTCCCCAACCGGGCGTTGGTGCCGATCGGATCCGCCAACACCTCGCGGATCCGCGGATGCCCCGGGGTCACCGGCAGCATCAGCGCATCGACGCCGGCGAAACGGATTTCGCTCTGGCGGGTCAACTCGCGCAGCCGGTGCGTGGCGGCGAACAGATCGGCGGCGTTGGCCTTCCCCGCCGCCAGGACGATCTTCCGAACGACCGGATCGAGGCCCGGGTCGTCGGATTCGTCAGGTCCATCGGGTTGCAGGAATCGTCCGAACGCGGCGAAGCGCTCGGCCGCGAACGGCCCGCCGTAGAGCAGTCGTGCCGCGGCCAGCAACGGTTCGATGTCCACCGGTACCAGCCGCACGGTCCCGCGCACGTGCTCGAGCGCGGCCAGCCACGCGTCGCGATGAAGCTCGTCCAGCTCCAGCGGCCCGACCGGCACACCCACGACCCGCATCGTCCGCGCGATCCCGGCCGGGAGCGGGGTGGGCGGGTTTCGCGACCACGGATCGAGCGGGTCGAACCCGGCGATCACGTCGAGCACGGCGCGCCCGAGCGTGACCGTGGGGCTGAGGATCGACACACAGTCCAGCGAGGGACAGGCCGGGAACACCCCGCGGGTGCTGACGAGCCCACGGCTGGGCTTGACGCCGACGATGCCGTTGAAGGCCGCGGGCACCCGCCCGCTCCCGGCCGTGTCGGTAGCCAGCGCGAACGGCACGACGCCGGTGGCCACGGCGATCGCGCTGCCCGAGCTGCTACCGCCACTGACGTGATCCGCGGAATCGACGCAATGGCAGGTTCCATAGGGTGATCGTGTGCCGACCAGCCCGGTGGCGAATTGATCCATGTTGGTCTTGCCGATCGGGACGGCACCGGCGGCCACCAACCGGCGCACGGCCTGCGCCGACGACCGGGCCGGCGCGGTGAACCCCGGGTAGCCCGCGGTGGTGGCCAGGCCGGCCACGTCGATGTTGTCCTTGACCGCGAACGGGACGCCGTGCAGCGGCCCGTCCGGAGCGGCGTCGAGCGCGGCCGCCGTGGCGTCAACGTCGAAGAGGCTTATGAACGCAGGGTTTTCCAGTGCTCGCGCCGCGTGAGCGGCCGCAACGACATCGGGCATACGCGTCGACGTGGCCGTCATCCAGCCGATCCCTCCCGGTGCGACACGTGGGCGTGCACGATCCGCCAGCCGGCGTCGGTGCGCAGCCAGGTCTGGCTCTGCCGACCGAGTTGGGTCGACCCGGGATACCGGAACAGCGTGGTGACCACCGCCAGCTCCGGCGTCCACACCACGACGTCAGTGGCGGCCAGGGTCCGGCCCGCGGGCACGGGCACGGCGCTTGCCCGCCACGCCCGTACCGCGTCGCCCCCCCACTGCTCCTCGACGACGCCGAACCGCACGGTGCGGGGATCGTCGATGAACCAGCCGTTCATGGCCGCTACATCGTTGGCGACGAGAGCGGCTTCGTAGGCGTCGAAGCAGGCCCGTAACTCCGCCTCGACGCCGACGACCGTGCGTGCCGTCACGCCGAGATGCCGGCGGACGCCGTAGCCGGTGCGGACTCGGCGGGGACCGCAATGATGTCCGCCCCCGGTGGCGGGGTCACGCCTTCCTCGGCGTCGAGCGCGAGTTCGTCCGCCTCCTTCTCGCGCCTGGGCACCTTCAGGAGGATGAACAGGAAGCACAACGCGGCCGCGAAGAGGTAGCCGAGGGTCATGTCCTGATTGGCGTTCCACGTCACCGTGGGCGCGTTCACGATGCCGACGAAGCTCAGCGCGGCGCTGAGGGTCAGATAGATGCCGGCGAACACGAAGTTGCGGTCGACGATGAAGGCGGTCACCGCACCCAGGAGCATGCCGACCAGCACCGCCCCGGAGCCGAGGATCAGCAGGCCGTGATACATGACGCTGTTGTTCTCCAGCGCGGTCTCGCCGACCTTGGCCGCCGACGTGCCCGCGGCGCCGAGGGCGTTGTCGATCTGACCCTGGGCCCAGGACGCGATGTTCGGGATGACGGCGATGACCACGGCCACGTAGTGCGCCCGCGGCACGGCCCGGAACGCCTGGGCGCCGATGAGCAGGCCGATGTAGAGCAGGATCGGCACGATAGCGGGCGTGGGCAACAGGGTGTTGATCAGCCCGAACAGGCCGAAGAAGCACAACAGCGCGATGACGACGCCGCTGGCCAGGGAGTAGCTCGTCCGGCCGCCGGCCGCCTTCCAGCCCGGGTGGCCGATGTACACGGCGGGCGGGAACGGTGAGCCCAACGCGGAACCCACGATCGCGCCCACCCCGTCGGCGAGCAGCACGCTGCGCAGGTTGTAGTTGTCACCGGCCGCCGCGGCGCTCTCCACGTTGGACATGCCCTCGGTGAAGTTGTAGATACCCAGCGGAATTGCCGTCGCCAGAAGGGGACCGACGCTGCTCAGACCGTGTCCGAGCAAATCGAGGTTAAGGGTCGGCAGACCCAGGGCGATGTTCTTGGCCGCGTCGCTTACGTCGGGGGCGGACATGTAGCCGCCGGCCCAACCGATCGCCGTGCCGACCAGCAGCGCGACCAGCCCAACCGGAAGCCCGAACGGCAACCGCACGTTGGCGAAGAACCCGACCATGATGATCACCAGCACCGGCAGCGCGATCCACGGGGTGGCCCACATCTGCGCGGCCGGGCGCATCGAGATGAACGTCAGCGAGATGCCGGCCAGGGTGCCGAGCATCGCGGCCCGGGGGGTGAAGCGACGCACGTACGGGCCGACGAACGCCCCGATGAGCACGATGACCCCGATGATGAACGCCCACGCCAGCCCGGTCTCCCACGCCTTGATCGGGTCCTTGGTCTTGAGGTAGATCGGCAACATGATCAGGAACGTGACGATGAACATGTGCGGGACGCTCGGGCCGTAGGGCATAGCAGTGACGGTGTCGCGGCCCTCGCGCTGGGACAGCCGACGAGCGAGGTAGGTGTAGTAGACGTTGCCGATCAGCAATTCCACCCCGAGCGCAGGCAGGATCGTGCCGTAGACGTCTTTGGCGGAGATGCCGATCACGGCGATGCTCAGTGAGCTGAGCACGAGCACGTTGACCAGCACGTTGAAGCCGAGGCCGAACGAGGCGTTGGTGTCGCCGTTGGTCCACCACGGCAGGCGCACGGCGGGTGCGGGTTTGTTGGCGGTGCGGTTGATGAGGGACATGGTGACTCCTACGATTCTGATAAGGAGAAGGACGGATGGGCGGCCGGCGCGGGAAGGGCCGCCAGGTAGGCAGACGACGGCGCGACCCAACCGAAGATCCCGCCCTGCGCACTGATCATCGCCAGCGCGACGCGTTGAAACTCCGGGAAGTAGGAACCGACGCAGTCGGACAACACCAGGCACTCATAACCGCGGTCGTTGGCCTCGCGAACGGTGGTGTGCACGCACACCTCGGTGGTGACGCCGGTGACGACCAGCGAGGTGATCCCGTGCGCCTTGAGGTGGTCGTGCAGTCCGGTCGAGTAGAACGAGCCCTTGCCGGGCTTGTCGACCACGAGCTCCCCCGCTACCGGGGCGAGATCGTCGACGATGTCGTGGCCGAACTCTCCCCGCACGAGGATGCGCCCACGCGGACCGGGATCGCCGATACGCAAGGACGGCGCGCCCCGGCTGAGCTTCGCCGGCGGGCAGTCGGACAGGTCGGGCAGGTGCCCCTCCCGGGTGTGGATCACCATCAGCCCACGGGCGCGGGCATCGTCGAGCACCCTGCGCAACGGCGGGATCACCGCCTGCAGCGTGGACACGTCGTTGCCGAGCGTCTCGCCGAACCCGCCGGGTTCGACGAAGTCTCGCTGCATGTCGATGAGCACGAGCGCGGTACGCGCGGGATCGAAGCGGAACGAAGCGGGTTCGGCTTCGACCGTGACGAGCTCGCTCATGATTCCTCCAGTTGTCGGGTGGCGGCGATGACGTCGTCAGAAGTGCCGACGGCGCCGAAGACGCCGCCCTGCATGGTGACCATGCGCAGTGCGGCGGAATGGTTGGCCGCATCGGTGGCGCCGGTGCAGTCGGCCAGGATCAGGCATTCGTAACCGCGGTCGTTGGCTTCGCGCATCGTGGTGTGCACACACACGTCCGTGGTGATCCCCGTCAGCACGATGTGCGTGATCTGGTTCGTACGCAGGAGAAGGTCGAGGTTCGTGGCGTAGAAAGCCCCCTTACCCGGCTTGTCGATGACGAACTCGCCGGGCACGGGCGCGACCTCGGGCACGATCTGCCAGCCGGGCTCTCCCCGCACGAGGATGCGTCCGCACGGGCCGGACGCACCGATCTCGGCCCCGATCTGGGCCGAGCGCCAGCGTTTGTTGGCCGGTAGGTCGCCCAGGTCGGCCGCGTGCCCCTCTCGGGTGTGGATCACGGTCATGCCGGTCGCCCGGGCGTGGGCGAGCAGCCGGGCGGTGGCGGGCAACCCGGCGCGGGTGAGCCCGATGTCGTAGCCCATCCGGTCGACGTAGCCGCCCGGCCCGCAGAAGTCGACCTGCCAGTCGATGCAGATCACGGCCAGGTGCGCGGTGTCAACCGAACCGTCGAACGGCCAGGCGTAGGGAGTGGCGGCCACGGGACCGACCACCCATCGTGACGTTGGTGTGGTGGTGGTGCGGTCGATATGGACTCTTGCGATAGCTGTCATCTGGGACCCCGGCGCACTCAGTGAAATTGATAGTGTCGATTGTCGACCGTTTGGTTTCAGCGCTAGTGATCAGCAGATGAAGTACGTGTGACGCATCCGCCCAAACCTCAGCGATCCCGGCGCTTCGGACAGCGACGCGCCCGTCGATCAGTGGAAGTAGCGGCGGGAACCGTGGCGCTTCAGCTCGGCGTCGATGCGGGCGGTGTCGCCGCTGACCAGGGCGCTGTACAGCCGGCGGTGGCGACGCACGCCCTCGATGGGTGATGCGGTGTCGGCCTCGCGGCGCAGGTTGGCTGCCATGTACAGCTGGAGCTTGACGATCACCGGCTCGTAGGTAAGGAGAAGCTGGCGATTGTCGGCCAGGGCGACGGCGGCCAGATGGAACGCGCGGTGGGCGTTGCTGGCCGCCAACCGGTCGCCGTCGTTCGCGGCGGTGTCCAGGCGGTCCAGTGCCGCGGTCAGCGGGCCGACGTCGAGTTCACCCCGCGGACGCTGGGCGAACAGGTCGGCCGCGAAGTGCTCGAGGTTGTCGCGCACCGCGAACAGCTCGTCGAAATCGCGGTCGGAGTAGGTCGTCACCCGCACGCCCCGGCGAGGCAGATGCTCGACCAGACCCTGCTCGGCCAGCAGACGCAGCGCCTCACGCAGCGGTGCCCGGCTCATCCCGAACCGCTTCGTCAGCTGCTCCTCGACCAGCCGCGCCCCGGGCTCGAGGGCCCCGGAGAGGATGTCCTCACGCAGGCGGGTGACCAGCAGCTCCACCAGGCTCTGCGACTGGAGGACTTCGACGCCGGACGCGCTCACCTGCACCACCCTGAAGCGCTCCTTGGTCGGTCACCCCGGCAGGCCGAAAGGACATCGGCAAAGCCCAAGCATGCCAGGACGCCGGCGAACGCTGGCGCAAGCGGACGCGTCCGGGGCCGCCGGAGGTCGACAACTCGGGTAGACGTGGGTCAGGCCTCGCTGCGGGCCTCGGCCACGCGGTGCGGCACCCGGAGCAATCGCACCGCGGTGACGAGGAGGAGCCCGCCGAGCACATTGCCCAGCGCGGACCACCCGAGCGCACCGAGCCAGTCCCCGTAGCCGAAGGGGGCGCCCGAGATCAACGCCGCGAACATCAGCAGGGAGTCCAACACGCAGTGGAAGAGCTGGCCGCCGGACAGCAACGCCCCGAACAGCACGGCCGGAACGATCTGCACGCCCAGGTTCTCCGTGGCGTGTTGCATGCGGGTCATCAAGGTGATCACCGCCCCCGCCAGGATGGCCAACGCGAGCGAACGCATCGAGATACCGAGATGGGCGTAATGAGTTCCGGCTTCGACGGCGGTGGTTTTCAGATCGGGCCGAGCGGTGACGATCAACCACACCATGACCCAACCCCCGGCCAGGTTGGCGGCGAGCGTGATCGCCCAGAGCCGGACCAACGACATCGGCCCCGCTTTCCCGGCGACGACGGTGGTCACCGGGACAAGGAAGTTCTCCGTGAACAGCTCACTGTGGGCCAGCAGCAGAGCCACGAATCCGATGGAGAAAGCAATTCCGGCCAGTAGCGGGTTGTGCGTGCGGTTCTCGACCAGCAGGTAGGCGAATACGCCGGTGCCGATGTCGATACCACCCAAGAGCCCAGTCGATACCAGTGCCAGGCTGGGTCGGGCCAGACGTACTTCACCCTCACTCACCAAGCGGTCGAATGCTTCCTCTACTTCTTCCTCAGGGATGGTCGGCGATGCGGGTTTCACTGCAGGTGGCGCTTCGCGGGGGACATTGAACCGACGCTACCTGGCGGCTGGGAGGAGCGAACGGCGACAGGTTGGGCCTTTCTAGGCGGGTCTTCGAGAAAAATGCCCTCAGCCGCCGAGTCCGTGGAAGCCCGACGCGGTGAGGGCGAGGAAGCCGGCGAACGTGATGGGCAGGCAGGCCAGGGCGATCTGTGCCGCCGGCCACGGTCGACGGGCGAGCGCACCCAGGAGCGCGACGGCGAGCGCTATTTCGATGAGGCCGGTGGCGGTGCTTGCGCCGTTACGTAGGTGCAGGGCCGCTTCGGCGAGCAGTACCGACACGGGCACGGCGGCGCCGACGACCCGGCACCAGGGGCGGCTGCTGTGCCGCCAAGACCCGGCCACGCCGAATACCAGTCCGGCGAGGGCAGCGAACAGCAGCCAGAGGATCGCCGTCGGTGAAGAGAGGTTGGTCCAGCTGTCGCCTTGGGCCAGCGCGGCGGTGGCGTAATAGCTCTCCACGGCGACGATGAGCATGACTATGGCCGCCGTGGCCGACGCCCTCGCGTTGGTGCGCACCCAGGCGCCGATGGCGAAGGCGGCGACGGCCCAGACCGCGCTGGAGTTGGCCAGGTTGGCCCACGGGTAGGGCAGGGTGCGCTGGGCCAGGAAGTCGAGCGCGCCGAGAACCACACCGGCCATCAGGGCCACGACGATGGTAGGGACGGAGCGTGGCCGCTGCTGCGCAACGGCGGTGGCTGGTTTGATCATGGTGGTCACAACGGCCACGGTAAGGGCGCCGCCGTGGCCGGCACCTCCTCCGCAGGTACCAGGCCCCGACCCCCAAGTACCTACGCTCGACTCGAAACCCTGGGGTTAGCGCAGTTGGCGCTCGTGGGCGCGGTCGGCGTGAGCGAACGCGTCACCGAGGTTGGGCTGGGCTCATCGGGGCGGTATCCAGTGAAACCGGTCCGGGCCGAAGGCTGCGCGCTGACAACGCGTCGGTCAACAACGTGACCAGCGCCTCGTGCTGGACGTCGGTGGACGATGAGACGTCTTCATCCGATCCGTCCAGCGCCCTGGCGGCCAGCCCGGCCTTGCTGTCGATCAGTTCCGCGATCCGGCCGTCCATGGTCCCCGCCGCGATGATCCGCCACGCGATGACGGGTTCGGTCTGGCCGATGCGGTGACTGCGGTCGATGGCCTGGGTCTGTTCGGCGTAGGTCCACGACAGCTCGGCCAGAACGATGTTGGACGCGACCTGCAGGTTGAGACCGACCCCGGCCGCGGTCAGCGAGCAGACCGCGATGGCCACGTGGGGATCGTTGACGAACGCGTCGATGTGCTTCTGCCGCGCGGCCGGGGCCTGGTCGCCCCGGATCGAGGAGAACCGGATCCCCTGCCGGGTGAAGGCCTCCTCGGCCGCGTCCATGACGTCCACGTGCTTGGCAAAGAAGACCACTTTTCCGGCGCTGCGGGCCAGCTGGGCCGCGTAGTCGGCGGCCAGGCCGGCCTTGGCCTGCCCGATGCGCCGCATCATGCTGAACACGTTCTCGCCGGCCTTCGTCGTGCTGGCGTCCTTCTGCTCCCACCGGGCCACCTTGCGGACGAGGTCGTCATCGATGCCGTCCACTACACCGGACCGACGGTTCACCAAGGCCGTGTCGTAGCGCGCCATCAGCCGCTCAGCGAGGTCGCGCTCGGCCGCCCGGATCGAGCGGCCCGCCTTCTCGTCGAGCTCGACGGGCAGGTCGGCGATGCGGCGGGCGGGGATGTCAGCCGCCACATCGACCTTGCGACGACGCACGATGCCGAGGTCGATCACGCACTGGCGGGCGGCGGAGAAGAAGCCCGGGTCGGCTGGGGTGAGGCCGGTCTCCTCGAGAGCGTCCATCAGCTCGGCCCGCGGCTCGGACTCATCTATCCAGCCGAGGAACTGCCAGATGGCCCGGAAATCCTCGATGTCGTTGATCAGCGGCGTGCCGGTGAGGGCCATCAGCAAGGGACGGGACGTGCGCAACCGGATCCGCTCGGACAGCTCGAGCACGTGCTGGGACCGCTGTGATGCCTTGTTCTTGATGAAGTGGGCCTCGTCGACGACCATGCCGCGGAACCCGAAGCTGCCGAACCACCCCACGTGGCGGTCGAGCACCTCGTAGTTGACGACGATGATGTCGGCGAAGCCGTCCACCGTGTCACCGTTGCCGTGCACGGCGGTGGCCCGGCGGTTCGGGGTCCACAGGCCGGCCTCGCGCACCCAGTTCGTCTTGACCACACTCGGCGCCACGACCAGTAACGGGTAGGCGCCCGCCACCTCCGCGGCGAGCAAGGCCTGCGCCGTCTTACCCAGGCCGGGTTCGTCGGCCAGGAGGAACGTGCGCTGACCGGCCGCGGCGGCGGCGACCAACTGCGCCTGATGGGGCATCAGTTCACGGTTCGCGGGCATCCGGCGCAGGACCGGCGCCGGCAGGGCCATGCACGCCGAAGCTCCGCTGTCAGCCCGTTCGAAGGAGGTGAGGAGCGGGCCGAGCAGCTCCCAGCCGGTCAGGCGACGCGGGCCGACCCGCCGCGCCCGGGCCGCGGAGAAGTCGGGGGCCAGGAACGGATTGGCCAACTGCCGGGTCACGACCGACTGGGGCACGACCCGACGGGCCGTGTTTGCCGGCGCCTCGGGGGGCTTCACCGTGGCGATCTCGACCGCCGGTTCGATGCCCACCGATCGCAACATCTCCCGCCTGAGCGACTTGGCCGCATCCGAGACGGTGGCATCCTCGGCGAGCAGCGCCAGCAGCTTCGGGTCGCGCACCGCGGTCTTCGCGAGGATCGTCGCGATGCCGTCCAGTCGCTTCAGCTGTTCGACCCGGCCGGCCGAGCTGATGGTCTGCGACCCCTGGACCCGGGCGTGCTCCTCGCGCACGAGCATGGCCACCACCTGGAACTTCGTGCGCACCGCGGGCGTCACGCGGCCGCGCTCGACGGCGGCTTGTACCTCTCGTACCGCGCGGGCCAGCGCCGCCATGACGTCTTCGGGGGCGCGAACGCGACGCGGCTTCGACGACGCCGTGGCACGGCGAACGCCCTGCTGCGGTCGACCTGGTCGAACCACAAACCCCTCCTCTGAACGCCCACCTCGGCAGGGCAAACGACAACAAGACACGGCGGCGGCCAACAGGCCCGGGCGACTGCTCCGGGGTCGACGCTGGCCCCGCCGGACCCCGCGAGAGTGACACCGCGGAGCCCGTTCGGGCGCCCACTTCAGGGCCCTCAGCCGCCAGTCGCCTAACGCACGGGAGGTGGTGGCAAGCGAGCAGCAGCGAGCCACGTGTGGACAGGTCCCATGGTAGCGGTTCGGTGTCCGCGCCGTGACGCGATACTTCCGGCGTGGTGTGGCGGGTCCGGCCGTGGTGCGGCGGGTCAGCCGCCCATTGCGTGGATCTTGTCGGCCTCGATCCGCAGGATGACGCGGACCTGGTCCCGTCCGCCGTACCAGGCGTATGGCCGGCCCAGGTAGCGCAGGGACAACGCCTCGATGTGCTCCGCGCCGCCTTCGGTCGTGGCACTCACCACGCGTCCGCGCACCGCGACGTAGCGGCTCGGCTTTTCCGGATCGGCGATCGTCACCGCCACCCGGGGGTCGCGTTCGACGTTACGGACCTTCTGGAAACCGGCCACCGTGTTGATGACGACGTGGGATCCGTCGGTGTCCACCCAGGTCTGGGTGAGCTGCGGCGACCCGTCGGGCATGGTCGTGGCCAGGTAGCAGGTGGCCTTGCCGCGCAGCAGGGTGAGCAGGCTCTCGGGCAGCTCCATGTGGTTCCTCTCGACGTCGACACAACGGTTTCGACCGTACGTCGCCCACCGCCGGCGGCCGGTCGTAACACGAAGGATGCAGATGTGCGGGACCATCTGCGGATGGGCGAGCAGCCGCGGGAAACGGACGGCCGCCGCGATCTGTCCCAACTGAGCGGGCACGTCATCGTCTGCGGTCTGGACGGGGTCGGTCTGCGCACGGTCGAGCAACTGCACCTGGCCGGCGTGTCCGTGGTCGTGATCGACGACCAGCCCGACCCACGGCTGTCGCGGATCATCGCCCGCTGGGACGTGGCCCAGATCGTCGGCAGCGCCCGGCTGGCCGACACCCTGATGCGGGCGGGCCTGCCCGGGGCGACCGCGGTCGTCTGCGTCGAGAACAACGAACTGAACTCGCTCGAGACCGCGCTGCTGGTGAACGAGCTCAGCCCGGACACGCGGCTGGTCGTGCAACTGGCCAACGCGGCGGTCGGGCACGCGGTCGCGGACGTGACGGGCACCGGCTCGGTGCTGGACGTGGCCGAGCTGGCCGCACCGTCCCTGGTCGAAGCCTGCCTGCAACGCACCTTCCATGAGTTGGACCTCGACGGGGACGGGTTCGTCGTCGCCGCAGTGACGGTCGGCCACGCGACCACGCTGCGCCGGGAGTTCGGCGAACTCGCCCCCGTCGCCGTGGTGGGTGCGACCGACAACGCGGTGGCGGTGTGCCCCGGCCGCGACCACCCGGTGATCGCCGGCGACACCGTCTACGTGGTCGGCACGCCGGGCGAGCTCGACGACTTCGGCCTGTCGTGGCACGACGAGGTGGCGGCAACGCGGACCGCGCGGTGGCGCCGTCCGATCGACCAGGTCCGGCACGCGGTGATCAGCCTGCTGGCCGAAGCCGACCACGGGTTGAAACTGGCCGTGGCCGCGCTGTGCTCAGTCGTCGTCGTGGCCACGGCGGTGCTGATGATCGGCTACCGCAAACCCGACGGCGCCCACATGAGCCTGCTCGACGGCATCTATTTCTCGGTCGAGACGATCGGCACGATCGGGTACGGCGACTTCTACTTCGCCGACCAAGCGCCGTGGCTGCGGGCGTTCGCCATCGGGCTGATGATCTCGGGCGTGCTCATGGCGGCGATCTTCTTCGCCCTGCTGACCAACCTGCTGGTCAGTCGCCGGCTCGAGGAATCGCTGGGCCGCCGCGCGGTCGGCGGCATGAGCGACCACGTGATCGTCGTCGGGCTGGGTTCCATCGGGCTGCGGGTGGTGGAACGGATCCTGACCGAGGGCACCGCGGTGGTCGTCGTCGAGCGCGACGAGAACAACCGGTACCTGGCCCAGGCGCGGGGGTTGGGGGTGCCGGTCATCGTCGCCGACGCGACGTTGCGCCGCACGCTGCAGGACGTCAACCTGGGCACTGCCCGCGCGGTGGCCGTGCTGACCAGCAACGACCTGACCAACATCGAGACGGGTCTGGCCGTGCGCGACGAGCTCGGCCAGCGCTGGGCCACCGTGCCGGTGGTGGTGCGGCTGTTCGACCGGCAGCTCGCGCGCACCATCGAGACCACGTTCGGCTTCCGGTACGTCCGCTCGACCGCCGCGTTGGCCGCGCCGTGGTTCGTCGGGGCGGCGCTGGGCCTGGAGATCCTCAGCACGTTCTACGTCGAGCACCAGCCGTTCCTGCTGGCCCGGCTGAAGGTGGCCGTCGGCGGCGGCCTGGACGGGCTGCCCATGTCACAGCTGTCGGGACGGACCCGGGTCATCGGCATCCGCCGGGCCGCCCCACCTGCAAGCGACGGGCCCACCTCGACCGACGGGGCCACCTCGACCGACAGGGCCACCTTCAGCACCGAGGGGCTCGAGCACCCGCCGCGCCGCGACACCCGCTTCGCCGCGCACGACGTGGCCTACCTGGTCGGGCCGTACGAGGAGCTGCTGCAGGTGCTGCGCCGAGACGGCCTGTCGACGTCGCAACTGACTCATCCACCGGCGGCGGCTCTCCCGCTACCGGCTGAACCGGGCCGGACCCGACGTCCTATCGTCGGGTGATGAGCGGGCACACCACCACCACCGCAGCCCTGGTCGTCACCAAGCCGGGCGACAGCGGCGTCCTACAGGTGCAGGATCGCGAGATCGCCGATCCCGGCCCGGGTGAGCTGCTGGTCGAGGTCGCGGCCTCGGGCGTGAACTTCATCGAGGTGTATCAGCGCCAAGGCGTTTACCCGATGCCGACGCCGTTCGTCCTCGGCGCCGAGGGCGCGGGTCGAGTGGGCGCGGTCGGCCCGGACGTGGCCGGATTCGCCGTCGGAGACGTGGTGGCCTGGGCCGCCGCGCCCGGCAGCCACGCGGGCCTGGTCATGGTGGCCGCGGACAAGGCCGTGCCGGTGCCGGACGGCCTCGATCCGCAGCTGGCCGCGGCGGTCATGTTGCAGGGCATGACCGCGCACTACCTGGTCAATTCGACCTACCCGGTGCAGCCCGGTGACAGTGTGCTCGTGCACGCCGCGGCCGGTGGGGTCGGTCAGCTGCTCGTCCAGCTGGCCACGGCCCACGGCGCGCGCGTGATCGCCACCGTGTCCACGCCGGCCAAGGCGGAGAAGGCGCGCGCCCTCGGTGCCGACGCCGTCATCGACTACAGCGACGTCGACGACGCCCACACCCTCGCGCACGCGATCCGACAGGCCAACGGTGGCGACGGGGTCAGCGTGGCCTACGACGGGGTCGGACAGGCCACGTTCGAGGCCTCGCTGGCCGCGCTGGCCCCCCGCGGGATGGGCGTGCTGTTCGGCGGGGCGAGCGGGCAGGTGCCGCCGTTCGACCTGCAGCGGCTTAACCAGCTCGGTGGGCTGTACGTCACCCGGCCCTCGCTGGGCCACTACACGGCCACCCGCGACGAGCTGCTGTGGCGCGGGCGCGACGTGCTGGCCGCGGTGGCCGACGGCGGCCTGCAGGTCGAGATCGGCGGTCGCTACCCCCTGGCCGAGGCCGCCCAGGCCTACGACGACCTGGAGAACCGCCGGACCACGGGCAAGCTGATCCTGCTGCCCTGACCGTTTCGAGCACGAATCGGGTGCAGAGATGGACACCGGGTGTCCACCTATGCACCGGATCGGCGGGATCAGCGGGCGCGGACGCCTTCGGCCAGCTCGGCGGCCAGGGCTTTGACGGCGCGGGCGCCGGCGGCCGCGTCCTCGGCGTCGAGCAGGCGGTGCACGAACGCCGTCCCGACGATGACCCCGTCGGCGAACCCGGCGACCTCGGCCGCCTGGTCGCGGCTGGACACGCCGAGACCGACGCAGACGGCCAGCTCGGCGTCGGCCTCGCGGACCCGTTCGACCAGGCGCTGGGCCGAGTCGCTGACCTCACTGCGCACCCCGGTGACGCCCATGGTCGAGGCGGCGTAGACGAACCCGCGGCACTGGTCCAACGTGGCGGCCAGGCGAGCGGGCGTCGAGGAGGGCGCGACCAGGAATACGGTGTCGAGGTCCTGGGCCCGGGCGGCGGCGATCCACTCACCGGCCTCGTCCGGGATGAGGTCAGGGGTGATCGCGCCGGATCCGCCGGCGGCGGCCAGGTCGGCGGCGAAGCGTTCCACGCCGTACCGCTCGACCAGGTTCCAGTAGGTCATCACCACGGCGGGCGCGAATTCCGTCACGGCCTGCACGGCCCGAAGCGCGTCGCTCATGTTTGTGCCGGCGCGCACCGCCGGGTCGACCGCGCGTTGGATGACGGGGCCGTCCATGCCCGGGTCGCTGTAGGGCACGCCGACCTCGACGATCTCCACGCCGCCCTCGACCATGGCCAACATGGCCTCGATGGAGGCGTCCACGTCCGGGTAGCCGACGGGCAGGTAGCCGATCAGCGCGGCCCGCCCCTCAGCACGCGCCTTGGCCAGCACATCCGACGCCGCGCTCATGCGGGGTCTTCCGCCGCGTGGACCGTTCCGGAGCCGGTGTCGGTCTCGGTGTTGTTGTGGGTGTTGTCGGCGGTCACCTCGTCCGGGTCGGTCAGCCCGAACCACTTCGACGCGGTCTCCACGTCCTTGTCGCCGCGCCCGGACAGGTTGATCAGGATGACCGCGTCCGGGCCCAGCTCGCGGCCCAGGTCAAGGGCACCGGCCAGCGCGTGCGCCGACTCGATAGCCGGGATGATCCCCTCGGTGCGGCACAGCAGGGCGAACGCCGACATGGCCTGCGCGTCGGTGATCGGGCGGTACTCGGCCCGGCCGATGTCGTGCAGGTAGGAGTGCTCCGGCCCGACGCCCGGGTAGTCGAGCCCGGCCGAGATCGAGTGCGAATCAAGGGTCTGGCCGTTGTCATCCTGGAGCAGGTAGGACCGCGCGCCGTGCAGGACCCCGGGCGACCCACCGGTGATCGTGGCCGCGTGCCGGCCCGTCTCGACCCCGTCGCCGGCCGCCTCGAAGCCGACCAGCCGCACGTCCTCGTCGGGCACGAACGCGGTGAAGATCCCGATGGCGTTCGATCCCCCGCCGACGCAGGCGACCACGGCGTCGGGCAGGCGCCCGACCCGGTCGAGCACCTGGACCCGGGCCTCGTCGCCGATGATGCGCTGGAACTCACGCACCATGTACGGGAACGGGTGCGGCCCGGCCACGGTGCCGAAGATGTAGTTGGTGGTCTCGACGTTGGTGACCCAGTCGCGGAAGGCCTCGTTGATGGCGTCCTTCAACGTGCGGGTGCCCGTCGTCACCGCCACCACCTCGGCCCCGAGCAGCCGCATCCGGGCCACGTTCAGGGCCTGGCGGCGGGTGTCCTCCTCGCCCATGTAGACGGTGCAGTCCAGCCCCATGAGCGCGGCGGCGGTGGCGGTGGCCACGCCGTGCTGGCCTGCACCGGTCTCGGCGATGACACGCGTCTTGCCGATGCGTTTGGTCAGCAACGCCTGCCCCAGCACGTTGTTGATCTTGTGGGAGCCGGTGTGGTTGAGGTCCTCGCGCTTGAGCAGGATGCGCGCTCCGCCGGCCTCGGCGCCGAACTTGGGGGCGTCGGTCAGCGGGGACGGGCGGCCGGTGTAGTCGCGCAGCAGCCGGGCGAGTTCGCTGCTGAACTCCTCGTCGTGGCGGGCCGCGGTGAACGCGGCGTCGAGGTCGTCGAGGGCGGCGATGAGGGCTTCCGGGACGAAGCGACCGCCGTAGCGGCCGAAGTGCCCGCTCTGATCAGGTACGACAGGACGAGAAGAGGTAGTGGCGGACATCGGGTACTCCAAGGATGAGACGAGCGGACTGAGGACGGGAGCGGTCAGCTCCGCCATCGTCCGCGCGCGACCGAAACCGGTCGCCGAGCCAGAATCATGCCGCTCACCGTACGGGCCGTCATCGCACGGCACTCATCGCACAGCCCTGGGCGTGGCCGGATGCGATCCGGCCGTGACCAGGTCGGCCACGGCCTGGCGCGGGTTGGTGGCGGTGACCAGGCCCTCGCCCACCAGCACGGCGTCGGCGCCGGCGCTCGCGTAGTTGATCAGGTCGCGCTTGTCGCGCACGCCCGACGCGGCCACCTTGAGGATCTGGTTCGGCAGGCCGGGGGCGATGCGCTCGAACACGGAACGGTCGACGTCCAGGGTCCTGAGGTTGCGGGCGTTCACGCCGATGACCCGGGCCCCGGCGGCCAGCGCGCGGCTGGCCTCGTCCTCGGTGTGCACCTCGACCAGGGCGGTCATGCCGAGGGACTCGATGCGTTCCCGCAGGCCGATCAACTCGTTCTGTTCCAGGGCGGCGACGATCAGCAGCACCAGGTCGGCGCCGTGGGCGCGGGCCTCGTGGACCTGGTAGGACGAGACGACGAAGTCCTTGAGCAGCACGGGGATGTCGACGCGGGCGCGGACCGCCTGCAGGTCGGCCAGGGTGCCACCGAAGCGGCGTTCTTCGGTCAGCACGCTGATGACCCGGGCGCCGCCGGCGGCGTATTCCGCGGCCAGGTCCGCGGGGTCAGGGATCTCGGCCAAGGAGCCCGAGGAGGGGCTGCGCCGCTTGACCTCGGCGATCACCGCGACACCCGGTTCCCACAGCGCGACGACCGCGTCGCGGGCGGGCGGGGCGTCGGCGGCCGCGGCCTTGACCTCCCGCAGCGGGACGGCGGCCGATCGCACGGCCAGGTCTTCACGCACACCGGCCACGATCTCGTCGAGGACGTTGACCATGGTTCCCCTCGGGCCGTGGGCCGACATGAACTGAGCCGACGACGGACGGTGATGGACACCCGGGACGGACAGCGAACCGCGTCCGAGGCGGGACGATGCCGGAAGCGGGTTCCAGACGAGTTTAGACCGGTAGGCGCAGCTCCACGAACCGGGCCGGGCGTGCGGACAAACTCGGGCCCGGTAAACGATCACCCGCGGTCGGGCCTGTCGCGCGAGCGGTCCGCAACCGAAAAGACGGTGCTCCCGTCACGATGAGGCGGGGCCGGGCGGGGCCGGATCGGTGGCCGCGGGTACGTCCGCGGCGCTCCCGCTGACGGTGGGATCCTCGCCGCGATCGAGCTGTTCCCACAGGGCCAGGTCGGCGCGCGCCCGCGTCACCTCGCCCCCCGTGGCGTCACGAGGGCCGTCCGGGCCTCCGGGCGGGCCGGACGCCGGCCCGGGTACCGCAGCGGCAGCTCCCACCGGCGGTTCGTAACGGGCCGACATGGCGCGCCAGCGACCGCCGCGCACGGCCGTCGTCACTCCCCCGCCGGCCACCAACACGCCGCCGAGCGCGGCCAGCACGACCCAGACCGGGTGCACCGAAACGTCCGTCGCCGCGGCGTTTCCCAGGCCGGCCACCGTGCGCGCGTCGGCGACGAGCTGCCGCCCGCGCGCGTCCGACACCGCGGACAGCCCGGCCAGAGACCACCACACCATTCCGGCGCCGGCCAGGGCGAGGACGGCGCCGACGACGCGCCGGGTGACGCCGCGGGTGGCCAGCACGGCCAGCACCCCGGCCAGGGCGACCACGGCCAGGCCGATGACGCCCGGTTGCAGGGTGCGACCGCTCACGTCGTGGCGAACCGGGCCCAGTGGGGCGACGCGGGTGACCACCACCGTCGACCACGCCTGGGCCGTGGCCAGGACGGCCGAGCCACCGCCCAGGGCCACGGCCACGACCACGGCGCCGAGTTCACCGCGATCGCCTCCAGGCCCCGCGGCCGACGGCGCTTGCGGCGACGTCGTCACGGGCATCGACGCCTCAGCCATCGGCGGCGAACGGGTGCAGCGTCTCGGCCGTGGCGATGGCCTGCAGCACCGCCCGGGCCTTGTTCCGGGTCTCCTGCTCCTCGAGCTCGGGCCGGCTGTCGGCGACGATGCCGGCCGAGGCCTGCACGTGAGCCACGCCGTCGCGGACCACCGCGGTGCGGATGGCGATGGCCATGTCGAGGTCGCCGGTGGCGTCGAGGTATCCGACCGCCCCGCCGTACACGCCGCGCCGGACGGGTTCGAGCTCCTCGATCAGCTCCATGGCCCGCACCTTGGGCGCGCCGGTGAGCGTCCCGGCCGGGAACGTCGCCCGCAGGACGTCGAACGCGTCGCGCCCGTCGGACACGGTCGCGGTCACGGTGGAGACAATGTGCCAGACGTGGCTGTACCGCTCGACCGCGCCGAACTCGGACACGGCCACGCTGCCCGGTGCGGCCACCCGGCCCAGGTCGTTGCGGGCCAGGTCGACCAGCATCACGTGCTCGGCCTGCTCCTTGGTGTCGGTGACGAGCTCGATGGCCATGGCCGCGTCGTCCTCGGGCGTCTCGCCACGGCGGCGGGTGCCGGCGATCGGGTGCAGCACGGCCTGGTCGCCGTGCACCGTCACCAGCGCCTCGGGGCTGCAGCCGACGATGTCGATCCCGGCCGGCGGGCCGACCCGCAGGAAGTACATGTACGGCGACGGGTTCAGCGTCCGCAACACCCGGTAGATGTCGAACGGCTCGGCCGTGGTCGGGGTGGAGAAGCGCTGGCCCACCTGGATCTGGAACACCTCGCCGGCCTTGACCGCCTCGAGCGCCGCCAGCACGGCGGGGCGGTACTCGCCGGCGGGCGTGCGTGACGGCGCCGCCTTCGGCCCGGGCCGGCCGAGGGTGGCCGCGGTGGACGGGGTGGCCGTGGCCAGCTGCGCGGTCATCTCGTCCAGGCGGCGCAGGCAGTCGTCGTAGGCCCGGTCGAGCTCGGTCTCGGTCATGCCCGCGTCGACCACGGCGTTGGCGATGAGTACGACCGTGCACTCGTCATGGTCCACGGCGGCCAGGTCGGTGACCAGCAGCATCGTCAGCTCCGGCAGGCCGAGCTCGTCGACCGCCTTCTCGGGCAGCTTCTCGATCCGGCGCACGACGTCGTAACCCAGGTAGCCGACCAGCCCCCCGGTCAGCGGCGGCAGCGGCGGCCGCCCGGGACGTTCCAGGCGGGGTCCGCGCAGCGCCCGGAACGTCGCCCCCAGCACCTCGAGCGGATCGCCGGAGGTGGGCACGCCGGCGGGAACTGTGCCGCTCCACGACGCGTCACCGTCCACCACCGACAGGGTGGCGGCGGCGCGCACGCCCACGAACGACCAGCGCGAGAACGACCGGCCGGGCTCGGCCGACTCCAGCAGGAACGTGCCAGGCCGGCCCGCGGCGAGCTTGCCGTACACACCGACCGGGGTGTCGCCGTCGGCGAAGATCGTCCGGGTGACGGGCACCAGCCGAGCCAGCGCGGCAAACCCCCGGAACTCCTCGCGGGTGAGATTTTCCGCGACCCCGCGCCCGCCGGGGACGTAATCGGTCGCTTCCGGGTGTCCCTGGCGGGCGCGGAGTCGGGTGGGGAGCGGGGTGTCGGTCATGCGGCGCCGCTGGCGGACAGGTCGACGAAGCCGGCCACCGGCAGCTCGCCCCCGGCGATGAAGCACGTCTTCTCACCGGTGTGGCACGCCGGCCCGATCTGCTCGACCCGCACCAGCAGCGCGTCTCCGTCGCAGTCCAGGGCCACCGAGCGGACGTACTGGAAGTGCCCCGACGTCTCCCCCTTGACCCAGTACTCGCCCCGGGAGCGCGACCAGAACGTGGCCCGGCCGGTGGTGAGCGTGCGGTGCAGGGCCTCGTCGTCCATCCAGCCCAGCATCAGGACCTCGCCGGTGTCGTGCTGCTGGATCACGGCGGCGACCAGGCCCTGCGGGTCGCGCTTGAGGCGTTCGGCGATGGCCGTGGGCAGGTGGGACGGGGCGGCGGTGGTCACGGTGGCCAATTCTGCTCGCTCCCGCCGCCGGTTTTGGTCACCCACCCGCGCATACGGCTTGGGTTCAAGGGGTGAACGCAACACCGTGAGGTAGCTCGGGGTGTTG
>CAXULW010000043.1:0-35563 GCA_964252015.1 uncultured Jatrophihabitantaceae bacterium | reverse complement strand
GGCGCCTTGATGGCGAACGCGATGAAGAAGCCGAGGAACAGCCACTTCTGGCTGGCGCCGTCGGGCACCTTGCCGACCAGGTCACTGAACGCGAAGCTGGAAGTCCCGGCGGTGACGTACAGGCCGATGACCGAGGCCAGCATCAGCAGGCCACCGAGCAGCGAGTAGAGGAAGAACTTCATCGCCGCGTACTGCCGCCGCGGGCCGCCGAACATGCCGATGATGAAGTACATCGGGATGAGCATGGCCTCGAAGAAGACGTAGAACAGGAACACGTCGGTGGCGGCGAACACGCCGAACATGAAGACCTCGAGGACCAGGATCAGCGCGAAGAACGTGCGCGGGCTGCGCATCGGCTGGTCGAGCGATTCCGCGTCTTCCTCGGTGTCGACCGAGTTCCACGAGGCGAGGATCACCGCCGGCACGAGCACGGCCGTCATCAGGATCAGGGCCAGGGCGATCCCGTCGACGCCGAGGGCGAAGTGCACGCCGAAGTCCTTGATCCACATCCAACTGCCCTGGAACTGGAACCGGGCGCCGTTGTTGTGGAACCGGAACGCGAGCACCACGGCATAGACGAGCGCAACGAGGCTGGTGCCGAGGGCGACCTGCTTGGCCACCTCCTCGCGGTCCGGCGGGAGGGCGAACATGGCCAGCGCCCCGACCAGCGGGATGGCGACCAGGACCACCAGAGCGATGCTGTGGCTCACGCCCGGACTCCTGACTCGGTCGGGGGACGGACGGGTGCGGCGGGCACGGGCAGGTCAAGGCGGGTCATACGTACCTCACCGCCATCAGGACGACGAGCACGGACACCGTACCGACCAGCATCGACAACGCGTAGGACCGGACGAAGCCGGTCTGGGTGCGGCGCAGGCGGCTGGAACTGCCACCCAACCCGGCACCGAGACCGTTCACGGTGCCGTCGACCCCGCGGTTGTCGAAGAAGACCAGCCCCCGGGTCAGCCACTGCCCGGGTCGCATGAGGAACGACTCGTTGAAGGCATCCGCCCACAGCCGCTCACGGGCCGCCACCGTGACCACCGATCCGGCCGGCTGGCTCTCGGGGATCGCGCTGCGCCCGAAGGCCAGGAAAGCCGCGGCGATGCCGAGCGCGATGACGATCAGGGTGAGCAGGCTGAGCACCACCGGCGAGACGGTATGGGCACCGACCTCGACGCTCTCCCCCACCGACGGGGTCAGCCAGTGCTGGACGCCGCCGCCGACGATGAGCAGGAAACCGCCCACGATGGACAGCACGGCCAGGATCACCATCGGCACCGTCATGGTCGTCGGTGCCTCGTGCGGATGGACGTCGTCCTCCCAGCGCTTCTCGCCGTGGAAGGTCATGATCAGCGCGCGCGTCATGTAGGCCGCGGTCAGCCCGGCGCCGAGCAGCGCGACCAGGCCGAGAATCCAGCCCGAGGTTCCGCCCTTGTCCAGGGCAGCCTCGATGATCTTGTCCTTGGTGAAGAAGCCGGTGGCGCCGGGGAAACCGATCAACGCCAGATACCCACAGACGAAGACGCCGTAGGTGATCGGCATCACCCGGTACAGCCCGCCGAAGCGGCGCATGTCGATGCGGTCGTTCATGGCGTGCATGACCGAGCCGGCCGAGAGGAATAGTGCGGCCTTGAAGAAGCCGTGCCCGACGAGGTGGATGATGCCGATCGCGTAGACGCCGTGACCCAGGCCGACGGCCAGGAACATGTACCCGATCTGGCTCACGGTGGAGTAGGCCAGCACCCGCTTCAGGTCGTCCTGGCCGAAGGCGCAGATGCAGCCGTAGAGCAGGGTGATCGCGCCAATGATGGTGACGACGGTGCGGGCGGCCTGGGACACGTCGAAGATCGGGGCCGAGCGGGCGATCAGGTAGACCCCGGCGGTGACCATCGTGGCCGCGTGGATCAGCGCCGAGACCGGGGTCGGGCCCTCCATGGCGTCCGGCAGCCACGTCTGCAGCGGGAACTGTCCCGACTTGCCGCACGCGCCGAGCAGCAGCATCAGTCCGATCGCGGTGGCCACTCCGGTCGACGCGCCGCCGACCCGCTCGAAGACACCGACGTAGTCGGTGGTGCCGAAGTAGGCGAACATCAGCATGATCGCGATGGACAGCCCGACATCGCCGACGCGGTTGGCGATGAACGCCTTCTTGGCTGCCGTGGCCGCGCTGGGCCGGGTGTAGTAGAAGCCGATCAGCAGGTACGAGGCGAGGCCGACGCCCTCCCAGCCCACGTAGAGCGGCAGGTAGCCGTTGCCGAGGACGAGCAGGAGCATCGCGGCGACGAACAAGTTGAAATACCCGAAGAAGCGGCGCCGATCGCCGGCGGTGTGCGGCTCCTCCTCCGCACCATGGTCGACGGTGGTCGTGACGGCATGGGCGCCGCCGGTGAGGGCATGGGCGCCGCCGCTGGAGGCACCGCCGGTGGGGGCGCCGACAGCGTGCGAACCGCCGGTGGGGGCGCCGCCGGTCGAGGCGCCGACAGCGTGCGCGCCGCCGCCACGTTTGCCGGCCGAAATGGGCGCGGCCGCGTGGCCGTGCGCCCCTGCGGTCGATGGCGCCAGGTAGCCGACGGCGTAGATGTGGATGAGCGACCCGACGCCGGTGATGAGCAGCACGAACGTCAACGACAGCGGATCGATCAGGAAACCGGCGTGCACCTGGAGCCCACCCACCGGGATCCAGGTGAACAGGTTCAGGTTCCGCTCGCGGCCGCTGCCGACGCCGCTCTCGCCCTTGAGCGAGAAGAACAGCACGACGGCGTAGAGGAACAGCACCACCGGCACCAGAGCACCGAGCAGGTGCCCCCACTTGTCCGCGCGCTTGCCGGCCAGCAGCAACACCGCCGCCGACAGCGCGGGCAGGGCAACGAGCAGCCAGGCCAGGCTCTGCACGCCCTCTGCTTTCAGCATGAGTGATCCATTCGGGTCAGTACTTCAGCAGGTTCGCGTCGTCGACCGAGGCCGAGCGGCGGGTGCGGAAGATGGACATGATGATGGCCAGACCGATGACGACTTCGGCCGCGGCGACGACCATCACGAAGAAGGCCATGACCTGCCCGTCGAGCGTGCCGTTGATGCGGGCGAACGTGACGAACGACAGGTTCACGGCGTTGAGCATCAGTTCGACGCACATGAACACGACGATGGCGTTGCGACGCACCAACACACCCACCGCGCCGATGGAGAACAGCAGCGCCGAGAGGACCAAGTAGTAACTGGCATTCATCGGTTGCGGCCCCGGGTCAGGCGACGTTCCCGCTCGGCGACTTCCCGCTCGGCCAACCCGCGGTCGATCAGCGACTCGGGGTGGACGGGCCCGGTGGACGTCATGATGGACTCGGGCGCGATGGTTCCGTCCGGCAGCAGCGCGGGAGTGCCCACCGCCGTGGCCGAGGAAAGCACACCCGGGCCCGGCAGGGGCTGCGGTCGACCACCACGGATACGCGCTCGCGCGGTCTCCTTCTGGCTGAGCCGGGGAACGTCCCGCTCGACGTGGGCCAGCACCATCGCTCCGATCGCGGCGACGATCAGCAGGGCCGAGGTGAGCTCGAACGCGAACAGGTAGTTGTGGAAGATCAACGCGGCCAAGCTGTCGACGTTGGCTCCGTCGGCGTTCTGGGCCTCGAGGTTGCTGGCCGGGGTGGCTGACAACACCTTGCCGATCCCCCCGGCGACCACCACGGCAAACGCGAGACCGGCGAGCACCGCGGCCAGGCGTTGCCCGCGCAGCGTTTCCACCAGCGAGTCCGCGGAGTCACGTCCCACCAGCATCAGGACGAACAAGAACAGGATCATGATCGCGCCGGTGTAGACGATGATCTGGACCAGTCCGAGGAACGGGCCCTGCTCGATCACGTAGAACAGCCCGAGGCACATCATCGTGGCCACCAGCGACAGGGCCGAGTGGATGGCGTTACGGGCCAGCACCATCCCCAGTGCGCCGATGACCGACACGGGCCCGAGGATCCAGAACGCGATCGCCTCGCCGCCGCCGATGTGGTTACCCGCGGCCGCTACGACCACGGCCGCGCTCACGCGCGGTGTCCTTCCGGCTGAACCGCGTCACCATGCGCATTGCTCATACCACCGGCGGCGGCGTTGGCCGTGCTCTGAGCCGGGCCGGCGTTCGGCCCGGACTGAGCCTGCGCGGCGGCGGGCACGCCGGTCTTGACCGGGTACTGGCCCTTCACGCCCAGCTCGGTGGCCACCGCGGAGCGGTTCTCACCACGGACCGCACGGGAGACGTAGTAGTCCTTTTCGTCGTCGCCGAGGCGCATCGCGTGCGGCGGCGCCTCCATACCCGGCAGCAGCGGAGCCATCAGCTGCTCCTTCGTGTAGATGAGGTCCTGACGGTTGTCCAGGGCCAGCTCGTACTCGTTGCTCATGGTCAGTGATCGGGTCGGACAGGCTTCGATGCACAGCCCGCAGAAGATACAACGCAGGTAGTTGATCTGATAAACCTTGCCGTAACGCTCGCCCGGTGAGAACCGCTGCGCTTCAGTGTTGTCACCGCCCTCGACGTAGATCGCGTCCGCCGGACACGCCCACGCGCACAGCTCGCAGCCGACGCATTTCTCCAGCCCGTCGGGGTGGCGGTTGAGAACGTGTCGGCCGTGGAAGCGCGGCGCCGTCGGATAGACGTCGAACGGGTACTGCTCGGTGTAGACGTGCTTGAACATCGTCGCGAACGTCAACCCGAAGCCTTTGGCGAACCCGGCGATGGTGCCCCGCGGTTCGGACGTGCCCGGGCCCTCGGCCGGAGGGGTCATGTCTTGTTCCTTTCCGGCGCACCGGCGCCGACGGAGGCGCGCCGGGACGAGCCGCTCGTGCTGGCGGTGGAGGAGCGCAGCAACCGCGGCGCGGTGGGCACGACCAGGTCCATCGGCGGCACCGGGAACGTGGGCTTGCGCTGGGCTTCAGCCGCTTCGATCTGGTTGATCTCGAATGCTTTGACCTTGTCGCTGCGGTCGAGGGCGAGCCCGACGATGGCCAGCACGATCAGCACCGGGACAACCACGACCAGGGTGGCCGTGACCCGGCTCCAGTTGCGGTCGTCGAGCACCCGCACCGTGGCCACGGACAGGATCCACACCAGGTTGATCGGGATGAGGACCTTCCAACCCAGGTGCATGAACTGGTCGTAGCGCATCCGGGGCAGGGTGCCACGCAGCCACACGAAGACGAAGATGATCCCGATGATCTTGGCGGTAAACCAGAGCAGCGGCCACCAACCCGAGTTCGCGCCGTGCCAGATCGACAGCGGCCACGGAGCCCGCCACCCGCCGAGGAACAACGTCGTGGCCAGCGCACTGACGGTCACCATGTTGATGTACTCGGCCAGGAAGAAGAGCGCGAACTTCATGGAGGAGTACTCGGTGTGGAAACCGCCGACCAGCTCGGACTCGGCTTCGGGCAGGTCGAACGGGGCCCGGTTGGTCTCACCGACCATGGAGACGGCGTAGATCGCGAACGACACGAACAGCGGAATGATGTTCCAGGCGTGGTCGCGCTGGTACTCGACGATGCCCGAGGTGGACATCGTGCCCGAGTACAGGAACACCGCGACCATCGACAGACCCATGGCCACTTCGTAGGAGATCATCTGCGCGGCCGAGCGCAGGCTGCCGAGCAGCGGGTACGTCGAACCCGAGGCCCAGCCCGACAAGACGATGCCGTACACGCCGAGTGAGGAGCAGGCGAAGATCACGAGCACGCCCACCGGCAGGTCGGTCAGCTGCAATGCGGTCTTGTGCCCGAAGATCGACACCACCGGGCCGAACGGCATGACCGAGAAGGCCAGGAACGCCGGGGTGGCCGAGACGACCGGTGCGATCCAGTACACCGGCTTGTCGGCCAGCGTCGGGATGATCTCCTCTTTGAACGCCAACTTGATGCCGTCGGCCAACGCCTGCAGGGTGCCCCACGGGCCGGTGCGGTTGGGGCCGATGCGGTTCTGCATCCTCCCCACCACCTTGCGCTCGAACACGATCGAGAACAGGGTCATGACGACCAGGAACGCGAACACGCCGACGACCTTGATCAGCATGATCCAGACCGGCTCGGTTCCGAAGATGGCGAGGTTCTCCTCGCCCTTGGCCAGCAACTGCGCGCTCATCACGAACCTCCGGCCGAAGCGGCGAGTTGGACGAGGTCCCCGGCGCCGGCGCCGAGATGCACTCGGAGCTGAGCGTCCCGGGCGGCGGTGGGCAGCCAGACGACCCGTTCGGGCATCTCGGCGATGACGACCGGGACGGTGAGCGCGCCCGCCGGTCCGGTGACCCGCAACGGGTCACCGTCGCGGACGCCGATCTCGGCGGCGGTGGCGCGGGCCAGGAGCGCGCGGGCCGGCTTGGCCGTTCCGGCCAGGTTCGGTTCGCCGTCCGACATCCGGCCGGCGTCGAGCAGCTCGTGCCAGGTGGCCAGGACGGCCTGGCCTGCTCCCGGGGTGCGGGCGTGGCTGGCCGGCGTGGACAGCGCCGGCCCGGTTCCGGTTGCGTACCTGGTGCCGGCCACCGCGAACCGGTCCAGCTCGGCGCGGGCCGCACCGGGGGTGGGCAGGCCGAGGGCCACGTCCATCTCGTCGGCCAGGGCGTGCAGCACCCGCCCGTCGGACAGGGCGCCGGTGCCGTTCAGCGTGGCCGCGAACGGGCGGCGGCGGCCTTCCCAGGTGACGAAGCTGCCACTCTTCTCGGCCGCCGGGGCGACCGGGAAGACGACGTCGGCGTGATCGGTGACGTCGCTGTAACGCAGCTCCAGGCTGACGACGAAGCCGGCCGCGGCCAGAGCCGCGTCCGCTGCGGCCGGGTCGGGCAGGTCGGCGGGGTCTAGCCCACCGACGATGAGGCCGCCGATCCGACCGTCCGCCGCGGCGTCGAGGATCTGGGGCAGCGACCGGCCGGCGGTGCTGGGCACGCTGGCCGACCAGACCCGCTCGACCTCACCCCGGGCGGCGTCGTCGCTGACGTGCCGGCCGCCGGGCAGCAGTGACGGCAGCGCTCCAGCGTCGACGGCTCCGCGCTCGCCCGCCCGACGGGGCACCCAGGCCAACTTGGCCCCCGTGCGCGCCGCGAGCGCCGCGGCGGCGGTGAGCGCACCGGGCGTGGTGAGCAGACGCTCGCCGACCAGGATCACCGCGCCGTCGCGGCCCAGGTCGCGCAGCACGGCCCCGTCGAGCTGGCTCAGGACCTGGGCCTCGTCACCGGGAACGGTGCGCAGCAGGGTGCCGGTGAGCTTGGACAGTCCTCGGCTGGCGACCGCGGCCACCGCGTAGACCCGGTTCTTGCCGGACCGGGCGTTCTTGCGCAGCCGCAGGAAGACGATCGGGGATTCCTCCTCGGGCTCCAAGCCGGCGAGCAGGACGACGGGAGCGGCCTCGAGGTCGCCGTAGGTGACGCCACCCACGCCGGGGGCGGTACCGACGACGTGGGCGCCGAGGAATTCGAGCTCCTCGTCACTGCCGGGACGGGCGCGGAAATCGATGTCGTTGGTCCCGAGAACGAGCCGGGCGAACTTGGCGTAGGCGTACGCGTCCTCCTCGGTCAGCCGGCCGCCGGGAAGCACGCCGACGCCGCCCCGGCCGAGGGCGGCCCGCAGACCGGTGGCCGCGGCCTCCAGCGCCTGCGGCCAGCTCGCCGCGGACAGCTTGCCGTGCGCGTCGCGGACCAGCGGGGTCATGATCCGGTCGGTCTGCTCGGCGTAGTGGAAGGCCCAGCGACCCTTGTCGCAGTTCCACTCCTCGTTCACCTGCGGGTCCGGCGCGGCCAGGCGACGGGTGATCTTGCCCCGGCGCCAGTCGGTGCGCTGCGCACAACCGGACGAGCAGTGCTCGCACACGCTCGGTGAGCTCATCAGGTCGAACGGACGGGCCCGGAACCGGTAAGACGCACCGGTGAGCGCGCCTACCGGGCAGATCTGAACGGTGTTACCGGAGAAGTAGGACTGGAACGGGACGTCGGTGGACGTGCCGATCTGCTGCTGCGCACCGCGTTCCAGCAGGTCGATGAACTGGTCGCCGGCGATCTGCTCCGAGAACCGGGTGCAGCGCTGGCAGAGCACGCACCGTTCCCGGTCGAGCAGCACCTGGGTGCTCACCGCGACCGGCTTGGGGAACGTCCGCTTGATGTCGACGAAGCGCGAATCGCCCCGACCGTTGCTCATGGCCTGGTTCTGCAGCGGGCACTCACCGCCCTTGTCGCAGACGGGGCAGTCCAGCGGGTGGTTGATGAGCAGGAGCTCCATCACGCCCTGCTGCGCCTTGTCCGCCACGGGCGAGGTGTACTGCGTCTTGATGACCATTCCCGGCATGACCGTGGTGGTGCAGGACGCGGCCGGCTTCGGCATACCGCGGCCGTTACCCGTGTCCGGCACCTCGACCAGGCACTGACGGCACGCGCCGGCCGGGTCGAGCAGCGGGTGGTCGCAGAAGCGCGGGATCGAGATGCCCAGTTGCTCCGCAGCCCGGATCAACAACGTGCCCTTGGGCACGCTGATCTCCAGCCCGTCGATGGTCACCGTGACCAGGTCGTCGGCGGTTTTCGCTTTCTCCGGGGCGACGGTCACTTGACGGCTCCGCTGGCGGCCAGGCTCAGCGCCGGCTCGGGGGCGGCCACCGGGTCACCCGGCACCAGGGTGGGCGGGTTGTCCTTCACCAGGGCCAGGTACTCGTCGCGGAAGTACTTCAGCGACGACGAGATCGGGCTGGTGGCGCCGTCACCGAGGGCGCAGAACGAGCGGCCGAGGATGTTGTCGCAGATGTCGAGTAACGCGTCCAGGTCGGCCATCGTGCCGTTACCGTGCCAGATGCGCTCCAGGATCTGCGCGGTCCAGTAGTTGCCCTCGCGGCACGGCGTGCACTTGCCGCAGGACTCGTGCTCGTAGAACTCGGTCCACTTGAGCACGGCCTGGACCACGCTGTCGTCCTCGTCAAAGATCATCAGCGCGGACGTGCCGTTCATCGAGCCGGCTTTGACCGCCGAGTCGAAGTCGAGTGGGACGTCGAGCTCGGCGTCGGACAACATCGGCGTGGACGAACCACCCGGCGTCCAGAACTTCAACGCCTTGCCCCGGCTCATCCCGCCGGCCATGTCGATGAGCTCGCGCAACGTGGTACCCATCGGCGCCTCGTACTGGCCCGGGTTCTTGATGCGTCCGGACAGCGAGTAGATGCACGTTCCCGGTGAGCCCGCCGATGGGTTCTTGCCGTCCTCGGTGAGCGGGTTGTCGGCCACCTGACCCTTGAACCAGTCGGCGCCGCCGAGAACGATGTAGGGCACCGAGGCCAGCGTGCCGACGTTGTTGACCACGGTGGGGGCGTCGTAGAGCCCGTTGGTGGCGGGGAACGGGGGTTTGAGCCGAGGCTGACCGCGCTTGCCCTCCAGGGAGTCGAGCAGCGCCGTCTCCTCACCACAGATGTAGGCACCAGCGCCGTTGTGGACGACGATGGAGCAGGAGAAGCCACTGCCCAGGATGTTCGTACCCAGGTAGCCCTTGGCCTGCGCCTCGATGATCGCCCGGGTGACGCGGCGGATGGCGTGCACGGCCTCGCCCCGGATGTAGACGAACGCCCGGTCGGCGCGGACCGCGTAGCAGGCGATGATGATGCCCTCGATCATCGAGTGCGGGTCGTTCATCATCAGCGGCAGGTCGCGGCAGGTGCCGGGCTCGCCCTCGTCGGCGTTGACAACGACGTAGTGCGGCTTGGCCGCCTCCCCCGGCTTGGCCTGGGGGATGAACTGCCACTTCATGCCGGTGGGGAAGCCGGCGCCGCCCCGTCCGCGCAGGCCGGAGTCCTTGACCATGGCGATCAGGTCGTCGGGGTTCATGTCCAGCGCCTTGCGCAGCGCGGCGTAACCGTCGAGGGCTTCGTAGTTCGCGATCTTCCAGGGCTGATCGGTGTCGAAGCGTTTGGTGAGAACCGGGGTCAGCGGCACGAGGAGCCTCCGTTGTACGGCGTCATGAACCCGCGCCCTCTTTCGGGGCGGAGTTTGTTGGGGCAGAGTCCTGCGGAGCAGAGTCGGGCTGGGTCGAGTTGGCAGCATCGGACTGGGCCGTCTGCAGCGGGGCGTCGTTGCCGCTGGTCTCCGGTCCGGGGGCTCCGTAGCCGGCGGTCGAGGCATTGGCCGGGTTGTCCCCGCCGCCGGTCGCGGATGGGTAGGCCTCGGCATGCTCGCCGCGTTCCTGAGCCAGCCGCAGGCCGACGACGGTCGGGACACCGGCCGCTACGGCTTCCAGCGCCGCCGGCCGCTCGTCGACGAAGCCAGCGATCTGGCGGGAGATCTCCTTGAACGTGCACAGCGGCGCCCCACGGGTGGGCAGCGGGCGTTCGCCCCGGCGCAGGCCGGCCACGAGCTCCGCGGCCGACTCGACGCTCTGGTTGTCGAAGAACTCGTAGTTGACGGTGACGACCGGGGCGTAGTCGCAGGCGGCCAGGCATTCAGCGTGCTCGAGGGTGATCGAACCGTCCTTGGTCGTCTCGTTCATCCCCACGCCGAGGGTGTCCGACAACGACTTGTAGATCTCGTCGCCGCCGAGCAGTCCGCACAAGGTGTTGGTGCACACGCTGACCAGGTACTGACCGGTGGGCTTGCGCTTGTACATCGTGTAGAACGTGGCCACGGCCGCGACCTGGGCGTGGGTGATGTTCAGTTGCTCGGCGCAGAACGCGATGCCGTCCGGGGTGATGTAGCCCTCTTCGGACTGCATCAGGTGCAGCATCGGCAGCAACGCCGACCGCGACTGGCCCTCGGGATAGCGCTTGATGATCTCCAGCGCGGCCGCCCGCACCGATTCACCGAACACCGCCGCATTGCCCGGCCGTTCGATCGTCAACAAAGTCGTCCGAGCGTTGGTCATCGGTCACACCCGCCCATGACTGGGTCGATCGAGGCCACGGCGGCGATGACGTCGGCGATCAGGGCGCCTTCGGACAGCGCGGCCACGGCCTGCAGGTTGATGAACGACGGCTCCCGGAAGTGCACCCGGTAGGGGCGGGTACCGCCGTCGCTGACGACATGTGCGCCCAGCTCACCGCGGGGGCCCTCGATCGCCGAGTACACCTGTCCGGCGGGCACGCGGAAGCCCTCGGTGACCAGCTTGAAGTGGTGGATGAGCGCCTCCATCGACGTGCCCATGATCTTGCCGACGTGTTCCAGCGAGTTACCCAGGCCGTCGGGTCCGAGCGCGAGCTTGGCCGGCCAGCCGATCTTGGGGTCGTCGACCATGACCGGCCCGGGCTCGATGCGATCGATGACCTGCTCGACGATCTTGAGTGATTCCCACATTTCGGCCACCCGCACGACGAAGCGGGCCCAGCAGTCGCCGCGGTCGTCCGTGGGCACCTCGAAGTCGAACTCCTCGTAGCCGAGGTAGGGGTCGGTCTTGCGCAGGTCCCACGGCAGGCCGGCGGCGCGCAGCAGCGGGCCGGTGACACCGAGGGCGAGGCAGCCTTCGACGCCGATCCAGCCCACGTCCTTGAGCCGGTTGACCCAGATCGCCTGGCCGCGCAGCAGCTTCTCGACGCCGCCCAGCTCCTCGCGCATGAGCCCGAGCCAGTCGCGGATCTCCTGGATCGCACCTTCGGGCAGGTCTTGCGCCACCCCGCCCGGGCGAACGTAGCCGTGGTTCATCCGCAGGCCGGTGATGAGCTCGAGGATGTCGAGACACTTCTCCCGGGCCCGGAAACCGTTGGTCATGGCCGTGAGCGCGCCGAGTTCCATGCCGCCGGTGGCCAGCCACACCCAGTGCGAGGACAGCCGGTTGATCTCCATCATCATCACCCGGATGAGGCGGGCGCGTTCGGGCGTCTCGATACCGAGCAACCGTTCCACGCCGAGGCAGTACGCCGTCTCGTTGAACAACGGCGCCAAGTAGTCCATCCGGGTGACCAGGGTGACGCCCTGGGTCCAGTTGCGGTACTCGGTGGTCTTCTCGATGCCGGTGTGCAGGTAGCCGACGACGACGCGCGCGTCGGTGACCGTCTCTCCTTCGAGTTCGAGCACGAGCCGGAGCACGCCGTGGGTGGACGGGTGCTGCGGACCCATGTTGAGCACGAGCCGTTCCTCGGCGATGGGGTCGCCACCGAACAGCGAGTCCCAGTCTCCGCCGGTGACGGTGTAGACGCGGCCCTCGGTCGTGCTGCGCGATGACGCGTACTCGTCGCCCCGCTTGGCCCCACGTGCAGCCGTACGGCGTCCTCCGGTGCGTTTGGCCTCGGTTGCCATCAGAGCTCGCCTCCTCTCACCGGTACGCCCGCCGCTCATCCGGCGGCGGAATGGTTGCACCCTTGTACTCGACGGGAACGCCACCGAGCGGGTAGTCCTTGCGCTGCGGGTGCCCGTCCCAGTCGTCGGGCATCATGATCCGGGTCAGCGCCGGATGCCCGTCGAAGATGACCCCGAACATGTCGAACGTCTCGCGCTCCTGCCAGTCCGCGGTGGGGTAGAGCGTGGTCATCGAAGGCACGTGCGGGTCCTCGACGCTGACGGCCACCTCGAGGCGGATTCGGCGCCGATAGGTCAACGACCGCAGCTCGTAGACCACGTGTAGCCGCTTCTCGGTGCCGAGGTAGTCCACTCCCGACACGCTGGCCAACAACTCGAACCGCAGGCTCGAATCGTCACGCAGCACCCGGGCCACGGTCGCGAGCTTGTCGGTCTGGATATAGAGCGTGAGCTCGCCGCGGTCGACGACAACCTTCTGGATCGCGTCTGCTGCGGTGACCGAGGCGGCGCCGAGGAAATCGACGACCTCGTCGAAGTAGCCGCCGTACGGACGCTCCGCCGCCGGAGCGACGAACGGGTCGCGGACCAGGCCCCCGAAACCCGAGGTGTCACCGCTCCCGCGTACGCCGAACATGCCGTGCTGGGTGGCGCCGAAGGAGTTCGGTGGGGCCTCGGTGCCGCTGTCGTCGCCGGTGTGGACGATCTCGCCCCGCGTGGCCTCACCGCTGGTGGCCGCGTTGGTCGACCCCGAGTCGGTGCGCTGTGGCCACGGTGGCCGTGGTTGGCTCATCGTTGCCCCTGCGCTATTGCTGACGCGTTCACTTGGCGTACTTGACGCTGGAGGGGAGGAGTTCGACCTTCTTATCTGCGAACCGTTCTGCCCGTTTGGGGCCGAGCGGCTCGTTCATGATCTTGTAGTGCAGTTTGAGGACGGCGTCGATGAGCATCTCGGGCCGCGGCGGACAACCCGGCAGGTACATGTCCACCGGGACGACGTGGTCGACACCCTGCACGATCGCGTAATTGTTGAACATGCCGCCGGAACTGGCGCAGACGCCCATGGCCAGCACCCACTTCGGCTCGGGCATCTGGTCATAGATCTGACGCAGCACGGGAGCCATCTTCTGGCTGACCCGCCCGGCCACGATCATCAGGTCGGCCTGGCGCGGGGACGGCCGGAAGACCTCCATGCCGAACCGGGCCGAGTCGTAACGGGGCGCGCCGAACGTCATCATCTCGATGGCGCAGCAGGCCAGCCCGAACGTGGCCGGCCACAACGAAGACTTACGGGTCCAGTTGACCAGCTTTTCGACGCTGGCCAGCAGCACGCCGTCGGGAAGTTTCTCTTCTAAACCCATGCCAGTCCTCGCTTCGCTCCGGGCTGACACGGGGCCCAGAAAACAACGATGCCCATGACTCGCTCACTGCGTTGGCTCATTAGGGTGTTACCTCAGTCCCAGTCAAGACCGCCGCGACGCCACACGTAGGCGAAGGCGACGAAGACCGTTGCGATGAAGAGCACCACCTCGACCAACCCGAACAGGCCCAAGGCCTTGTTCGCGACGGCGTAGGGGTACAGGAAGATGATTTCGATGTCGAACACGATGAACAGCATCGCGGTCAAGAAGTATTTGACCGGGAACCGGTTCGGTCCGGTGGCCTGGGGCGTGGGTTCGATCCCGCACTCATAGAAATCGTACTTGGCCCGATTGTACCGTTTGGGCCCCGTGACGGTGGCGATGACAACACTGAACGCGGAGAAACCGAAGGCCAGCGCAAACAGCAGCACGATCGGCAGGTACGACTTCAGCATCGAACCTCCTCGGGCACGGTTGGTGAATGGGGCACGCTCGCCCGACGATCAGGCTAATGGCCTGTCCCGCCGTCATCGCGAGTGAGGCTTACCTAACTTCGCGCGGGCTACCCCTCCGACTCCGCGCCCGGAAGGGACGCTGCGCGCCCGCCCGGGGCGTCCCTCTTGGGCGCGAAGTCAACGGCAACCCTGCAGTCCGCGCCCGGGAGGGACGTTGCGGGACCGCCCCGGGCGTCCCTGGCGGGCGCGAAGTGCAGGGGTTTGGGGTCAGTGCACGGCGGGGGTGATCCTGGTGAGTGCGGTGATGATCCGATCGGAGATGTCGCCGTCGTGCGGGTCGGACAGGTTGGCCAGCAGCTTGAGCACGAACTTCATCAGGCCCGGGTGGGGCAGGCCGTGGCGCGTGCAGATTCGCATCACTTCGGGGTGCCCGATCAGCTTCACGAACGCGCCGCCAAGACGGTAGTAGGCGCCCCATTCGGCCGCCATGGCCCGCGGGTACCCGGCCAGGGCACGCTCCCGGTTCGACCCCTCCGGACGGGCCAGGGCCTGGACGACGGACTCGGCAGCGAGCTTGCCCGATTCGATGGCATACGGGATGCCCTCGCCGTTGAACGGGTTGACCGAGCCGGCCGCGTCGCCGACGAGCAGGATGCCGTCGCGGTAGTGCGGACTGCGGTTGAAGCCCATCGGCAGCCCGGCGCCCCGGGTCGGCCCGCAGGCGTTCTCCTCGCGCAGCCCCCACTCCGACGGGGTCGAGGCCAGCCAGGACGTGAGCAGGGCCCGGTAGTCGGTGCGCTGATAGCCGGCTGAGGAGCTGAGCACGCCGAGCCCCACGTTCACGGTGCCGTCGCCCATGCCGAAGATCCACCCGTAGCCGGGCAGGAGCTTGGCGTCGTCGGCTCCGGGCGGGCCGTCCCACAACTCGAGCCAGGATTCGAGGTGGTCGTCGTTCGTGCGCGGGCTCTCGTAGTAGCGCCGCACGGCCACGCCCATCGGACGCTTGTCGTTGCGCTGAATGCCCAGGGCGATGGCCAGCCGCCCCGACACGCCGTCGCAGGCCACCACCAGTGGCGCCCGGAACTCGACCGGTCGCTTGTCCTCGCCGGTGACCGCGGTGACGCCGACGACGCGCCCGGCGGCGTCCTGGATCGGCCCGGTGACCGCGGTGCGTTCGTGCAGCTGGGCCCCGGCCTTGACCGCCTGGTTGACCAGGAGCTGGTCGAGGTCGGCGCGGGGGCGGACCAGGCCGTAGTTGGGGAACGTGGCCAGCTCGGGCCAGGGCAGTTCCAGCCGCAGGCCGCCACCGATGACGCGCAGGCCCTTGTTGTGCAGCCAGCCCGCCGCTTCGCTGACGTCGATGCCCATCTCGACCAGGGCGCGGGTGCCCCGGGGGGTGAGCCCGTCGCCGCACACCTTCTCGCGGGGGAAGACGGTCTTCTCCAGCAACGCCACGTTGAGCCCGGCCAGGGCCATCCAGTACGCCGCGCTACTTCCGGAAGGTCCCGCGCCGACGACGATAACGTCCGCGTCGCGTGTTGCCTTGTCCACAGGGTCGAGTTTATTGGGTCGGGGGTCCCCGCCCCACCCGGCAGCCGAACTGCCGCGGATCCGGCCCGCTTGCCCCGCCGGCTTGCGCTGGCGGGGCACATACACGTCAGCTGGCGGGGCAGGGTGCAGCTGACGGGCCGGTCCTGGTCGGGCTAGAGCTGGGCGGCGACGGCGCGGCCGGCGGTTCGGCCGGAGAACAGGCACCCGCCCAGGAAGGTCCCCTCGAGCGCCCGGTAGCCGTGCATACCCCCGCCGCCGAACCCGGCGGCCTCACCGGCGGCGTAGAGGCCGGGCACCGGGTCACCGGCGGCGTCCAGGGCCCGGGCGCTCAGATCGGTGTGCAGGCCGCCGAGGGTCTTGCGGGTGAGGATGTGCAGCCGGACGGCGATCAGCGGGCCGGCGTCCGGGTCGAGCAGTTCGTGCGGGGCGACGACGCGAGTGAGCTTGTCGCCGACGTAACGGCGCGCGGCGTAGATCGCGGCCAGCTGCGGGTCGCTACCGAACCCGTGCGCCACCTGCCGGTCCCGACCCCGGACCGAGCGCTCGAGCGCGGTCGCGTCGATGAGGTCGGCGCCGGCCAGCGCGTTCATCTGCGGCACGAGTTCGGCCAGGGTCGGCGCGGTCAGGAAGTCCTCGCCGCGGTTGAGGAAGGCCTGCACCGGGGCCGAGACCGAGCTACGGGCACGGTTGAGCACACCGCGGACGCTGCGCCCGGTCAGGTCCGGGTTCTGCTCCGAGCCCGACAGCGCGAACTCGGTGCCGATGGTGCGCTCGTTGAGCAGGAACCAGGAGTGGTCGTACCCGGCACCCGTGATGTGCCGCAGGGCGCCCAGGGCGTCGAACCCGGGGAACAACGGCGGCGGCAGGCGGTGGCCGAGGGCGTCGAGCCACAGCGACGACGGGCCGGGCAGGATGCGGATGCCGTGCCGCGACCAGATCGGGGAATGGTTGACGACGCCCTCGGGGTAGTGCCACATCCGGTCGGGGTTGATCACTGTGGCACCAGCCCGTTGGGCCACGCCGAGCATCAACCCGTCCACGTGATCGGCCACGCCGGAAATCATCTGCCGGGGCGGGGCACCGTGACCGGACGGCCAGGCGGCCCGGACGAGGTCGTGGTTGCCGCCGATGCCGCCCGAGGTGACGATCACCGCGTCCGCGCTGAGCTCGAACTCGCCCACCACCGCCCGCGACGAAGGTTCCCCGCGGGCCACGTCCGAGGGCACCAGCACCTCCCCCCGCACGCCGGTGACCGCGCCGGCGTCGACGACCAGGGACGTCACCCGGTGCCGGAACCGCATGCGCACCAAGCCGCGCTGCTCGCCCGCCCGCACCCGCCGCGCAAACGGTTCCACCAGCCCGGGACCGGTTCCCCAGGTGACGTGGAACCGTGGCACCGAGTTCCCGTGCCCGCCGGCCGGGTACCCGCCACGCTCCGCCCATTGCACGACCGGGAAGAACCGCACCCCCTGGGCGTGCAGCCACGACCGCTTCTCCCCGGCCGCGAAGTCCAGGTACGCCCGCGCCCACTGCCGTGGCCAGTGGTCCTCGGCCCGGTCGAACCCGGCCGAGCCCATCCAGTCCGCGGTGGCCAGTTCGAGATCATCACGGATGCGCAGGCGACGCTGCTCGGGCGAGCCGACGAGGAACAGGCCGCCGAAGGACCAGAACGCCTGTCCGCCCAGGGACTGCTCGGGTTCCTGGTCGACCACCAGCACGTGGCGTCCGGCGTCGGCGAGTTCCGCCGCCGCGACGAGACCGGCCAGTCCGGCGCCGACGACGATGACGTCCGCGCTGGTGCCCCGGCCGCCCCTGTGCCGCAGACTTCCCCCTTGACGCCGCCGGGGCTGCATCGGTGCCTCCTGATTGCGACCGCGCCGGATTGCGCATTGCTAACGTTTTGACTGGCGATTCAGGTTAGGTCTTGCACATCCGTAAACCCTCGGAAACACTGCCTGGGCATAGTTCATGGGGTACGGGTTGTGCCGGAAGTGCGGTTTGCCCGGATTTAGCTCTGCCGGCTGGGCTCCCGGTCGAGCATCGTCGCGATCTCGTTCCACCGAAAGGGGTCGTATATGACCAGCACCGCGATCGGTTCCGCCCAGTTCGACTCATCCGACGCCGCCGCCGAGAAGGCCAAGCTCCAGAAACACTTCGGCCGCGCGGACATTTTCTTCTTCCTGGTTTGCACGCTGGTCGGCGTCGATGGCCTGGGCACGCTGGCCACTCAAGGCGGGGCCGGGTTCACCTGGCTGATCGTCTCGGTGGTGCTGTTCGCGATCCCGTCGGCCCTGATCCTGTCTGAACTGGGTGCCGCGTACACCGAGGAGGGCGGCCCGTACGTCTGGGTACGGCTCGCCTTCGGCCACCTGGCCGGCGCGGTGAACAACTTCTTCTACTGGGTGACCAACCCGGTCTGGATGGGCGGGACGCTGGTCGGCACGGCCATCGGCGGCCTCATCGTATTCATCAACGACGGCAACAGCTGGGGCAAGACCGCGACGATCGTCTTCGGCGTTGCGTTCATCTGGCTCGGCGTGCTGTTCGCGATCCTGTCGTTCAAGGTCGGCAAGTGGGTGGCCACCATCGGTGCGATTGCCCGGTTCGTGCTGCTGGGTTTCTTCACCATCATCGTCATCGCGTACGGCGTCAAACACGGCTTCCATGGCCCGTCGGTGTCCTCCTACTTCAAGCCCTCGTACTCAAGCTTCGTCCTGCTGGTGCCGCTGATCCTGTTCAGCCTGGTCGGCTTCGAACTGCCCAGCGCTGCCGGGGAAGAGATGGAAGACGCCGCCAACGACGTGCCCGCCGGCATCGCCAAATCGGTCATCGCGACCACCCTGCTCTACGGCCTGCCCGTGCTGGGCATTCTGCTCGTCCTGCCGTCAGAGCAATCGACCGGCCTGGACGGCTTCCCGGCCGCAGTCAAACAAGCGCTCACCGTGTTCGGTGGGAGCGTCAGCACTGACAAGGCCGGCGTCGCCACCTCTACTTTGAGCGGTTTCGGCACCGGCCTGGGCTGGGTCATGGGGCTCCTCGTCGCCATCGTGGCGTTCACCTCGGGATTGACCTGGATCATGGGCTCGGACCGCACGCTGGCCGTGTCCTGCTACGACGGTGCCGGCCCACGATCGCTGGGCAAGTTCTCGGCCCGGTTCGGCACGCCGCTTCGGGTCAACGTCCTGTCCGGCGTGCTCTCCACGGCGATCCTGATCGCCACCGTCTTCGTCACCGGCGGCAACGCCTACAAGTTCTTCTCGGTCGCCCTCAACCTGGCCATCTCGACCACGCTGATCTCCTACCTGGGCATCTTCCCGGCCGCCTGGGTGCTGCGCCGTCGCCGCCCGGACGACGAGCGTCCGTACAAGGCGCCGGCCATCGCGGTCATGACGATCCTGTCCATGGTCGCGATCGCGTTCTGCACGGTCCAGACGATCTTTCCGGGGCTCGGTGACAAGTGGTTCGGTGACACCTACCGGCCCTCGGACGACTGGGCCCAGAGCGAGAAATGGACCTACCTGGGCATCGTCGCCATTCCGCTGGCGTTGTTCCTGGCCATCGCAGTTGGCTTCTGGTACGCGGGCAAGCAGCATCGTGAGCGGGAGTTGCGGGCAATAGCGGACGCGCCGGTCCCGTCGACGAGGCAAGCCTGACCCCAGTCAGTACGAGAGGTTCGACCGTCGGCGTGGTCACACCCGCTGAGGGTCGAACCACTTAGGGCCTAGCCGCGTTCGAGGATGAACAGCGGGATGACGCGATCGGTCTTGGTCTGGTAGTCGGCATAGTCGGGGTAGGCCGCGACGGCCCGCTGCCACCACTCGTCACGCTCGGCGCCGGACAGTTCCCGGGCGATGCGGTCGGCCTTGTCCGGGCCGTCCTGGAGTTCGACGTGCGGATCGGCCTTGAGGTTGAAATACCACACCGGGTGCTTCGGCGCTCCACCCATCGAGGCGACGACGACGTAGTCACCGTCGTGTTCCACCCGCATCAGTGGGGTCTTGCGCAGCTTGCCCGAGCGGGCGCCCCGCGACGTCAGCAGCACCACCGGCAGGCCGCGCAGCTCATTGCCTTGCTTGCCATCGGACGACTCGTAGGCTTCGACCTGGTCACGGACCCACTGCGCCGGGCTCGGTTCGTATTCTCCGCTCAGAGGCATGACCCGATCGTGGCACAGGTTGGCAGCGACCGATCAGGCCGCCCGATCAGGGCCCCGGTCACGCGCCCCGGTCAGGCAAGCCCGATCAGGCAATAAGTCCTAGCGGGGTTCGCGCCGTGCCGAGTACCTTTCCCGGGTCGGTGCCAAGCACCTTGTCCAGCAGCTCCGAATAGATCACCCGGAAGTCGGTGCTGGCTTTGAGGTCACCGTCGTCGAGGTCGGTCAGGCTGGGCTCGCTGCCGTAGAAGCCGCCCTTGACCCCCGGGCCGGCCACGAAGACCGGTCCGGCGGTGCCGTGGTCGGTGCCTTGGGATGCGTTCGCGGCCACCCGTCGCCCGAACTCGGAGTAGGCCAGCAGGACGACGTTGCGCCCGCGCGCGTCCCCGGCCATATCGGACAGGAAGTGCGAGATCGCGAAGTCGAGCGTGGCCAGCTGGGCCTGCTGGGACTGCTTCTCGTCCGCGTGGGTGTCGAAGCCGCCGAGGCTCACGGTGTAGACGCGGGTGGGCACGCCGGCCTTGACGCAGCGCCCGACGAGATCGAGCTGCTCCTTCAAGCTGCTCTGACCGCCGCCCATCCCACCCTGGGTCTGGTCCTGATCGTCGGTCGAGGTGGGTTTGCGGTCGACGACGGTCCCGAACGTGGCGTCGACCTGGCGGTCGGCGCGGTATCCGGCGCACACCATGGCGCGGGCCGGGGTGTCGGTGGGATCGGCGCGCCCGAGCGCGGTCAACGCCTGGGCCTGGGCGGCGGGCAAGCGCTTGCTGGTGCCGATCGGCAGCGCGGCCGCGGCCGCCTTGGCCCCGACCGCCAACGGCGGCAACACCGATCCGATGTTCACCGCGCGCAGCGGATCATCCCCGGTCGCATCCAGCCAGCGACCGATCCAGCCCGTTTGCGACGGCGCGTCCGGCGACGCGGTCTGCCAGATGTCCATGCTGCGGAAGTGGCTGTGATCAGGCTTCGGGTAGCCGACCCCGCGCACGATGGCCAACTGCTGCTTCTGCCACAGGGCCCGCATCCCGGTCATGGCCGGGTTGAGCCCGAGCTGGTCGTCGAGACGCAGCACCTGGTCCGGGGTGTAGGCGAGTTCGGGCCGCGCGGCGTGGTAGGCCGAATCGGCGTATGGGATGACGGTGTTGAGCCCGTCGTTGCCTCCGTACATGGTCAGCACGACGAGGATCTGGGCGTCACCGGCCAGGGGTTCGGCCTGGGCCTGACGGGACAGTTGGTGCCAGGTCACCCCAGTGGCGCCGGCGGCCAGCGCGGCTCCCCCGGCGACCCCGGACGCGACCAGGAACTGGCGTCGGTTCATCCTCGGCATGCGGAGCTCCCTCGTTCGTGCAATGGCCTCATCAATGGACGCCGCATCAATGGACGCCGCATCAATGGACCAGGTATTCCGGCGTGTTGACGGCGACGGCCATCAGGATCGGAGGTCGGTCGACGACGGGCGTCAGCGCGGCCAGCGACCGGGCCGACCAGCGCCCGACGCCCAGCCGGTAACCCACCGCATCGATCCGATCGCCGACGCCCACCTCGGTGATGGCCGACAGGTCGGCCGACGCCATGAGCCTGGTGGCGAGTTGCATCCGCGCCTCGGCCGCCGCGGTGGACATCCAGGCCTGCCCGACCGGCCAGCCCGACACGTCAGGCGGGAAGAACGGAAGTTGTCCCAGTCGGCGCAGGCCGGCGAGCAGGCGCTTGGCCGCGGCGTCGTCGGACACGGGGACACCCAGCGCCCGGAGCACGCCGACCAGCCATTCCACCGGCCCGATCACGTAACTGTTCGCGGCGCCGGCGAAACTCGGGTCGGTGAACATCGTCTGCAGCAGGGCGTTCAGGTCCCGTTGCGATCCGTAGGCGCTCACGAACCGGGCGAGGGTCGCGCCGTCGGGGTCACCGTTGGACACGAACTGGTGGTAGAGGCGAATGGCCACGAACTGGGCCGACGCCGGGCGAGCCAGCACCGCCTTGGCGAAGCCGATCTGATCCAGGTTCCCGGTGACGCCGAGCACCGTCTTGGTCGTCTGGTCGTGCAGCGCGGGACGAAGTTGCGCGCGGCCAGAGGCATCGATCCGCCACCCGGTGAGCGCGCGCGCCCCGTTGCGCACGTCTTCCTCGGTGTAACCGTCGCCGTGGCCGAGGGCGAACAGCTCCATGAACTCGCGAGCCAGGTTCTCGTTCGCACCCTTGACCGTGTTCTTCGCACCGTCCAGCCACATCAGCAGGGCCGGGTCCACGAGCATGGCCTGGGCGAACGCGGTGAATCCGCCGCGACCCAGCCGGCGCAGCGCGTCGTTCTGGGCGCCCATCAACGTCGCCGACCGCACTTTCGTCGCCGACGTGGCGAAGTGGTTGTGCCAGCAGAACGTGAGCTTCTCCTCGAACGGCTGACGCACCGCGACCATCCGCCGCAGCCACCACGAGCCGAGGGCGACCATCTGCTCGCGACGGGCCGCGTTTGCCTTCTTCTTGTCCGCCACGGGGGCGTTCTTGCCCGCTCGGGCGATCGACTCGAACTGGGGCCGCGGGGTAGCTCGGCCACCGGCGTCCTGGGCGGACTGCGTGGCCAACGCGACGCGGACGTACTCGGCCGCACCCAGCGTCAAGGCGGCGTCGACGGCGGGGCCGGTTGCCCCGAACCCGGTGCGGCGCACCAGTCGGGCGGCAGCCAGCCATGACGCTGATCCGTAGGACGGCGATGGCGTGGTCACGCAGCCCAGCTTCGCCGCCCCGTGTTCGGGTCCGGTGAAGATCCCTTACGGGTCCGCTACAGCTGTCCGCGCCCCAATGGGCCCGAACTGCCGAGGACCGGGCGGCCAAGGGTCGCCCGGAGTTCCTTCAGAGCGTCCCGGTTTCGGGTCTTGACCGTGCCCAGGGGGGTTCCGGTGGCGGTGGCGATCTGGGTCTGCGTGTAACCCAAGTAGTAGGCCATGACGATGATCTGCCGCTTCGTCGCGTCCAGGGTCGCCACGACGTCCTGCACATGCCCGGCATGGATGGCGGCCGCGACGCGCTCCTCCGGATCGTCCCCGGCCCCCGGATGGATGGGCACAGTCGCCGGATGGGCCGCCACCTTCGGGCGGACGGACTCGCGGCGCACCACGTCGACGGCGCGACGGTGAGTCAGCATGGCCAGCCAGGCGCCGACGGTGCCGCGGGCCGGATCGTATCTGGACCGATCGCGCGAGAACGCCAAGAACGCTTCTTGCACTGCGTCCTGGGCGTGCTGATGGTCGTTGGTCACTCGCATGGCGACGTGCAGGCATCTCGCTGCGTGCTCGCGGTAGATGACGTCGAAGTCACCCTGACCGTCATCGTCGGGTCGGGTGCCGGCCGGCTGGACTCGGTGCAGGGACGCAGCCACAGTCGGAGTCCGATCGAGTCGAGCCCCGTAATCGTCGACGCGCGGAGGAGCGGCCGAGTCCGCCGGTTTGACGCGGGGACAGGTCAACCGTGTCCTGAAGGCCGGTAACCCGCAACTTTTGAGCACATCAGGATGATCTTGACGAAAACTGCATCGGTTCGCCCGTTCCCGCGAGAGGAACGTCGCGGGCCCGAACACAACCTTCACATCGCCTTGGCCGGGGCCACACGCCGGCGCCGCAGAGTGATCGTCGTCGGCCCGGTTCCCCGTGGCCGCCGCGTCACCAGCTCACCTGGCTCACCCGGCTCACCCGGCTCACCTCACAAGGAGAGACATCATCATGTTGAAGAAGGTCGTTGTCACGGCCGCACTCGGCGCGGCCATCGTCGGCGGGGGCACAGCCGCGCTGGCCAGTTCCGGCAGCCACGACGTGGCGGCACCCTCCACCGCAGCCACCCCGACCGCAGCCACCCCGACCGTGTCATCGTCGGGCCACCCGAACGCGGCCAAGAACAAGCGCGCCGGCAAGCACCGCCAGAACGTCCGTCTCGGTCGCGCGCTGCACGGCACCTGGGTGACCAAGGACGCCAAGACCGGTGCGGTCGTGACCCACGATGCCATCCGCGGCGTCGTGAGCTCGGTCTCCCCGACGTCGATCACGGTCAAGGCCGCCGACGGGGTGAGCGAGACCTACCAGGTGACCAGCACGACCAAGGTGCGCAAGCGCGCCGCGAGCACGACCAGCCAGCCGACGCCCAGCCAGACTCCCGGCCAGAAGACCCGCGCAAAGCAGGCCAAACGGGCCAAGGTTGGGGTCAGCTCGATCGGCGCGATCAAGGTCGGCGACCAGGCCGTCGTGGTCGGTACGGGCACGACCACGTTGACGGCGACGCACATCGTCGACGGCCTGCAGAAATAGGGCCGACTCCCACCGCTCGGCCCGACCGTCCGCGGCGGGAGGGGGCGTTCGAAATCAGCGGTCGGTTGGGCCGTTGGATGGGCGATAAGTCTGCTACCGTTGAAGGCGAGGTCAGCAATTCCTTCACGTCGTGACGCGCAGGAGCTTGCCGCGCGCGAACTCGATTTCCATTCCGGGACGGGTCTGAACGCATCGACCCAGCGGGACCGCACAGGGCGGACCGCAGCAATTCCGTGAGGGAGTTCAGTAATGGCACAGGGCACCGTGAAGTGGTTCAACAGCGAAAAGGGCTTCGGCTTCATCGCTCCCGACAATGGCGGGGCTGACGTTTTCGTCCACTTCTCCGCCATCAATGGCACCGGGTACAAGAGTCTCGAGGAAAACCAGCAGGTCGAGTTCGACACGACCCAGGGCGCCAAGGGCTTGCAGGCGGAGAACGTCCGCCCGCTGTAGTTGAACCGTCCGCGCGAGCGGACACCGTCTGCGCAAGCAGACACCGCACGTAAACGTCCGCAGCAGCGGATCAGAACGCCGGTCGCGAGCATTCGTGGCCGGCGTTCTGCGTTGTCCGAACCGCTCCTCACGGTCGGCCGGCAGACCCCGTTCCGGCCGGGAGATACACCGTGAACCGCGCGCCGCCCTCGACGGCGTGGCCGGCCGCGACCGTTCCGCCGAGCCGACGGACCAAGCGGTCGACGATGGCCAGGCCGAGCCCGGTGCCCACCTTGCGCACCCCGCGGTAACGCTCGTAGAGCACGGATTGCTCGAAGGCCACTGGGAGATCGTCGTCGGTCAGCCCCGGCCCGCCGTCGCGCACCTCGAGCACCGCACCGGTGTCCGCAGCACCGGTGTCCGCAGCGGCGCTGTCCGCAGCGGCGACGGCCAGCACCACTGGAGCGCCGGCGGGGGTCACGCGCAGTGCGTTCTCGAGCAGGCCGTCGAGGACTTGCCGGATGCGCGCGGCATCGGTTGACACCACGATCGTGTGGTCGGGCACGTGCAGCTCGAAACGGACGCCTTCCTGCGCGCAGCGTCGGGCCCACACCAATGCGGCGTCGCGGACCAGCGCCACGAGATCGATCGGGACCAGATCGACGCGGAAGTCCTGGGCGTCGAGCCGGGCCAGGTCGAGCAGGTCGGCGACCATGCGATTGAGCCGCTGGGCCTCGCCCAGCATCACCGCGCCGACGTGGGCGGTCTGTTCCGGCGGAACAACGTTGTCGGCCAACGACTCGGCGAATCCGGAGATGGCCGTGAGCGGTGTGCGCAGGTCGTGCGAGACGGACATGAGGAAATCGCGCTGGCGCAGCTCCGACGCCGACAGGGCGGTGGCCAACGAGTTCACCGCCGCACCCATCTCGGCCACCTCGGCCGGGCCGTCGAGGTTGACCCGCACGTCACGGCGCCCGTCGGCCAGGGCGTGCGCGGCCTGCGCCGTGCGCCGCAGCGGGCGGGCGATGCGGTAGGCGACCAGGGCGCCGAGGATCACAGCCACGATCACCCCGACGAGCAGGGCCAGAATCACCCGGCGCAGGGCATCGTCGGCCACCGCGAGGGCATCAGCTCGCCGCTGCGCCAGCACGACCCCGCCAACGGTGGTCACCCGGGCCTCGACGAACACGGCGCGGCCGTCGACGGTAGAGCGCAGGGACAGCGACCCCGCGGTGACCAGCCGCGCGCGTTGCGCCGGGGACAGCGCGTCGCGGGCGAGTTTCTGCCCGGCGGTGACGTTGCCGTTCTGGTCGAGCAGGGCCAGCTGGATGTTCAGCGCACCGAGCGTGGCACGTGCGCGCAGCCGGGCCGCCGTGCTGTCCGGGCGATTGTTCACCGTCGACGCGGTGGCGACGGCGAGCTGGCGCAGTTCGCGGCGGGCGCTGCTCTCGCTGACCGTGCGGGTGAGGCTCAACGACAGGACGCCGGCGACGACGCCGGTGATGACGGCGACAGCGATGGCGAGCAGCGAGATCCGTTGCGCCAGCGTCCCCTTCACGCTCGTGCTCAGAGGTTCTCGATGGAGTACCCGACGCCGCGCACGGTGCGGATGGGGCTGGCCGCGCCGAGCTTGGCCCGGACCTGGGCGATGTGGACGTCGACGGTGCGCACTCCGGCCACGGCCGCGTATCCCCACACCTCGCTGATGAGCTGTTCGCGGCTGAACACCCGCCCGGGGCGGCGCATCAGGAACGCGAGCAGGTCGAACTCCGTGGCGGTCAGCAGCACCTCGACGTCGTCGACGAAGGCGCGGTGACGGTCCGGTTCCAGCCGGACCGCGCCCGCGACCAGCGGTGGCGCGGTGGCACCGGGTGTCGGCCGCGAGCGGCGCAGCACCCCCGTAACCCGGGCGACCAGCTCGCGCGGCGAGAACGGCTTGGTGATGTAGTCGTCGGCGCCGAGCTCGAGGCCGAGGATGCGGTCAATCTCATCGTCGCGCGCAGACACGAACAGCACCGGCGTCCAGTCCTGCTCGGCCCGCAGCCGGCGGCAGACCTCGATGCCGTCGAGCACCGGCAGGCCGATGTCGAGCACGATCGCCACCGGCTTGAGCCGGCGAATGGCGCTGAGCGCGGTGTCGCCGGCGCGCTCGACGTGGACGCCGAAACCGGCCTTGGCCAGGTTCAGTCGGATGACCTCGGCGATAGCCGACTCGTCCTCGACGACCATGACCAGGCCTCGAGGTGGCGCGTCGAGGGACACGGCGCCACTGTACGAGCGCCACGTCCGGATCCAGTGGGAGCCGGGTTCGGATCGTGTCAGGCGGGGCTCTCGTCGGCTTGCGGGCCACCGGTTGATCGCTTAGGTTTGGCTGGCGAATCGTCCGGTTTCATGGCGTTCCGTGTCACAGCCCGATCCTGCGGGGGATGCCAACCACACCGACCACCTCCCCCTAGGCGGTTCCCGTTGCTCCCCTTCCGGGCCTTGACACGCAGTTCTCCGCGCGGGCCGCGCCGGGTCACCACGGCGGTCTTGGCTGTGCTCGGGCTGCTGGTGGCCGGGGTCATCGCCGCCCCGGCCGCGATGGCCGACACGATCGTGGTGCATCCCTTGGTGGCCAAGAATGTACTGGCATTGCTGAACCAGGAGCGGGCCGCGCACCACCTCCCGGCGCTGAAGATGAACACCAACCTCATCAACAGCGCCTACGGGCACAACCTGAAGATGGCCGTTCAGGACTCGATGTCGCACCAGCTGCCGGGCGAGAAATCCCTCGGCCCCCGGCTCGACGCCGCCCACTACAAGTGGTCTACCGCGGGTGAATGCATCGGCTGGACGTCGGACAACACCAACACCGGAGCGCTCAACATCCAGCGCTACATGTACAACGAGAAGGCGCCAAACGACGGCCACCGTCAGATCATCCTGTCGCGCGCCTATCGAGATGTCGGCATCAGTGTCATCACCGACATGACGCACAAGAGGTTGTGGATCACCGAGGACTTCGGCCGCCAGCAATAGCGCACCACAGTTTGCGCAGCAGCTTGGCGAGCGCTGCATCACCGGGCAATACCAAAAACGGTCACGGCGTTGCCGCACATCGTCAGCGCGGCTCAGCCCGGCCTAGGTCGTCCAGCCGGGCGGTGAGGTGGGCGCGTTCAACTGCGTTGTCGTTGAGCAGCAGTGCTTCCTGGTAGGCCAGCCGGGCGTCTTCGCGTCGGCCCAGGCGCAGCAGGAAGTCGGCCCGGGCCGCGGCGAGGTAGGGGTAGGCGGCCAGGCGCGGCTCGGCGGCCAACGCGTCCAGGGCAGCGAGACCGATCGCCGGGCCCCGGGCGAACCCCAGCGCGGCGGCCCGGTTCAGCGCGACCACGGGGGACGGCCAGAGCCGGTAGAGCAGGTCGTAGAGGCCGACGATCTCGGGCCAGTCGGTCTGCGCCCAGCTGGGCGCTTCGGCGTGCACCGCGGCGATCGCCGCCTGCAACACGTAGGCGCCCGGGCGCGGCGCGCCGGCGAGGGCGGCTCGGACCAGGGCGGTGCCCTCCCGGATCAGGCTCCGGTCCCATTCGGAACGGTCCTGGTCGGCGAGTAGGACGAGATCGCCCGCCGCGGAGACCCGGCTCGAGCGACGGGCATCCGTAAGCAGGATCAGCGCGAGCAGGCCAGTGACCTCAGGGTCGTGGGGCTGCAGCGCGTGCAGCATGCGGGCCAGATCGCTGGCCCTCTCGATCAGATCGCTACGCATCAGCTCGCGCCCTGACGGTGTCGAGTGGCCGGTGGTGAAGATCAGGTTGACGACCGCGAGCACCGCGTTCATCCGCTCGGGCAGCTCGTCCACCGCGGGCACCCGATACGGAATGCGAGCGGTGGCGATCTTCTTCTTGGCCCGGGTGATGCGCGCGGCCATCGTCGGTTCGCTGACCAGAAAGGCTCGCGCCACCTCGGCCGTGGTCAGCCCACCGACCAGACGTAACGTCAGCGCGAGCTGGGACGGTCGGTCCAGCGCCGGGTGGCAGCAGGTGCAGATCAGCCGCAGCCGGTCATCGGGGATGTCGTCGCCACCGGCACCCTCCGGACCGGGTTCGACGTCGTCGGCGACGAGCAGCGGCAGCAACCGCCGCAGCCGCACGTCACGGCGGTAACGGTCCAGGGCCAACCGTCGCGCGGTGGTGGTCAGCCACGCCGCCGGCTTACGGGGCACGCCCTGTTCCGCCCAGGTCCGCAGCGCCTGGGCGTAAGCGTCCTGCACGCACTCCTCGGCCACGTCGAGGTCGCGGGTGACGCGCACCGTCGCGGCGAGCACGAAGGCCCATTCGCGACGGTGCGCTTCGACCACCGCAGCGGCCGCCGTCACCACGGCGTCGGTCCGCGAACCGTCACGTCCGGCGAACACCGCTCAGGCAAAGCCGCTCATTCGAAGACCATGACCGGACGGACCTCGACGCCTCCGAAGCGGGCCGGCACCTGCTTGGCTACCGCGATGGCCGCATCCAGGTCGGCGGCCTCGATCAGGTAGTAACCACCGAGCGCTTCCTTGGTCTCGGCGAAGGGGCCGTCGGTGACGGTGACCTCACCGGCCAAGCTCGTGCGGATCGACGTCGCGGTGGTGGACGGCTCCAACGCGTTGCCGCCGACCATCGCCGCACCGTTCGAGGCCATGAAGTCCCGATGCGCTTGGGTGACTTCGCCCCACACCTTCGCATCGGCTTCGGCGTAACCACGTTCGTCCTCGTAGATCAGAACCAGGTACTGGGCCATCTCGATCCCCTTCCGTGCGACCCGCGGTTCGGGTCGTCCACGCTTACGACGAACGGGATGGTCACCGATCGACACGTCCCTGACCGGACTTCCCCGGCTGCGCTGGACCCGGCCCCACCCTCAGTTGATGGCGACGTTCCGTACCCGGTCCCAGCCGCTGAACACCATCGGCACGATGGCGCCGGCGGAGCTCTGTTCCGCGTAACCGATGGTCAGCGAGCCGTACTCGAATGTGATCGTCTCGGTGGGGACGTCCTCGTCCGAGGACCAGGCGATGGTCTTCACGGCGACCAGGCCGAACCGCCAGGCCAGGTACACGCGCCGGTCCACGTCACCCGGCCGCAACTCGAGGAGGTCGACGAACTCGAACGGGGTGCCGGAGCATGCGGCGCGGAACAGGTGCGATGACGCCTTGTCAACCTTGCGGGTGATGGAGAACGGGTTGAAGCTGACCTTGCCGGCTCCGGCTCCGCTGCCCTGCGAGCCGATGTTGAGCGTCTGCTCGACATCCATCGACCAGTCCGCGATCTCGAACAGAGCGCCTGCCGTCGGCACGGGGTTGGGCGTGACGAAAGGGTCATTGATCGATCCCACGCTCGATTCGCTCGCCAGCGGCGCCCCGGAGTGGGGAACGAAGACGACGTACGCCTGCGCCATTGTGGGCCCCCCGACGTACTGGCACGAATGCGTTGGGTGCGAAAACTATCGTCGGCCGCCGGCAATGGCAATAGCGGGCCGGGTCAGCTCATGCGGGGCCGGTTTAGCTCGTCTCTAAAACCACGCTTTGCTGGTGGAGGCGTCGCATGAGAGTGCTCCCATGACAAGTCCTCCCATGCGTCACCCGACCAGCAAAGCGCAGGATCAGACCCGGGCGCTGATCCGGCCGTCGGCCACCAGGTGCTCCAACCGCTCGCCCTCGATGTCGGGGTCGGGCACGTACCGGGAGAACCATCGCGGGTGGTACCAGATCTTGCTGCCGACGATGGCCATCACCGCCGGCACCAGCGTCAGCCGCACCACGAACGCGTCGAGGGCGACGCCGGTGGCAAAGCTGAATCCGATGGCCTTGATCGTGGGGTCATCGGTGAACATGAACGCGACGAAGATCGAGAACATGATCAGCGCGGCGGCGGTGACCACGCGGGCGGACAGCCCGGTGCCCCGCGCGACCGCGGCCCGGGCGTCGCCGTTCTTGGTGAAGTCCTCCTTGATCCGCGAGACCACGAACACCTCGTAGTCGCTGGACAGACCGAAGATGATCGCCAGCATGATGATCGGCAGGAAGCTCACCGTCTGGGTCGGGACGATGCCGAACACTGTCTTGCCCCAGCCCCACTGGAATACCGCGACCTGGGCGCCGAAGGCGGCGAACACCGACAACAGGAAGCCGATGATCGACTTGATCGGCACCAGGATCGTGCGGAACGCGAACGTGAGCAGGATGAACGCCAACCCGACCACGACCACGAGGAAGACCGGCAACGCGTCGGACAACTTGGCCGAGACGTCGATGTTCGACGCGGTGGTACCGCCGACCAGGTAGGTGATGCCGGAGCTGCCCTCGATACTCGTACGGTCGTCACGGATGCGCTGCACCAGGGTGGTGGTGGCCTGCTCGTTCGGGCCGGTCTTCGGGATGACCTGGATGATCACGACGCCGTTCTGGCTCGCGGCAGGAGCGACGGAGACGACGTTGGGTTCGGCCTTCAGCCGGGCCATCAGGTCGGTGGCTGCCGCCTTCGAGGTCGCCTTCGTCACGTCAGCGACGACCAGCAGCGCCCCGTTGAACCCGGCGCCGAAGTGGTCGGTGGTCAGGTCGTAGGCCTGGCGCGCGGTGTTCTCCTTCGATTGGGCCGCGCCGCTGGGTAGACCGAACTGGATCTTGGTGGCCGGTAACGCGATCACCCCGAGGAGCACCACTCCGCCGACCAGGATCGAGACCCGGAACCGGATGACGAACCGGGCCCACCGCGCGCCGAAGGTGTGCTCCGGTTCGTTGGCGGCGATGTTCGCGATCCGCTGCTGGTGTCCTTTGCGCCCCGGCAGATCCACGAAGCTCACGATCTTCATGCCCGCGAAACCGAGTACCGCCGGGACGAGCGTCAAGGCGATCAGCAACGCGACGAACACCGACCCCGCCGCGGCCAGACCCATCACGGTGAGGAACGGGATGCCGACGACCGACAGCCCGCACAGGGCGATGATGACGGTGAGGCCGGCGAAGACGACCGAGCTGCCGGCCGTGCCCATGGCCAGCGGCACCGATTCCTCCGGGGACATGCCACTGAGCAGGTTGTTGCGATGCCGGGAGAGCACGAACAGCCCGTAGTCGATGCCGCACGACAGTCCGAGCATGATCGCCACCGTGGTCGAGGCCGACGCGATGCTGATGAACGACGCGAACGCAGTGACCCCCATCAGCGCTGTGGCCACGCCGATGACGGCGGTGATGATGGGCAGGCCCGCCGCCACGAACGCGCCGAAGGTCACCATCAGGATCAGGAACGCGACGATGATGCCGATGATCTCGGGCAGTTCCGACAACGCGATCACCGATCCGGGATAGACGGTGCCCGCGTAGGCAACCTGCAGACCGGCATCGGTCGCCGGTGTCACCGCAGCTTCGACCGCGTCCAACGTTGAGGTCGTCACATCCGCCGTAGCCGCCGAGTACTGCACGGTGCCGAGCCCGACCTGACCGTCCGCTGAGACCAACTTGGCCGCATAGGGATCGACGACCAGGCTGACCTGGGGGACCTTCTTGAGGTTGGCCATGGACTGGTCAACCGCCGTCTTGGCTGCGCCGGTGGTGATCTTCTGGCCGGCGCGCGCGGCAAACACGACCTGGGTGGAACCGCCGGCCAGCGACGGCACCTTACGCGAGAGCACGTCGGCGGCCTGCTGCGCTTCGGTGCCGGGAATCGTGAAGTTGTTGTTCTCCTTGCCGCCCAGGCCGGTGGCCAGCGCGACGATGCCCACCAACAGGACCAGCCATACCCCGAGAACGAGGCGGCGCCGGTGGTAGGCGAAGTTGGCGAGCCGGAACAGGAAGGTTGACACGAAGAACTCCCGCAGCGAGGGTGGTGGGCTTCACTAGCCGATCGGCTAGGAACCAGACTGACACCGGCTTTGCTCACAAGTCAAGCGGATCACTAGCCGATCGGCTAGTGTATGAGCGAACACACACACGTCGGGAGCAGCAGCATTGGCCGCAACAACGCATGCCGCAACCAGCCGGGCCGCGAAGGCCGAGCAGACCCGGCAGCTGGTACTTGACACCGCGCAGCGTCTGTTCACCGAGCACGGCTATGACGCGACGTCGCTGCAGATGATCGCCGACGAGATGGGCGTGACCAAAGCCGCGGTCTATTACTACTTCCCGACCAAGATCGAGATCCTTCGCAGCCTGCTGGATGTGAGTTTGCGCCAGGCCGAGGTCGTGATCGCGGACGCGGCCAGCAAGACCGGTCGTCGCGCCCGATCCCGTCATCTGGTCGAAGGCTTGGTCGACCTGCTCATCACCACCCGGCACGTCGCGGCCCCGAAGAACAGCGATCCCGCGATCCAGCGTGAACTCGACCGTTCCGGGCAGATCCGGGAACTGGAGCGCCGCGGACTGCAGGTGTTGTTCGGGGACGCACCGACCGCCGAGCAACGGGTTGCCTACCTGCTCATGCTGTCGATGCCGGAGATCGTGAACGCGCTGGACGACCTAGGAGACGACGAGCTCCGCGCGGCGCTCGTCACCGTGTGCCTGCGCGCGCAAGGGCTCGGTGCCTGAGGCCTGCGTCCGAGCCGGCAGCGCCAGAGCGACCGCCACCGCCCCGGCCAGGCAGGCCAGGGCGGCGACCAGCGAAGCGCGGCTGAGCCCGTCGACGAACGCGGCCTGGACGCTGTGCAGCAGCGCGGGCGAGCCTGAGCTGCTGCCGGCGACCTGGAACCCACCGGTGACCGAGGCCAGCGCCCGGGCCTGGAGCTGGTCGGACAGCCCGGCTGCGTGCAACGCCGGGGTCAGATCGGCTCGGTACATGGACGCCAGGACCGAGCCCAGCACCGCGACACCCAGCGTGCCGCCGACCTCGCGCGTGGTGTCGTTGACGGCCGAGCCCGCGCCGGCCTGCTCCCGCGGCAGTGCACCCATGATCGATTCCGTGGCCGGGCCGGTGAGCAGGCCAAGCCCGGACGCCATCAGCACCATCGCGACGATGATCTTGCCCCAGTAGGCGGAGTCGGCGTCGGCCGTGCTGGCCAACCCGAAACCGGCGGACATCAGCACGAGGCCGCCCGCGACCACAACGGTGGAGCCGAAGCGTTGGGCCAGTTGCACCGCGATCGGGGCCAGCACGCCGATGACGATGGCGAACGGCAACGTCCGCACGCCGGCGCTGAGAGTGCTGTAGCCCTTGATGACCTGGAAGTACTGGGTGATCAGGAAGATGAACCCGAACAGGCCGAAGAAGGCGATCGAGATGGCGCCGGCCGCGGCCGAGAACCGGCGGTTGCTGAACAGTCGCACATCGAGCACGGGAGAGGTGCAGCGCCGCTCCCAGGCGATGAACCCGGCCAGCAGAACGGCGGAACCGACGAACGCGGCGAGCTCGGACGCTGAGGACCAGCCCCGGCGCGGACCTTCGATCACGGCCCACACCAGCGACGCGATTCCGGCGATGGACAGCACCACGCCGAGCCAGTCCAGGCGCCCGACGTGCCGGTCGCGAGACTCGGGCACGAACCGGATCGTGGCGGCCAGCGCGAGGAACGCCATCGGCAGGTTGACCCAGAACACCGAGCCCCAGCTGAAGTGCTCGAGCAGCCAGCCGCCCGTGACCGGCCCGACCGCGACCGAGACGCCCGTGACCGCCGACCAGAGCCCGACCGCAGCGACCCGCTCACGCGCGTCAGTGAAGATGTTGGTCAGCAGGGCCAACGTGGCCGGAAAGATCAAGGCGGCGAATGCGCCCATCACCGCGCGGGCACCGATCAGCACACCCAACGAGCCCGCGGTGGCGGCCACGATCGAGACCGCGCCGAACCCGGCGATGCCCACCAGCAGGGTCCGGCGTCGTCCGAACCGGTCGCCGAGATGGCCGAAGCCGAGCAGGAGGCCGGCGAACACCAACGTGTATGCGTCCACCACCCACTGCAGCCCGCTGGTGCCAGCAGACAACTGCCGACTGATGCTCGGCAGAGCCACGTTGACGATCGTGTTGTCGATGCCGACCAGCAGGACGGCCAGGCAGAGCACCCCAAGTGCGGTCCACCGGTTGCGAGCGGTGAGGGCCATGTCGATCTCCTTGTAGCACGTTGTTCTTCTTATGTAGAACAATGTCCTACAACGGCCTAGCCTTGTCAAGTGCTTGGATTCGGTACGTGACCGGAGCGATGAAGGCGGGCAGGCGCACGCCATCCGCAGACGTGGAACGTTCCCTGGTGGACGCGGCGATCGCCGTGCTGGAGCGCGACGGCGTCGCTGCCCTGACCGTGCGGGCAGTTGCGGCCGAGGCCGGCGTCGCCCCAATGGGCGTCTACAACCACCTCGACGGCAAGGACGGTCTGCTGGCCGCCGTGCTCATCCGCGGCTTCGACGGACTCGGCGGCGCGATGACCGCGCTAGCCGGGCTCCCCCCGGCCCAGCGACTTCGCGAATCGGGTCGGGCGTACCGGCACTTCGCCTTGCAGAATCCAGCGGTGTACCAACTGATGTTCGGCTCCGGAAAGGCCCACGCCCGTGCCGACGCGCTCGTCGACGTCCATCCGCACGCCGAAGCCACCTTCGCAGCGTTGGTGTCAGCTGTCGTGGCGACGCAGCAGGCGGGCCTGATGATGGCGGGAGAGCCGTTCGACCTGGCCATGCGGATCTGGTCCGCGGTGCACGGCGCGATGAGCTTGGAACTGGCCGGTTCCGGGCCACCCAACGAGGATTCCCCGGGCACCTACGAACGCATCCTCGACATGATCGAGGCCGGCCTCGCCCCCCGCCCCTCGGCATAGCATTCTGGGCGTCGGATCAGAACGGTGGCGGTTCTCGATCCTGAGCGGTTGCGGCAGCTGGCTTGACTGGCGGGCTGGGCTGTGTGGTCCCGGTGGTGGTGGTGGGCCTGGTTGGTGGTCGGGTGTGGTATCGGCGGCCGCGGTGGTCGGTCCAAGTGGTGACACCGGTGGTGTCGTCGCGTTCGACGGTCCATTTCGTGCTGTGTTTGAACCGGTGATGACGCCGGCACAGCGACATCAGCTTCGCTTGGGTGGTCGTGTCGCCGTCTTTGTATGACTGGACGTGGTCCAGGTCGGTGTGGGCGGCGTTCTTGCGGCAGCCCGGGAACTGGCAGTGGACATCGCGGGCGATGAC
>CAXULW010000042.1:0-36257 GCA_964252015.1 uncultured Jatrophihabitantaceae bacterium | reverse complement strand
CGGGCAGGGTGGAGACCAGGGTCTTGCCCTCACCGGTCTTCATCTCGGCGATGTTTCCCAGGTGCAGGGCCGCGCCGCCCATGAGCTGAACCTTGTAGTGGAACTGGCCCAGGGTGCGCCGGGCGGCCTCGCGGACCACCGCGAACGCCTCGGGCAGGATGTGGTCGAGGGTCTCGCCGTCCTCGAGCCGGGCGCGGAACTCGTCGGTCAGTGCGCGCAGCTCCTCGTCGGTCAGGTCGACGTAGTCTTCTTCGAGTTTTTCGATCTGCTCGGCGATGGCCGACAGGTGCCGGACGATTCGTCCCTCGCCGGCGCGCAAGAGTTTGGAGATGACAGCCACGGCGCCATCGTACGGGGAGCCCACGAGGTGGGAGCGGGTTCGGTACGACCTTCGCTAAGTTTGCGCCGTGGGTACCTGGAACGGCATTGAGTTGGAGGACGTCACCATCGTCGGTGACCGGCTGACGCTGCGCCCGTGGTACCCGCACGACGCGCCGAGCTTGGTGACGGCGATGGCCGATCCACGGATGCACGAGTTCCTGGTGCTGCCCAATCCGTACACCGATGCCGACGCCCGGGCGTGGACGACCGACCTGGGCTGGGCCTCACGCCGGGACGGCACCGGGCTGGGCGTCGCCGTGGCGGATTCCGAGACCGATCGCGTCGTCGGCTCGGCCAGCCTGCGGCTGCCGGTGTCGACATCGGTCTCGGCCGAGATCGGCTACTTGATCTACCCCGGCGACCAGGGCCACGGCTACGCGGCCGACCTCAGCCTGATGCTCGCCGCGTGGGCGTTCGCCCACCGGGTGGCTCGGGTTCAGATCTTCGCCGCGGTGGGCAACCTGGCCTCGATCAAATCGGCCGGCAACGCCGGGTTCCGGTTCGAGGGGGTGTCGCGCCGGGCCGGACGGACGGCGCGCGGTCTGGGCGACCAGGCCACCTTCGCGCGACTGCCCGAGGACCCGACCGGGGCCCTGGCCCCGAATTTCGCGCCGCTTCCTGCCGCGGGCTTGACCGACGGCGTCGTCTCCCTGCGGGTGCTGCGCCCGGGCGACGCCGACGCCGTGATGGCCACGGACAACGACGAGCAGAGCCTGCGCTGGTCGTTCACCGGGCGACCGCAGACCCGCGACGAGTTCGTGACGGCGGTGGAGCAGGCCCGGCTGAACTGGCTGGTGGGTCAGCAGGCATCGATGGCGGTCGTCGATGTTGCGACCGACGAGGTCGCGGGCAACATTGCCATCCGTCGGGCTGGTCCCCCCGGCGTGGCCGGAATCGGCTACGCGATTCACCCGTCGTGGCGCGGGCGCGGGTATACCGCCCGGGCGCTGCGGCTGATTCGCTCGTGGGCCCTCAACGATGCCGGGTTCAACCGCCTCGAACTGGGGGCCAAGCGGGAGAACGTGGCGTCGCAGCGGGCCGCCCGCTCGGGTGGTTTCCTCGACGACGGGATCAGGATCGGCCGCCTGCGCAATCCCGACGGCAGCTACAGCGACGAGGTCAGGTTCGCTTCGTTCAGCCCGCTTTAGCAACCGGCGAACGGGCGCCGCGGGGCGCGGCGCTGCGGACAGGTGCGCAACCTAAGGCAGGCGAGGCGGAACACACCAGCTCGGGATCGAACGTATGCGGCGCGGACTGCTCGCAGCGCGAGATCAGGCGGCGCGACGCGACAGCACGTTGCCGACGGGCAACTGGACCACAACACCGGTCGGGCGGGCGGGCGTCACAACGGCGGCGCCTGACCGTCGCGGTCCGAACCAACGCCGACGAAGCGGTCGCAGCGGGGGCCAGGTGGCCATCAACACGGTGACCGCGAACAGGCCAGGACGTCCGTGACGGTGCCGGGCAACGTATTTGCGCCTCGAAGCCATGACCGTCCTCCCCGTCCGCGCGGACCTCCCGCAGGCGCGACGATACGGAAAAGCTCGCCGCACGCAGGACGCCACGCCGAGTCCAGCCAGGATCTGCGCCCAGTGCAGCCGCCTCAGGTGGCCAGCCGAATCACGCCGTAGTCGTAGCCGTGGCGTCGGTAGACGACGCTCGGCCGGCCGGTGGCGGCGTCCTGGAACAGGTAGAAGTCGTGCCCGACGAGTTCCATCTGGTGCAGCGCCTGGTCGATCGTGGTCGGATCCGCCGGGTGCTCCTTCTCGCGCACGATCCGACCCGGGCCGTGGTCGTCGGCCGGTCCGGATCCGTTCAACGCCGCCGGGTCGGGCTCGGCGTCGGCGTCGAGAACGGCCGTGGTCGAGCGCACCGAATCTGGTGATCCAGCCTGGCCGAGCACCCCCGCGGCGGTCGCCGCAGCCAGGGACGTCGGGTTGTGCCGCCCGTGGTGGACCCGCCGGCGGTCGGCCGCCTGCCGGAACCGGCGCTCGATCTTGGCGATGGCTTGGTCGAGGGCGGCGTAGAAGTCGTCGGCACACGCCTCGGCGCGCACAACCGGCCCGCGGACCCGGCAGGTGATCTCGACGCGCTGGCAGTTGTCGGACTGGCGTGGGTTCTTTTCGTGGAGCAACTCGACGTCGGTTCGGATTATTCGGGCGTCGTAACGCTCGACCCGGGCGAATTTCTCGGCGACGTGGGTCCGGAAATGCTCGGGCACCTCGACGTTGCGTCCACGAACAACCAACTCCATGAAACCTCCCAGTGCACGGGAGGTACGGCGCGGGGGACGCCGGACCTCGTCTGTTCAGGTCGTCCCGACGCTATCCCTCCGCCGAGCCGTTCTCCACCTTCCGGCCTCCGCACATCCGATTCATCCCGGATCTTTGCTGTGCGTCATCGCGTCACGTCCCGCCGATTTGCCCCTATGCGCCGCTCGGCCGACACCAGCGCGATGACCGCGAAGGCCTGAACCCGGTACCCTGCAGCGGTCAGGCAGCGAGTGGCTTCGCGCAGGCTCGCGCCGGTGGTGATGACGTCGTCGACCAGGATCACCGGGCCGGCCCGCGCGGGCGCCCCACCACGGCAGACGTAGGCGCCGGCCACGTTGGCCGTCCGGGCCGCGGCACCCAAACCGGCGGCGTCCTGGATGGGCCGCCCGACCCGCAGCAGCGCATCGCAGCGCAGCCGCTGCCGCCGGGCCACACTGCTCGCCAACCGACGCATATGGTCACCGCCACGCTCCCGGGCCGCCCGGGTCGTCGACGGAACGGGGACCAACACGGGGGCGTCAACCCCGACGGGCGACCCGGGACGGCGGGGACCGAGCGCCTCGCAGCGTCCCTGGGCCAGGTCGCTGCGAGCCGCGCCCACCTGGGCCAGGTCGGCGCGAGCCGCGCCCACGGCCGCGCTCAGCAGAGCGGCCAGCGGAGCCCGCAGATCTCGGCGGCGCCGGTCCTTGTAGTGGATGATCGCGGCCCGGACCGCACCGCCGTAGGACGCGGCGGCGTGCACCGGCCCCAGGCCGGGAACGAAACGCACGGCCGGTCGGACGTCCGCACACTCGGCGCACACGCCGCTGCCGCCGACGCCGCAGCCCAGGCAGTACCGGGGCCACACGAGATCGATCAGATCGGTGAACATGCCAGCCAGCCTGCCCGCCCGCCGTGGCCGGCACGCCCGGTACGCGGGATCTGTGGACGGGGCAGACGTGGCTGTGGACAACCGGACGAAGCCGGCTCAGGTGGAGTAAGCCGGGGCAGCGCCGACGTAGCTGGACCGCCCGAAGGGCGCCGTCCAGCCGGCGCTGCCGGATTGGCGCCACAGCGTCGCGGCCGATCCCTCGCCCACCGAGACCCAGGTCGTCCCGTCGCGGGCCGCGGTGATGTAGCGCGGCGCCGCGGGCAGGTCATCGTTCGCCGAGGTTATCTGCGACGCGTCCGAGCCGTCGCAATGGACCGTGTAGATGCTGAACTGGAAGGCGTTCGGTGCGTTGTCGATGACCTCGAGCCCGAAGGCGTCGGTCCAGGCAATGTCGCGCACGTACCAGGACGGCGGGGTGAACTGGTGCAGACCCTGCACCGACACAGCGTTGCCGGAGCGCACTACATTGCCCAGCCAGGCCGAGGAGGACGCCCCGGGTCCGACGCCCGCCAGCACGAGCGCGACCCGGGCGCCGTCCGGGCTGAATCGCACCGCGGTGACGGCCTTCGGGGCCAGTGGCGACCCGCCCTGCTGGGTGGAAATCGCGACTGAACGCACGACGCCGGCGTTGGTGACCCGGGCCAACCCCCGGCCCACCCCCAGCCACACCTCGGTGGAGCCGTCTGCGGTCCACTCCGGGCGCGACTGTGCCGTGGCGGCCAGTTTGACGGGCACGGATCCGGCAGCGTTGTCCACGAAGACGGTGCGCCCACCCGTGGCTACGGTGGCCACCAGCGGGATCGCCCCTCCCACCGAGGACACCGCAACCGAGGCGACCCCGCCCCGGGACCCGCCGACCGTGTCGGTCGCGCGCCGCCCGGTGGAGCTGTACACCTCGTGGTCGCGGACGTAATACGCCGTCTGGGTCGCGGTCGCACCCTTTCCGGCGAAGCTGGCGGGCAGGGTCGCGGTGGAGAACGTCGTCTGCCCTGACGGCAACGCCACGGCCGCGGTACCGTCCTGGATCTGCAGCATCCGGTCCGGGAACGCTTTGTCGAAGGTGTACGCCAGTTCCGCAGCGATGCTCAGCCGGTTGGCCGGGGCCACGCTCTTGGCACCCGGCAGCTGGACCACGATCGGCTGCCCCAGGGTGACCTTGGCCGTCTTCTGGTCGATCTGGCTCGGGAAGACGTCAGGCAGGTTGGTCAGCGGGCCGTTCTGCGGCCCGGCCAGCAGCTGGGCCAGCAGCCAGTCGGCCAGCGACTGATCCTCGGCGCTGGTGTAACGCAGATCCGGGACTACCACCGTCTGGGCGCTGTTGAGGAAGTACAGCGGCATCAGGCCGTAATCCTTGTCGAAATCCTGAGCGGCGAGGAGCAACACGCTGGGTGGGTTGATGATCCGCCAGCCCAGGCTGGAGTGCTTGAACCGGAACGTCTGCGACACCGCCGGGCTCCCGCTCGGGAGGCTGAACGTGCCGCCGGCGTTCAGATCGCCGACTTCGGTGCCCCGCACCGTGACCGACCCGTCCCGGGCCGGAAGCGAGGTCACGGCAGCCTCGAGGATCTGGGCCCCACCGGGTTTCCAGGCTTGCGCCACGGTCTTGTCCAGGTACTGCTGGGCGGCCAGATGGGAGGTGTCGTGACCCCCGTTGTTGCGCAGGAACCCGAGGACAATGTCCCGCTGGGAGGCGTTGGGCGGGGGCGGCGCAGGTGGCGCGGACGGTGCGTTCACCTCGAGCGTGCGCACGACCTGCGGGGTGGTGGACGACGGCACACCCGAGCAGCCGACCAGGGCAAGGGCACAGGTGAGCACCAGCCCACCCAGCCGCCCTCGGCGCGCGCTCATCTCATTTCCTCTTCGCGCAAGCGCTCATCGGCCGCGCGTTCCGCTCGCTGTCTCAAACCTGGCTCGCTGAAAAGCGCTCCCTGCGATGCTCGCGCGCTCATGCCCCGCCGCCGTACCAGGCCAGGTCTTCCGCCTCCGGGTCCAGCGGGACCGGCTTGGCCGCGAGCGGCCGGTCCGCGTTCACCGGAATGGTCAGCCGGAACAACGCACCCTGGCCCCGTTCACCCCAGGCCTGCAGCCACCCGCCGTGCAGGCGGGCGTCCTCGCTGCTGATGGCCAGCCCGAGGCCGCTGCCGCCGGTCAACCGGCTGCGCGACGGGTCACCGCGCCAGAACCGGTTGAACACGAGCCCCGCCTCCCCCGCCCGTAGGCCGACCCCGTGGTCGCGGACGGAGATCGTCAATGCGGTTCCGTCGGTGGCCACCCGGACCAGCACCGGGCGTCCTTCGCCGTGATCGATGGCATTGCCCAGCAGGTTACGCAGGATCCGCTCGATGCGACGGGGATCGACGTCGGCCAGCGCCGGCTCGCTCGGAGCGCTGACGATGACCTCGATGCCCTGGTGCTCGGCCAGCGGCAGGCTGGCCGAAACCGCCGTGGCGACGATGGCCCGTACGTCGACGGTGTCCAGGTCCAGACGGGCCACGCCGGCGTCGTAGCGGCTGATCTCGAGCAGGTCGGCCAGCAGCGCCTCGAACCGGTCGAGTTCGTCGTGCAGCAGCTCGGTGGATCGGGCCAGCGCCGGGGACAGCTCGCCCCGCTGCTCGTGCAGCATCTCGGCCGCCATCCGTACGGTCGTCAACGGGGTCCGCAGCTCGTGGGAGACGTCCGAAGTGAACCGGCGCTGCAACCGGGACAGATCCTCCAACCGTCTGATCTGACGTTGCAGGCTGGCGGCCATGTCGTTGAACGAGCGACCCAGCACGGCCAGGTCGTCCTCGCCGTGCACGACCACGCGCTGGGTCAGGTTGCCATCCGACAGCCGTTGCGCCGTTTGCGCCACCTCTCGCACCGGACCGACGACCTGGCGCGTGACCAGGATCGCGATCATGGCGATCAGCACCATCAACCCCACGCCACCGGCCAACGCCGTCCGCTTGACCAGCGCGATCGTCTGTTTCTCCGCCGTCAGCGGAAAGATGTAGTACAGCTCGAACGACCCGGCCGGGCCGGTGACGAGTTCACCGACGATCAGTGCGGTGTCGCTGCGCGCCGCCCCGGGCGGGCGGGTCCGGGCGTACTGCAACGCCTGCACACCCTGCTGGACCTTCTGCCGCAACGCATCTGGGACGGCCGGCTGGTTGGTGATCGCGGTCGACACCACCGGCGCGGTCGACAGCACCGAGGTGTAGTAAAGCCCGCCCTGGGTGCCGGTCGTCGCCGTGGCCAGGCTTTGCGCGACCGTCACCAGGCCGCTGGCCTGCCCGCCGTACCCGCTGAGGCTCGTGGTGGCAGCCGCCAACCCGGCGTTGGCCTGTACCAGTGCGCCGTTGCGCTTGGCGGCCAGGATGCCGGAGGTGATCTGGTTGATCAGGAACAGCCCGACCACCAGGACAAAGACGCCGGTGACCAGCAACGTGGTCGCCGCGACCCGGGCCTGCAACGAACGCCGCCAGAACCCGGACACCCGGCTCGGCCACGACTCCAGCTGGCTGCGGGCCGCGCCGGCGTCGAGCCAGCGCCGATCGCTGAACGGCGAACCGGACAGATTCACCCGACTGCGCGACCGCGGGACGTCTCCCCGCCGGGCCCGTCGAGCGGGCGGGTCGCCCGGCCTGCGTCGGCCCGCGTAACGCTGGACCAGCCGGGCCGGGTCCCAGCGCCGTCGCGATCGGCGCACGGAGCCGGATTCGCGCCAGCTCACGCCGAGCGCACAGCTCTCGTCGCTGGCACGTGCTGGCGCGAGGGCTGATCCGAGGCTTGATCCGAGGGCTGATCCGAGGGCTGATCCGAGGGCTCACCCGGGGGCTGGCCCGAGGCCGGGCCTGCGGGTGGGCGTAACGGACGGTCCGAGGACTGCGCCACCGCATGGGCGGGGCGCGACGTTCGGCTCACGCCATGCCGGCCTTGTAGCCCACGCCGCGCACGGTGAGCACGACCTCGGGGTTCTCCGGATCGCGTTCGACCTTGGAACGCAGTCGTTGCACGTGCACGTTCACCAGCCGGGTGTCGGCGGCATGGCGGTAGCCCCAGACCTGCTCGAGCAGGAACTCGCGGGTGAGTACCTGGCGCGGTTTGCGGGCCAGCGCCACGAGCAGGTCGAACTCCAGCGGCGTCAGCGCGATGATCTCGCCCTGGCGGGCGACCTGGTGGGCCAGCACGTCGATCGTCACCGGATCATGGGCCGGGCCAATGGTCAGGTTCTCCGGCGGGACGTCCTCGTGCTGACGCAGCCGGGCCCGCATCCGGGCGATCAGCTCCTTGGGCTTGAACGGCTTCATGACGTAGTCGTCCGCGCCGGACTCCAGGCCCATCACGACGTCGACGGTGTCGGTCTTGGCCGTGAGCATGACGATCGGCGTGCCCGACACCGCGCGGATCGCCCGGCAGACGTCGATCCCGGTCATCCCGGGCAGCATCAGGTCGAGCAGGACGATGTCGGGCTCGAAGTCCTCGAACGCCGGCAGCGCCCGCAGCCCGTCGGCCACGAACGCCGGCTCGAACCCCTCGGTGCGCAGCACGATGCCCAGCATCTCGGCCAGCGCGGCGTCGTCGTCGACCACCAACACGCGTGGTTTCATGCCGGCCATCGTCTCAGATCACGGGCCTCAACGGTGGGACCGTCGGCGATCGCGGAAGCGGACGACGCGTCAGCTGGCGCGGGCGGCCTGACGCGCCCGCATCTTCTCGCGCTGCTCGACGAAGCGGGTGGCCTGTGCGTCGAGGGTGGCCATGAACTCGGCCAACTCGGTGCGGGCCTGCTCGCCCTCGGCGCCGAGATCGTCACGGTCGAAGACCTTCCAGAACTTCAGGATCGGCGCGACGACCTCGTCGTGGTGCAGGCGCAGGTCGTAGATGCCGGCCTTGGCGATGGTGGCCGAGTTGCGCATGAAGTTCGACATCCCGGCACCGGGCATCTCGAACCCGACGACCTCGTCCCGAACCGCCTTCATGGTCTCGTCGGGCGCCCGGTCGAACGCGGCCGCGACCAGGTTGCGGTAGAAGACCATGTGCAGGTTCTCGTCGACCGCGATCCGGGAGAGCAACTGCTCGGCGATCGGGTCGTTGGTGCAGCGCCCGGTGTTGCGGTGCGAGACCCGGGTGGCCAGCTCCTGGAACGAGACGTAGGTGACGGCTTGCAGCGCCGTCTTGTCCCCGGAGTCGTAGCCCGCAGTCATGTGCTCCATGCGTAGCCGCTCCATCACCACCGGATCGACGCCGCGGGTGACCACCAGGTAGTCGCGGATGGCGATGGCGTGCCGGCCCTCTTCGGCCGTCCACCGCCCCACCCACTGGCCCCAGGCGCCGTCGCGGCCGAAGCGGGTCGCGATCTCACGGTGGTAACTGGGCAGGTTGTCCTCGGTCATCAGGTTGACCAGCATCGCGGTCTTGGCCACCGCGTCGAGCGGGCTGTCCTCGGGCTGCCAGTCCTCGCCGTCCATGAACGCGAAATCACGGCCCCGGCTCCACGGCACGTAATCGTGGGGCATCCACTCCTTGGCCAGCCGCAGGTGCCGGTCGAGGTTCTCTGCCACGATGGGTTCGAGCTCGTGCAACAGGCCGGTCTGCGTCTTCGCTTCTCGCTCGTTCAGGCCAGTGCGTTCGTCGAGTGCCGTCATACCTCTAACTTACGCCACCGTAGGTTTGTATCCCAGCCCGATCCGGGTGCATAAATGGACACCAGCTGTCCTTGTATGCACCCGCACCGCGCCAACGCTGACCGGAAGGGCCCACCATGGCTGATCCCGCATCCACCGCAACCGCGCCGCCGCCTCAGGTGTGGCCGACGCTGCGCGCCCGCGACGCCCGCGCGCTGATCCGATTCCTGGTCGACGTGGTCGGGTTCACCGAGACCGCGGTCTACGGCGAGGGTGACGTCGTCCACCACGCCGAGCTGGCCTGGCCGCCGGGCGGAGGCATCATGCTCGGCTCGGTTCGCGCCTCGGACGAGAGCGACGACTGGTCCCTGCAGCCGGGGGCGTTCGGGGCCTACGTCGTCACCGACTCCCCGGATGAGCTGTTCGCCCGGATCAGCGCGGCCGGCGCGGACATCACCAGCCCGTTGCACGACACCGACTACGGTTCGCGCGACTTCGCCATTCGCGACCCCGAGGGCAACCGCTGGAGCTTCGGCACCTACCGGGGCGAGCCGCGCTAGAGACCAGTGTGGCGCGGCGAACCGGAATGCGCCGTTGGCCGAGCCATTCCAATGCGGGGTCGCCGCGGCTAGCCGTGCTGATCAGCCGGTAGCCGGACAGCAGCGATGCGACGGATCGGCGACGGCGTAGCTCGGCCGGCGCGGCGATCCCGCTCCACCCGGAACCGGGCAACCTGGACCTGCCCCGCGCTGACGCGGTCGGGAGGGCTCCACTCCGGCTCAGTCGCGTCAGACGTATCGACCCGCCCGGAGTTCATGGCTGCAGTCCTTTCGGCTCGTCATCTTCAGGCACAGGATACGACGACTCGAGGTCAGGGGACAGGAGCCCCGACCGCAACTGAGCGTCGTCAAAAAGGTCAAGCCACTTATCCACGGACTCATTCACCCTCTTGGCTCGTCCGAACTTCCACCACCGGGCGTGTGGCCGGAGAGCTTCGAGGAGCGCTGCGGCGCCTTCGACGCTGACCGTCTGCTCTCGAACCTGATTGTGTAGATCCGTGGCCAGCTCACGCAGATCAGTTTCCAAGGCCGTCCCACGGGCCAGTAACGCGGCGGCGTATGACAAGAACGAGCCCACTAAAGCTCCGCCGAACGCGGCCAGCGCAATCACCAACGCAGGATGACAGGAGGCTACGACAAATCAGAGCTAAAAAGCTTTTGGCGGTACCAGGCTCGGACCGAGCCAGGCACCGCCAAGAGTCGGGTACTGCGATGGATCAGTAGCGGTACAGCTCCGGCTTGAACGGGCCGTGCACGTCCACGCCGATGTACTCGGCCTGCTCCTTGGACAGCTGGGTCAGGTGCGCGCCCAGGGCGTCGAGGTGCAGCCGGGCCACCTTCTCGTCCAGGATCTTGGGCAGGGTGTAGACGTCGCGCTCGTACTCGCCGACCTTGGTCAGCACCTCGATCTGGGCCAGCGTCTGGTTGCTGAACGAGGCCGACATCACGAAGCTCGGGTGGCCGGTGGCGTTGCCCAGGTTGAGCAGCCGGCCCTCGCTGAGCACGATGATCGACTTGGCCGGGGCGCTGCCCGAGGCCGGGAAGACCCACTCGTGCACCTGCGGCTTGATCTCGTTCTTGACGATGCCCGGCACCTTGGCCAGACCGGCCATGTCGATCTCGTTGTCGAAGTGGCCGATGTTGCCGACGATGGCCTGGTGCTTCATCCGGGCCATGTGCTCGGCCATGATGATGTCCTTGTTGCCGGTCGTGGTGATGAAGATGTCCGCGGTCTCGATCACGTCGTCGATCGTCGCGACCTGGACGCCGTCCATGGCCGCCTGCAGTGCGCAGATCGGGTCGATCTCGGTGACGATGACGCGCGCACCCTGGCCCCGCAGCGACTCGACGGAGCCCTTGCCCACGTCGCCGTAACCGAACACGACCGCGACCTTGCCGCCGATCATCACGTCGGTGGCGCGGTTGATGCCGTCGATGAGCGAGTGGCGGCAGCCGTACTTGTTGTCGAACTTGGACTTGGTGACCGAGTCGTTGACGTTGATCGCCGGGAACAGCAGGTTGCCCGCCTTGGCGAACTCGTACAGCCGGTGGACACCGGTCGTGGTCTCTTCGGTGACGCCGACGATGCTCTGCGCCATCCGGGTGAAACGGGTCGGGTCCTTGGCCAGCGAGGCCCGCAGGGTCTCGAGGATGACGCGGTATTCCTCGTTGTCGTTCTCGTCCGGCTGCGGCACGGCGCCGGCGGTCTCGAACTCGACGCCCATGTGGATCAGCAGCGTGGTGTCGCCGCCGTCGTCGACGATCGAGTCCGGGCCCTTACCGTCCGGCCAGGTCAGCATCTGGTCGGTGCACCACCAGTACTCCTCCAGCGTCTCGCCCTTCCAGGCGAAGACGGGCGTGCCCTGTGGGTTCTCGGGCGTGCCGTTCTTGCCCACGACGACGGCCGCAGCCGCGTGGTCCTGGGTGGAGAAGATGTTGCAGCTGACCCAGCGCACGTCCGCGCCGAGGGCGGTCAGCGTCTCGATGAGCACGGCGGTCTGCACGGTCATGTGCAGGGAGCCGACGATGCGCTTGCCCTGGAACGGCTGGGCGGCGCCGAACTCGGCCCGCAGCGACATCAGACCGGGCATCTCGTGCTCGGCCAGGGTGATCTCCTTGCGGCCGAATGCGGCCAGGGACAGGTCAGCGACCTTGAAGGCGCTGACCGAGCCGGCGCTGTCGGACGTGGGATGGGTGATCGTGGCGGTCACGAGCTCTCCTTCGGTTGGGGGTGCGAGCGTCTGGAAGTGGGTGGACGGGCCGGGCGAGGCGGCCACCGTCGTGCGGCTGACCGGGTGGTACGCGATCTCGTTGGCGTTCTCAGCGGTCAACCGGCGGTAGATCCCGGCCTGGGGTGGTGCGCTGGTCCGGTGAATGGCGCCGAACCACTCATCGACCCGGCGGGCCAGGTCGGGCTCGGTGCGCATCCGCATCTCGAAGCCGATGTCGGTGATGCCGAGATCGAAATCGTCGATGAGGGTGCGGAGCTGTTGCAACCGCTCGATCTGGCGCGGGCCGTAGAGGCGATGCCCACCGGTCGATCGTAACGACGTGACCAGCCCGGCTTGCTCCAGATACCGCAGCATTCGCTGCGACCACCCGGTCGTCTCCACTGCCTGGTGCATGGTCAGCGGCTTCATCGCCTCAAACTCTAACACACTCGTGTCAGATTTTGGAAGAGGTCTGCTCCGTGTCGCCGCGGTCGATGTCAGGCTCCAGGTACATCAACGTCACGGTGGGCACCGCGGCCCGCACCCGGGCCTCGGCCGCGTCGATGGCCGCGGCCACCGCGCGCAGGTCGGCGGCGGCCGGCATGGCCAGCTTGGCCGCGACCAGCAGCTCCTCCGGGCCCAGGTAGAGGGTGCGCAGGTGGATCACCCGATCCACCACGGCCACTCCCGCCGCGCCGCCCGCACCGCCCGCACCGCCCGCGCCGCCCGCACCGAGCAGGGCGGCCTCGACCGTGCGCTGGGTCTGCGGGGTAGCGGATTCGCCCACCAGCAAGCTGCGGGTCTCGACGACCAGGATGACGGCGACGCTGATGAGCAGCACCCCGATGGCCACCGTGCCCAGGCCGTCCCAGATCGGGTCGCCGGTGATCATCGTCAGCCCGACGCCGAGCAGGGCCAGGACGAGCCCGACCAGGGCCGCGGAGTCCTCGAGCAGGACCACCGGCAGCTCGGGCACCTTGGCGTTGCGGATGAACTGCACCCAGCTCGCGGAACCCTTGTGGGGCCGGGCCTCGCGGACCGCCGTCCGCAACGACAGGCCCTCCAGCACGATCGCGCCCACCAGCACGACGATGGCCACGATGGCGCTCTCGAGGTGGTGCGGATGGCGCACCTTCTCGATACCTTCGTACAACGCGAACAGCCCGCCGGCGGTGAAGATGACCAGCGCGACCAGGAACGCGTACACGTAGCGCACCGAGCCGTAGCCGAACTGGTGCTGGGCGTCGGCGTCCTGACGCGCGCGCCGGCCGCCGAGCAGCAACAGGCCCTGGTTGCCCGAGTCGACGACCGAGTGCACGCCCTCGGCCAGCATCGACGCCGAGCCGGTGATGGCGAACGCGATGAACTTGAGCACGGCGATGCCGAGATTGGCGCCCAGGGCGGCGATGACCGCCTTGGGTTTCTGGTCCGTGCTCATCCGTTCTCCTTCAATCGAGACTGTTTGTGGTGGCAACTGACCCACCTGGGTGGGTCAGTTGCCACCACAAACCGTTCAGTCAGAACGGCATCTCACCGGCGCGCGTGGCACCCGGATCGACGCCGCGGCCGATGCCCGCGTAGGCCGCCGTGAAGTCGCCGAACGCGGTGGCGGCGGCGAACCGGGCCAGCGGTGAACGGCCGGGCAGTTCCGGCCGGCTGGACACGATGCCGCGGGCCGAGGCGATGTCGTCCAATGCTCCGGCGGCGCGGCTGGCCGCGATGTCGTACAGCTCGGAGCCGTCGGACGGTCGCACCAGCACCGGCCCGGTTCCGGCCAACGGACGGACCCCCGGCACTTCGTCCACGCCGTACTCGGGCAGGATCAGCAGGCGCCGGCGGCGCGTCGACACCTCGGTGCGGTCGCGGTAGAAATCGTCCGCCGCACTCGAGGCCGGGCCGCTCGGGGCGATCTCCAGCAGCGCGCCGGCCTCGGCGACGTCGTCGGGCAGGGCCAGCGCGACGGCGCCGATGCCGGCCATGAGCGCGAGGGAGTCGACCATCCAGCGCCCGGCCAGGGCGGACAGCGGACCGCACCCGGCCACGACCAGATCGGTCTCGGTGATGTCGACGGCCAGCTGCTTGGCCGCGTTGCCGAACGCGTCGGTGTCGGGCCGGCAGGCCGCGGCCACGGCGTCCAGGCTGTCGGCGACGTCGACGAGCTCGTCATCAGTGACGGTCAACGCGCCCAGCTCGCGGGCCGCGATCAGCAGCGGGGTCAGCATGGTCCACAGCGCCGCCCGCCGGTGGGCCGGCGGCTCGATCGGGACGCGGATGCCGCGCCCGGCCGCCGCCGCCACCGGGGAATCGTCGGGGCTGACGGCGACGACGCCCATCCCGCGCCGGTCGGCCTCGGCCAGCAGCGTCGCCACCCGGGGGTGTCGTCCGTCCGTGCTGGCGGCGAGCAGGGCGTCGGCCGGTCCGGCCCAGCGGGGCAGCTCGGACGTGCGCCAGTCGAGCACCGCGGCCTGGCCGCCGCCGAGGTGAGCCAGCACGGCTCCGGTGACGCTGGCCGACGCGTCGGTGACCACGAGGACGGCCCGCGGCGGCTGGCCGTCCGCCGCACCGTACGAGCGGTCCGCGGCCGCGGCGATGGCCCGGCGCACCTGCGCCCCGGCCGTGGCCAGCGCCCACAGCAGCCGGCCGGGGTCGCGGGCGCGCACGAGCTCGGGGTTGTCGAGAACGGCCAGGACATCGTCCAGGTCGGAGGCCGGGGAGCCCAGCTCGTCCTCGCGCTCGGCATCGGGCGCCGAGTGGGGATCGTCACTCCAGAATGCCGGTGTGGGCTCGGCGAACAGAGCGCGGAGGTCGTCGGGTACCGCACCGGAAACACCGCTGGAGTCGTCGGCCGAGACATCGCCGGGCACATCATCGGGATCGAACGTGGCCATGACCGCGGCCCTAGCCGGTCGTTTCGGCGGCGTGTCCGATGCCGTTCGGTCCCGCGGTGGCGTCGTCGATCAGCAGCACCGGGATGCCGTCCCGAATCGGGTACACAGTGGCGCAGAAGGAGCACACGAGCACGTCGCCGCCGTCCCGGCTTTCCTCGATCAGCGGGGCGTGATCCGCGCTTGGGCAGGCCAGGATGGACAGGATGTCCGGGTCGATCGCCACGTCCGCCTCGTTCCCTTCTCGTTCGGTTACCGGTTATCTGATCGCGTTCGGTGATCGCGATCTGAGTGACCGTCGTTACCCGCGATCCATGCTCGCGGGTTTTGACCTACCGTAGAGCTTCCCGCCCCCCAGCCCGACGTCTCGGCTCACCCCGGCGTGGAACGATGAACGTTCATCTACTTCAGGAGCCTTCGTGTCCTTACCAGTGCTGCAGGTCGTCATCGCCAGTACCCGGCCCGGACGAGTCGGCCTACCGGTTGCGACGTGGTTTGCACAACGGGCCCGCGAACACGGCGGTTTCACGGTCGAGGTCGTGGACCTGGCCGAGGCCAACCTGCCCATCTTCAACGAGCCCCGGCACCCGCGCCTGGGTCAGTACGAGCACCAGCACAGCAGGGATTGGAGCGCGACGGTCTCCCGCGGCGACGCGTTCGTCTTCGTGATGCCGGAGTACAACTACGGTTTCAATGCCGCGATCAAGAACGCCATCGACTACCTGCACGCGGAGTGGCAGCACAAGGCGATCGGGTTCGTCAGCTACGGCGGGGTGGCCGCCGGCACGCGCGCGGTGCAGATGCTCAAGCAGGTCGTGACGACGCTGAAGATGGTGCCGGTGTTCGACGCGGTCAACATCCCGTTCGTCAACCAGTACATCGGTGCTGACGGTGTCTTCACCGCCACCGAGCCGATGGAGCAATCCGCCACGGCGATGTTGGACGAGCTGGTGCGCTGGACCGCGTCCCTGTCCGACCTGCGCAGCTAGGGCCGCCGGGGGCGTCCAACGCGAATGACGGTCAGGCGGTTCAGGCGCGGATGACGGCCAGCGCCTCGTCGCGCAGGGCGACCATCGTGGCCTCGGTGGGTGCCTCCACGTTCAGCCGCAGCACCGGTTCGGTGTTGGAACCGCGCACGCTGAACCACCGACCGCCGTCCAGGTCGATGGTGAGGCCGTCCAGTTCGTCCGTGGCCGTCGTGCGGTCGGCGAACGCGGCGCGCAGTGCCGCGATCCGCTCGGCGCGGTCGGCGACCGTGGAGTTGATCTCACCGGAATCGACGTAACGCTCGTAGGGCGCGGCCAGCTCGGCCAACGACCCGTCCTGCTCCCCCAGCGCGGCCAGCACATGCATGGCCGCGAGCATGCCGGTGTCCGCGCGCCAGAAATCGGCGAAGTAGTAGTGGCCGGAGTGCTCACCACCGAACACCGCGCCGCTGTCGGCCATGGCCTTCTTGATGTACGAGTGCCCGACTCGCGTGCGTACCGGGTGGCCGCCGTGCTCGGTGATGATCTCGGGCACGGCCCGCGAGGTGATCAGGTTGTGAATGATCAGAGCGCCGGGGTGTTTGGCCAGCTCGCGCACCGCGACCAGGCCGGTGACGGCGCTGGGCGACACCGGGTCGCCGGCCGCGTCAACGACGAAGCACCGATCGGCGTCACCGTCGAAGGCCAGCCCGATGTCCGCGCCGGTGTCGACGACGCGCCGCTTGAGGTCCACCAGGTTCGCCGGCTCCAGCGGATTGGCCTCGTGGTTAGGAAACGTTCCGTCCAGCTCGAAGTACATCGGGTCGATGCGCAATGGCAGCGCCGGCAGCAGCTCGCGGCCGAGCACGGCGGGCACGGTGTAGCCGGCCATCCCGTTCCCGGCATCGACGACGACGGTCAGCGGGCGAATACCGGACAGGTCGACCAGTTCGCGCAGGTAGGCCGCGTACTCGCCCAGCACGGCGCGGTGGGCCACCGTGCCGCGGGTCGCGGCTACCTCTACCTCCCCGCCGTCGAGGTAATGCTGGGCCCGCTCGCGGATCTCGGCCAGGCCGGTCTCCTGCCCGATGGGCGCGGCTTCGGCCCGGCACAGCTTGATGCCGTTGTAGGTGGCCGGATTGTGGCTGGCGGTGAACATCGCACCGGGGATACCCAGCTGGCCGGTGGCGAAGTAGAGCAGGTCGGTGCTGGCCAGGCCGATGTCGACGACGTCCGCACCGCGAGCGGTGGCGCCGTCGGTGAACGCCGCGGCCAGGGCCGGTCCGCTGGAACGCATATCCCGGCCGATGACGATGCTGCGCGGGCCGATGACGTCGACGAACGCGGCCCCGATCGCCCGTGCCACCGCCTCGTCCAGTTGCTCGGGTACCAGGCCCCGGACGTCGTAGGCCTTGACGATGTCAGCAAGATCGATCACCACCGGAGCCTATCGAGGACGCGTCACCGTCGCCGGTCGAGTCGCCAGGATGTGGCCGCCGGGCGCTCAGGAACGGCGGGAAGCTCCGGGGGGGACGATCCGCAGGTGGCCACGCCGGTAGCCGGTCACCACCGGGGCACCGTCTCGGTAGTCGGGTTCGATCCGGGCCGCCTCACGCACCGCATCGGCCAAGGCCTCCAGGTCGTCGGCGTGCGGGATCGGCGCGGGGAACTCGCCTTCATGCCGGACGACGTCCCAGCCGCGCGGCACGGTCAGGCGCAGCGCGTGCTCCTCGCACAGGTCGTAGGAGTGCGGCTCGGCGAACGCGGCCAACGGGCCGACCACGGCGGTGGAGTCGGAGTACATGTAGGTCAGCGTCGCCACCGCACGACCGGCGCAACCGGTACGCATGCAACGTCGAGACGACATCGAAACCTCGCTGGCTCACCGGGTGGGATGGTGATCCGAACCATAACCGGCGGCACCGACGAAACCGTGACCGTCTTCGGCGTGGCTCGCTCGCCGTTCACCGTGAGCCGCGGCCCATACCCCGGCCGGCGATCGGCACCGACCAACCTGGCGTTCGGCCACGGCCCCGCCCGCGCACCCCCGGCCGGGGACGCGTTGGCGATTAGGCTGCCCGGGGTGACCGTACGGCGACGCGACAGGCACGGCCGCGGGCTGCGCGGACCGGTGGCGCCGCGCACGGTGCCGATTGCCGAGACCCCGAGTGAGTCGTTCGACGCCGCGGTCCTGGACGCGGTCGAGCACCTGCACGCCCACGGCCTGACCGAGATCGCCGACATCGAATTCGCGGTCGAGGACGTGCCCGACGTCGGCGACCCGGGCGAGTTCAGCGCGGACCTGCTCGATGACGGCGGCGTGCCGTTGGCCTGCGCCTACGCCACCGGCCTGGCCGACATCGGCGGCCCGCTGATCGTGCTCTACCGCCGGCCGTTGGAGTCGAGGTCGATGGACGGCGAGGACCTGGCCGCGATCGTGCACGACGTGGTGGTCGACCGGGTCGCACACCTGCTCGGCCGCGATCCGGGCGACGTCGACCCGCACTACGAAGAGGACTGACCCGGCGGCCGGTCCAGCTCAGGCCGGATTGGCCGGGCGGTCCGGGTCATCCGTGGGCGCATCGGCCGGCTCAGCCGCCTGGTCGGGCTCGGCCGGGCGGTCGGGCTCAGCCGCCTGGTCGGGCTCGGCCGGCTGGTCGGGCTCGGCCGGCTGGTCGGGCTCGGCCGGCTGGTCGGGCTCGGGCGCGAACCGGCGCACGAACTCCGCTTCCAACTCGTCGGTGCGCGCGCGGTGATTGGCCTGCTGGTGCGACGTCCCGTCCGATTCGATGTCCGCCGCCTTTTCCTTCAGCTGGGCCAACTCGCGGCGCAGGTCCTCGTCAGACAGATCGCGGGCGGTGACTCCCAGGCTCATCGGATGCTCCTCACAGTCGGGTCGATGAAGTGGCTCGCCTATTGAACCGTGCTGGGTCGAGACACTGCACCTGGCTACGCTCGGCTCCATGGCCAACTACGTGATCACGATCCGCTACCTCGATCGCGCCGAGGCGCAGACGGTCGATCTGGGCGACCTCGACCGAGACCAGGCCGAGGGCTACACCGCCCAACTGCGGGCCGACGTCGAAGAGGCGAAGGCGGTCAACGCGCCGGACACCTACGACTTCGAGACCGGCGGCACCGGGCCCACGTTGAGCCTGGAACCCCATCTGATCCGTTCCATCGACCTGGAAGAGGCCGAGTAGCGGTCGCCGATTTCTACGATGCCGCCCTGACCAACGCATGGCGCCCCCCGGGCCACTCGAGCGCGGACAGTTGCCGCTGAACTGGACGACGAGCGACTGGTTGACCGAACTGCGCACGTCGCAGCCGCCCGCGCCGCCGAGCGTCGCCGCCGAGAGCCGGCGTCGACAGTTGCGCCATGCCTAGCGGCGGTCGCGCTGTGGGTCTTTTTGCGTTTACGATCATGCCGTCTGCCGGGAGGTGTCGGATGTCCTCAGCCGAGAACAAGTCCATCGTTCAGCGTTGTATTGACACCTTCAATACCGATGATCCGAGCGCTTTCGATGAATTGTGCAGTCCCGAGATTGCCAAGATGTTGACGGACGTGATGACCACCCTGCCGTTCACCGAGCACCATGTGGACGTGACGCAGATGCTGGCTGAAGACGATCGGGTCATGGTCTTCCTGGCCACCCGCGGCGTGCACTCCGCTGAGTGGGAGGGCATCCCCGCGACCGGTAGACGATGGACCAATGTGGGGGCGGAGTTCTACCGTCTCGAGAGCGGCCGGATCGTGGAGATGGATGCGGTGTTCGACGAACTCGGCCATCTCAAGCAGCTCGGGGCCACGGTCTCGGTTCCCACGTCGAATAGTTGACGCTGACCTTCCGGTTACCGAAGGCCTACGAGCGCAGGGGCGCCAGCGCGAGGTGCAAGTCCTTGGCCGACGTGCCGTAGACGTAGACCTCGACCTGCTGCCCGGCCGCGACGTCGACGCTGGTGGTCCCTTGCTTGGCCGTGAGTTGGGCACAGGTGGGTTGGGTGCCACTCGCGTTGACCACCGATACCTGATGGCTGCCCGGCGTGGTGGTGAAGATCGCGAACGACGTGTTGGCACCGGCGATGGTCCCGTTGTAGACGTAGGGCAGCCCCTTGATGCTCGGGTCGCCGTTGATCGGCGGGGCGCAGGCATGGTCGATGAGCAGGTAGAGCGAGAGGTTCAGACCGTTCACGGCGCTGGCGTCGACCAGGATCTCGCCCTGGCCCGCGGGTGCGGCCGGCGCCACCGGCGCCTTGGTGCCGTTTCCGTCGTCACCCTTCTCCACCCGGTCGGCGAAGCTCAGCCGGCCCAACGGCCCGCCCAGCGACAGCCCGCCGTTGTCCGCGGTCAGCACCCACGTGATCTGGGCGTGCGAACCGTCGTCGGCGACGCCGCCGATGCCCTTGGCGTCGGCCTGTTGGGTCTTCGGGTCTTCTCCGGTCGGCAACGCGTACATCTCGACCGCTGGATGGCCGAAGCTGTTCGCCGGCACGTGCACGAGGAAGTACGGCGACGCCGAACCGTAGGCGACGTTGGTCGCTACCGGTGTCGCCGCCTGGCCGGTGAGCTGAACGTCGTAGATGTCCAGCGCCGGACCTGGGGCGGGCGGTCCGGACTCACCGGCGATGGGTGCGTAGAGGTTGACCACGCGAATGCTGATGTCACTCAGTTTCAGAGCAGGCCCCGCGAACGTGGTCGCGGGGCTCGCCGAGCTGGACTCGGTCGTACTGTCGCCCGCACTGGTGCTGACCGCTGCGGTCGGGCTGGCGGTGGTGGCGCTGGGCCGGGCCGCGGACTTGCCCGAGCACCCGACCAGAGTGGTCGTAGCAAGCGCCAGCAACACAGCCAGGCCTTGGGTGGTCCGACGTTGACGAGCGGCCATGACGAGCTCCTCCAGCGGGATCAACAGCACACGGATTCATTTCGTGCCACAGCTCACCCGACGTCGGTAACGTCTCGGTAATTGTCGACGGTCGGCACCCCGACCAGGCGACACCTGGCGTCGCCGCCAGGCGTCGCGGCCGCGCGCGACGGCCCTCAGGTCAGGCGGAGGCGAGCTGGAGAGGCACCCCGTGCTCGGATGCGGCCACGACCTGGTAGCGCTCGACCCGGGTCGGTCCGGGCAGCAGCGCCGGGTCCTCGCCGGGCAGGAGTGCGGTGTTCATGATGATCTCGCGACCGCGATCAAGCGCCTCCTCGGTGTCCGTGACGACGACGACGGCCTCGCTGCCGTCGGGCTGGCGCAGGACGAACGTCGCGACGTGAGCCGCGCGCATCTGTGGGTCGGCGAGCACGGCCGGCTCGACGCGCTCGCGGCCGGCGCGGTCACCGGCGGCGACCAGCTCGGCGCTGCGCGGGCCGTCGAAGTAGGTGATCTGGGCGTACATGGTGACCTCCTGGGTTGGCGTTTCGGATGTCATCAGGCTGCTGGCATTCGGTTGCGCGCACATCAGTGCGTCCACCTAGACGGGTACTGATTCGGCGATACTGTGCCGATGCCGGCGATCATCGGGCGCCATGCGGAACTCGCGGAGATCGATCGCGCCGTGCTCGATGCTCGGGCCGGACGGGGCCGACTGCTGCTGGTCAGCGGCCCGGCGGGCATCGGCAAGAGCCGCTTGGCGACGGCCTCGGTCGAGACGGCCCACCGGCTCGGCCTGCCCACCGCCATCGGACACGCCGTGGACGATCCGGGCGCTCCCCCGCTGTGGCCGTGGACGCGTGTGATGCGCGGTTGGGCCGGGGCGGACCGCATGCCGAGCCCGGACATCGGTGAAGCCGACGCAACTGCGCGGTTCCGCCTGTTCGTGGCGATCACCGACGTCCTGCGCGCGCGGGCGGGGAAGGACGGCCTGCTGGTCGTACTCGAGGACATGCACTGGGCCGACCGGCTGTCGGTGCTGTTGCTACGCCACGTGCTGGGCGAGTTGTCCGAGCTGCCCGTGGCGATCGTCACGACCGCTCGGGAGACGACCTCGGGGCCGCTCCATCAGCTGTGGCCCGAGCTGGTGCGCGGCGATGCGGCGTGCCCCTTGCCGGTCGACGGGCTGTCGGCCGCGGACGTCGCCGCCTGGCTGCCCGCGCTCGGGCGCTCCGACGAGACCGGGACGCTGGCGGTCACGCTGCGGGAGAGCACAGCCGGTAATCCCTTGCTGATCCGGCTGGTGGCCGAGGACCTGGTCCGCAGCGGTGCCCGGGTCGACGCGCTCACCGTGCGCCGCTTGATGAACGATCGGCCCCAGCTGCGCCGGCTGGTGGTGGCCAAGCTCGACCCGCTGGACCGGTCCGCGCGCGACGTTCTCGACGGCGCCGCCGTCCTCGGCGATCGCGTGGACGTGGCTCTGGTGGCGGCCGTGGCAGACGCCCCGCTCGCGCACGTCCGGCTGCGGCTCGACCAGGCCCGTTCGGGCGGCGTCCTGCGCGATGACGCGCACGCGCGGGGCCTGCACTTCGAGCACGCGCTGGTCCGTGACGCCGTCTACGCCGACATCCCGTTCGAACGGCGGGCGCAGCTGCACCGCCGGGCCGCGATCGCGTTGGAGTCCGGGCCCGACCACGACGCCGCCGGGTCGATCGCCTATCACTGGCAGCGCGCGGCCGGCGCCGATGCGCTCGGCCATTGCGCGCGCTGGGCCGAACGGGCCGACGACGCCGCCCGCGCCGTCCTGGCCTTCGACACCGCCGTGGAATTCGCCCGGCTCGCCCTGGCGAGCGCGAGAGACGCTCCTGGGCCGGGCTCCGGGGCTGACCCGAACGGCGCGGACGGCAGTGCTGTGGGCGCCACCGACGCCACCCGGATCGCCGCCGCGGAACCGGCCCGGCTGACGGTGCGGTTGGCCGAGGCGTTGTTCCTGGCCAATCGCTTGCCGGACAGCATCGAGGCGTGCGTCGCGGCGGCTGATCTGGCCGAGACGGCAGGTCGGCCGGATCTGCTCGCGCAGGCCGCGCTGGTGATCCACGGTCTGGGCGACCCGTTCGCCAATCGGACGATCCCGGCGTTGTGCGAGCGGGCGCTGGCGCTCCTCCCCCCGCACGAGCTGGTGACCCGCGCCCGGCTGAAGTCGCAGTTGGCGGTGGGCAGCGCCGAGGCCGACGGCGGTCCGCGCGCGGCCGAACTCGCTGCCGCCGCATTGGCCGAGGCCGAAGCTTGTGGCGATCCACAGGCGATCCTGGAGGCCATCGCCGCTCGTCACCTGGCCATCTCGATCCCGCACTCGGTGTCCGAGCGCTTGGAGCTGGGTCGCCGCGCGATCGAACTCGCCTCGTCCAGCGATCAGCCGATCGCCGCACTGTGGGGCCGGCTGTGGCGTCTCGACGCGGCGTTCCAGCTCGGCAACATGGCCGAGGTGGACCGCGGCCTGGCTGCGTTGGATCGCGTGGCGCGCGAACGCAGCTCGGCACTGGCCCGCTGGCACCACCTGCGCTACAGCGCCGTTCGGGGCGCGTTGCTCGGTGAATTCGACGCCGCGCGCTCGGTCAACGACGCCGCCCGCGACCTCGCCATCCGGATGGGCGACTTCTCGATGCTGGGCATGGATTATGCGTTCCGGCTCGAGCTCGCCTTCCTGCGCGGATCGACCGAGGAGATTCCGCCGGAATGGGAAGACGTGATCCGGTTCGCGCCGCCGATGCCACTGGTTCGAGTGGCGATCCCCCTCACCCACGCGATCTTCGGCGACCTGGCCCGCGCCCGCGCCGAGTTCGAGGAGTTCCGGCACCTGCTCCCGTCCTTTCCGGTCGGCGTGCGCTGGGCCGGCACCGTCGGACAGATCGCCAAGGCCGCGGTCGTGCTGGACGACGCCGAGGTGTGTGCCCAGGCCTACGAGCTGTTCCTGCCGTTCGCCGACCAGTACGCCGGCGACGGTTCGGGCGGGATCTTCAGCGAAGGCGCGGTCGCCCGTCTGGTCGGTGACTTCGCCCGGGTCGCCGGCCGCCCGGGCGACGCGCTGGCCCATTACCGCAACGGCGTGAGCATGAACGCCCGCATCGGCGCTCGTCCGTTCGCGGCGCTGAGCCGGCTCGGACTGGCCCAGGCGCTCATCGACCTCGGTCACGAACACGATCCGAGCACGGGTGAATCGGTGGCGGGTTTGCTCGCCCACGCGGGCGGCGAGTTCCACCGCCTCGACATGCCCGGCCCATTGAGTATCGCGGCCGAACTGGTCGCCCGGATCCCGCGCGCGGCCGTCGCCGCCGACTCCCCGCTCACGACCCGCGAGCGGGAGGTGGTGGATCTGCTCGCGCAGGGTCTGACCAACAAGACGATCGCTCAACGCCTCTTCCTCTCGGAGCGGACGGTTGAGACCCACGTCCGCAACGTCCTGGCCAAGCTCGACCTGAGCAGCCGCACGGAGATCGCGGTATGGGCGCTGCGGCGTTGACGTCCTGCCCGCCCGAGCGCCGGCGGGAAAGGCGCCTAGCGGTGCACCGACTGACTCGAAAGGCGATTCAGGAAGTCGGTAATGCCCGCGAAGTAGGTCTCCTGGTCGTCATAGATGCACAGGTGGCTGCCGTTCGGGCAGTGCAGGTACTGCCCGTTCGGCAGGCGGTCGGCCATCGTGCGCAGAAAGTCGCTCCTCGATGGCCTCGATTCGGCCAACGCCCTGGCTCGATCTGCGGAAGCAGACCCGCGCCACGTAGTCGTTGTAAGTGGCGCTGCTGGACATCGGCGCGCTGTCCTCGTTCACCGGCGCTGACTGCTGCACCTCGCGGCCGAGGGACTGCGCGGCTGACCTCGTAACCCTTGTCTGGGCGGGCCCTCGGGTGTCGAATGGCGGGACAGCTCCAGCGGGTACAGGCCCGGATCACGCCGGCGGGCATCGATCACGTGCGGCGGGCCGAGCGAGGGATGGTGTTGCGGTGGTGACCAGAACGGCCAAGGCGTCCCGGGAGCCACCGTCGATCCGGTCTGCCGCCCGGAGCCCGGGGCGGGTCAACCTCGATCCGGCGCCCACCGCCGCGGGCGTGCGCAACGTGGCGTTGATCGGGCGCAGCGGCGTCGGCAAGACGACCCTGGTCGACCACCTGCTGGCCGTGGCCGGGGTGGTCGGGCGCCCCGGATCGGTGGGCGAGGGCACGACCGTCTCCGACAGCGACCCGATCGAGGTGGCGCAACAACGCTCGGTCTTCCTGTCGGCCTGCCCGTTGCGCTGGCACGACACGTTGATCAACTTGCTCGACACGCCAGGTTTCGGCGACTTCGTGGGCGAGCTGCGGGCGGGGCTGCGCGCGGCCGACGCCGCCTTGTTCGTCATCTCCGCGGCCGACCCTGTTGACGAGACCGTTCTCGAGCTGTGGAAGGAGTGTGCGGGCCTCGGCATCCCCCGGGCCGTGGCCATCAACCGGCTCGACGTCCCGCGCGCGGACCTGCAGGCCGCTATCACCGCCTGCCGGGATGCGTTCGGAGCCGACGGTGACCCCGTCCTCGCGTTGTACGAAGTGCGCCCCGACCAGTCGGGCCTGGTGGGCCTGCTCGAGTCCGACAGCGCCGGTTCGAGCGAAGACCGCGGCGCCCTCATCGACGCGATCATCACCGAGAGCGAGGACGAGGCGCTGCTGGAGGAGTACCTCGGCGGCGGCGCGATCGACCCCGGCGTGCTCGTGTCCGGCCTGCACACGGCCGCCAGCCGAGGCCATCTGCACCCGGTCATCCCGGTGTGCGCGCCAACCGGCCTGGGACTGACGGAACTGCTCGACCTGGTCGTGGCCGCCTTCCCGGCCCCGGACGAGCGACCGCCGCCGACGGCGTGGACGCCGATCGGCGCGCCCGGCCCCGAGCTGCGCTGCGACCCCGACGGCCCGCTCGCGGCCGAGGTCGTCCGGGCCTGGGTCGACCCCTACGTCGGACGCGTCTCGCTGGTGCGGATCTTCTCCGGCACGATCCGCCCGGACACGCCGCTGCACGTATCCGGGCACGGCGGCAGCGAGCGTGGGCACCCGGACCACGACGCCGACGAGAAGACGGCCACCCTGCTCAGCACCGCAATGACGCCGATCGGCTCGGCCGGCGCCGGCAACCTGTGCGTCGTCGCCCGGTTGGCGACCGCGGAGACCGGCGACACCATCTCCGAACAGAGCCGGCCGCTGGTGATCCTGCCGTGGCCGATGCCGGAACCCCTGCTGCCGGTCGCGGTGCGCCCGGCCACCCGCAACGACGAGGACGCCCTGGCCAAGGCGCTGCACCGGCTCAGCGCCGCCGACCCGACCGTGCGCCTGGAACCCAACGCCGACACCGGACAGCTGGTGCTGTGGTGCCTGGGCGACGCCCACGCTGACGTGGTGCTGTCGCGGCTGCGTTCCGGCGGGGCCGCGGTGGAAACCGAGCCGGTCCGGGTACCCCTGCAGACCACGTTCGGGGCGAGCGCGCCCGGCCTCGGCCGCCACGTCAAGCAATCGGGCGGCCACGGCCAGTACGCGGTGTGCCGGATCGAGGTCGAGCCGCTGCCGCGCGGTTCCGGCATCGAGTTCGTCGACGCCGTGGTCGGCGGAGCGGTGCCCCGCCAGTTCATCTCCTCGGTGGAGAAGGGCGTGCGGTCCCAACTGGCCCTGGGCCTGACCGCGGGAGCGCCGGTCGTCGATGTGCGGGTCACCCTCAACGACGGCAAGGCCCACAGCGTTGATTCCTCGGACGCCGCGTTCCAGGTGGCCGGTGCCCTGGCGGTGAAGGACGCCGCCACCCACAGCCACATCCAGGTCCTGGAACCGATCGACACCGTCGACATCACGGTCACCGCCGATCACCTCGGCGAAGTTCTGTCGGATCTGTCCGGGCGCCGTGGCCGGGTCACCGGAACCGAACCGGTGGACGCCGACCGGCTCGGCGGCCACAGCGTCATCCACGCCGAGTTGCCCGGCGTCGAGTTGGTTCGCTACGCCGCCGTGCTGCGTTCGATGACGGGCGGCGCCGGATCGTTCACCCGCCGCTACCTGCGCCACGATCCGGCCCCGCCGGCCGTGTCCGCCGCACTGCTCAGCTGATCGCCCGGGGCTCGAGACGGCGGCATTTCAGGCCTCTGGCGACCCATCCCACGCGCTGACCCGCCGACGGCCCGATGCCGGGAGTGCGCGATCATGGGGCCCCGCCGGTTGAGGAGAGCCGATGTTCACGATCCGGTTTGTCACCGAGCGTTACGCGCCGAGCCAGAGCGTGGTGCTGCGCTGGGCGCCCAACTGGACCATCGACCGCGGTGGCGTTTACACCGACGGCGCCTGGACGTTCGAGCTGGACGAGGCGCAGTTCCCGGACGGGATCCAGTTCAAGTTCGTGCTCACCCCGGGCATCTGGGCCGACGGCGACAACCTGGCGCTGTCCGCCGCGCAGTCGGTCGGGGTCATCGACTTCGGCGAGGACCAGGTGGGCTTCTCGCCCCGTCCCGCGCTCATCACCGAACGCGGCGTCGTCCCCCAGCGCTTCTTCGTTCGCAACCTCGACCCGAACCATCAGTACGACGTGCTCGTCGTCGGCTCGGGCATGGGCGGCGGCCTGCTGGCGTCGCGGCTGGCCAACGCCGGTGCCGACGTGCTGCTGCTCGAGGCCGGCTCCTACCTTTTCCCTACGCACGTGGGGAATCTGCCCCGACGCCTGGAGATCGGGCGCTTCGACAAGCACATCTGGTCGCTGTGGCCGGACTTCAAGGTCGTCAACTACGTGAACACGCCCGGCTCGACGTTCGCCGGGGCGCAGGGCTTCAACCTGGGCGGACGTTCCTTGTTCTGGGGCGGTCTGACCCCGCGCCAGGCCGCGTACGAACTGGGCCGGTGGCCGGCCACGGTCCGTGATTACCTGCTCGGCCCGGGCTACCCGGCCGCGGAGCAGGCGCTCAACTGCGTCGGGCCCGAGCCCAGCGCCTACCAGAACCAGACCCGTACCTTCGTCCAGGCCGAGCTAGCCGGCTACCTCGCCGAGGACGCGAGCATGGCGGTGCAGTACCGCTCGGCCACCAACTGGTCGATCCCCACCGGGCTGTTCTCCACCGCGGACCTGCTCATGGAGGACCGCCTCGTCGACGACCCGGGCCACGTGCGGCCGACGGTCAACCTCAACTTCGCCGTGCATCGCGTGCTCGTCGACCCGGCCAACCCGGCTCGGGTGACGGGCGTCGCGGGGTGGGACCTGCTGGCCGAACGCGAGCGGACGTTCTCGGCCCGGACCGTCGTCCTGGCGGCCGGCACGATCGAGTCGGCCAAGATAGCCCTCCAGTCCGGGCTCACCGCGCCGAATCCGTTGATCGGCCGGGGCTTGACCGACCACACGATCCGGTACCGGCACTTCACCCTGCCGCCGGGCTCGGCGCACAGCAGTGTCACCGATTCGGCCAAGGTGCTGGCGCGGAACCCGGCGGCGCAAGAGGGACAACACGCGTTCGATGTCGTGCTCGAGTTCGGGTCGGACTTCAATCAGGGCCGGTACGTCGACCCAGCCAACCTGGCCCGAGAACGCGCCGAACGCAACGGGTGGATGCTGGGCGAGCTGGTGTTCATGTCCTACACACCGCTGAACGAGGGCAACGGGCTCACCATCACCGGCGAACCGGCCGATCCGGTGCAGGTCACCGTCAACGCCGCACCACCGTCGCCGGCGGACATCGGCGAACAGGACGCCCTGGCCGCCAGGCTGTTTGCCGCGCTCGGGGCGGAGTCTGTGCTCGGCGAGGACGGGCTCTACCTGCAAAACGCCGACCTGGGCGGAGTCGCGCACGAGGTCGGCACGCTGCGAATGGCCGGTGACGGCAGCGGCGTCGTCGACGACACGCTGAAGTTCCTGGCCTACGACAACCTCTACGCCTGCGACAACTCCGTCTTTCCCACCTCGCCGGCGGCGAACCCCAGCCTCACCCTGGCCGCGCTGGCCCTGCGGCTGGCCACCAAGCTCAGCGGCGGGTGATCCGCGGTCACGCGTTCGGATGATGCACCTGGACGCCCACCCAGAAGAACGTGGCCGGGTCAGCGAGGTCGAGGCCGAACACGGTCTTGAGGCGCTCGATCCGGTACCGAACGGTGTTGGCATGCACGTTGAGCAGGCCGGCGGCCTCGGTGAAGTCGCGGTCGCACCGGACGAAAGTCCGCAGGGTCGGCCAGTACTCGCTGTGATGGTCCCGATCGTGGTCGCGAACCAGGGCCAGCGCTGACAGCCGTCGCGCGTCGCTTGCCGCGTAGGCCTCGGCCATCGTGGCCAGTTCGACGCGCGGCCAGTGGTCCTCCATGCGATGGATCGGCGATCGCGCCGTGTCGGTTGTCCCTTCCTGGGCCACGATCCGGGCCAGCGTTTGCAGCCGGTTGAACTCGCGGCTGAGGTCCGCCGCAGCCACCACGGGAAGGCTGAGCACGGCGGCGAGGGCGCCCCGAACGGCGTCCGAGTTGCGCAGGAATCGGTCCAGATCCCTTTCCAGATAGGGCCAATCCTCGACCCGTGGCCCGCTGAACAGCACCACCAGGAGCGAATTTACCTCGGCGAACAGCGCGTCGGCGTGAACGATGCTGAGCCAGTTGGTGACGCTGCGCACCTGCCGCTGGGACATGCCTGCTGAACGGTCCGAGGCGGGCACCAGGATGGCCAGCCGAAACCAGGTTCGATCGGCCAGGCCGAGGGCCGCGGCCGAGCCCGCCGCGCCGGTCTCCCCGAGCAGGAGCGCCTGCAGCAGCTGCGAGTGCCGGGCGCGCTGGACGTCCAGCTCGGCGCGGGCGTGGTGCAGGTGTACCGCCGCGGGTTCCGCGAGCTGCCGCAGGGCGCGTTCGGCCGGGGGTCTCTTCCGCCTGGTGGGGACGAGCACCCAGATCGAGCCGAGGATTTCCCGGTCGCTGCGCACCGCGATCGCGACCCGGTCGAACCCGCCGTCGCGTCCGGGGATGTGGACGCAGGCATCCGATGCGTAGAGGCGACGGTAGTCCGGGTCCTCGGCTGGGGAGTCCTGTTCGGCCATCAGCAGCGTCGCCCGTCGGCGGAGCTCATCCAGGGGCTGGTCGGCCCGGTTCGAGAAGCCCAGCAGGCGTCCGGCCGGATCGACGATGGCGGTAGCCCCGCCGGCGGCCAGCGCCACGGCGTTGGCGAACGCGAACAGGTCACCCACCCGGATCCCGGCCACGGCGTCGACCGCGGAAACCGCGGCAGCGCTGCGGAACCTGGACGCCAGGGCGAGCCAGTCGGCGGACTGCTCGGCCAGGACGGTGCTGACGCCGTGCTGCTCGCCGAGCACCCGCAGCTCGTCCGGCCCGACCGTGGACGGCTTGGCCACCACCGCGCCCGCGTGCGCCACGGCTGCGGCGGCCACGAGCCGGTCGAACAGTTCGGTGCGTTCCTGGTAACCGACGGCCAGCACCAGGGCGTGCGGCGGGATGCGCTGCCGGCCGCCCGGCTCGTGCAGGACCACGGATTCGACCCGCGCCGATCCGGCGTCATGGACCACGAGCAGGCCCGCGTCGGTCCTGGCCACCAGTTCCTGGATGGTCGGCGCTGGTTGGGCGGTCGTCATGATTGGAAAAACTAACTACGTTTGACCGGCAAGTCTGTAGTTTTGTCCATTCTCCGCCACCGCTGCGGCCCATAACGTGGTCAGCACCGAACGAGGAGGCTGAGATGTCGAAGCTGGTCAACGTCAACGATTACCGCAACGTCGCCCGCCGGCGACTGCCCAAGATCGTCTTCGACTACCTCGAGGGAGGCGCGCTCGACGAGGTCACGCTGCGCAGCAACATCGACGACCTGGCCGCGTTACGGCTGCAGCAGAGCATCCTGCGCGACGTGTCCGCGGTCAGCATCGAGCGCACCGTGCTCGGCACGCGGCTGCGGACCCCGGTCCTGATCTCGCCGATGGGGTTGCTCTCGCTGTTCCACCGAGACGCCGACGTCGCCATGGCGCGCGCCGCCCAGGCCGCGGGCACGGTCTTCATCCACAGCGCCTGGTCCGGTACGCCATTGCCAGAGGTCGCGGCCGCCGCACCGGGATCGGTCTGGGCCCAGCTGAGCATGTGGAAGGACCGCCGGCTCACCGAAGAGCACATCGACCGGGCCCAGGCGGCGGGCATCGAAGTACTGGTCGTCGCCGGTGACGTCTCGGTGTCCAGCAAGCGTGAGCGCGACCTGCACAACGGCTTCGGGATGAACGCGATCCCGACCGTTCGCGGTGCATTGAACGCGGCGCGCAAGCCCCGCTGGCTGAGCAACCTGCTCTTCGGTCCGAAGATCTCGTTCGGCGACCAGAGCATCGACAACAAACCGCTCAACCTGCGCCAGATGCACGAGTTCATGTCCGAGTTCGAGAACGACGCGGTCACCTGGGCCGACATCGAGCGCCTGCGCCGGCGCTGGTCCGGCCGGCTCGTCATCAAGGGCGTGATGACCGCTCAGGACGCAATGATGGCCCGCGACCTCGGGGTCGATGCCGTGTTCGTGTCCAACCACGGCGGTCGGCAGTTCGACGCCCAACCGTCCACCACTCGTGCGTTGGAGACGGTCGCGGCCACCGTCGGCGGTGACGTGGAGATCCTGGTCGACGGAGGGGTTCGCCGGGGCAGCGACGTCGTCAAGCTGACGGCGCTCGGCGCCACCGCCTGCCTCATCGGGCGGCCCGCGGTGTACGGCCTGGTCAGCCACGGTCAAGCCGGGGTCTGCGCGATACTCGACATCATCGCCGACGAGACCGCGTCCGCTCTCGCCTTCACCGGCGCCACCCGCCTCGACCACTTGCGCGCAGGGACGATCACCACGCCGGCCGCCCGTGCTCACCGCCTGCTGCCGGTGGGGTGACGCTCGGCGTGGCTATCCGGTCGATCCCGGTAAGGCGAAGGAGACAGCCGCGGTGACCAGGGGGCCGGCGATGAGGATGGTCGAGTCGAGCGTGTCCTTGAGCCCGCGGGAAAGGCCGAGCAGATCGTTCAGGGCCTGCCGCTCATCCAGGCGATCGGTCCACCCGGGCGCGCCGGGGGCCAGCAGCGGAAGCGTCTCGTCGACCAGGTTGGCCCCGACCGCGTCCAGCCGGCGGCGCACGGGCACGAACATCGCGATGATGAACGCGCTGGCGGCGGCTCCCCACACGACGACGTACACCGCCGGGTACGCGCTCGCGTCCCGATGTGCGGCCAGATAAGCCTGTCGTTGCGCTCCGGTGGTCAGAACGCCGGCGCTGACGATCGCGCCGAAGGTGGTCAGAGCTCGACCGACGGCCCGCCGGCAGGTCACCAGGAGCTTGACGCGTTCGAGCGGGTCGACCGGCGGTACACGTAGCTGCCGGTGCACTTCGGCGAACACCAGGGCGCACGGCGCCAGGGCAATGGTCGCGGCCGCGTAGGTCACCAGAATCCGGGCCATACCGAAGGAGTAATAGTGCGACCGGTCGTCGGTGTAGGCGTTCTGACCACTGACGAAGCCGATCAGCAGCACGACCACAACCAACCCGACCGGCAGGACGCCGAAGCGCCGGAACGCGGCGCGCACCTGCGTGCCGAGGTCGAGCAAGGTCGTTCGACCGGTCATCCAGACGATCGGCAGCCCGCCCCACACCGCGATGACGATCAGCGCCCACACCAGGAACTGCGGCGTCGAGGAGTACCGAGTGCTGGCCGCAGTGTGCCGCGCATCCACGCTGACGACTGCGGTGCCGGCCACCGCCGCCAGGACGACTGCGGCGGCCATGGCCCCGCTGCGCAACCGCACACCGCCCCCATCAGGCGCTGAGTCAGCGGCACTCATGATCGACAGTATGGTGCCGGCCGTCGGTCCTGAAAACTGACGGTCAACGGTAGTCGTCGATGTGCACGACGAAGCGCCCTTCGCTGCTGAGTCCGTGCCGTCCCTGGAACACCACCGGCACGGCCGGCAGTTCGTCGTGGTCGACGACGCAGACCGTGAACTGCGCCCCGGCCACCAATGTCGGCGCGATCTGAGCCGAGTCGCAGTCGCCGTCCGCGGCCACGAACCGCAGCTTCACCGGATGGTCCAGACCGGCGTCGTCATAGGCCATCTGGGCCGCGACCCGCGCCCGCGTCATCCCCCGATCCGGCGTGTCAGCGGTGGCGAAGGCGCGGCCGGCCTCGCGGGCCGCGGTGGTCACCGCGAGCTGATCGCGCTGGATGGTCGCGAACAGCACGATGATGTAGATCAACGGCACCAGCACGACCAGGGCCACGAACACGAACTCGACCACCGCGTTGCCCTCCTGACGACCGACGCGCGATCGCAGGCGCCCGAGCCGTCGTGCCGCGCTCACGGCGTCTCCTTCAGCGATCGTGACCGGACGTGGATGTTGATCAACAGCCCGGCCGGGACGAAGATCGACCGGATCCGTCCGGTGCACACGACCTCCACGACCCGCAGACCCGACGCGGCGTCGACCACCTCGCTCCCGCGGCAGGGAATGTCCGAACTCAGCGATGCCGACACGGCCTGCGCCATCAGCTGATCGGCCCGGGCCCCGCCCGCACCGGCCCCGACCCCGGCCGCCGCGGCGTACCGGGCCCCATCCGCGGCACTGGCCGCGACCACGGACCGGACGTACAGCACGGCGGCGACCTGCAGCACCCCGAACAGCAGGAAGACCAGCAGCGCGCTGATCATCACGAACTCGACCACGGCCACACCGTCGTCGCCGCGCAGACGACGCAGACGGCGTTGCCGGCGCGGACGGCGCACCCGATCCGGCACTTGTAAACCTGGAAGGCTCATCTCAGGTGTTGTCGGTGACCTTCTTGATGGCGTTGGTGATCGCGCTGCTGATCTGGAGCTTGAACGCCGTGAACACCAGCACGACGAGCCCGGCGGTCATGATCGTCACCATGACCCAGCCCGGCACGTCGCCGCGTTCGGCGTCGCGTCCGCGGACGCGGTCGTACGAGGCGATCACCCAGGCGGTGAACAGGTCGAGGTCGATCATGTGGTTCTCCATTTCGGTACGGCGGGTTTTCGATACGGCGGGTTTTCGGTCGGGCGGGCTAGCGGGTGAGCGAGATCAGGGTGACCAGGCCCGGGTAGAGCGCGAACAGGACGGTGATCGGCAGAATCAGGAAGACAACGGGCGCCATCATCGAAATTTCCTTTTTCCCGCTGGCCTCGAGCAGGGCGCGCTTGCCGACCTCGCGCACGTCGGTGGCTTGGGCCCGGAGCACGTCGGCCAGCGGCGTGCCGCGTTCGATCGCCACGACGATGCCCTGCAGGAAGCGGGAGAACGGTTCGAACGTGGTGCGATCGGCCACGTCCGACAACGCCCGGGTGATCGGGGTGCCGGCCCGGGACGCGGCCAATGCACTGTCCATCTCGGTGGCCAGATGCCCGCCGGTGAGCCGGCAGACCCGGTGGATGGCGTCCACCGGTGCCTCACCGGCCACGACGGCCAGGGCGAGCAGGTCGGCGACCACCGGGAATTCCGACATCATCGCCTGCTCCCGCTGCGCGACTTGACGCGAGAGCCACCAATCGCGGCCGAGGACACCGGCGCCGAGACCGATCAACGCCGCGGCGCCGGCCAGCACCGGATCCGGTGCGCCGCGCAGCCAGGTGAACACCGCCGTGCCGACGCCGCCGCCGAGCAGGCCGAGCGCTCCCCACACCAGCTGCTCGATGCGGAAGTCCTCCACCGTCGTGTCTGTCCCCAGACCGCCGAGACGACGCCGCACCGACGCCGTGCCGCCGACGAGCCGATCGAGCACGGCGATGGTGTCGGTGATCAGCGGACCGAGCAGCCGCCGCACGACCAGGAACGGTGCGCTGGTCGAATCCGGACGCGCCAGCAGCCGTGACGGCACCGGCGTGTCACCCACGTAGGGCGCAACCCGTTCGTTCAGCCGCACCGGACGCATCGGCGGCGCAGCCCGCACCGCGATGATCAACCCGCAGGCAGCGGCCAGACCCAGCACCGCCCCGACCCAGGCGCCGCTCACCGCGGCGCCCCGGCCCGACGAGCCCACGTCATCGCAGCACCCGTTCTTCCTCGGGCAGCCGGCCGATGCGCAGCATCAACCGATAGGCAACGACGCACACCGCCGCGCCGACGACGAGCAGCAGGGTGCCGCCGGCGCTGTTGTAGGCGTCCAGCGTCGAGGACTGCGTGCCCAACAGCAGCAGCACGATCCACGGCGCGGCCACCGCCAGCCGAGCTGCGTTGACGACCCAGCCCTGGCGCGTCTCCAGCTCGGCCCGAGTGCGCGCGTCGGCCCGCAGCAGCTCCGACAGCGCGCGCAACACGGTGCCCAGATCGCTGCCGCCGACCTCCCGCGCGACCCGCAACGTCTCGCAGACGCGGTCACCCACCGGATCGGCCAGCTCGGCCTTGAGCTGGTCCAGGCACGGCGAGAACCGGCCGGTGGCGCGGTAGCTGTGCCCGAACCGGGCGAACGCCGGCTGCAGCGGGGCCGGTCCACGCACCGCCAGCGCGCTCACCGCCTCCGGCAGCGACATGCCGGCGCGTACGGCCGAACCCAGGTTGTCGACCGCCTCCGGCCACAGTTCGCGCAGGGCGACCTGGCGCCGCAGCCGCATCCGGTTGACGACCGCGACGGGCAGGTAGAACGCGAACGCGGCCAGGCACGCACCAACCGGCAGCGCACCAGTGATGGCGGTGACCAGCAATCCGGCCAGCAACGCGCTGATGACCTGGACGACGGCGAGCTGGTTGGGCCCGACCCCGTCGATGCCGGCCTGGCGCAGCATGTCCGTCCGGCGAGTCGCCCACTGCCCGGCCCGACCCGTGGCTGGGTCCGGAACCGTACGGCTGCGCCAGATCAACAGCACGCCCACCCCGAACAGCAGCCCGAGAATCGCGCCCACCTCACGCCTCCCGACGTCTGGGCCCGACCAGCATCGACCGGTCAGCCGGGCCATCGGGTCGGTCGGCGTGAGCGCCGAAGCCGGCGGCGGCGCGGTCGGCGGGATGATCGGAACGGCCGAGCATTCGGACCAGATCGAGCCCGGCGGTCTGGAAGCGGTCCTCGTGCGGCGGGAAACCTTCGCCACGCTGCAGGCGGCCATGACGCATGGTGAAGATCTCGGAGGTCTCGATGACATCGCCCTCGATGCGCCCGGTGACGCCAACGATCTCGCGCACCCGTCGGCGGCCGTCGGCCTCGGTACCCAGGTGGACGACGAGGTCCACGCTGGACGCCACGGTCGGCACCACGAACGCGGCCGAGATGTTGTCCCCAGCGAGCAGCGGCAACGTACACATCTTCACCAGCGCTTCTCGGGCCGAGTTCGCATGGAGAGTGCACATGCCGGGCAGCGCAAGTAATGCTTACGCACATCACCGGCACTTAGCCGGTGCACGGCGAAGGAGTCCCGAATGACCACGACCGACGACCTGCACGTAGCGCTGACCGCGCTAATCCCCGAGATCCAACGAGTCCAGTTCCTACCCGGCGACGACGAGCACCGGGTCGCGGTGCTTGCTCAGAAGGACCGCGTAATCGCCCAGATCGAGCGGCGTCAGGCAGCGGTGGCCGAGCTGGTCTCCGAGATCGAGCGCGCAGCGACCACCGAGGACACCGAGATCGACTACAAGGCCGTGTGTGGCGTCATCAAGC
>CAXULW010000041.1:0-36265 GCA_964252015.1 uncultured Jatrophihabitantaceae bacterium | reverse complement strand
GGGGATCTTCGTCCTGAAAGGAGGCGTTCGAGACTCCCCACCCTTACTTTCCGGTCCCGTGGTGCGCGGCCGGTGAGCTTAACGCCGTTCCGGTCGCGGCCCCGGCCCCACAAAGGCCGGGGCCGCGGAGTCTCAGCGGCGGGCGGCAACCGCGACAGGTACCCGGCGGCGGTGACCACACGCCGGGCAGCGCACCGACTGGCCCGGCGCGGCCTTCGACGTCCAGCCGTGCCCGCAGCGGTGGCACGACAGCAACCCAGCCGGTGACACCTCGGGCTCCGCGGGCGGGTCGGCCGTGGCGGTCGCTGTGGGCTGTGGGCCGACCGTGGGCTGTGGACTCCAACGCGCGGGCGCGCGAGGGACGTGGGCAGATGTGGGCTGGACGTGGGCAGACTGTGGGCTGGCCGGCGGGGCTGTGGTGGCCGTGGGCATGGTTTCCGGTACCGGCCGTGTCTCCGTGACCGGGAACCGGCCGGTACCGGTCGAGGCGATCTCCCGGGCCTTCGCTTCCGGTAGGCAGGCGATCTGCACGGTCTCCAAGCCGCCGTCGAACTTGACGACGGCCCGGCCGCGCCCATCGGGCACGTTCGGGATCTGCGCGCCGTCACCGAACAGCATGGTTGCGGTAGCCCGCTCCGGGTTGCCCAGCGCAATCTTGAGGTCGTACTGCTCCCGGGCGTCGGACGAGCCCAGCACGGCAACGTTCGGTTGCTGCGAGGCAGTGACCAGGTGCATCCGGCACTGAGCACCCCGCCACAAGCACCACTGATAGTCGGCGATCATGGGGTGCTGTCCGCGGCCTTTCCACGCCCCGGCGAGCATCTGCGACAAGCTGCCGAACTCGTCGGTGATGAACACCCAGGGTGTGAACGTCGCCTCATCCGCGCCGGCCTCGATCAGCGCGTATCGGTGTTCCATCTCGGCGCGGAACTCGGTCAGCGCGGCGTGCATCTCGGCGGCGGCGCCGGCCAGGTCGAGCGGCCCCGTGACCACCTTCACGGCGGGCACACCGCGGAAGTGGCGGAAGCCGACCCGCTTCGGGTCGAGGATCGTGAACCAGTCCGCCGTGCCCGGCGACGTGCGCGGCGATCAGTGTCTCTAGCGCTCGGTCTACAGGGCCTCCATCCGCACCAGTTGCGCCACACCGCGGCCAGCTTGGCGATCTCGGCCGGGGCGAACGTGAAGGCCGTGCAACGGATGTTGGGCCACGCCTCGGCGGCGATGACGCTCGACACGTACGCGGATCTGTTCCCCGATGACCTCGATCAGGTGGCCGAGGCGTTGGACGCCGCGCGGACTGCTGCGGACTTTTTGCGGACTAAACCAGAAGTGATCATGTTGGCGCGCGGCCCTCAGAAGGCTACAGGCCAATGAACATAAGGGTTTCAGTATCGTGCCCCCGGCAGGATTCGAACCTGCGCCACCGCCTCCGGAGGGCGGTGCTCTATCCCCTGAGCTACGGGGGCCGATCGTCGACGACACGGCCGCGTTCGCGGGAGGCCCGCGGAACCGGATCAGGTTATCGCACGGGGAGCCGAGGCCGCCCCGCCGAGACAGCGGCTACTGCCAGATTGGCTTACCGAGGGTGCTCGGGTTGGCCTTGAAGGTGGGGTTCGAACAGTTGCCGGGGTACTCGGGCGTCGTGCCGGGGTTGTTCCGCAGCGCCTTGATGAACGCCGCGATCCTGGGGTCGGTGGCCGAGTTGACGAACAACTGGTAATTCCACGCCTGCAACGAGATCGGTGTCTTCAACCCGGCGTACGGGCTCATCAACGTGTAGTTCTGGCCCGTCACCAGCTTCGACAGCGTGGCAATCGAGGCGGCGTCCAGGCCCGGGCGGTAGGTGATCCAGACCGCGCCGTGCTCGAGCGGGTGGACGGCGTTCTCGTTGGCGATCTGCTTCGCGTAGACCGTGCCGCTGCAGTCGGCCCAGACCTGGGAATGGTTGCCGCCAATGGGTGGCGACGTGTTGTATTTGACCGCCGAGGTGACGTGCGTGTGGTCGAGCTCCTTCTTGAAGACCACGCCATTGATGGCTTTGGCCGCCGCGATCTCGTTGCGCACGTACGGCGCGTCTTCCGCACTGACCTTCTTCGGGCGGCTTACGGCGTAGCCGATCACCGCCGCCGCGAAGACCACGACGAGAACGCAGGTGATGATGAGGCCCCACGGCGTGCGCCGCTTTACCGCCAGCGACTTCGGGCGTGACTTGTTCCCGCTCGAGCCGACCGCGGCGGCGCGCGCAGCCCGGGCGGCCGAGGCGCGGTTGCCGGTGGGCTTGGTCGCCGGCCGGCTGCCACCGGATTTGGCCGGGGCCGTCTTGGCCGCTGGTGTTTTGGCCGCTGGTGTCTTGGCCGCGGGCGTCTTGCCGGCTGGTGTCTTGGCCTCGGTCGCCCCGCCCGCCGTCTGTCGGCTGGCGCCCGACCGGGCGGCGCCGGTCCTGCGCGCCGTGCTCTCGCCGTCGGACGGGGTCTTGTTCGCGGGCATGTGTTCGCTCTCCGGGTTGGGGACACCGCACTGACTCGATCGCCCGCGGACCATGTGGACCGAGGTGAGTCTAGTAACCGGCGGTTCGGGCGGTGGCGGTGAACCGGTAATGGGCTGGCCCGGCCAACCGGCGCCACTACGATCGGAGGGTGACTCCTGACGAACTGGCGGCTGCTGTCGAGGCGGCCGTGGCCGCCGCGGTTGCCGACGGTGAGTTCACCGTCACTGCACCCGTCCAGGTCGTCATCGAGCGCCCGAAGAACCGCGCCCACGGCGATTACACCACCAACGTCGCCCTGCGCCTGGCCAAACCGGCCGGTCGCCCGCCGCGTGAGATCGCCGGCTTCCTGAGCACCAGATTGCGCGCCGTCGACGGCATCGCCGAGGTCGACGTCGCCGGCCCCGGCTTCCTCAACATCACCTTCGCCTCGGATGCGCTCGGCCAGGTGGCGAAAACGGTCGTCTCGGCCGGGGCGAGCTTCGGCCACAACGACTCGTGCGTCGGCGAGAAGATCAACCTCGAGTTCGTCTCGGCCAACCCGACCGGACCCGTCCACATCGGCGCGGTGCGCTGGGCGGCGGTCGGGGATGCCCTCGGCCGGGTGCTTTCGGCCAGCGGCGCGGCGGTCACGCGCGAGTACTACTTCAACGACGCCGGCAGCCAGATCGAGCGGTTCGCCCGCACGCTGCACGAGGTCGCCCACGGCCGGCCGGTCCCCGCGGACGGCTACAACGGCGAATACATAGACGAGATCGCCACCCGCATCGTTGCCGACCAGGCCGGCATCGTGCATCTGCCCGACGCCGAGCAGATCGACGCGTTCCGCCGGGCCGGCGTCGAGCAGATGTTCGCCGAGATCCGCAGCTCGCTAGCCGAGATGGGCGTCACGTTCGACGTCTATTTCAACGAGCGAGACCTGCACACCGGCGGCGCCATGGAGGCCGCACTCAAGCGGCTGACTGAGCAGGGCCACGTCTACGAGCAGGACGGCGCCACCTGGCTGCGCACGACCACGTTCGGTGACGACAAGGACCGGCCGCTGATCAAGAGCGACGGTGACTGGACCTACTTCGCCGCTGACTGCGCCTACTACCTGAACAAACGCGACCGCGGCTTCGACCGGGTGGTGATCATGTTGGGCGCTGATCATCACGGCTACATCGGCCGTTACCGGGCGCTGGTCAGCGCCTACGGTGACGACCCGGACCGCAACCTCGAGATCCTCATCGGCCAGCTGGTCAACCTGGTCCGTAACGGCGAGCCGATGAAGATGAGCAAGCGCGCGGGCAACGTGTTGTTCCTGCGCGACTTCACTGAGGCTCTCGGGGTCGATTCCGCGCGATACTCCCTGGCCCGCTATTCCTCCGACCAGATGATCGACATCGACGTAGACCTCTGGACGAAGCAGACGAACGACAACCCGGTGTTCTACGTGCAGTACGCGCACGCCCGGCTGTCGTCGTTGCTGCGCAGTGCCGCCGACCTGGGCATCGTCCGGTCCGACGAGCCCGACCTAGGCCTGCTCTCCCACGAACGCGAGGCGGAACTGCTTGGCGCGCTGGCCGAGTTCCCTCGGGTCGTCGCTGCCGCGGCCGAACTCCGTGCACCGCACCGGGTCGCGCGCTATCTGGAGAACCTGGCCGGCACCTACCACCGGTTCTACGACTCGTGCCGGGTGCTGCCCCAGGGTGACGAGGTGCCCGGTGCCCTGACCGATGCGCGCCTGTGGCTGTGCGAGGCCACCCGCATCGTGCTGGCCAACGGCCTCGGACTGCTCGGCGTCAGCGCGCCGGAGCGGATGTAGGCGGTCAGGTCATGAGCAGATCCGCCCATCCCGCTGGACCGCGGCACGCCGACGTCCTGCCCGAAGCCATGCCGTCGGCACCGGCCGAGGACGTCAACCGGATCGACCCGTCCGTCTGGCCCGAGTCGGCTGAGCGGGTAGACGGGGTCGTGCACATCGGCGGGCTCTCCGTGCTCGAACTCACTGCGCGTCACGGCACCCCGCTGATGCTGCTCGACGAGGGCGACGTCCGGGCCCGCGCCGCGGCCTACGCCGAATCGTTCGACGGCGGTGACGTCTTCTACGCGGGCAAGGCGTTCCTGTGTACGTCCGTCGCGCGGTGGATGGACGACGCCGGGTTGGGCCTGGACGTGTGCACCGGCGGCGAGCTGGCGGTCGCGCTGCGCGCCGGTTTCCCGGCTTCCCGGCTGGCGATGCACGGCAACAACAAGTCGACCGCCGAGCTGACCCGGGCGGTCGCGGCGGGGGTCGGACGGGTCGTCGTCGACTCCCTGGACGAGATCGCCCGGCTGGCCGAGGTCGCCGCCGACGCGGGCATCAGGCAGCGCGTGCTGGTGCGGGTGACCGTCGGGGTCGAGGCGCACACGCACGAATTCATCGCCACCGCCCACGAGGACCAGAAGTTCGGCCTGTCCATCGCCGGGGGAGATGCTGCGGCCGGCATCGCCGCGGTGCTCGCAGCGCCCTCGCTGCAGCTGATCGGACTGCACTCCCACATCGGCTCGCAGATCTTCGACACGGCGGCCTTCGAGGTGGCGGCGCACCGCGTCGTCGCCCTGCTGGCCACGGTGCGCGACGAACACGGCGTCGAACTGCCCGAGATCGACCTCGGCGGCGGGCTCGGTATCGCCTACGTCCCCGGTGATGATCCCGAGCCGGTGAAGGCGGTGGCGGCACGGCTGCGCGCCATCGTCGAACGCGAGTGTGCCGTCGCCGGGCTGGCCGTTCCGAGGCTGGCGGTCGAGCCCGGTCGCGCGCTGGTCGGACCGGCCGGGGTAACGGTCTACGAGGTGGGCACGGTGAAACCCGTGCGGCTCGACGCCCACCTCACCCGCACCTACGTCTCGGTCGACGGAGGGATGAGCGACAACGTGAGAACCGCGTTGTACGACGCGGAATACACCGTGGTGCTCGCCTCCCGGGCATCGACCGCGCCGGCGGTGCTGACGCGGGTGGTCGGTAAACACTGCGAGAGCGGTGACATCGTGGTGCGCGACGCGTGGCTGCCCGGCGACATCGCCCGGGGTGACCTGCTCGCGGTCGCGGCCACGGGCGCGTACTGCCGCAGCATGGCCAGCAACTACAACTTCGTTCCGCGCCCGCCCGTAGTCGGTGTCCGGGCCGGTCACGACCAGGTGCTGGTCCGCCGCGAGACCGAGGATGACCTGCTCGCCCTGGACGCGGGCGTGACCTCATGAGTGAGGATCGCAGCGAGCGCCAGCGAGTGAGGACCGGAGCGAATCCAGCGATGAGCGCTTGCGCGAAGAGCCGTGTGACATGAGCGACGCGTTGCGGGTCGGTCTGCTGGGCTGTGGTGTCGTGGGCAGCCAGGTCGTGCGGCTGCTCGACGAGCAGGCCGACGAGCTGGCTGCCCGGATCGGCCGGCCGATCGAACTGGTCGCGGTCGCCGTCCGCCGTCCGAACAAGCACCCCGATGTACCCGCAGAGCTGCTCACCACGGACGCGCAGAGCATGGTCGAACGCGACGACATCGACCTGATCGTCGAGGTCGTGGGCGGCATCGAACCGGTGCGCACCCTATTACTCACGGCGTTGCGCTCGGGCAAGAGTGTGGTCAGCGCGAACAAGGCGCTGCTGGCCGAGGACGGCGCCACCCTGCACGCGGCGGCGGCGCAGGCCGGTGTCGACCTCTACTACGAGGCCGCCGTGGCCGGCGCGATCCCGCTGCTGCGGCCGTTACGCGAATCGCTGGCCGGCGACCGCATCACCCGGATCATGGGCATCGTCAACGGCACCACCAACTTCATCCTGTCGCGGATGGACGCCAACGGGGCGAGTTTCACCGAGGCGCTGGCGGAGGCAGGCGCGCTCGGGTACGCCGAGGCCGATCCGAGCGCGGACGTGGACGGCTTCGACGCGGCGGCCAAGGCGGCGATCCTGGCCGGGCTGGCGTTTCACACCACGGTCACCAGCAACGACGTCTACCGCCAGGGGATCGCCGACGTGTCCGCGGCCGACGTGGCCAGCGCCAAGGCGCTCGGCTGCACGGTCAAGCTGCTGGCCATCTGCGAGCGGGTCACCGTGGACGGGGTCGAGTCCGTCTCCGCCCGCGTCTACCCGGCGATGATCCCGCGCAGCCATCCTCTGGCCGGCGTGAATGACGCGTACAACGCCGTGTTCGTAGAGGCCGAAGCGGCCGGCTCCCTCATGTTCTACGGCCGCGGTGCCGGGGGAGCGCCCACGGCCAGCGCCGTGCTCGGCGACCTGGTCGCCGTGGCGCGAAACCGGGTCAGCGGCAACCGCGGATCGGCCGCCGGCGCGCACGCCGACCTGCCGATCCTGCCCATGACCAAGGTCTTCACGCGCTACCACGTGGCCCTGGACGTGGTCGACCGACCAGGTGTGCTGGCGTCGGTGGCCGGCGCCTTCGCTGACGCGGGCGTCAGCATCCAGACCGTCCGGCAGGAAGGGCGCGGGGAGGCGGCCACCCTGGTCCTGGTCACCCACAGCGCCCCGGACGAGGCCCTGGCCGCGACGGTGGAGAAGCTGTCGACGATGTCCTCCATCGGCCGCGCGGCCAGCGTGATGCGCGTCGAGGGCATGGCCGGCGACGAATCCGACCGCTGATGCAGACCGCTGATCGTCGACTGATCCTCGACACCCACTGGAGATGACGATGTCGCCGACCGTATCCACCACGGCCGCGCCGGTCGTGGGCACCTACCGCCCCTGGCCCGGGGTGATCGAGGCCTACCGCGACCGGTTGCCGGTCGGGCCCGACACGCCGGTCATCACCCTGTTCGAGGGGGGCACGCCGCTCGTACCGGCACCCGAGCTGTCCCGGCGGAGCGGGTGCGAGGTGTACCTCAAGGTCGAAGGCGCCAACCCGACCGGCTCGTTCAAGGATCGCGGCATGACCATGGCCATCTCGCGGGCAGCCGAGGACGGGGCCCAGGCCGTCATCTGCGCGTCTACAGGTAATACGTCCGCCTCGGCCGCGGCCTACGCGGTGCGGGCCGGGATGACCTGCGCCGTGCTGGTGCCGAAGGGCAAGATCGCGCTGGGCAAGATGGCGCAGGCCCTCGTCCACGGCGCGCGCCTGTTACAGGTGGACGGCAGCTTTGACGACTGCCTCGAGCTGGCCCAGAAGCTCGCCGTCGACTACCCGGTCGCGCTGGTCAACTCGGTGAACCCCGATCGCATCGCCGGTCAGAAGACGGCGGCGTTCGAGATCTGCGACGCGCTCGGGCGAGCTCCGGACGTGCACTGCATCCCGGTCGGCAACGCCGGCAATATAACGGCGTACTGGAAGGGCTACCGCGAGTACGCCTCGGACGGGTTGATCGAGGAGACCCCGAAGATGTTCGGCTTCCAGGCCTCCGGCGCGGCCCCGATCGTGCTCGGTCACCCGGTGCCGAACCCGGTCACGATCGCGACCGCCATCCGCATCGGCAACCCGGCCTCGTGGACGTTCGCCGAGGCAGCCCGCGACGAGTCCGGCGGGATCATCGACGCGGTGACCGACCGGCAGATCCTGGAGGCCTATCGGCTCGTCGCCCGCAGCGAAGCCGTGTTCGTCGAGCCGGCGTCCGCGGCCAGCATCGCCGGCATGTTGATGACGGCGGCCGACGGTCGGCTGGCCAAGGGGTCGACGGTCGTGTGCACCGTTACCGGCAACGGCCTGAAGGATCCGGAGTGGGCCATCTCGGCTGCACCGAGTCCGGTCACCGTGCCGATCGACGCCGCGGCCGCCGCCGCGCACCTCGGCCTGGGTTGATGCCCCGCCGCGCCTCAGCCCTGACGATCGGCACGCGGGCCAGCGTGCGCGTCCCGGCCACGAGCGCCAACCTGGGACCGGGGTACGACGCGCTCGGTCTGGCCTTGGCCTGGTACGACGACGTCGCGGTCGAGGTCACCGCGGCCGGGCTCACCTTCGACATCAGTGGGGACGGTGCAGACACCGCCCCTCGCGACGAGTCGCACCTCATCATCCGCGCGCTGCTGGCGACCCTCGACGAAGTCGGCGTCCGGGCGCGTGGTTTCCGGCTGAGCTGCACGAACCGGATCCCGCACGGACGCGGGCTCGGTTCGTCCGCTGCGGCGATCTGTGCCGGCGTCCTGCTGGCCCAGGAGCTGGCGTCGAGGTCGGGCGTCCGGATGCCCCCGAGCTGGGCCTTGGCCACCGCCGCCCGCATCGAGGGCCACCCTGACAACGTCGCCCCGTGCCTGCTCGGGGGGCTCACGGTGGCGTGGACCTGGACCGGGCCTGGCATTGTCGACAGTGCAACGGCCGTCACGTTGACGCCAGTGGCCGAGCTCCGTCCCGTGTTGTTCGTGCCCCCATACGAATCCTCGACGCAGTCGGCCCGGCAGCTACTGCCGCACGTCGTGACCCACGAGGACGCCGCCTTCAACGCAGCCCGGGCCGCGTTGCTCGTGGCCGGCCTCACCGCCCGGCCGGAGGTGCTGCTGGACGCAACCGAAGACCGGTTGCATCAGCCCTATCGGGCACCGGCGATGCCCGAGTCTGCGGAGCTGATGGCCGGGCTGCGGGACGCCGGGCTGCCGGCGGTGATTTCCGGTGCCGGCCCCACCGTTCTGGTCCTGGCCACTTCCGAGGCCGCCGCCGGGCTCGCCGCGGACATGGCCCCCGAGGGCTGGCGGGTGGCCCAGGTCGAGGTGGATCGGGTCGGGGCCTTGCTGACCGATCCCGGCGAAGAGCCGGATCGGTAACCTTCTCCGGTCGGACGTGCGGTGCAACCCGGTCGACACGCCGGAATGGATGATGTCAGGTTCGTGTTGTGGATCGTCGAGTGAGGCGTCTACGCTCAACCCAGTCACACATCTTCCGGGGGCCGCACAGCCGCAGGGCCGCTAGGCTTCCGGGTCGGACTGCGCCAGGTTGCGGACGACCACCGTCGCCCCGAACCGCGGACTCCAGGATGACGACTCCAGATCTCGTCTCTTTCGCCTCAGCCGGTTCGGCCGCGTTCTGACGAGGTCCGGCCCGCCGGACGCACGACAGAAAACCTGCTCTGCTTTCCGGCGACACTGCACCCCGGCTCCGCGCATCTTGCGCCCGAGCCACTTCGGAAGGATCCGACACCACAGTGACCGAAACCCAGGAACAGACTGCCCCGTCAGCCGCGACCGCATCCGGTACCCGGCGACGCAGCGGCGGCCTGTCCGGAATGCTGCTGCCTGAGCTGCAAAGCTTGGCCAGCTCACTCGGCATCGCCTCGACCAAGATGCGCAAGGCCGACCTGATCGGTGCCATCTCGGCCGCCCAGGGCGGTGGCCGAAGCCCTGCCCCCGACCGTTCGGCCGGCTCCGCGCCGTCGGCGTCTGTCGCCGCCGAGCCCGCGTCCGCCGTACCGCCACGCGAGTCACACCAGCGCGCCGACACCGACCGTCCGACCGAGCGCAACGGTTCCGAACCCAACGGTTCCGAGACCATCGGCGCGGCCGACGGCGGCGTCAGAAACGGCGCGGCCCGAAACGGCTCGGCCCGCAATGATCTAGTCCGCAATGAGCTAGCCCGCAACGGCTCGGCCCCTGATGCCGGCGTTGACGCCACGTCCCGTGAGAACGCCGGCAACGCCAACGACGGAGCCCAGTCCGAACGCGGCGAGCGTACGCCGGACCAGCGCAACCAGAACAGCCCGCGCAGCAACGAGCAGCGCAGCAATGAGCAGCGCAGCAACGAGCAGCGCAGCAACGAGCAGCGCACCAATGAGCCGCGCACTGGCCAGCAGCGCGACGGCGGGCGTCAGAACAACCAGCGTAACGAAAGCCAGCAGCGCGCCAGCAACCCGCGCAATGACAACCAGCAGCGCAGCGACACCAACCCGCGCAGCGACACCCAACAGCGCGCCGACAGCAACCCGCGCAATGACAACCAGCAGCGCAACGACAGCGCCCGCAACGACAGCGCCCGCAACGACAGCGCCCGCAACGACAGCAACGAGTTCGATGACGATACCGACGGGGGCCGTCGCCGAGGTCGCCGGTACCGCGATCGCCGCGGGCGCACCCGCACCACGGGTGGCAACAACACCACCGGCGCCGTCGCCAGCAACGCGAACGACGTCGAACCGATGGTGAGCGACGACGACGTGCTGGTCCCCGTCGCTGGAATCCTGGACGCGATCGAGGACAAGAACGCCTGGTTCGTGCGCACCAACGGATACTTCGCCAGCAGCGACGACATCTACGTGGCCAACTCGTTCGTGCGCCGGTACAACCTGCGCCGTGGCGACGCTGTCACCGGTGCGATCCGACAGAACGGCGCCGGCGCGGACAAGCGCGAGAAGTTCAGCCCGCTGGTTCGTCTGGACACGGTCAACGGTCTGGACCCGGAGCAGCTCAAGCACCGCGTCGAGTTCACCAAGCTCACCCCGCTGTACCCGCAGGACCGGCTACGTCTGGAGACCGAGCAGCACATCCTGACCACCCGCGTCATCGACCTGGTCATGCCCATCGGCAAGGGTCAGCGCGCGCTCATCGCCTCGCCGCCCAAGGCCGGCAAGACGATGGTGCTGCAGGCGATCGCCAACGCCATCGCCACCAACAACCCCGAGTGCCACCTGATGGTCGTACTGATCGACGAGCGACCCGAAGAAGTCACGGACATGCAGCGCTCGGTCAAGGGCGAGGTCATCGCCTCCACCTTCGACCGTCGTCCGAACGATCACACCATGGTGGCCGAGCTGTCGATCGAGCGGGCCAAGCGCCTGGTCGAGATGGGCCATGACGTGGTCGTCCTGCTCGACTCGATAACCCGGCTGGGCCGGGCCTACAACCTGGCGGCGCCGGCCAGCGGCCGGATCCTGTCCGGTGGAGTCGACTCGACCGCGCTCTACCCGCCGAAGCGGTTCCTGGGCGCCGCGCGCAACATCGAGAACGGTGGCTCGCTCACCATCCTGGCCACGGCCCTGGTCGAGACCGGTTCCGCCGGTGACCAGGTGATCTACGAGGAGTTCAAGGGCACCGGCAACGCCGAGCTCAAGCTCGACCGCAAGATCGCTGACAAGCGCACGTTCCCGGCCATCGACGTCGACCAGTCCTCGACCCGCAAGGAAGAGATCCTGCTCAGCCCGGACGAGTTGGTCGTCACGATCAAGTTGCGCCGGGTCCTGCACGCGCTGGAGACCCAGCAGGCGATCGACCTGCTGCTCGATCGACTCAAGAAGACCCGCAACAACATCGAGTTTCTGATGCAGATCGCCAAGACGACGCCGGGTCAGGACTAACCGCTCAGCGCCTGGCTTCGGCCAAGATCGACTACGACACAGCGCCCGACCGACACCGATCACTCGGTGCCGGCCGGGCGTTGTGGTAGTTGTTGCGTCCGTAGATCCGCACTGTGTAGCCCGGGTAACGGTTACGTATCGACGTGGTGCCCTGCCTGGGACGAACGTGTCGTTGTGTGGCACGCTTCGGCCCGGGATGTAAGCGGTACCGAACTGTGTTCGGTTCCGCATCGAGTCAGCCCATATCCAACGAGGAGGCAGTACATGCAGTTGCAGAAAGTCACATCGGTCGTCGCGGTCGTAGCGATCGCGACGCTCGGGGCTACCGCGTGTAGTTCGAGCAAGAAGAAGACAGGATCAACCCCTGGTGTCTCCAACACCTCCGGCAGCGCCGGAGCCACGACCGCAGCGGGGTGCAGTGCCTTCTCGGCGTACCAGGGCCAGAAGGGTAAGTCGGTCAACATCCTGGCCGGCACCACCGGCCCGCAGGGCCAGGCCTACCAGAACTCGTTCAAGCAGTTCACCGCCTGCACCGGCATCAAGGTGAACTACCAGGCCGACAAGAACCTGGAAGCGGACATCAAGACCAAGGTCGAGGGCGGCAGCGCTCCTGACATCACCTTCCTGGCTCAGCCTGGTCTGGTCGCCGAGCTCGTCAACACCGGCAAGGTCGCCGTTGCTCCGGCCAAGGTCGAGACCGAGTCGAAGGCCGGCTGGGCGCCGTCGATCTACAACTACGGCTACGTCAACGGCAAGTTCTACGGTTCGCCCCTGGACGCCAGCGTCAAGTCGCTGGTGTGGTACTCGCCCACCACGTTCAAGAAGAACGGCTGGACGGTGCCGACCACGTTCAAGGACCTGATCGCCCTCTCTGACAAGATCGCGTCCACGTCCGGCAAGACCGGCACCAAGCCGTGGTGCACGGGCATCAGTTCCGCCGCGGCCACCGGGTGGGTCCTGACCGACTACCTGGAAGAAATCGTTCTTCGCCAGGCGGGGCCGACGGTCTACGCCGGCTGGGTCAAGGGCACGGTCAAGTTCACCGACCCGCGCATCGCGAAGGCGCTGGCCACGGTGGGCAGCATCTGGAAGAACCCGGCCTACGTCAATGCGGGTATCGGCAACGTCAAGTCCATCGCCACCACCCCGTTCGCGTCGGGCGGTCTGCCGATCGAGCCGGCCAAGGGCGGCAAGTGCGCAATGTTCCAGCAGGCGTCTTTCTATGGCTCCAACTGGGACAAGGGCACCAAGATCGGCCCGACCGGTGACATCTACGCCTTCTACGAGCCGTCGATGGACGCCACCCACCCGGTGGAGATCGCCGGTGACCTGGTGATCGGCTTCAACAACAAGCCGGCCACCCAGTACGTGCAGGAGTACATCGCGTCTCCGGATTGGGTCAAGGCCAACGTGGCCGCTGAGAACGCGATTGGCGGCGGTTGGATCTCGGGTAACAAGCTCACCGGGGCGGCGATCTACACCAACGTGATCGACAAGTTGTCCTACGAGCAGGTCGTCAACCCGAAGACGGTTGCCGCCTTCGACGGTTCCGACGCCATGCCGGCCGTGGTCGGTTCGGGTTCGTTCTGGACCCAGATGACCAAGTGGATCCTCGGTCAGAGCGACGCGGTAACGCTGGCAAACATCGAGGCGACCTTCCCGAAGTAAACCTGCCGGCGACACAACAGTTTCACCGCACATGAGCTAGCGATCAGGGGCCGGGCGGACACAATGTCTGCTCGGCCCCTGCACGTGCAACGCATGGTGTGACGTGGGCTACAGTCACTCGACATCTCGCAGAAAGTAGGTGGTTTCGAAGTGCATTGGCTCTATAGCTGGGCCCACTCCGGGGCGTGGCAGGCGAAGATCAGCTTCGCCATCGTCGCCGGGGTCGCGATCCTGGCAGTACTCGGCCTGTTGCTTATTCTCGTCGATCACACGCCCAAGTCCGGCCGGGAGAAATGGCAGGCGTTCCTGTTTCTGCTGCCGGCCCTGATCCTGGTGTTGATTGGTCTGCTCATTCCGATCATTCACACCGCGATTGAGTCCCTCACCACGCCCAGCGGTAGTTTCACGTTGAGCAACTACAGCTGGGCGATCGGCAACCACGCCGTCCGCCTGGCGTTCCGCAATACCGTGATCTGGACTCTCGTGGCGCCTATCCTCTCCACGGTCATCGGCCTGCTGTACGCCACGCTGATCGACGGCATGCGTGGCGAGTCCATCGCCAAGGGCCTGATCTTCGTGCCGACGGCGATCTCCTTCGTTGGTGCCGCCGTCATTTGGACGGGCATGTACCAGGAGGGCAATGGCCTGATCACCCAGGGCTTCATCAACTGGTTGCTGCACCTGGTCGGCTTGGGCCAGCTCGGCTTCCCGACCTCGTCGCCCTGGAACACGTTCCTGATCATCGTTGTGTTCGTCTGGATCCAGTGCGGTTTGGCTACGGTCATCCTTTCGGCCTCCATCAAGGCGGTGCCCACGGAACTGTTGGAAGCGGCCCGTATCGACGGGGCGACGTTCTGGCAGGCGTGGCGCAAGGTCACGGTGCCGCAGATCCGGCCCTCGCTCATCGTGGTGTATGTGACGATCTCGGTCGCCAGCCTTAAGGTGTTCGACCTCATCTTCGCGTTCAGTGGCCAGCAATTCGGTGCGGACACCTTGGCCAACAACTTCTACACCACCTTCACCCAGGCCGCGCCCAACTCGGTCGGGGAGCACCACGGTCTCACCGTGACGATGTTGATCTTCATTCTGGTCGTTCCCTTCGTGGCGTTCCAGGTCCGCCAGATGGTCAAGGAAAGGAGCGGTCGATGAGCGACGGCACCGCGATCGGCGGCTCCATTGCCGCCACGGAACGAAACGACCCGCTGATGTCGGGGGGGCAGGTCGGCCACACCAAGGCGGTGAAACGGGTCAAGCAGAACCTGACCAGTCGGACCGGGTCGGTCATCGCGTTGATAATCGGGGTCCTGTGGACCATTCCCACCGCAGGCCTACTGATCAACTCGTTCCGCAGCAAGGAAGGCCAGCAGGAGAACGGTTTCTGGACCCTGAAGGGTCCGTTCACGTTTGACCTGTACCACGGCCTGCTGTTCGGTAACAGCGTCGACGGCGAGGCGGCAATCCTGCCCAACATCGTCAACTCGCTCGCCATCACCATCCCCGCGACAATCATCCCGATCGCGGTGGCCTGCATGGCGTCCTACGCGCTGGTGTGGATCGATTTCCGGGGACGGGATTGGGTGTTCGTCACGATCTTCGCCCTCCAGGTCGTCCCGATCCAGGTGTGTGTGGTGCCGTTGCTGCGGTTCCTGGTCAACGGCTGGCACTTCGGGCACACCGCGATCTTCCCGTCGACGGGGGCGGCCGGCACGCTGGCCGCCATCTGGATCGCGCACTCGTGCTTCGCCCTGCCGCTGGCCGTGTTCCTGATTCACAACTTCATGTCCGAGATTCCGAAAGACCTGCTCGAGGCGGCGCGCATCGACGGCGCCAGTCACGGCCAGATCTTCCGGCAGGTCATGTTCCCGCTGCTGACGCCGGCGCTCGCTGCGTTCGGCATCCTGCAGTTCCTGTTCGTGTGGAACGACCTGTTCGTGGGTCTGATCATGGGTAGCCAGAACACCAACCCGGTCACGGTGGCCATCGGCAACCTGGTGTCCAACACCAGCGGCACCGGCCAGGAGTATCTGCCTGCGGCCGGTTTCCTGGCCATCATCATTCCGCTGATCGTGTTCATGAGCCTGCAGCGCTTCTTCGTGCGCGGCCTGCTCGCCGGCTCGGTCAAGGGATAACCGTTTAATCCACAACTGATCTACGTTCGAGGGGTGCCCGCGTCGCGGGTGCCCCTCGAACATTTTCCGCGGTTCTCACGGTTTCGACGGCCGGGCCTGGCCCATGCTCAGGAAGGTTGCCCATGGGTGTCTATCGGTCAGTGCACACCGGCTGGACCGTCACGGCGGTTGGCGGTCCCGGCCTGGACGGCGCCCGGGCGCCCGACCTGATGCAGTTACCCGCGACCGTGCCGGGCTGCGTCCATACCGACCTGCTCGCGGCCGGGCGCATCGACGATCCGTACCTCGACGACAACGAGGACCGGTTGCGCTGGATCGGACTGACCGACTGGGAGTACCGGACCACGTTCGACTGGGCCCCCGAGGGTTTTGATCGCGTGGAGCTCGTCTGCGCCGGCCTCGACACGGTCGCCACGATCGTGCTCAACGGTGTCGGTATTGCCCACACCCGCAACATGCATCGCAGCTACCGCATCGACGTCACCCACCAGCTGCTGGCCGGCGCCAACGAGCTGGTGATCCGCTTCGACTCGGCCTACGCCTACGCCGCCAGTGAGCAGCAACGCCTCGGCGACCGACCCAACGCGTCCAACGACGGCCCGTTCAACTTCATCCGCAAGATGGCTTCGAACTTCGGCTGGGACTGGGGTCCTGCGCTGGTCACGTGCGGCATCTGGAAGCCGATCGGTCTGCACAGCTGGAGCACGGCCCGTCTGGAGAGCGTGCGCCCTCGCGTCACCGTCGACGGTGCGTCGGGGCGGGTCGAGGTGGACGTCGACCTCGCCGCCGTCGCCGGCGCGGGCCAGGTCGCGGTGCGCGCCGAGGTCGGTGGTTCGACGGCCGAGGTGGTCACCGACGCCACGCAGGCCCACCTGCAGGTAGAAGTGGCCGACGTGCGCCGGTGGCATCCGCGGGGTGTCGGAGAGCCGGCCCTGTACGACCTGGAGGTGGTCCTCACCGGCCTGGACGGTGAGCAGCTCGACTCGTGGCAGCGCCGAATCGGCTTCCGCTCCGTTGCCCTGGACACCGCGGCGGACGCGGTCGGTTCGGCGTACACCTTGCTCGTCAACGACCAGCCCATCTGGATCCGCGGGGTCAACTGGATCACCGACGACTGCTTCCCGACGCGGGTCACCCGCGAGCGCCTGGCCCAGCGCCTGGCCCAGTGCGTCGACGCCAACGTCAACTACCTGCGGGTCTGGGGCGGCGGGATCTATGAGTCCGAGGACTTCTACGAACTGGCTGACGAACTCGGCCTGCTGGTCGGCCAGGACTTCCTGTTCGCGTGTGCGGCGTACCCGGAGGACGAGCCGCACCGCAGCGAGGTGCTGGCCGAGGCGCAGGAGAACGTCACCCGGCTGAGCAGCCACGCCAGCCTGGTCACCTGGACCGGGAACAACGAGAACATCTGGGGCCACGCGGACTGGGGCTGGATGGCCGAGCTGGCCGGACTGACCTGGGGAGCCGGGTACTACTTCGACCTGCTCCCCGCCGTGGTCGCCCGGCTCGACCCGACCCGTCCGTACTGGCCGGGCAGCCCGTATTCCGGCCGCCCGGACCTGCCCCCGAACGACCCGGCGCATGGTTCCATGCACATCTGGGACGTGTGGAACACCCTGGACTACAACCACTACCGCGACTACGTGCCGAGGATGGCCGCGGAGTTCGGCTACCAGGCCCCGCCGACGTACGCCACGATCGCTGCCTCGATCAGTGACGATCCGCTGGCCCCCGACTCGCCCGGGATGAGCCACCACCAGAAGGCTGCCGACGGCGATACGAAGCTGCGCCGCGGGTTGCTGGCCCATCTGCCGACGCCGGGGACCTTCGACGACTGGCACTACTTCACCCAGCTCAACCAGGCCCGTGCCATCACCGTGGCCGTCGAGCACTTCCGTTCCCATCGTCCGACGTGCATGGGCGCCATCGTGTGGCAGTTCAACGACTCCTGGCCGGTGACGTCGTGGGCCGCAGTGGACGGGTACGCCCGTCGCAAGCCGATGTGGTTCGCCCTGCGCGCCGCCTTCGCCGATCGGTTGCTGACCATCCAACCGCGCGGATCGGAGCTTGCGGTCGTGCTGGTCAACGACCTGGACGAGCCGTGGTCGACGGACGTGACCGTGGCCCGTCACGACCTCGGCGGCGCGGTCCTCGCGCATTCGCTACTGCACGTACAGGTGCCGCCCGGATCGGCGATCACCACGATCTTGTCCCGGTCGCTGAGTGAGCCCGGTAACCCGGTGCGTGAACTGGTCCGGGCCACGGCCGGCGACCGGGTCGGGCACTGGTTCTTTGCCGAGGACAAGGACATGGATTACCCGCGGGCGCAATGGACGTCGTCGGTGGAGGGAAATCGGCTCACGGTCACCGCGCAGACCGTCCTGCGCGACCTCACCCTTTTCCCCGACCGGTTGGCCGCCGGGGCGTCGACCGAAACTGCCCTGGTGACGCTCCTGCCAGCGGAGTCGGTCACCTTCACCGTCGACGGCCTGAGCACGGCGCAGTTGTCTTCCGTCACCGGGGCTCCGGTACTACGAGCCGTCAACGACGTCAGCACCTGAGCGGACCCGATCCCGACACCTCCTGGACGCTGCCGCACAATGACGGCATGACAACGCCAACTGGCTCAGCAGGATCGCTCACGTTTCCTCCCGGCTTCGTATGGGGCGCCGCCACGGCGTCGTATCAGATCGAGGGTGCCGCAGCTGACGACGGGCGTACCGCGTCGATCTGGGACACCTTCAGCCATCAGCCGGGCAAGATTCTCAACGGCGATACCGGCGACGTCGCGGTAGACCACTATCACCGGATGGTCGAGGATGTGGCGCTGATGGCCGAACTCGGTCTGCATTCTTATCGGTTCTCGACGTCGTGGTCGCGCATCTTGCCCAACGGCGGCGACACGGTCAACCCGGCCGGTCTGGACTTCTATTCACGGCTGGTCGACGAACTGCTCGCGCACGACATCACTCCGCTGATCACCCTGTATCACTGGGATCTGCCCCAAGAACTCGAGGACGCCGGCGGTTGGCTCAATCGCGTCACGGCGCAGAAGTTCGCCGACTACGCCGACGTGGTCGCGCGCGCACTCGGCGACCGCATCACGACGTGGACCACCCTGAACGAACCCTGGTGCTCGTCCTACCTGGGATACGCAGCCGGCGTGCATGCACCGGGGCTGACCGACAACGCCAGCGCCCTGCGTGCGGTTCACCACCTCAACCTCGCGCACGGATTGGGCGCGTCCGCGCTGCGCTCGGTACTTCCCTCGACCGGTCAGGTTTCCATCACCCTGAACCTGGCCAACGTCCGGCCGGCGTCTCAATCCGACGCCGACCTCGCGGCGGCCCGCCTCGCCGAGGGTCTGGCCAACCGGGTGTTTCTCAACCCCATCCTCGACGGCGAATATCCCAAAGACATCCTCGATGACACCGCTGACGTGACCGACTGGGCCTTCGTGCTCGACGGTGATCTGAAGGCGATCCACCAACCGATCGACGTCCTGGGCGTCAACTACTACTCGCCCGCCCGGGTGGCCGCGGCCACCGATGAGTTGCGGGCGGCCCAGGCCGGGCGGTACGCCAACGACCCACTTCGCGCCGCGGGCCCGACCCTGTACCCGGGCACCGACCGGGTGTACTCCATGCCCCAGGAGGGCCCTTACACCGACATGGGCTGGCGGATAGAGCCGGACAGTCTGCGCGAGGTGCTGGTGAACGTGCACGAGACGTACCCGAACCTGCCGTTGGTGGTCACCGAGAACGGATCGGCCTGGCCTGATGTCGTCGCCGCCGACGGCCAGGTACCCGACCCGGGCCGGATCGACTACCTCGAGGGCCATCTGCGCGCTGTACACGCGGCGATCGCAGCTGGTGTCGACGTCCGGGGGTATTACGCCTGGTCGCTCCTGGACAACTTCGAGTGGGCGTTCGGGTACGCCAAGCGGTTCGGCATCGTGTACGTGGACTACGACACCCAACAGCGCACGATCAAGCAGTCCGGGCACCGGTATCGCGAGATCATCGCCGCCAACGGGTTGCCGGGCGCGTCCTGAGCGTTCTGGCGCGCTCGCGCGCCTGGGCTAGGTGTTGGGCTAGCCAGGAAGCTGGAGCCCCGGCGCCCCGGCGAGGGCAAGCGCGCGCGTCCACGCCGGAGCGACCAGGACTCCGGTGCCCACATGCACGGCGACGCCAGCGCTGCAGCCGGCGGCGCCCGCAACGACGGCGCTCAGATCGGCCGGACCGACGGTAGGAATTGCTGCTGGACGCGTCGAGGCAACGTCGCCGGCGCCGGCGACACAGCGGGCCGACACGGCAACGTCGACGCCGTCGACCGTGCGCACCGACAGCGTTTCCTCATACGGCCGACCGGACGCCCGATCCACCACCGCGGCTGAGTTCACGAGGGCCGACGCGCCGAATTCGGAACGGACCAACGCCAGCACCGTCGGGCGGACCGAGCCGTTCGGCCGGCAAGAAGCCGTTGCCGGACAGCCGTCGATAGCAACGGAGATCGGGGCCGCGTTCACCCGGCGATGGGTGACGTACTGACGCGTGCGGGCGGCGCCGATCCACAGGGCGACGCAGACGACAGCAAGCACCAAGGCGGCCACCGAGGCGGCGCGGGGCAGGTGGCCTCGGGTGTCAGTTCTCGGTCCCGGATCGGGGCTCATGGGGACGCTCTCAGCCGGGCGTCGTCGGCCAGCAGGTTGACCACGGTGTCGATGCCGAGCCCGTCGATGCCCTGGTCGAGGGCCGACTCGGCCCGCACCTCGATGCCACAGCTGACCCTGGGCGCTTGCGGGCCCGGCAGCGTGATGGTCCAGTACTTGAGCCCGGCGGGCGTGGGCGCATCGATCGAGACCGGCGTCAAGGTTGGACCGGACACGCGACTGACGCGCAGGGGTGTACCGGTCACCGCGGCGGCCCCGGGTACGCACTGAGCGTCGACCTGCACCGAAGTTTCGCGGGCGGTCAACCGGAGCACGGTCCGGTACACGGCGCCTGTGTGCGCATCGACCTCCTGGACCGCATACGTCACCCGCCCGACCGGCAGGGCCTCCCGGGCAGCGGCGAGAACGGCCGGCGGTCCCACCCGCGTCACGCACTGGCGCCCGCGCGGGCAACCGAACGCGTCAACGGAAACAACCGGCGCCGGGATGACCGTCGTGCGGACCGTGCGATGGACGGCCGGTTGGGCGCGCAGCGCGTTCACGCCGGCGAACAGCGCCACCGCCACAGCGACGGCGCTGACGACGATCGCCCGGCGATCCAGGGCAGGTAGCGCCACCCACCACGACTGCAGCCAGTGCGTCCGCGGCGCCCGGGTCGGGCCGTTGACCACGTGGTCGGCGGCGGCTGAACCGGGTGCGGCCCGCGCGATCCCGTCGGCCTCGAAGACGTCGACTGTGTCCTCGCCGCCGACTGGCACTTCGCCATCGTGGTCGACCCCGGGGCGCGCAGCAACCGGAGCCGGTCAATGGTGCGTGCGTTGACCATCCCGATGGGTCGAGACCCACCAGTGGGCAACGATCGGATGAATTGCTTTGGCGGCGGAATACCGGGGGGCCACACCTCGTTTTGGACGTGTCATCGCGGGCTGGCACAATTGGCCCCGACACTCCCGGTTCCGGTTCACGTCGCTATTGCAGAGCATTGCCCCGCGGCGACCCGGCGGCCACCATTTGGCGCTCCACAGCTGGACGCCACGAAGGGATCCAAGAGATGAAGACCGATATCCACCCCGACTACGTCGAGACCCAGGTCACCTGTTCCTGTGGCAACACGTTCACCACTCGCAGCACGGCCAAGAGCGGCGTCCTAAACGCTGACGTCTGCTCCGCCTGCCACCCGTTCTACACGGGCAAGCAGAAGATCATGGACGTCGGCGGCCGCGTCGAGCGCTTCGAGAAGCGCTACGGACGTCGCGACAAGACGGCCACCGCCAGCAAGTAGCTTTCTTCCCGGCGCTCGCCGCGGCTCGTCCTCTCCGGACGGCCCGCAGCGGGCGCCGGTTCGTTTGTGCTGGGCTCGACTGGGAAGGACGGCGACCACACCATGGCTGACTCGGGCAACCTCGCGGCGCTGCGAGCCGAGTACGACGACGTGGAAAAGTCGCTGTCCGACCCGGCCATCCACGCCGACCAGGGCCGGGCCCGCACCCTGGGCCGACGGTTCGCCGAACTGGCGCCCATCGTCGCCGCGGCCCGGGAACTGGACGCTGCGCGCGGCGATCTCGGCGCCGCCCAGGACATGGACGACGACCCCGAGTTCGCGGCCGAGGCCGAGGCCATGGGCAAGCGGGTAGGTGAGCTCGAGGAACAGCTGCGCGTGCTGCTCGTGCCCAAGGACCCCAATGACAGCAAGGACATCATCCTCGAGGTCAAGGCTGGTGAGGGCGGCGACGAGTCGGCCCTGTTCGCCGGCGACCTGTTGCGGATGTACCTGCGCTACGCCGAACGCCGCGGTTGGATCACCGAGATTCTCGACGCCGAGCCGACCGATCTCGGCGGTTACCGCTCGGCCACGGTGGCCATGCGCGGGCGGACCGCCGACGCGGGGGTGTGGTCGCGCCTGAAGTACGAGGGCGGTGTGCACCGCGTGCAGCGGGTACCCGTCACCGAGTCACAAGGCCGGATCCACACCTCGGCCGCGGGCGTCCTCGTGCTGCCCGAGGTCGAAGAGGTCGAAGTTGCCATCGACCCGAACGACCTGCGCATCGACGTGTTCCGGTCCTCGGGCCCTGGCGGGCAGAGCGTCAACACCACCGACTCGGCCGTGCGGATCACCCACATCCCCACCGGGATCGTGGTATCGATGCAGAACGAGAAGAGCCAGCTGCAGAACCGCGAGGCCGGCCTGCGCGTGCTGCGGTCCCGGCTGGTCGCCGCCGCGCAGGAATCGGCCGAGCGGGAAGCCTCGGACGCGCGCCGCTCGCAAGTGCGCACCGTCGACCGTTCCGAGCGGATCCGCACCTACAACTATCCCGAGAACCGCATCAGCGACCACCGGGTGGGCTTCAAGGCCTACAACCTCGACCAGGTGCTGGACGGTGCCCTGGACGACGTCATCGACGCGCTCACCCAGGCCGACATGGACGCGGTTCTGGGCACGTCGGTCTGATCGCGGTGGACGGCGTTGCGTCTGATGACGCTGACGTTCGCACGCTGCTGTCTGCGGCCGCGAAGCTCCTGGCTGGTGCGGGGGTGGCGTCGCCCCGGGTCGACGCTGAAGTGCTGCTCGCCCACGCCTTGGGGGTGTCGCGCGGGCGGCTGATCGTCGCGCCCGCCCCGAGTGTCGACCAGGTCGCCGACTTCCGATCCCTGGTTGTGCGGCGGGCGTCGCGAGAGCCGTTGCAGCATCTGCTCGGCACCGTCGCCTTCCGCCACCTCGAGTTGGCGGTAGGACCCGGTGTGTTCGTTCCACGTCCGGAGACGGAATTGCTCGTCGACGCTGCTGCTTCGGCCCTTAGTTCTGTCGACGGGCCGATCGTCGTTGACCTCTGTGCCGGTTCGGGCGCCCTGGGTTTGGCTATTCACCAGGAATTTCCGTCCTCACGGGTCGTCGCGGTGGAAAGCAGCGAGGATGCGTTGGTATGGCTGCGGGCGAATGGTGCTTGTCTGGTTTCCGACGGTCGGTTCGCGGTGGTGGCCGGTGATATTGCTGATGCCGCCGTGGTGGATGGTTCGGTGCTGGCTGATGTCCTCGGGCTAGTTGATGTTGTCGTCGCCAATCCGCCTTACGTTCCTGCTGGTTCTCCGGTTGATGTAGAGGTCTCTCACGATCCGGCTGTTGCCGTGTTCGCTGGAACTGACGGGTTGGGGCTGATGCCTGCGGTGTTCGCGCTGGCTGCGCGGTTGCTTCGTGCTGGTGGTCTGGTCGTTGTAGAGCATTCGGAACTGCATGGCCCGGCTTTGGTCGAGTTGGTCGCGTCGTCGGGGGACTGGGCCTCGGTTCTTGACCACCTTGACCTTGCTGGTCGTAGTCGGTTTTTGACTGCGGTTCGATCTTCTCGGTGAAGGTCAAGGGCGCGCCAACTATGGGTGGTCTGGTTGTGTTGTTTCCTTCGACGGGTCCAACTCGTGCTCGACTACGCCATGATCGCGGAGACTCCCGGCCGTCGCCGCGGCCCAGGCCGCGGGGGGCATCTCGACGTGCACGCCCGCATCGTCACCACCGCGGTCACCATCACCGCCAGTTCGAGCGGACCGGCTGGACCTGCCACATGTCCCCCGCGGTTGCGTCAGAGTGCGCCGCGCGAACGTGCCGGTGGCCGGAAGGCGCCGCTGCAGAGCCCTAAACTGTCGTGACCCAACGGAACGGAGTCCGATATTTACAGCGCCCACAGCCCCCGGCCCGATGCTCCTGACGCGTTGGACTCGATCGTGCATCTGCGTGCGGGCGGGGTGAGCTTCGCGCTTGACTGCCGGGGTCGGCGGCTGCCGGCGGTGGTCCACTGGGGTGCGGATCTCGGTGAGCTCGGCCAGAGTGCGCTGACCGCGATGGTCGCGGCCATGGTTCCGCCGATCGTGTCGTCCCAGCCGGATGAGCTGGTCCAACTGGGGATTCTGGCCGAGCCGTCGCGCGGGTGGCCCGGGCGCCCCGGTGTGTCGGGACACCGCGACGGTCGGGATTGGGCAACGCTGTTCGAGACGACGTCGGTGACGCGAACGCAGGACGACGACGGCGGGACGGGAGTGGTGGTCGAGGCCAGCGACCACGACGCCGGCCTCGACCTGCGGATCGAAATCCAGCTGCACCGCACCGGGGTACTCAGCCACCGCGCGTCGGTGACCAACGCTGGAAAGACCGGCTACGAGATCGGTGACGTCGCGCTCACGCTGCCGGTGCCGCTGGTAGCCACCGAGCTGCTCGACCTGACCGGAAGGCATCTAAGGGAGCGGCAGCCGCAGCGGCAACCGTTCCACCTCGGTCAGCGGGTCCGGGAAAGCCGCCGCGGACGCCCCGGCCTGGACGCCTGCTTGCTGTTGATCGCCGGCACCGACGGCTTCAGCTTCGAGGCGGGTGAGGTGTGGGGTGTACACGCGGCCTGGAGCGGTAACCACCATCTCGTGGCCGAGCGGCTTCCGTCCGGACCGCGCACGCTCAGCGCCGCCGAGCTGCTCCTGCCCGGCGAGATTCGCCTCGACCCGGGCCAGAGCTACGCGACGCCGTGGACGGTCGCCGCGTACGGCGCAGGTCTCAACGCAATGTCGGCGCGGCTGCACGCGTTCCAACGTTCCCGGATCGGTTACCCGACGGGACCGCGTCCGGTCATCGTCAACACCTGGGAGGCGGTGTACTTCAACCACGACCTGGCGACGCTGATCTCGCTCGCCGACCGTGGCGCCGAGGTCGGGGCGGAACGTTTCGTGCTCGACGACGGCTGGTTCCGCGGTCGGCGCGACGACGACGCCGGGCTCGGGGACTGGTACGTCGACGACGCGATCTGGCCGGACGGGCTGCACCCGCTGGTTGATCACGTCCGCTCGCTCGGCCAGCAGTTCGGTCTCTGGGTCGAACCTGAAATGGTCAACCCCGACTCCGACCTGGCCCGAGCTCATCCGGACTGGTTGATGGGCGTGGGGCACCGCGAGCCGGTGGAGATCCGGCGGCAGCAGGTACTCGACCTGAGCCACCCCGAGGCGTCCAAGTTCATCCTCGAACGCCTCGACGCGTTGGTGGCCGAGTACCGCATCGACTACCTGAAGTGGGATCACAACCGCGACCTGATCGATCCCGGGCACCGCCCCGGCGGCGAGGCAGTGGTGCACGCCCAGAACATCGCCCTGTATGAGCTGATCGACGAGCTCAAGCGGCGTCACCCCGGCCTGGAGATCGAGTCGTGCGCGTCAGGCGGCGGTCGGGTCGACCTGGGCATCCTGGCTCGCACCGACCGCATCTGGGCCAGCGACTGCAACGACGCGCTCGAACGCCAGCAGATCAACCGCTGGACCGGTCTGCTCGTTGCCCCGGAGTTGATCGGGGCACACGTCGGCCCCGAGCGGGCGCACACCACCGCGCGGAGTGCGGACATCGATTTTCGTTGCGGCACCGCGGTCTTCGGACACTTCGGCATCGAGATGGACCTCAACGTTGCCAGTGCCGACGACCGCGCCCGGCTGGCCGAGTGGATCGCCTTCTACAAACGGGAACGGGACTTGCTGCACTCGTCGACCACGGTGCAGGTCGACCACCCGGACTCGGCCTTCGTCGTCACCGGCGTGGTCGACGAAGGCCGGCAGCGGGCCATCTTCCGGGTGACCGCGATCGCGACGTCACCCATCGCCCCACCCGAGCGGCTGCGCCTGCCCGGCCTCAACCCCGACCAGGCCTACCGGATCGCCCTCTGCCCGCCCGGTGACGTCGTCCGCGGGATCCACCGGCGACCCGCGCCGTGGCTGCTCGACGGGGTCACCTTGACCGGCATTCAGCTAGCCCGCGTGGGTATTCAGCTTCCCGATCTCTACCCGGAACACCTGGTGTTGTTCGAGGTCCGGGCCGTCTGAGTCAGCGGTCGACGCCCAAACCCGCCGGCCCCGCGGCCAATGGTCGAAGTTCGCCAGGGCCATCCCGCCGGTCGCGCCGGTACGTGTGGCGCTGGGGCAGGATGAGCGGGTGAGCTTCACCTTGTCTACCGCCGACCCATTCGAGCGGGAATCCGCCATCGGCACCGCGGCCCGCGCCGTCACTACCGGTCAGCTCGTGGTCATGCCCACCGACACGCTGTACGGCCTGGGCGTCGACGCGTTCGACGCCGTCGCCGTAGCCGCCCTGCTGGACGCGAAGGGCCGCGGCCGGTCCATGCCCGTGCCCGTCCTGGTCGGGTCGTGGGAAACCATCGAGGGCCTGGTCAGCTGGGTCCCCACCCGGGTGCAGACGCTGATCGAGGCGTTCTGGCCCGGCGGTCTGACCCTGGTCGTCGAGCACGCGCCGTCCCTGCAATGGGACCTCGGCGACAGCCGCGGAACCGTGGCCATCCGGATGCCCTTACACCCGGTCGCGCTCGCCCTGTTGGCCGAGACGGGCCCGATGGCCGTGTCCAGCGCCAACAAGTCCGGGCACCCACCCGCGGCCACCATCGCCGAGGCCGAAGAGCAACTCGGCGAGGTGGTCAGCGTCTACCTCGACGGCGGCCCGATCACCGCCTCGATCCCGTCCACCATCGTCGATGTGACCGGCGAGGTGCCCCGGGTGCTGCGGGCCGGCGCGGTCAGCCTGGACCGCCTGCGCGCGGTCCTGCCGGAGATCAGCGCCTGACCGTCCCGGACGCGGGGCGCCCTGGGCGGTAATCTCCCCGTTATCAAACCTCTCGGCGAAATGGATCTAGCGCGATGAGTGACACCTTCTGGGGACCGGACTTCGACGAGCTGCTCGCCCTCGACCCGGAGATCGCCGACGTGTTGACCGACGAGCTGGCCCGCGAACGCGCCGGGCTCCAGCTCATCGCCAGCGAGAACTTCACCTCACCGGCCGTCCTGGCCGCGCTCGGCTCCACGCTGTCCAACAAGTACGCCGAGGGCTACCCGGGCAAGCGTTACTACGGCGGCTGTGAGGTCGTCGACCGGGCTGAGAACATCGGCATCGCGCGGGCCAAGGAGCTCTTCGGCGCCGACCACGCCAACCTGCAGCCGCACTCGGGCGCGAGCGCCAACATGGCCGTGTACGGCGCCTTCCTGAACCCCGGCGACACCATCCTGGGGATGAGCCTGCCCCACGGCGGGCACCTGACCCACGGCACGAAGGTCTCGTTCTCCGGCAAGTGGTTCAACCCGGTCCGCTACGGCGTCCACCCCGACACCGAGGACATCGACTACGACCAGGCGGCCGAGCTGGCCCGCGAACACCGTCCCAAGATGATCATCTGTGGCGGGTCGGCCATCCCGCGCACCATCGACTTCGCCCGGTTCCGCGAGATCGCCGACGAGGTCGGCGCCATCCTGATGGTGGACGCGGCGCACTTCATCGGCCTGGTTGCCGGCAAGGCCATCCCGTCCCCTGTTCCGTACGCCGACGTCGTCACCTTCACCACGCACAAGGTCCTGCGCGGCCCCCGCGGGGGAATGATCGTGTGCAAGGCCGAGCACGCCGCCAAGATCGACAAAGCCGTCTTTCCGATGATGCAGGGTGGGCCGCTCATGCACGCGATCGCGGCCAAGGCCGTGAACCTCAAGGAATGCATGACCCCCGATTACCAGGCCTACGCCCGGCAGGTCATTGCCAACGCGCAGGCCCTCACCTCGGCGCTGGCCGAGCAGGGCATGCGCCCGGTGACCGGCGGCACCGACACCCACCTGAGCCTGATCGACCTGCAGGGCATCGGCGTCAGCGGCAAGGACGCCGAAGCACGTTGCGACGCGGCCGGCATCGTGCTGAACAAGAACGCCATCCCGAACGACCCGCAGCCACCGTCGATCGCCTCGGGCATCCGGGTGGGCTCGCCGTCGGTGACCACGCAGGGGATGAAGGAAGCCGAGATGAGCGAGGTGGCCGCGCTGATCGGGCGCGCCGTATCCACCGAAGACCAGGGCGAGCACGCCAAGATCGCCGCCGAGGTCACCGACCTGGTGGAACGCTTCCCGGCCTACCCGCGGTCCTGACCCGCCACGTCGGAGACGGAGACGACGGAGCCAGGTGAGGTACGGGTGAGGGACGGATGAGGCATCCCAGCCTCGAATACGCCCTCGTCTTCCTCCTCGCGGCCACCGGCAGCTTCCTGCTGACCCCGATCGCGCGCCGGATCGCGCTGCGGTGGGGGGCCGTCGCCCACCCGCGCGACCGTGACGTCCACGCCGTGGACACCCCGCGCCTGGGCGGGCTGGCCCTGCTGGGTGGGCTCGCCGTGTCGATGCTGTTCGCCGACCAACTGCCGACCCTGCACCGGGTGTTCACCAACGGCAACGAGGTCGGCGGGGTGCTCATGGCCGGGGTGATCCTGTGCGCCCTGGGGGTACTCGACGACAAGTACGAACTCGATTCCTTGACCAAGCTGGCCGGGCAGATCACCGCGGCCGGCGTGATGGTGCTCTTCGGTGGGGTCCAGCTGCTGTTCATCTCAATACCGTTCACCGAACGCAACCACACCTGGATCGTCGGTCCCGACATCGGCGTTCCGCTGACGATCCTGCTCACCGTGCTCGCCATCAACGCGGTGAACTTCATCGACGGTCTGGACGGGCTGGCCGCGGGCGTGACCGGCATCGCCGCGCTCGCGTTCTTCGCCTTCTCCTACCACCTGGCCCAGGTCTCGTCGTCCTACGACGTCGCCCTTGCGCCGACGCTGCTGGCGGCGGCGCTGGCGGGGACGTGTTTCGGGTTCCTGCCGCACAACTTCTCCCCGGCCCGGATTTTCATGGGCGACTCCGGGTCGATGCTGGTCGGCCTGGTGCTGTCGGCGGTGGCGGTCGGGGTGTCGTCGAACTCCGATCCGCTCCAGCTGGGCGGTTATTCGTCCCTGCCCCTGGCGTTGTGCCTGTTCATCCCGTTCTCGGTGATGGCGCTGCCGCTGGCCGACCTGGCGTTGGCGGTCCTGCGCCGGTTGAGCCATCGCCGCTCGCCGTTCGCCCCGGACAAGGAGCACCTGCACCACCGGCTCATGCGGATCGGGCACAGTCATCGGGAGGCCGTGCTGGTCCTGTATTACTGGTCGGCGCTGCTGGCGTTCGGTGGGGTGGCGGCGTCGTTCGCGCGGGGTCTGTGGCTGGTGATCAGCATCGTCGGATCGCTGGTCCTGTTCGGCTTGCTGATCTCGGCGATGCCGCGCCTGCGCCACTCGTCGCGCACGCCGTCGTGAGCGCACCTGCGGTCCGGACCGACCGTCGTCGGGCTTCGCGACCCGGACGGTTCATCGGCCTGCTGCTCCTGGTGGCGGCTGTGGTCGGCACGGTCGGGTTCACCGTGCTGTCCGGGTCCGGCCTGCGAGCCGGGTTGAGCTTTCTCGGCGGTGTGGTCCTGGCCGGTGGCGTGTTCGCCGTGGGACAGTTCAACCTGCGCCTGGCCAACCAGATCTCACCCGGTCTCACCCTGGCCGTGGCCATGTTCAGTTACCTGCTCACCGTGGTCGGCCTGGGCATCGTTCTGGAGGCCAGCCGCCCGACCGTGATCGACCCGGTCGCCATCGGGGTGGGCCTCGTGGTCGGGGTCGTCGGATGGGTCGGTCGGTTGATCGACGTGCTGAGGGTGCGGCGGCCGGAACCGCGCTGAGGTCCTGTTAACATCAGCGGGCAACATGAGCGAAACACCTTTCCGCGGCGACGAGCCTGGCTCGGCGCCGCGGGCTGATGACCCGTGGGCCGCGTTCGGCTACCTGGTGGCCGGGGTGCTCTTCTACGGGTTCGTCGGGTGGGTACTGAGCCTGGTGTTGCACGCCTCGTATTGGATTCCCATCGGGATTCTGGTCGGGGCGGCGCTGGGCATGTTCATGGTCTTTCATCGTTACCGCTTCCAAGGCGACCCCGTCGACACCGACGACCTACGTGATTCCCCCCCTTCCCGCCCAATAGGTCGCACCGCACGTCCGGCCAGTGACGATCAAGGAGAGACTTCATGAGCCACTCCCTTGCCCCCCTGCACGCGGCGGAGGGGTACACCGCCCCCGGTCCCATCGACTTCCTCTTCACCGACTTCACCGGTAACCAGTGGGACCAGTCCGGGTACCTGCCGTGGTTCACCAAACCGGCTCTGCTCCTCGTGCTCGCCATGCTCCTGGCCTTCTTCTTCCTGCGGATGACGTCACGCAAGGAGGCCGTGGTCCCCTCCAAGGCGCAGTACCTGGGGGAGCAGGCCTACGAGTTCGTCCGCAACGGGGTGGCGCGCGACATCATCGGCGAACACGATTTCATGCGGTACGTACCGTTGCTGCTTTCCCTGTTCTTCTTCCTTATTCTGAACAACCTGTTCGGTATCGTTCCGCTGCTGCAGATCGCCCCGTTCTCGCGGGTCAGCTACGCCTACGGCCTCGTCGCTCTGGTGTGGATCATCTACAACGGTGTCGGCATCGTCGACAAGGGCTTCTTTGGCTACTTGAAGCACCAGACCGTGCCGCCCGGCGTCCCCAAGCCGTTGCTGATCCTGCTGATCCCGCTGGAGTTCCTCTCCAACATCCTGGTCCGCCCGCTGACGCTCTCGCTGCGTCTGTTCGCCAACATGTTCGCCGGCCACCTGCTGATCGTGCTGTTCTCCACCGGCGGGGCGTTTCTGCTGCTACACGCGACCGGGCCGGTGTACGTCGACAAACCGGCCGGCGTCCTGTCGTTCGTGCTCGGCGTGTTGGTCGGTTTTCTCGAGGTCATCGTCGCCGTTCTGCAGGCCTATGTGTTCACCCTGCTGACCGCCCTCTATATTTCCGGGTCTCTGGCCTCGGAACACTGATCCACCCCGCTCGATCCACCCCCGGTCATAGACCGTCGATGAGAGGAAAGATTCATGAACGGCAACGTCAACATGATCGGTTACGGCTTGGCCGCGATCGGGCCCGGTATCGGCATCGGTTTGGTGTTCGCGGCCTATATCAACGGCACGGCGCGCCAGCCCGAAATGCAGAGCCGGTTGCAGCCGATCGCCTTCCTGGGCTTCGCCCTGGCCGAGGCGCTGGCCATCATTGGTATCGCCCTCGCCTTCGTCCTCACCTGAGCTGACCGACATCTCACCGCGCCGTCGTCGTCGATTCGTCACCGGAAAGGGTCGCTGGAGACATGCCATTCATCGCTGAGGAACCTCCCAAGGCGATCACACCTGTGTGGTCGGAATTCGTTCTCGTCCTGATTATCTTCGCGATTCTCTTCTTCCTGGTGCGCAAGTTCGTGGTGCCGGCGTTCGAGGCGGGGTTCGCCAAGCGACGGGACGCGATCGAGGGCGGCATCGAACGGGCCGAGAAGGCCCAAGCCGAGGCGGCTGAGCTGCTGCGTACCTACCAGCAGCAGCTGGCCGCCGCCCGCACCGAGGCAGCTCAGATCCGCGACAGCGCCCGGGCCGAGGGTCAGCGCATCGTCGAGGACATGCGCTCGACGGCACAGGCCGAGTCGGCCCGCATCGTCGCCCGCGGCGAGGAGCTGCTGGCCAGCCAGCGCTCCAGCATCGTGCGGGAGTTGCGCGGTGAACTCGGCACCCTCGCGGTGCAGCTGTCCGAGCGCATCGTCGGCCAGCAGCTGTCGAACGACGCCCAGGTGAGCGCGACCGTGGACCAGTTCCTGGCCTCGCTGGAATCGGAACCGCCCGCCGAGGCGACCGAGTCGGCCGGGGCGCCCGCGTGATCCACGCCGCCAGCCGCGGCGCGCTCGACGAGCTGCGCGCGAGCCTGCGGGCCCAGTTGCGTGGACGGTCGGGGCCGTCTTCGGGCGGACCGCTCGGGGTACTCGCCAACCTGCGCGACACGGTGAAAACGCAGCTGTTCGACCAACCGGCGCCGTTGTCGAAGTTGCCGGCCGAAGGCATCGCCGAGCTCGCCGGTGAACTGCATCAGGTCAGTCGTCTGCTGGAGGTGCAGCCGCGGTTGCGCCGGCTGCTCGGCGACCCCTCCACCGCGCCCGAGCGCCGCACCGGGTTCGCACGCTCCGTGCTCGACGGCAAGATCAGTGGGTCGGCGCTCAACCTGGTTGGCGAAGCCGTGCAGCTGCGCTGGTCGAACCCGTGGGACCTCACCGACGCGCTGTCCATCATCGGTGACGAGCTCTTACTCGATTCGGCGCAGAGCGCTGGGCATCTCGACAACGTCGAGGACGAGCTGTTCCGGTTCGGTCGCATCCTGCGGGCCCAGGACGACCTGCGCGGCCTGCTCGACGAGCAGGCGGTGCCGGCCGAGCGTCGGATCGGGCTGCTCACAAGCGTCGTCGGTGACAAGGTCGACCCGGTCACCCTGGCCCTGCTGGACCAGGCGGTCCGCAGCGGTCGCAAGCGCACCATCGAGCTGGCGATCGACGACCTGCTGGAGCGGACGGCCGAGCTGCGCGGGCAGTCGGTGGCCGACGTGTCCACCGCCGTTCCGTTGACCGACGCGCAGGAACAACGCCTCGGCGCGGCCTTGAGCCGTTTGTACGACCGCACCATCACCGTGCGCACGCAGCTCGATCCCTCGGTTCAGGGCGGTCTGGTCGTGCGCATCGGCAACGAGATAATTGACGGCAGCGTGGCTCATCGCCTGGCCGTTGTCCGCGCTGAACTGGCCGGCTGACGCACGTCCACGCACGAGAGACAGGGAACCCATGACTGAGTTGACGATCTCCACCGACGAGATCCGTAGCGCCATCGAGAGCTACGTTTCCTCCTACACCCCGGAGACCTCGCGGGAAGAGGTCGGTCTGGTCGTCGACACCGGCGACGGCATCGCCCACGTCGAGGGCCTGCCCAGCGTGATGACCAACGAGCTGCTCGAGTTCGAAGGCGGCGTACGCGGCCTGGCCTTGAACCTCGACGTGCGTGACATCGGCGTCGTCATCCTCGGTAACGGCGACGGGATCGAGGAGGGGCAGCAGGTCAAGCGCACCGGCGAGATCCTCTCCGTCCCCGTCGGCGACAAGTTCCTGGGCCGGGTGATCGACCCGCTGGGTACGCCCATCGACGGTCTGGGCGAGATCGAGGCCGAAGAGCGGCGCGCCCTGGAACTGCAGGCGCCCACCGTGGTCCAGCGCCAGGAAGTGCGCCAGTCCATGCTCACCGGCATCAAGGCGATCGACGCCATGACCGCCATCGGTCGTGGGCAGCGTCAGTTGATCATTGGTGACCGCCAGACCGGCAAGACCACGGTCACCATCGACGCGATCATCAACCAGAAGGACAACTGGTCAACCGGTGACCCGGTCAAGCAGGTCCGCTGCATCTACGTGGCCATCGGGCAGAAGGGCTCGACCATTTCGGCCGTCCGCCAGACTTTGGAAGACGCGGGCGCGCTGGAGTACACGACCATCGTCGCTGCGCCCGCCTCGGACTCGGCCGGCTTCAAATACCTCGCGCCCTACACCGGCTCGGCCATCGGCCAGCACTGGATGTATCAGGGCAAGCACGTCCTCATCGTCTTCGACGACCTGACCAAGCAGGCCGAGGCCTACCGCGCCGTGTCGCTGCTGCTGCGCCGCCCGCCGGGCCGTGAGGCGTACCCGGGTGACGTCTTCTACCTGCACTCGCGCCTGCTCGAGCGCTGCGCCAAGCTGTCCGACGAGCTCGGCGGCGGGTCGATGACCGGCCTGCCGATCATCGAGACCAAGGGCAACGACGTCTCGGCCTACATCCCCACCAACGTCATCTCGATCACCGACGGCCAGTGCTTCCTGGAGACCGACCTGTTCAACGCCGGCGTCCGTCCGGCCATCAACGTCGGTATCTCGGTCTCCCGGGTCGGTGGCGCGGCCCAGTCCAAGGCGATGAAGTCGGTGGCCGGGCGGCTGCGGGTCGACCTGGCCCAGTACCGCGAGCTCGAGGCGTTCGCCGCCTTCGGCTCCGACCTGGACAAGGCCAGCCAGCAGCAGCTCGCCCGCGGCGCCCGACTGGTGGAACTGCTCAAGCAGGCGCAGTCCAATCCGTTCCCCATGGAGCGCGAGGTCGTTTCGATCTGGGTCGGCACCACCGGCCGTCTCGACGACGTCCCGGTCGGCGACGTCCGCCGGTTCGAGCACGAACTGCACGAGTACATCGCCCACAGCGACACCGGGATCTTCGAGACCATCGCGTCCTCCGGCGTGCTCGACGACGACACCATCGCCAAGCTGGAACGGGTCACCGACGAGGTCAAGTCCCAGTTCCGCAGCGGCGAGCAGGTCGCCGCCGACCAGAAGGAACAGGCGGCTCCGCAGGCCCCGGACCCGTCCCGGGGCTCGGCCAACCCGGCCGCGGCCAACGCCGGCCAATCGTCCACCGGCAGTGCTGCCTCCGGTGGCGCGACCAGCCAGGACGCGCGCTAGCCGATGGGCGCTCAGTTACGGGTCTACCGGCGCCGGATCAAGTCGGTCCAGTCGACCAAGAAGATCACCAAGGCGATGGAGCTCATCGCCGCGTCGCGCATCATCAAGGCGCAGAACCGGATGAACGCGGCGCGCCCGTACACCGAAGAGCTGACCCGGGCGCTTGGTGCGTTGAGCCGCAACGCCTCGCTCAAGCACCCGATGCTCACCGGCACTGAGGACCCGAAGCGGTCGGGCGTCCTGCTCATCACCAGCGACCGTGGTCTGGCCGGCGGGTACAACGCCAACGTCATCCGCCGGGCCAACGACCTGATGGACGAAATTCGCTCGCAGGGCAAGGAGCCGGTTCTCTACATCATCGGACGTAAGGGGGTGGGTTACTTCCGCTTCCGCAACCGGCCCATCGCTGATTCGTGGACCGGGTTCTCCGAGCAGCCCACGTTCCTCGATGCCCGCGGTGCCACCGACGCGGTCGTGCACGCAGTCGCGGCCACGAGCCAGGGCGAGGTGGCCGACGGAACCGCGGGTATCGACGAACTGTTCGTCGTCTACACCCGCTTCGCCTCGATGATCGCGCAGAACCCGACCGTGGCTCAGGTGGCACCGGTGCGGGCCGCGCAGGTCACCGGTGACGATGTTGATAGCGACCGCGACGACGATGACGACGACGATGCCGGCCCCAAGCCGGAGTACGACTTCGAGCCCGAGCCCGAGAAGTTGCTCTCGGCCCTGCTCCCGCGTTACATCAGCGCCCGGATCTTCTCGGCGCTGCTCGAGTCGGCCGCGTCGGAATCCGCCGCGCGTCGGCGGGCCATGAAGTCGGCCAGTGACAACGCCGACGAGTTGGCCAAGACCTACACCCGGCTGGCCAACCAGGCCCGCCAGGCTGAGATCACCCAGGAAATCAGCGAGATCGTCGGCGGTGCCGACGCTCTGGCTTCAGCAGGGAGTGACTACTGATGACGTCCACCATTGACAACCCCGAGACCACCGAAGCGGCCCGCAAGCCGACCGGGCGCGTAGCCCGGGTGATCGGACCCGTGGTCGACGTGGAGTTCGGCCGCGACTCGATGCCCGAGTTGAACGCCGCGCTCACCGTCGAGATCACGCTGCCCGAGGTGGCCAAGCTGATGACCCTCGAGGTCGCGCAACACATCGGCGACGACATGGTCCGGGCCATCGCCCTGCAGCCGACGGACGGTCTGGTCCGCGGGGCCGAGGTGACCAACACCGGCGGGCCCATCACGGTGCCGGTCGGCGACGTCACCAAGGGGCACGTGTTCAACGCCCTGGGCATTCCCCTGGACGTGAAGGAATCCGAGCTGGACATCAAGGAGCGGTGGCCGATCCACCGCGACCCGCCCGCCTTCGACCAGCTCGAGGGCAAGACCGAGATCTTCGCTACCGGCATCAAGGTCATCGACCTGCTCTCGCCCTACGTGGTCGGCGGCAAGATCGGCCTGTTCGGTGGTGCCGGCGTCGGTAAGACGGTCCTCATCCAGGAGATGATCTACCGCGTGGCCGAGAACTTCGGCGGCGTGTCGGTGTTCGCCGGCGTGGGGGAGCGCACCCGTGAGGGCAACGACCTCATCGCGGAAATGACCGACTCCGGCGTCATCGACAAGACCGCGCTGGTGTTCGGCCAGATGGACGAGCCCCCGGGCACCCGGCTGCGGGTCGCGCTGTCCGCGCTGACCATGGCCGAGTACTTCCGCGACGTCCAGAACCAGGACGTGCTGCTGTTCATTGACAACATCTTCCGGTTCACCCAGGCCGGTTCCGAGGTCTCCACGCTGCTGGGCCGGATGCCGTCCGCGGTGGGTTACCAGCCCACCCTGGCCGACGAGATGGGCC
>CAXULW010000040.1:0-37912 GCA_964252015.1 uncultured Jatrophihabitantaceae bacterium | reverse complement strand
TCGCCGATGGTCTGGTCGAGGCTGATCGGCTCCCGGGCGTACTGCTGGATCTCCAGCACCTTGTCCGGGGTGATGTCCATTTCCTTGGCCAGCTCTTCGGGCGTGGGCTCGCGGCCCAGGTCCTGCAGCAGCTCACGCTGGATGCGGCCGAGCTTGTTGATGACCTCGACCATGTGCACCGGGATGCGGATGGTGCGGGCCTGGTCGGCCATGGCCCGGGTGATGGCCTGGCGGATCCACCAGGTGGCGTACGTCGAGAACTTGTAGCCCTTGGTGTAGTCGAACTTCTCGACCGCCCGGATCAGGCCCAGGTTGCCTTCCTGGATCAGGTCGAGGAAGGCCATACCGCGCCCGGTGTAACGCTTGGCCAGCGAGACGACCAGGCGCAGGTTGGCCTCGAGCAGGTGGTTCTTGGCCCGCTCGCCGTCGCGGATGATCCAGTTCAGGTCACGCCGGGCCTGCAACGCCATCTTCTCGTGGTTCTCGGTGGCCAGACGCATACGCTCGGTGCCGTAGAGACCGGCCTCGATACGCTTGGCCAGGTCGACCTCTTCCTCGGCGTTGAGCAGCGCCACCTTGCCGATCTGCTTGAGGTAGGCCCGGACGGAGTCGGCCGACGCGGTCATTTCCGCGTCCTTGCGGGCCTGGCGCAGGGCCTCGGACTCCTCCTCCTCGTCCCAGGTGAACTCGTCCGAGGCGGCCTCGACCACTTCCTCGGGGGAGTCGGTGACTTCGACGGTCTCGCCGGTGAGAGCGACCTCGACGGTGCCTTCAGCGGCAACCGCGGTCAGGCTCTCGGGCGCCGCATCGGACTTGCGCGCCGTCGGTGTGCCCACGGACGGGGCCGAGGCCGGGCCGCCGACGTGAGTGGCCGCAGGTTTCTGGCCCGCGGTCTTCGCTGATTTTGTCGCCTTGGCGGGAGTCGGATCGTCGGTCTCGGTGTCGCTCGCGGCTTTCACGGCGGTGGACGATCCTGTTGCCGTTCTGGCGACCACGGGTACCCCTTCATCGACAGCGGGAATCAAGCGAACGCGGCAAAGCCGGATCGCGTTGTGGAGGATTTGACGTCTGCGGCGGAGATCCGGCTCTTAAGGCCCCGGGCCGGGTGCGAGCGCCTGCCTATATTGTACCGCTCCCGACCGGACCGTGCCGTCGGAATCGGTGGGAAACGCAGTCTTTCGAGCTGACTGTGCGGCCCAAGTATGCGCGTCATTGCTGGCCTACGCGGTCGCCGCACTCATTCGCCGAAGCGTTCGGCGGCGGCGATGGCCGCGCCCACGATGCCGGCGTCGTTCAGCAGCTGGGCCGGCTTGACCGGCGTGGCGAGGTCCAGGTACGGCCCCCACTTCTCGAAGTCCTTGCTGACGCCGCCGCCGACGACGAACAGATCGGGGGTGAAGAGCTTCTCCACATGCTGCATGTAGTCGTTGACCCGCTTGGCCCAGCGGCGGTAGCTCATCTTGTGCTCGTCCTTGACCGACGACGCCGCGCGCCGCTCGGCGTCGACCCCGTCCAGCTCCAGGTGGCCCAGTTCGGTGTTGGGCACGAGCCGGCCGTCGGTGAAAAGCCCGCTGCCGATCCCGGTGCCGAACGTCAGCAGCAATACGACGCCGGGCACGCCCTTGGCCGCGCCGAAGCGAACCTCGGCCAGGCCGGCGGCGTCGGCGTCATTGATGACCGTGACGTCCTGGCCGATCGAATCGGTGAACACCTTGTCGACGTCGGTGCCGATCCAGGACGGGTCAACGTTGGCCGCGGACTGGGCCACGCCGTGGCGGATGATGGCCGGGAAGGTCGCCCCGATCATGCCCTGCCATTTGTCGGCCGACACCAGTTGCGCAACGACCTCGGCCACGGCCTTCGGGGTGGACGGGCTTGGGGTCGGGATGCGCTTGCGTGGCGCCAGAAGCTGGCCGGCTTCGGTGTCAACGAGTGCGCCCTTGATCCCGGAGCCTCCGATGTCGATGCCGTACGCCCGGCTTGCTACCTCAGCCACCGTCTTCTCCTTGCCGTTCTGGATGTTTCCGGGACACCGCTGTCTCGCGAACGCGGCGAACGCTACGCCATCATTGCGGGTGTGCTCTGCGGAGCGTGCTGGGCCCCACCCGGCGGCTTTGCCGACGCCGAAGGCGGATCACGGGCGAACCGGTAGCGGGCCGTCGTCGCCGATCACCCTGGCCGGCAAAGCCACCGAACCAGTTGTGGTCGAATGCGAAAGTGATCAGCGGCGCCGAGCACGACCTCGAGGACCTCGAGCAGATCGCGATCGAGCTGGCCGAGACGGCCGGCCGATCGGTATTGGCCCGAGCGGCCCGAGGCGTTCCTGCCGTCGGGCACAAGAGCTCGCTCACCGATCTGGTCACCGACATCGACCGCGCCATCGAAGCCGAACTGGTCCAGGCCCTGCACGAGCGTCGCCCCGGCGATGCCGTGCGCGGGGAGGAAGGCGGCGTCCACTCCCAGGGCGCTGACGGTGACGGCGTCGAGTGGGTGCTCGATCCGATCGACGGAACCGTCAACTTCGTGCTGGGCATTGCCTGGTTTTCGGTGTCAGTCGCCGCGTGCGCGGGCGGTCGCCCGGTCGCCGGTTGTGTTGCCGACCCGAACCGGGGCGAGTCCTTCCACGCCCGACTGGGCGGCGGCAGCTTCCTGACCACCGAATCCGGCTCGCAACGACTGAGCGGGCCGCGGGACGTCCCGCTGGCCGAGGCGGTCATGGGCACCGGTTTCGCCTACTCGGCCGCGGTCCGGGTACGGCAGGCCCGCGTCCTCGCCGACCTGATCGGTCGCTTGGGCAACATCCGCCGCCTGGGCTCGGCCGCGTTGGACCTCTGCTACGTCGGGGCCGGACGGTTGGACGCGTACTTCGAGGCCGGGCTGGCCGACTGGGACATGGCCGCCGGCATGCTCGTCGCCGCTGAGGCCGGGGCGCGGGTGGGCGGCCTGGCGGGAACCTCGGTCAACCACGGCTTGCTGGCCGCGTCGACCGCGTGCTTCGACGAGCTGGCGGCCGCGCTGACGGAACTCGGCGCCCACCGGGTGCTGGACGAGCCTGATCGGTAGTTGACTGCCGGCCGCCGCCGCTGGACCGCCGTGGCAGTACCGGTGTAGGTGAGCAGTGCTCAGCAGGCGACCGTCGTGGCGGTTCGTTTCGCCTTGGCCACCGCGGCGTCCGTCGACAGTCGGCTGTAGGACGACCCGAGCGAGACGGTGACGGTCGCCGCCTTGCCCGAGTTGGGCACCAGGCGCGAACCCGGTAGGTAGAGCTGCACCAGCTTGGCCGCCGTGGCCAGCTTCGGACCGTAGCGGACCTGGGTCACGGTGACCGTGTCGACGGTGTCGTTGGTAATCGTGGCGATCTTGAAACCGCGAACTTTGAGCTGCGCGGCGACCGACCTGGCCAGACCGGTGCGGGAGGTGCCGTTGAGCACGGTGACGGATACCGCCGAGGTCCGCGGCCATACCACCGGGACTGCCTTCGCAGGCGTCCTGGCCGGAGTGGTCGACTTGGACTTGGCGGTGGTTTTGGTCGCCGGTTTCGGCGCACAACTGGGCGACGTAGTCGACGTGCCCGTCGTCGTCGCCTTCTCGGCGCTCGCCGGTGTGCGGTTCAGCACCCGGTACCAGACGATCGCGCTGAGCAGGGAAAGCAGCAGGATGAAGACAACCGCCGGGATCGGACGCCGCACGGACGCTCCGGCCATGGTCGTTCGTCCTCCTTCGGCGGCGGGTCTTGCGGATGACAAGCCTGGCGCCGGCCCTGGCGGGCACCGGCATATCGGTCTGTTGCGGGCGTGACGAGAGTAACCAGGTGATGTCGAGGGAATGGTAAGGCGCTCCCGCTCGTTACCACGCCGGGCCGGACAGGTAGCCTTCACGACTCCTCGTGCCAGGGTGGGTTCGGCCGGTAGCAGAAACTGATGTATCAGGGAGTAGAAGCGAAAAGATGGCCACTGATTACGACGCCCCGCGCAGGGGTGAGGCCGAAGAGATCGGCGAGGATTCCCTCGAGGAACTGAAAGCCCGCCGGGCTGAGGCCCAGTCGGGCACGATCGACATCGACGAGACCGAATTGAACGAAGCGCTGGAACTTCCCGGCGCCGATCTGTCCAACCTGTCCGGTGAGGAATTGACGGTCCGGGTGCTGCCCAAGCAGGACGACGAGTTCACCTGCTCGGTGTGCTTCCTCGTCCACCACCGCAGCCGCCTGGCCCGACGCAAGGCCGGCCAGCCGGTGTGCCGGGACTGCGCCTAATCGTGCTGGCGCAGCGCCTTATCGTGGCGGGACCGCGCGTCGCCAGGACAAGGCAACCGTGAGTCCCCAGCGTCGGTTCGGGCGCTCCGATCGGGCCGCCCTGCCCGCGGGTGGCTCGCCAAGCGACGGTGACGGCAGTCCGCGCCCCCTGGCCGAACTGGTGGACGCAGTCGTCCACCCGGCCCAGCCCGGGGTACGAGGTCGGGCCTCGGCGCTGGCGGCATTGGTGCCGGCGCTCGGCGCCAGCGCCAAGGCGGCCGGCACCCGCGCCGTGGTGGCCGGTCAGTGGCTGGCGGACATCGTCGGCGAAATCGCCCCCCACATCACCGTGCGCAACGCCGCCGAGTTACGCCGGCAATTTCCCGGCCAGAGCGACGACGAGATCGCCGAGCACCTCGTCGTCGTCGCGTCCCGGACCACGGCGGCCATCGGCGCCGCCGCCGGCGCCCTGGCCGCGGCCGAGTTCGTCACCCCGCCGGCGTTGCTGGCCGCGCCGATCCAGCTGGCGGCAGAAACGGTAGCGGTGGTGTCGGTGGAACTGCGGTTGGTGGCCGAGCTGCACGAGATCAACAACCTGGGTGTGCGCGGTGGGCCCGGCGTGGCCGGGCCGGCCTACCTGAACTCGTGGGTCCGCCGCCGCGCGGTCACCGGCGCAGAAGGTAGCGGGCTGGGCGCACTGCTCGGCGGCGCGGCCAAGCGGGAACTCCGCGTGCGGATGCTGCGCCGGATGGGTCGCAGCACCACCACGTTGGCTCCGTTCCTGGCCGGCGCGGCGGCCGGCGCCGAGGTGAACCGCCGCTCGACCAAGGACCTCGGGGAGAAGCTGCGGGCCGAGATGCGCGGCCTGCGCCGACGCGCCGACATCGTCCAGTAGCCGAAGCTTTTGGTCAGCTGACCCCGCGGACGCGGGCCAACTGACCAAGAGCGACGTGCGCTCAGCGCGGCGAGCGCAGTGCCTCGAGCAGCTCGTGGGGTCGACGGGTGCTGATCACCCAATAGGGCGTCGGGTCATCCGAGTCGTCCAGGATGATCTGGATGCCCGGGCCCACCCACGCCCGGATGGCCACGAACGACGCGGGATCGCCATGACGCCCGACCAGGCGGCGCAGGGTCTGCGCGTCGAGCGCGATCCCGGCGGCGATCACACTGAGCGGCAGGTGCGCCTCGTTCACCCACAGCTCGTCACCGATGACGCTGACCCGGTTGCGTCCCATTGACCAGACGATGACCAGCGAACCGGGCAGCAGGACGCCGAAAGGAATCCATACGGTGAGGGCCTTGTCGGCCACCCCGAACTCGCCGGCCAGCAGGGCGCCGATGAACAACGCGGCCAGGTACCACCACCACGGAGTGTGTAACCGCTCGTCGAAGCGGACGGGCAGGTCGCGCTCTTTCGGCGCCGCTCGCGCGCGATCTGCCCAGGCCACGCCGCCAGCGTAGGCCCGCCGCGGCGCGCCCAGCGGCGGGTGCTCGCCCGCCGGACCGCGGCGGGCGGACCGCGGCGGCCGGACCGCCGCGGCCGGACCGCGGCGGTCCGCCCGCTCGGAACGGGTAACGTGCCCGGCCGTGGGCGAATCGAGCATCGGCCGGGCCGAACCGGGCATCGGCCAGGCGGAACCGGCCCCGCCACCGTCGGTCCGCGTCCTGGTGCAGCGGTTGGACCCGGATACGGAATTGCCGAGGTACCAGCTCGACGGCGACGCCGGCGCGGACCTGGTCACCACCGTTGACGCCGAACTCGCACCCGGCGACCGCGCGGTACTGCCGACCGGCATCGCGGTCGCACTGCCCCCGGGGTACGCGGCGTTCGTCCATCCCCGGTCCGGGCTGGCCGCGCGGGTCGGGTTGAGCCTGGTCAATGCGCCGGGAACGATCGACTCCGGATACCGTGGCGAGATCAAGGTCATTGCTGTCAACCTCGACCCCGTGCACGCCATCCGGCTGCACCGCGGCGAGCGGATCGCCCAACTCGTGGTGCAGCGAGTCGAACGGGCCGAATTCGCCGAGGTCGCGCACCTGCCCGGCTCGCCACGAGGAGCCGGTGGGCACGGTTCCACCGGTGGCGCCCGAGCGCTGGCCGTAACGGATGTCGCACCGCAAGTCAGCCTCGCTGGCGAGGAAGGAATCGCCTGATGGCGCGCAGGGAGAAGCGCAGTGAGCGCTCCAAGATCGACGCGACCCCGCCCTGGGAACGACGCAAGCCCACCCCCACGGCGGTGACGACGGGACCGTTCGACATCACCGACGCCCCCGAGGACGAGATCGGTCGCGTGGACCTCGGCGCTCTGCACGTGCCCGTGAGCGAGCTCGAGATGCGCCTGGACGTGGCCGAGACCCAGGAGGTCGTCTCCGTCACCCTGGTAAGCGCGCAGGGCCAGATGCAGCTCGGTGCGTTCGCGGCACCGCGCAGTGAGGGCATTTGGGACGACGTCCGTGCCGAGATCAAGCAGGGCTTGACCGAGCAGGGCGGGCGGGCCGTCGACGAGGACGGCGAGTTCGGCACCGAGCTGGTCGGCCAGCTCGGCCCGGACGCGGGCCGCGCGCCGGTGCGGTTCATCGGGGTCAACGGTCCGCGCTGGCTGCTGCGGGCCATGCTCGTCGGTCCGGTCGCGCAGAGCGAAGCCGCCCGTACCGACTTCCTGGAGACGCTGCGCCAGACCGTCGTGGTGCGCGGGACCGATCCGCTGCCGGTGCGCGAACCCATCCCGTTGCGGCTACCGCTCGACGTGGCCGAACAGATCGCCGGCCCGGCGGAGTAAGGCCCCGGCCGCAGGGACGCCGCGGCTGATGCGGGCCGTCAGAACCGTCGCCCCGCAGAAGTGGGACAAAGCGATTACCCTCGTGGGCATGGGAGACAAGCCCCCGCTGTGGCGGCGTCTGGTCGATTCGGCCGGCAACCTGGACGCGGCCGAGCTGGCTCAGGTCGCCGACGAGTCCAAGGCCCAGCCGTGCGGCGCACTGCGCCTGGGACAGCAGACCGAGATCCAGGGCCGGCTGAGGCACGTCGTCTACACCCCGCGGGAAAGCCTGCCCACCGTGGAGGCCGAGCTCTTCGACGGCACCGGGTCGATCGAGCTGGTCTGGTTGGGCCGGCGGCGGATCAAGGGCATCGAGCCGGGCCGGATGGTGCGCGTGCAGGGCCGGGTCGGCGAGCACGACGGGCACCCGGCGATCTACAACCCGCGCTACGAGCTGCGTTCACCCTCGTGAGCGAAGGCGACCGCCCGCCCGACGAGCCGGGGTCGGCCTTGGCGCCCGTGCGCGAGCAGATGCGCCAGCAGATGCTGGACGGGTTCGGCGGCGTCAGCGGAATGATCGTGTCCGCAGTGCCGACGGTGGTGTTCATCGTCGTCAACGCCGTCTCGACGTTGCGCGTGGCCGTCATCGCCGCGGTGGCCTCCGCCCTGGCACTGACCGGTTACCGCCTGGCCCGGCGGCAGTCGGTCCAGCAGGCCCTGAGCGGGCTGTTCGGCGTCCTGCTCGCCGCGATCATCGCCGGACGCACCGGGCAGGCCCGGGGTTTCTTCCTGGTCGGCATCTGGTTCAGCGTGCTGTACGGCGCGGTGTTCCTGGGTTCGATCCTGATCCGGCGTCCGTTGGTCGGTGTGGTCTGGGAGTTCCTGGACCCGACGCCGACGCCGAGCGCAGCGTCGACCACGCCAACGTCGACAGCGGGCGCGGACCACCCGGCCGCGCGCCCCTGGCACCGGCGCCCACACCTGGCCCAGGCGTACTACTGGGCCACCGCGGCGGTTACCGCGGTGTTCGCGGCCCGCGCGATCGTCCAAGGCAGCCTGTTCGAGAGGAACTCCACCGGCTGGCTCGCCGTCACCCGCATCGCCATGGGCTACCCGTTGACGATCGCCGCCGCGGGGTTCGCCTGGCTTGTCGTGCGCCGGGCGCGCCAGCGGCTGAGCCGCGACTTCGGCCCGTTCGACGAGGCGGCGCCCGACCTGACCGCGCCGAGCGCATAGCGGTCGGTCGGCTCAGACGGCGTTACGCGCCGAGCGCGTAGCCGTCGGCTCAGCCGCAGACGGCGTTGCGGACGTCGTTCTCGACCTCGGCCGTGGCCACGAACAGCAGCTCGTCGCCGCCGGCCAGCGGCTCGTCCGGGGTCGGGGTGATCACCCGGGCGCCGCGCACGATCGTCACCAGGGCGGCGTCGCGGGGCAGCTGCAGGTCGCGCACGGGGCGTCCGGCGCAGCCGGAGTCCTCGGGCAGGGTGATCTCGATCAGGTTGGCCTGGCCCTGACGGAAGCTGAACAGCCGGACCAGGTCACCGACGGACACCGCTTCCTCGACCAGGGCGGCCAGCACCCGCGGGGTCGAGACGGCGACGTCGACGCCCCAGGCCTCGGTGAACAGCCACTCGTTCGAGGGGTGGTTGATCCGGGCCACCACGCGGGTGACGCTGAACTCGGTCTTGGCCAGCAGGGAGACGACCAGGTTGACCTTGTCGTCGCCGGTGGCAGACACCATCACGTCGCGGTCGCTGAGGTTGGCGTGTTCCAGGTTCGACACCTCGGCCGCGTCGCCCAGCACCCACGCCGCCTCCGGGATGCGCTCCGGGGTGATCTTGCGCTGTTGGTTGTCGATGAGCATGACGTCGTGGCCGTTGGAGATCAGCTCGCGGGCGATGGAACGCCCGACCGAGCCGGCACCGGCGATGGCTACCTTCATCAGTCCTCCGGGGGATTGGTGACGACGTCGCGCATGCCGTCGCGGAACTCGTCGGCGATGAAGACGAACATCGCGTCGCCGTCCTGCAGCAGGGTCGTCGCCAGCGGGACCTCGCCCTTGCCGAAGCGGTTGATCATGGCCACCCGGCCGTTGACCGCGCGTTCGAAGTCCTGGATGGAGTGACCGACCCAGCCCTCGTGCGGCTGCACCCGGATGGCCGCGACGGCGCCCGACGGGTCGCGCCACGACTCCTCCATGGCCTCGCCGACGATCTGGCGCACGAGGCGGTTGATCGTCCACGGCACGGTGGCGATGGTGGGGATGCCCAGCCGTTCGTAGATCTCGGCCCGCTTGGCGTCATAGATCCGGGCCACGACCGTCACGGTGTTGAACGTCTCGCGGGCCACCCGGGCGGCGATGATGTTGGAGTTGTCGCCGTTGCTGACCGCGGCGAATGCGTCGGCCCGTTCGATGCCGGCCTCGATCAGGGTGTCCTGGTCGAAACCGACCCCGGCCACGGTCTTGCCCTGGAAACCTTCACCCAGTCGCAGGAAGGCGGCCGCGTTCTGGTCGATGACCGCGACGGTGTGCCCGTGGGCCTCCAGCTGGAGCGCGAGACCGGAACCGACCCGCCCGCAGCCCATGACGACGATGTGCACGGCGCACGGCTCCTCTCTCGCTACTGGCTACTGGCGACTGGCGACTGGCGACTGGCTACTGCCCACTGGGACGGCGGACGGCGGACGGCGGACGTCGGAGGGGGGACCACCACCGGCGGACCACGCGGGGGAACCGACCGGCCTCAGCGGCTGCTGACGCTACACAACAGCGGTGTCGGACGAGGCCACGAACGCCCGGAGGTGGCGGCGACGGCGCCCCGGCGCAACAGCCGCGCCGTACGCTGTGGCCCTGTGACCCTTCCGATCCTCCGAACGGTGCTGGGCTGATGGCGCTCCTTCCCCGTATCGCCAAACGGTTGGTGATCGGGCGGCCGGTTCGCTCGGACACGGTCGGGCACACCCTGTTGCCCAAGCGGCTGGCGCTGCCCATCTTCGCCAGCGACGCGCTGTCCAGCGTCGCCTACGCCACCCAGGAGATCCTGCTCGTCCTCACCCTGGCCGGCTCGGCCTACCTGTTCCTGGCCCCCTGGTTGGCCGCGGTGGTGGTGATCCTGCTGCTCACCGTGGCCGCGTCCTACCGGCAGGTGGTGGAGGCCTACCCGACCGGCGGCGGGGATTACGAGGTGGCGACCAAGAACATCGGGCGGCCGGCCGGCGTGATCGTGGCCAGCGCGCTGATGGTCGACTACGTGATGACCGTGGCGGTATCGGTGTCCTCGGGCGTGGACAACATCATCTCGGCCGCGCCCGCGCTGAACCCGCATCGGGTGGAGATGGCGCTGGTGTTCATCACCGTCCTGACCGCGGTGAACCTGCGCGGGGTGAAGGAGGCGGGGACGGCGTTCGCGCTGCCCACCTACGCGTTCGCGGTCGGCGTCGGGGTCATGATCATCACCGGTGCCGTGAAAGCCATCGTCGGCAATCCACCGGTGGCCGAGTCGGCCAAGTACACGCTGAACGCCCAGCAGGGCTACCACCAGCTCACCGTGTTCGCGCTGATCTTCTTCGCTCTGCGGGCGTTCTCCTCGGGCTGCACGGCGCTGACCGGCGTCGAGGCCATCGCCAACGGCGTACCCGCGTTCCAGAAGCCCAAGGCCAAGAACGCCCAGAAGACCCTGGTCATGATGGCCGGGCTGGCCTGTTCCATGTTCATCGGCATCACCGTCCTGGCGCTGGTGGCCAAGGTGCACATCGTCGAGCCGGGCAACGTCTGCGACCTCGGCGGATACGCCGGTTGCCAGAGCGGCGGGCACCCGGCCCCGCAGCGCACCGTGATCGCCCAGCTTGCCGCGGCCATCTTCGGCGGGGAGCACTCGGTCGGCTTCTTCTTCATCCAGGCCGCGACCGCGCTGATCCTGATCCTGGCCGCGAACACCGCGTTCAACGGGTTCCCGCTGCTCGGCTCGATCCTGGCCCAGGACCGTAACCTGCCCCGTCAGCTGCACACCCGCGGTGACCGGCTCGTGTTCAGCAACGGCGTCATCGCGCTGGCGGTGGTCGCCGGGTTCCTGATCTTCATCTACCACGCCAACACCAACGCGCTGATCCAGCTCTACATCGTCGGGGTGTTCACGTCGTTCACGCTCGGCCAGACCGGCATGGTCCGGCACTGGAACCGGCTGCTGCGCACCGAACGCGACCCGGGCGAGCGCCGGCGGATGTTCCGTTCCCGGGCCATCAACGCCTTCGGCGCCAGCCTGACCGGGGTGGTGCTGGTGATCGTCACGATCGCCAAGTTCACGGGTGGGGCCTACCTGGTGCTGATCGCCATGCCGATCCTGTACCTGACGATGCGCGGTATCTACAAGCACTACTACCGCGTCGGCGAGGAACTCGCGTCCGATGAGAACCAGGTCGGGCTGGTGCTCCCGGTGCGCAACAACGTCATCGTCCTGGTGTCCAAACTGCACAAGCCGACGCTGCGGGCGCTGGCCTTCGCCCGCGCCACCCGACCGGACACGCTCACCGCGCTGACCGTGAACGTAGACGACGCCGACACCCAGCTCCTGCTCGATCAGTGGGCCAAACGTGACCTGCCGATCAAGCTGACCGTGCTCGAGTCGCCGTTCCGCGAGATCACCGGGCCGGTGGTGAACTACGTGAAGAAGCTGCGGGCCGAGCGTCCCAACGACCTGGTCAGCGTGTTCATCCCCGAGTACGTGGTCGGGCACTGGTGGGAGAACCTGCTGCACAATCAGTCCGCGCTGCGCCTGAAGGGCCGGCTGCTGTTCCAGAACAACGTGATGGTGACCAGCGTGCCGTGGCAGCTCGACTCGTCCCAGGACCGCTTCGCCGACAGCGGTGGGGTGCTGCCCACGTCGCGGCCGATTTCCCTGGAAGGACGTCGGGCCGCGCCGGACGACCTGTCCGCCTCGCGACGCTGAGCCCATGACCGAAGCGGAGCCGTCGGCGTCCCTGCGGGGGCAGACCGTCGAGCTGGAGGTGGGCCCGGTGGCCCACGGCGGGCACTGCGTGGCCCGCCTGGACGGCCCGCACGGTCGCGTCGTGTTCGTCCGGCACGCGCTTCCCGGCGAACGGGTGCGCGCCGTCGTCACCGAGGACACGGGCGGCTCGTTCTGCCGCGCCGACGCGGTCGAGGTGCTGAGCGCATCGGCCGAACGGGTCACCCCGCCGTGCCCGTACGCGGGCCCGCGCAAATGCGGCGGCTGCGACTGGCAGCACGCCCGGCCGGCGTACCAACGAGCGCTGAAGTCCGCGGTGGTGGCCGAGCAGTTCCAGCGCCTGGCCGGGGTGACGATGGCCGTCATCGTCGAGGAGGTGCCCGGCGGGGCGCTGGGCTGGCGTCGGCGGGTGGACTTCGTGGCCGACGGGCGGGGCCAACTGGGTCTGCGCAAGCACCGTTCCCACGTGGTGCAGCCGGTGCAGCAGTGCCTGATCGGTGCCGCCGGCGTCGGCGATGCCCCGGCGCTGGGTCGGCGGTGGCCGCCGGGCACGGCGGTGACGGTGGCCGCCGGTGACGACGCGCGCACCAGCGTGCTCGCCACCCGGGCGGCCGTGGCCCCACGGCCCTCGCGGGGTCGACGCCGACCCGCTCCGGCGGGCGCGCCCGAGCTCAAGTCCGGGCCGGTCGAGCTGTCCTACACGGTGGACGGGCGCCCGTTCCGCGTCGCTGCGGGAGGCTTCTGGCAGCCCCACGTCCACGCCGCGGCCACGCTGACCGAGGCCGTTCTCGCCGCCGCTGCGCCCCAGGCTGGGGAGACCGTGCTCGACCTCTACGCCGGGGCCGGGCTGTTCACCGCCGCGCTGGCCGAGGCGGTCGGCGCGACCGGCTGGGTGGTCGGCCTGGAGGGCTCCAGCCGGGCCGTCCGGGACGCCGCCGGCAACCTCGGCGCGTGGCCGTGGGCCGACGTGCGGGCCCGCGCGGTCACCGCGGACGCGGTCTCGGCGCTGCCCGGGGCCGACCTGGTCGTGCTCGACCCGCCCCGCACGGGGGCCGGGCGCGAGGTGATGACGGCGATCCTGGGTCGGGCCGGACGCGTCGTCTACGTGGCCTGCGACCCGGCCGCGCTGGCCCGCGACGTGCGCACCGCCCTGGATCTCGGCTGGCGGATCGGGGGGCTGCGGGCGTTCGACGCGTTCCCGATGACCCATCACATCGAGTGCGTCTGCCTACTCATTCCACCCGCGCCGCCCGGGCTCGAGGAGACGGCGCCGGTATCGTAGGCGACACCATGAACTCCGTCCTCGAACGCATTGACTCGCCCGCCGACGTACGAGCACTGAGCGACGAAGACAGGTTGTTGCTCTGCGCCGAGATCCGGGACTTCCTGGTGCAGAAGCTGTCGCTGCGCGGCGGCCACCTCGGGCCCAACCTCGGCGTGGTCGAACTGACCGTGGCCCTGCACACCGTCTTCGACTCGCCATCCGAGCCGATCCTGTTCGACACCGGGCACCAGACCTACGTCCACAAGATCCTGACCGGGCGGCGGGCCGGGTTCGACCACCTCAAGCAGACCGGCGGGCTGTCCGGCTATCCGAGCCGGGCCGAGAGCCCGCACGACTGGATCGAGAACTCGCACGCCTCCACCGCGCTGTCCTACGCCGACGGGTTGGCCAAGGCCTACGACGTGCGCGGCGACCGGCGCCCGGTGGTGGCGGTCGTGGGTGACGGCGCGCTCACCGGTGGCATGGCGTGGGAGGCGTTGAACAACATCGCCGGCGCCGACCGGCCCGTCGTCATCGTGGTCAACGACAACGGCCGCTCGTACTCACCGACCATCGGCGGGCTGGCCCAGCACCTGGCCGGTCTGCGCCTGCGCCCGGGGTACGAGAAGATGCTCGGCGCCGTGCGTACCCGCCTGGAGCGCACACCGCTGGTCGGCCCGCCGCTGTACGAGGCCCTGCACGGGATGAAGCGGGGCGTGAAGGACTTCGTCGCGCCCCAGGGCATGTTCGAGGACCTGGGCCTGAAGTACGTCGGACCGGTCGACGGGCACGATCTGGGCGCGCTGGAGAACGCGCTGCGGATGGCCAAGAACTTCGGCGGCCCGGTGATCGTGCACGCGGTGACGCGCAAGGGTTTCGGCTACGCGCCGGCCGAGAACGACGCGGTGGAGCAGATGCATTCGCCGAGCGCGTTCGACCCGGTCACCGGCCAGCTGTTGCCCCGCAACGGCACCCGCTGGACCGCCGTGTTCGGCGCCGAGATCGCGGCCATCGCGGCCGAACGGGACGACATCGTCGCCATCTCGGCGGCGATGATCGACCCGACCGGTCTCACCGAGTTCGCGCGCCGCTTCCCCGACCGGCTCTACGACGTGGGCATCGCCGAGCAACACGCGCTCACGTCGGCCGCCGGGCTGGCCTCGGGCGGTCTGCATCCCGTCGTCGCCGTCTACGCGACGTTCCTGAACCGCGCGTTCGACCAGCTGCTCATGGACGTGGCCCTGCACCGCCTGCCCGTCACGGTGGTGCTGGACCGGGCCGGGCTGACCGGCGACGACGGCGCCAGCCACAACGGCATGTGGGACCTGGCCCTGCTCGGGATGGTGCCGGGTCTGCGTCAGGCCGCGCCGCGCGACGAGGCCACCCTGCGGGCCGAGCTGCGCGAGGCGGTGGCCTGGGCCGACGGTCCCACCGTGCTGCGCTACCCGAAGACGGCGGTGGGGCCCGAGGTGCCGGCGGTGCGGTCGATCGGAGCGGTGGACGTGCTGTCCGAGCCCTCGACCGAACCTGCAGTAGACGTGCTGCTGATCAGCGTCGGGGCCATGGCCCATGACGCCGTGCGCACCGCCCACGATCTGGCTCGGGCCGGTTTCTCCGGCCGGGTCGTCGATCCACGCTGGGTGACGCCGGTCCCTTCTGAGCTGGTCGAGCTGGCCCGCACGGCGCGGCTGGTGGTAACGATCGAGGACGGCGTCGTCGTCGGCGGCGTCGGCTCGCGGGTGGCCCAGAGCCTGCGCGCCGCGGGCGTGGACGTGCCCACCCGGGAGATCGGCGTGCCGGCGCAGTTCCTCGACCACGGCTCCGTGGCCGACGTCCGCGCCCGCATCGGCATGACCGGTCAGGACATCGCCCGGCGCGTCGTCGAGTGGGCCGCCGGCATCGCCGGTCTGAGTGGAGCCGGCAGCGAAGGCGACGTCGTCGCCCGAACCGCCGAGGACAGCACCGATTGACGAATCGGGTGCACTGAGGTCCGGACGCCGAACCTGTGTGCACCCGATGTGGTTTAGGCCCTTTCGCCGCCCTGGTGGACGAAGTCCTTGGTCCGGATGCTCGCGAACGCGATCACGGCCGAGACCAACGCGATCACGGCAGCGACGAGCAGGATCGTGTTGAGGCCGGTGGTGAACGCCGTCTTGGTGATCAGCCCGACCGGTCCGCGGGTACTGGCCGGCAGCGACGCCAGGGTCTTCTCGATCGTGCCGGACTGCACCGCGGTCGCGATCTGGGCGCCCCGCCCGTTCAGACCGGGTACCGACGCGATGTGGTCGGTGACGTAGGACTTCACCGAGCTCGAGAACAGCGTGCCGAGCAGGGCGATCCCGGTGGCGATGCCCACCTGGCGGAACGTCGAGCTGATACCGGACGCCATCCCCGCCTGCTGGGGCTTGACCACGCCCACCGCCGTCGACGCCAGCGGCGGGTTGACCAGGCCCACGCCGGCACCGGACAGGATCAGGCCGGGGATGAGGTGGGTCCAGTGCGTGCCCGCGTCGAGGCCCCGCATGAGCAGCAGGCCCACGCCGACCAGAAGCAGGCCCGGACCGATGAGGAACCGGACCGGTACGTGCGAGGTCAGCCGTCCGGCCACCGTCGAGGTGACCAGGATGCCGCCGGAGAGCACCAGCAGGCGCACGCCGGTGCCCAGCGCGCTGTAACCGAGGATGTCCTGCAGGTACAGCACCAGGTACAGCAGCAGCGAGAAGATCGACGCGCTCATACCGAACGCGGCCACGGCCCCGCCGCTGAACGTGGGCAGCCGGAACAGCGACAGATCGAACATGGGGTGGTCGCTGCGCAGTTCGGCGAACACGAACACGGCCAGCAGCACGGCGGCAGCAGCCAGGCAGCCGATGACGACGGGGCTGCTGAACGACTTCTGGTTCGACTCGATCAGCCCGTAGACCAGGCTGCACAGGGCGACCGTGAACAGGACGAAGCCCAGCCAGTCGGGGCGACGTGCCTGCGGCGAGCGGGACTCGGCCACCTTGAGCACGGTGATGACGACGGCAATTATGCCGATGGGCAGGTTGACGAAGAAGATCCACCGCCACGACAGGCCCGAGGTGAGCGCGCCGCCGAGCAGCGGGCCGATGGCCACGGCCAGGCCGGTGATCGCGCCCCAGATACCGAACGCGACGCCGCGGTCCTTGCCGCGGAACGCGTCGGCCAGCAGGGCCAGGGACACCGCGAACATGATCGCGCCGCCGACCCCCTGCAGGCCGCGGGACAGCTGGAGCACGAGGACGTCGTTGGCCACCCCGCACAACAGCGAGGCCAGGCTGAACACGGTCAAGCCGACCAGGTAGACCCGCTTGCGCCCGTACAGGTCGGCCAGGCTGCCGGCGGTCAGCAGCAGCGCGGCCAGGGTCAGCGCGTAGGCGTCGACGACCCACTGCAGGTCGGAGAAGCTGGCCGTCAACCCGGTCTGGATGTCGGGCAGGGCCACGTTGACGATGGTGACGTCCAGCAGCAGCATGAACGTGCCCAGGCAGACGGCGACCAGGGTCCACCACTTGTTCCCGGTGCGATCCGAGGAGCCAGCCGCCACGTCGACGTTGCCGCCTCGATCGGTGTCACCGGCCTGATCAGAGCGCGCATGTGCGGCACGGTGGCCGTCGTGGGCCACGGCGGTTCCCGGCGCCTCGTGCTGACCGGACGCCGTCTCGAGCGGGTCCGGCCCGCCACCATGTTCGTGACTCGCCGTTCCGATATCGGTTTGCGCCATCGTGACTCCTGAGCGTGGGTGTTCGGCGGGGTGCTGTCGGTGCCCAGCTCGATCCTTGCCACAAGGGACGTTACGGCGCGGGTATTCCGGCTGGACGCCAACAAAGGCCGGCAAAGCGCCAAACGCCGAGGTTTACCCGCAGTCTTGCGCGAGTGGCCGCGAGCGATCTGAGCGCTGTGCGATCACCGCGGACGTCCATGCTGGACCGATTCCTGAACTGAGCCGGACCGTTAGAGTTGCCGCCCGCCCGGGAACAGAGCATGATCATCTTGTCCGGCCTCCTTCCCCCGTAGGAGGCCGGATTTTTACTGTCCCGAGCACATGACCGGGGTCGACCCGCACAGAAACCGGATGGCCCGACATGTCGTCGGGCCATCCGGTGGCGTCATTCGGCGACGGCTGGGTCAGCTGGCCGCTTTGGTCAGGTCGTACACCGTGGAGCCCCCGATCGTGGTGGCCGTGTAGTGGGCCTTGACCCAGGTCGTGATCTGGGCACCGACGCCGCTGTTGCTGCCCATACCCCCGCCGCCGGTCCCGCTGGCGATGAAGTAGTGGATCTTGCCGGCGGCCACGTAGGCCTCGAACTGGGCCAGGGTGGGGGAGTTGTCACTGCCGCTCCACCCGCCGATCGCGATCACGGCCTTGCCGCTGTTCAGGATCAGGTCGGCGGCGGACTGGTCACCGACCACCGCTGCGGCCCACGTCGTCGTCGTCGCCTTCAGTGCGGCGACGAGCGCCGAACTCGTGCTCGTGGTGCCGCCCATCCCGCCACCGGTGGGGGCGGACTGGGTCGAGCTCGACCCGCCGGACCCACCGGGCGCCTGGCCGGTCGGCCGCGTGCCGGTTGAACCGGTACCGCCCGGGCGGGTGCCGGTGGGTGCGGTGCCGCCCCGGGTCCCGCCCATGCCGCCGCCGCTGCTGGCCGCCGCCGCGGCCGGGCCGACGCTGGGGATGCTGCCGGTGTGGGCCGCGGCTGCCGTGGCCAGAGCGAACGATCCGGTGCCGACGAGGCCGGCCAGCACGCCGGTCACCACCAGCCCCTTGGCCGCCTGGCCCGCGGCGGCCTTGCTGAGCCGGGCCGGCGGGACGAGCAGGCCGGCCGCGGTGACGACGGTCAGGATGGCGACGAGGTAGCGCAGTTCCGGGTGCCACGAAGAGGTGCGAGCCAGCACGACGTAGCTCCAGCCACCGGCCGCGGCGACGATCGCGGCCAGCCCGATCCGCGAGGTGAGCAGCTCCCGCTCGCGCCAGAGCGCGGCGCCGCCGATGGCCACGAGCGCTCCGATCGCCGGCGCGAGAGCCACCGTGTAGTACGGATGGATCGTGCCCTCCATGTAGGAGAAGACGAGGCCGGTGACGATCAGCCAGCCGCCCCACAGGATCAGCCCGGCCCGAACCGGGTCGGTCCGCGGGGCCCGGCGGGTGGCCCACAGCCCGCCCACCAGCGCGACCAGTGCCGCCGGCAGCAGCCAGGAGATCTCGTTGCCCATCTCGCTGCTGAACAGGCGGTTGAGGCCGGCGGGACCGCCGAAGCTCGAGCCAGCGGCGCCGCCGCCGAAGCCACCGCCGCCGAAGCCACCGCCCCCGGCGCTGCCGTCACTGCCGAACAGCCGGCCTAGACCGTTGTAGCCGAACACCAGGTTGAGCACGCTGTTGTTGGTCGAGCCACCGATGTAGGGCCGAGCCGAGGCGGGCCAGAGGCCGACGGCCAGCACCCACCAACCGGCGGCGACGACGACGGCCACGCCCGCGGCGAGCACCTGGACGATGCGGCGGCCGAGCGTCGTCGGGGCCGCGATCAGGTAGACCAGGGCGAACGCGGGCAGGACGAGGAAACCCTGCATCATCTTGGTCAGGAAGGCGAAGCCGACCAGCGCGCCGGCCAGGAGCAGCCAGCGGGTGCCGGCCTTCTCCAGCGCCCGGGTCACCGCGTAGGCCGCGCCGACCATGAGCAGCACGAGCAGCGCGTCGGGGTTGTCGAAGCGGAACATCAGCACCGCGGCCGGGGTGAGGGCCAGGATGGCACCGGCGACCAGGCCGGCGGTCGGGCCGGACCAGCGCTTGACCGTGGCGTAGAGCAGGCCGACCGCGGCCCCGCCCTCGAGCGCCTGGGGAACGAGCAGGCTCCAACTGTTGAAGCCGAACAACCGCGCCGAGAGGCCCATCACCCACAGTGACGCCGGCGGCTTGTCGACGGTGATCGAGTTGGCCGAGTCGAGCGAGCCGAAGAACCAGGCCTTCCAGCTTTCCGAGCCGGACTTGACCGCCGCGGCGTAGAAGCTGTTGGCGTTGCCGGAGGCGCTGAGGTTCCAGGTGTAGAGCAGGCCCGTCCCGATCAGCAGCACCAGCAGGGCCGGCCGCGACCACACCGGGTCCTCCGGCCGCCCGCGGACGAGCGTGGCCAGCCGACTGCGCCGGGGTGGCGGGATGGCGGTGTCCGTATCGGACGTATCGACGCGGACGTAATCGGTCTCAGTGGCGCCGGTGGTCTCATCGTCCTGGGCCGGGAGCGTGGTCATCGTCATGGTGGTGGTCCAATCGTGTGAGGCTGGGCAGGGTTAGGAAACGGGGGGTTCGAGGCTGGGCCGGGGGAGGGGGGCGGTACAGGTCGTTGCGGGTGAGCCGGGTCAGACCCCGGCGGCAACCCGGGCCGGCGCGAAGATCCACCGCCGGAAGAGCACGAAGCGCAGCAGGGTCGCCGCGGCGCTGGCCGCCACGAGAACCGCGAGTTCGATCAGCCGCCCGGGGTGGGCGTCGAGCGCGGTCAACACGAACAGGGCGCCGCTGGTCAACGCTGCGCCAAGGGCGAAGACGGCGATGCCTTGGGCGTGGGCCCGGATACCGGTCCGGCCGGTTCGTCCGAAGGTCAACCGGCGGTTGGCCGAGGTGTTGGCTACGGCCGTGATCAGCAGCGCCAGCAGGTTGGCCGGCTGGGCGCCGAGCGATCCCCGCATCCCGAGGAACAGCACGAGGTACGCAATCGTGCTGACCGCGCCGACGGCGGCGAAGCGGACCGCCTGCCCGGTGAGACCGGCCGGCACCCCGGGCACGTCTGCTTCCGCCGCGCCGGGTCCGAGGGCGCCGCGCCCGAACTGCGCCCGCACGGTGGCGATCGGCAGCCGGCCGGAGGCCAGCGCGCGAGCAAGCCTGGTGACGCCCTTCAGGTCGGCCCTGGCCGTGGCGACGATCTCGACGCGGCTGTCCGGGTCGTCCACCCAGTCCACCGGCACCTCGGCGATCCGCAGGCCACAGCGTTCGGCCAATACGAGCAGTTCGGTGTCGAAGAACCACCCGGTGTCCTCCACCAGGGGCAGCAGGTGCCGGGCCACGTCGCGGCGGATGGCCTTGAATCCGCATTGCGCGTCGGAAAAACGGGTGGCCAGGGTGCGGCGCAGGATCAGGTTGTAGCTGCGCGAGATGAACTCGCGCTTGGCCCCGCGCACGACCCGCGACGTGGGGGCCAGCCGGGTGCCGATGGCCAGGTCGGAATGGCCCGACAGCAACGGCGCGATCAGCGGCGCCAGGGCGGCCAGGTCGGTGGACAGGTCCACGTCCATGTACGCCAGCACGTCGGCGTCGGAGTTCGACCACACCGCGTTCAGGGCGCGGCCACGTCCCTTCGCGTCCAGATGTACGGCGCGCACCTCGGGGATGGCCGCCTGCAACGTCTCGGCGATGACCAGGGTGTCGTCGGTGCTGGCGTTGTCGGCGACGGTGATGCGGAACGGGTACGGGAACGTCGCCATCAGGTGCGCGTGCAGCCGGCGCACGCACCCTTCCAGGTCGGTCTGCTCGTTGTAGACGGGGACGACGACGTCGAGCACGGGTGCGCCCGAGCGGCGGGCCCGCAGGAGGTCGGTGGTGGCGGCGGAGTTCTCGCCGGCGGGCGGCGCGATCACGGTGGTCATGACGATGACTCTGCGAGCCGCCGCTGTCGCCGGGGTGTCGGGATCCTGTCAGGAAACTGTGAGCGCAGAACGCCCCTCGGTGGGCACCTCCACGGCGGACCTGGCGCCGGGTCGGCGCGCCAGTACCACCAGCAGGACGAGCCCGGCGAGCACGTAGTCGTTGCCGACCACGGCCCGGGCCGGCGCCCAATCGAAGACGACGTGGGCCAGCCGGGTGTTCGGCCCGACCTCGAAGACGGTGAGCCACAGGGCGGCGCCGAGCCACCGCCAGCGGTCGTCGCCGGCGCGCACCAGGAGCCCGCCGAACACGGGGATGCACCACACCCAGTGGTGGGTCCAGGAAATCGGCGACACCAGGGTGCTGACCACGCCGACGAGCCCGACGGCAAGCAGCACGTTGCCCCCGGCCCATACGTGAACGGCGGCGCGCACGCCGACGACCACAATGACGACCGCGCCGACGATCCACAGCACGCGGGTGAGGGCACCCGCCCCCGTCCACCGGGTGAGCATTCCCAGCAGGGATTGGTTGCCGTACCAGGCCGTCTGCCCGACCCGGTCGGTGTCCCAGAGCAGCTGGGTCCAGTAGGCGTGGGCCGCGCCCGGCTGGATCGCCGCGCCGATGGCCACCGTTCCCGCAAACACGGCCCCGGCGACCAGGGCGGTCCGCCACCGGCGCGCGGCCAGAGCAGTCAGCAGGAACATGCCCGGGGTGAGCTTGACCCCGATGGCCACACCGGTGAGCACGCCGCGCGGCAACCGGCGGATCCGTCCGGTGGCATCGGCGACGACGAGGGCCATCAGGATCGCGTTGATCTGACCGAGCCGCGCGGTGACGTGCATTGGCTCGGTCCACATCAGCGCCACCGTCAACACCGGGGCGACGATCCACGGCCACTGGTCGGTAACGACGAGACTGCGCCGGGTCACGTACAAGCCGGCAAGCAGCGTGACCACGGTGATCACGATGGAACCGGTGGCGATCGACAGCGGTGCCAGCGGGAGCGTGAACTCGGACGCGAACGGGGGATAGGTGAACTGGAACCGGAAGCCATTCGGGGCGTAGACGTCGACGCCCTGGGCGACGGCTCGGGCCGCCCGTCGGTACACCCGGAAGTCGGTCATGTGCATGGCCGGGGGCAACCCCGCTATCCCGCCGGCCATGGTGATGGCCGCCGCGACCAGGAACGCAGCCCGCCGCCGGCTGGTGCTGGCGATCGGTACTGCCGGGCGGGTCACAATGTCGGGGACCACGGGGCGTCGAGCCTTCCTGTGGTCGCTGGGTGCTACGGACGGGCCGGTGTGAGCGAGTTTAGGCGGTGGCCGTCGGTAGGGTGGCGAGGAATCATCATCAGCTTGAATACGTCGACAGCCGTGCAGTGCCCAGTGGCGAGCACATCGCCGCCTTTGTGCCTGGCTCCTCTCCAGGTGGGCTCGGGCCGGCCGGGCGACGTGACAGCAGCGCTGCTCGCTGACGCGCACGGCGCCGGCTTAGATCTCGATGATGTCGATAAGGCTGTCGAGGCCGGCGAAGTCGGCCGCGTGACGCGTCATCAGGGGAAGAGCGTTGGCCAGTGCGACGGCAGCGATGAGGAGGTCGGCGAACCGGCGACGCGGGTTGCGACCCTGTGCTCGTGCGGCGGCGTAGACGCGGCCGTAGGCTCGGGCCGCTTCGGTGTCCACTGGCAGCGGATCGAAGGTCGCCTCGGCGCGCTGCAATCGGTCCTGTCGCCGCGCGCGCTCGGCTTCATCCGTCGCGGCGGCCGGCCCGGCGGCCAGTTCAGCCATTGTTACTGCGGACACGGCAACCTGCACCGGCAGCGCTTCGGCGGGAATCCGGTCCAGATCGATTACCACCGACGTGTCGAGCAGCGCGCGCTTAAGCCGCTCAACCACGGGGCTCGATGTCTTGGTCTAGATGCCGGTCGATGTCCTCGCGCATGCGCGGCCAGTCCAGCCGTGGAGCATGTCGAAACACCTCGACCACTGTTACGGCATCTACGAAGCGATCGCGATGCAGCGGTCGCAACTCCCCCACCGGCCGGCCGTTGCGCGTGACGACGAATGTCTGGCCATCGTCCAGGGCGCGCATGATGCGACCGCTGTCGTTACGGAGCTCGCGTTGGCTGATCTGCTCGGTCACCGCTTCAGCGTAGCGCATGGTGCTACAGCTTGAGCGAGACGGTCTACGCGCAGTGACGCGAGCCGAGAATGGTCCTCGTGGGTGCCGCCGTTGGTCGGCGGGCGGGTCACCACGTCGGGGACCACGGGGTGTCGAGCCTTGCTGTGGTCGCTGGGTTAGCGGACGGGCCTTTTAGGCGAAGTTAGGCGGCGGCGGTGGGCAGCCGCACCAGGAAGGCGGTCTGCCCGGGATGACTGGTGACGTGCACGGAACCGTGGTGGGCGGTGACGATGGCCGCCACGATGGACAGCCCGAGCCCGGTGCTGGCGGATCCTGATGCGGTACGGGTGCGGGATTCGGCGCCACGGGCGAAGCGGTCGAACACCGTCGGCAGGGCGTCCGGCGGGATACCGGGTCCGTCGTCGAGCACGGTGACCACCACCGTTCCCGGCTGGCTGCTGGCCACGCTCGTGATCACCGTCGTCCCGGGCGGGGTGTGCGTGCGGGCGTTGGCCAGCAAGTTGGTCAGCACCTGGTGCAGGCTCGGCGCATCGCCGGTCACCGTGACCGGTTCCTCGGGCAGGTCGAGCCGCCAACGGTGGTCGTCACCGGCGGCCTGGGCGTCGCTGACCGCGTCGATGACGAGCCGGGTCAGGTCCACGGGCTCCGCGGCCAACGGCCGGCCGGAATCCAACCGGGCCAGGAGGAGCAGGTCCTCGACCATCGTCGTCATCCGCTGGGCTTCGGACTCGACCCGTTCGAGTGCGTAGGCGATGTCCGGCGGGACGGACTCGCGGTTGCGCCGGGTCAGCTCGGCGTAGCCACGGATGGACGCCAGCGGGGTACGCAGCTCGTGGCTGGCGTCGGCGACGAAACGGCGCACCCGCGTTTCGCTGGCCTGCCGGGCGGTCAGAGCGTGGGTGACGTGGTCCAGCATCCGGTTCAGGGCGCTGCCGACCTGGCCGACCTCGGTGCGCGGATCGGTGTCGGGATCGGGCACCCGTTCGGCCAGCGCGACCTCACCGCGGTCGAGTTGCAGCTGGCTGACCCGGGTCGCGGTCGAGGCCACCCGCCGCAACGGTCGCAACGTGCGGCGCATGATGACGAACCCAGCGGCCATGGCCAGCAGCAGGGCCGTGCCCGCCACCGCTACCTCGACCAGGACCAGCCGCCCGACCGTGGTGTCGACCGTGCGCAGCGGCAGGCCGGTGACCAGGACGTCGCCGTCCTGCGTCCTGGTGGCGAGCAGGCGGTACTGGCCGCGATGGCCGATCTGGAGCGTGTGCGGCTTGCCGTCCACGGGAACTCCGCCCAGCGCGGCGACCGTGGTGACCGACAGCTGGGTGATCGCGCCGTTCTCGCCGAGCACGCCGGCCTGGACGATCGTCGAACCGGTCAGCCGCGCGCCCAAGGTGCCCGCGGCCTGGCCGGGAGCGCGCAGGAAGTTGACGCCCGTGTCCTGGGTGGCGAACGGGCCGTTGTCGTCGTCGCCGGGTCGTTGTCCGCCGCCGAACGAGTAGGTCCGGCCGCCGGCGGAGGCCAGCTGCACGTCGAGGCGGTGGATCAGGTAGCCGCGCAGTTGCACCGCGGTGACGAACCCGACGGCCACGCAGACGGTGACCAGCAGCCCAGCGACCAGGGACAGCAGCCGGGCCCGCAACGTCCAGCTCCGCGGACGGACGAACCGGACGCTCGGACGCAACATCCGCGCCCGTCGGTGCGGGTCGGAGTGGGACAGCGGTGGGCGCGCGGCCGTCATCACGCTCAGCCGGCAGGTTTGATCAGGTACCCGGAGCCCCGCACGGTGTGGATCATCGGCGCGCGGCCGGCGTCGATCTTCTTGCGCAGGTAGGAGATGTAGAGCTCGACGACGTTGGCCTGCCCGCCGAAGTCGTACTTCCAGACCCGGTCGAGGATCTGCGCCTTGGACAGCACCCGGCGCGGGTTGCGCATCAGGTAGCGCAGCAGCTCGAACTCGGTTGCGGTCACCTCGATCTCGGCACCGCCGCGAAAGACCTCGTGGCTGTCCTCGTCCAGGGTCAGGTCCCCGACGGCTATAACGGACGCGTCGCGCGCAGCGCTGGCCCCGGCCCGGCGCAACAGCCCCCGGATCCGGGCCACCACCTCTTCCAGGCTGAACGGTTTGGTGACGTAGTCGTCGCCCCCGACGGTGATGCCGGCGACGCGGTCCTCGACGGCATCGCGCGCGGTGAGGAACAGCACCGGGATGTCCGGCCACTCGGCCCGCATCCGGCGCAGCACTTCCAGGCCGTCGATGTCGGGCAGCATCACGTCGAGGATGACCGCGTCGGGACGGAACTCACGGGCCTTGCGGACCGCGGTGGCCCCGTCGCCGGCGGTGCGGATGTCCCAGCCTTCGTAGCGCAAGGCCATTGACAGCAGATCGGCGATCGAGGCCTCATCGTCGACAACCAGCACGCGCAACGGGCTGCCATCAGGACGGGTCAGCGCCAGCCGGGCCGCAGCGGCGCCGGATGACGGGGCGGGCGATGACGGGGGAGTAGATGACGGCGCGGGCGATGACGGGGCAGTGGTGCCGAGGGCGGCGATCGCACGAGGAGCCATTCCTCTATTTTGCCCGCGACGCTGTCCGGGTCCTGTCGCCGACCTGTCCGGAACCTGTGACCCGGCTACGGCCGCTGACCGTTCCCGCTACGGCGCGTCCGCGCGGGGCACTGCCGCTGAGCGGGCCCGGTCGGGAATGCGGATGAGCAGGGCGTCCAGGCCGAGGTCGCGGGCGACCTGGTTGACCACTTCGGCGTCGTCGACGAAACCCCCGGCCTCCAGATCGCTGACCTCGTCGCGGTTGAGCACGAAATAATCGACGGCGCCGCGCACCGCGGTCTGGTCGGCCACGGAGCGGTCTCGGGCCTCGTCGATCATGGACCACAGCGCGTCAGCGATACGGGCGGCCAGACCCAGGTCGACATCGTCGTTGTCGAGGGCCTCACCGGCCAGCCCTCGCAGGTGGGTGGCCACCTTGAGCTTGAGATCGCGCACCCCGTGGGCGGAAAGACCAGTCATGCCCTCAGCATGTCACGCCCGTTCTAACTGCAGCCCGCCGTCGCTCTGGCCCGCTCGATCCTCGCTGCGATCCTCACGCGGAGGTGTGCGCATGGACGAGATGGCCCCTACAGCTCGTCCCCACCGACCCCCGGCGCGGGTTCGGGGAGCGCTGTCGTGTCGGGGAGCGCTGTCGTGTCGGGGAGCGCTGTCGTGTCGGGGAGCGCTGTCGTGTCGGGGAGCGCCGCGGTGGCGGGCTTGGCCGCGGCCGGGTGGTCTTTCGCGGCCCGGTCGCCAGCCGTGGCAAGCAGGGCGGCGGCGATCGGCTCGGCACACAGGGCGACCTGCCAGGGCCGGGCGCCGAGGTGGGTGAGAGCAGTGGCCACCGTGCCCGCGTCCATAGGCGTCGGCGGTGTCCAGCACAGCCGTCGGATGACGTCCGCGGCGAGCAGGTTCTGGGCCTGGACGTGGTGCTGTTCGGCTGTGGCGGTGACGCTGGTGCGCACGGCCAGGAGCCGGACGGCCGCTTCGGGGTCGCGCTCACGCCACCGGGCCGGTGCGGGCATGCCGTCACGGGAGCCCAACGCGGCCGGCGGCAGGTCGGTTTCGGGCCGGGCCCGGGCCGCGTCCAGTGCCGCGAACCAGCGGCCGGCATGTTGACGTTGCCGGGGGCCGCGGAAGACGGCCAGTTGGGTTAACGCGTCCACCGATTCCGGGTTGGCTCGCACCGCCGCGACGATGGCCGCATCGGGCAGGATGCGTCCGGGCGCAATGTCGCGGGCGCGGGCGATCTCGTCCCGGGCCTCCCACAGGGCCTGCACCGCGGCCAGCTGTCGCCGCGAGCGCACCGCGTGGATGCCGGACGTGCGTCGCCACGGATCGGTACGAGGCCCGGATGCCGGCGCGGCCAACGTCGCCGCCCACTCCTGTCGGGCCCACTCGAGCTTGCCGGCGCGGATGAGTTCGGCCTCGACCGCGTCGCGCAGGTCGACCAGCTGGTCGACGTCCAGCGCGGCGTACACCAGCCAGTCCGCCGGCAATGGGCGCTGCGACCAGTCTGCGGCCGAGTGTCCCTTCTCCAACGTCACACCGAGGAACCGCTCCAGCATGCTGGCCAGCGACACCCGTTCCAGCCCGAGCAGGCGGCCGGCGGTCTCGGTGTCGAAGACCGATGCTGGTTCCAGGCCGATCTCGCGCAGTCCGGGCAGGTCCTGGCTGGCGGCGTGGAGCACCCACTCGGCGTCGCCGATTGCGTCCTGCAGCGAGGACAGGACGCCGCTCGCAGTGTGGTTGGGGTCGAACGGGTCGGTGGACGAATCGGTTGGCGAACCGGCATTGAACGGGATGGGGTCGATCAAAATGTTGCCCGAGCCGACGCGAGCCAGCTGGATGAGGTAGGCCCGCTGGCTGTAGCGGTAACCCGATGCCCGTTCCGCGTCGACGGCGATGGGACCGGTACCCGACCGCAGCCGACGCACGGCTTCGGCCAGTTGGTCCGCGGTGGTGACCGGCCCGAGGACGGGCTGGGTCGGGGTCATGATCAGGCGCGGCGGCGGGCCGGCGTCATCGTCGGGCTCGTCGGTCAACGCCGGCTCACCCGGCCGGCTCTGCCCGTTCACCGTCGTATCGGCGACAGTCGCATCTGCCGGCACCGCGAACCCGGTGCCGGGAACGCCGTTCGGCCGGGCCGCACCATGAGGCCGCGGCCCGCGCCGACGCCGACGGGATCGCCCCGATCCTTCTGGCGGGGCGGCCGGCTCGGACGGGGCCGACCCCGCTAAGCCGAGACCGGATGGCACCGGCCCGGCGAAGTCAGGACCGGACGCGACAGGACCGGACGCAGGTTCGGGTTGGTCGGCGGACACCCCCGGATTGTCGTCGGCCCGGGGGGATCCGTCGACACCGAACGGACCGGGCGCCAACCGATCGTCGTTCACCGATTGAGGGCGGTGACGCCCTCCGGGGGAAGCCCGGCCGCAGTGGCGAGCACGTCGACGAAGGCCAGCAGGTGCGCAGTCAGGTCGGCGCTGGACGGCGTCCAGGAACCGCGAAGTTCGAGCGACGTGGTCGACGACGGTCCGTGCACATCGCCGAACCGGGTCGAGGTGGTCTGGGTGACCGTGCCGCCGGCCGCGGTGTAGCCCGCGCCGTGGTCGGCCAGCGCGCCGGTGAGCCAGCTCCAGCCCACTTCGGGCAACAACGGGTCACCGGCCATATCGGCGGCCAGTTCGGCCGAGGCGTAGGCCACCAGGCGCAGGTCACCGTCCCAGGCGTCGGCGCCGTCCGGATCGTGCAACAGGACCAGGCGCCCGGTGGCGCCCTCACCGTCGTCGGCGGCGATGACGTCGGCGGCCAACGCGTAGCTGTACGGCGCGAGCCGCTGCGGGGCCCGGATCGCCTCCACCCGCACCTCGGCCCGGGTGACCGCGCGTTCCAGGCTCTCGACCGCGGTCCGGAACGGCTCCGGCGCGTCGAGCCCGGCGGCATCGGGTGGGTCGCCGGGTGCCGTCCCGCCAGCGATCCGAGCGGCGGCTACAGCGGCGGCGGATTGCTGGCTCATCGGGGGATCCTCCGTCGGGGGCAGGTCGGTGGAACGGCGCGGGGGGCGGGCGGAAGCTGACCAAGGTTGGTGTGCGTCATGCCGCGGGACGTTTCTGGCCCGCCCGGCGGCGCGCGCGATTGGCCGCGATATCGCCGACCATCGCCACACCGGCAATGGTCAGTGCGGTGCCGCACATCGTGCAGGCGCGGTCAGGGCAGTCGAATCCGTGCTCGTCCGGGCACGGCGGGATCTCGACCACCGTCACCTCCGTGCACGTCGGGCACGCCAAGAACTCGACTTCCATTACCCGTCCTCCGCCCACACGTCCGCCGGCATCTACCCGCGGTCACTCTCGGCAGTCACGTTGGCACGCAGGTCCGACAATCCCGCAGAGGCGCGCCGCCGCTCCCGGTCGGGCGGAAGGCCACCCCCGCACGGACTCGCCGCGACGGGGACGGCGTCGATGGATGACCATGCGCCCCGCCGTCGCTCCGGTCCTCGCTCGCTGGCGCTCGCTGCGATCCTCACGCCGGAGGACCGCTCATGGCAGGGAAGGCCCTGGTTGGTCTTATTAGGATGGACATGGTGAACGACGCGCAGCAGCACACACCCGCAGCGCGGGAATCCCTGCTGGTCCGCGCGGCGACCGGCCGTCCGGGCCCGCGTCCGCCGGTGTGGTTCATGCGGCAGGCCGGCCGCTCGTTGCCCGAGTACCGCGAGGTGCGTAAGGACACGGCCATGCTGGATGCCTGCCGCACACCGGAGCTGATCACCGAGATCACCCTGCAGCCGGTGCGCCGGCACGGGGTCGACGCGGCGATCCTGTTCTCCGACATCGTCGTGCCCCTGGTGGCGGCCGGGCTCGACATCGACATCGTGGCCGGAACCGGCCCGGTGGTGGCCCACCCCGTGCGCACGGCGGCTGACATCGCCGCGATACCGACGCTCGAGCCGGGTGACGTCGACTTCGTCCGGGTCGCGATCGATCAGCTCGTCCGCGCACTCGACGGGGTCCCGCTGATCGGCTTCGCCGGCGCTCCGTTCACCCTGGCCAGCTACCTGGTGGAAGGTGGACCGTCGCGCGACTACGCCCGGACCAAGGCGCTGATGTACTCCGAGCCCGAGCTGTGGCACGCCCTGCTCGGCCAGCTCGCCCGGATCACCGGCACGTTCCTGCGCGTCCAGGTCGACGCCGGGGTCAGCGTCGTCCAGCTGTTCGACTCCTGGGCCGGCGCGCTGTCCGCCGTCGACTACGAACGGTTCGTACTGCCGCACAGCACGGCCGCGCTGTCCGCCGTCGACGGCCTCGTGCCGACGATCCATTTCGGGGTCGGCACGGCCCACCTGCTGCCGCTGATGCGCTCGACCGGAGCCGACGTCGTCGGCGTGGACTGGCGCACGCCGCTGGACCGGGCCGCGGCCATGCTCCGCAGCCAGGCGCCCATCGACGACGCCCGACCAGTCGTCGTGCAGGGCAACCTCGATCCGGCCATCCTCGGCGCGGACTGGTCGGTGATCGCGCCGGAGGTCGACCGGATCGTCGAGCAGGGCCGCGGCGCGGACGGGCACATCTTCAACCTCGGCCACGGCGTGCTGCCCGGCACGGACCCGGGCGTGCTCACCGCCGTGGTCGACCGGGTGCACGACCTCGCGTCCCTCCGGCCGGCCGACGGCCCCGGCCCGGGGTAGGGCCTCAGTGCGCGTTGCCGTCATCGGAGCCGGCGTGTCCGGTCTGGCCGCCGCCACCGAGGTCGCCCGGCTGCGCCCGGACGCCGAGGTCGTCGTCTACGAACAGTCCGCCTCCGTGGGCGGCAAGCTGCGTTCGGCGACGCTGGCCGGGCACCCCGTGGACGTGGGCGCCGAGGCCATGCTCGCGCGCCGCCCCGAGGGCCTGGAATTCATCGGCGCCGCCGGCCTGGCCGCGGAACGGGTCGACCCGCTGACCACGTCGGCCGGAGTCTGGTCGGCTGCCGGCCTGCGTCCCATCCCGAGCGGCACGGTGATGGGCGTCCCGGGCGACGTCGAGGCCGCTCGTCGCTCGGGGGTGTTCACCGCGGCCACGATCGACCAGCTGGCCGCCGAGGAACACACCCCGCACGACCCGGTCACCGAGGACGTCGCCGTCGGCCGGCTGGTGGCGCAGCGCCTCGGCGCCGAGGTCGTCGACCGGCTGGTGGACCCGCTGCTCGGCGGCGTCTACGCCGGCCGGGCCGACCGGCTGTCGTTGCGGGCCACGGTCCCCGCCCTGGCCCGGGAGCTGGCCAACGGTGGATCTCTGGTCGCGGCCGCCGCCCGCGCCGCGTCCGGATCGGCCCGCACCACCGCGGCCGGCGCGCCGGTCTTCACCTCCGTCCAAGGAGGGCTCGGGCGTGTGCCGGTCGCGTTGGTGGATCACGCCGCCTTCACCGTCCGGACATCGACGGCCGTCCGCGCGATCCGGCGCACGGGCACCGGGTTCACGCTGTCCGTCGGTCCACGTCCGGACGCAGTGGAGGTGTCGGTGGACGCGGTCGTGATCGCCGTCCCGGCGGTGAAAGCCTCGGCGCTGCTGGGCGATCTCGCCCCCGCCGCGGCGGCGGAGTTGGCCGCGATCGACACGGCCAGCGTGGCCATCGTCTCGATCGCCGTGCCGACGGCCGGCGTCACACTGCCCCCGGGAAGCGGACTGCTCGTGCCCGCGGGTGCACCCAGCCTGGTCAAGGGCGTCACCATCAGCTCGCAGAAGTGGCCCGGCGCGCCCGCCGACCTGGCCTTCATCCGGGCCTCGATCGGACGTTTCGGTGACGAGGTCGTGCTGCAACGAGACGACACCGAACTAGCCTCCCGCGCCGTGGCTGACCTGGGCGTCCTGCTCGGCGCCGACCTGCGCCCCGTCGACGTGCTGGTCACCCGGTGGGGCGGGGCGTTGCCGCAGTACGAGGTCGGCCACGTCGAGCGGGTCGAGCGCATCCGGTCCGCCGTAGCCGCGGTGCCCGGGTTGGCGGTCGCCGGCGCGAGCTACGACGGCGTCGGAATCCCCGCGTGCGTCGCCAGCGGACGTGCCGCGGCCGGCCAGGCCGTGGCGGGCGCAGCCGTGCGACCGACGGCTCCCACCGAGACGTTGACCGCCCCGCCCGCCGCGACGGCAGACCGCGGCGGACAATAGGAGCCATGGTCGACGGCAAACAGGCACGCGCACTCAACGACGTCATCCGCTACACCGCCTGGTCGGTGTTCCGGGTGCAGACGCCGCTCGGCGACATCGACCGCGACAAGCTCGCGGCCGAGGTCGACGCGCTCTTTGCCGACCTGGCCGAAGGCGACCTCGTCGTGCGGGGGGTGTACGACGTGGCCGCGCTGCGCGCCGACGCCGACGTCATGCTCTGGTGGCACGCGGAGACCGTCGAGCAGGTGCAGGCCGCCTACGAACGCTTCCGCCGCACCGAGCTCGGCACCCACCTCGTCCCGGTCTGGTCCCAGGTCGCCCTGCACCGCCCGGCCGAGTTCAACAAGAGCCACATCCCGGCGTTCCTGGCTGACGAGCAGCCCGGCGACTACGTCTGCGTTTACCCGTTCGTGCGCAGCTACGAGTGGTACCTGCTGGAAGACACCGAACGGCGTGCGTTGCTGGCTGAGCACGGGCAGATGGCTCGCGGTTACCCCGACGTGCGCGCCAACACGGTGTCGTCGTTCGCCCTGGGCGATTACGAGTGGATGCTGGCCTTCGAGGCCAACGAGCTGCATCGCATCGTCGACCTGATGCGACATCTGCGCGCCTCGGGAGCCCGCCGCCACGTGCGCGAAGAGGTGCCGTTCTACACCGGCCGCCGCCGGCCGGTAGCCGAGATCGTCGCCGCGCTGCCGTAGTGCGCCCACGGGCTACTCGCACTCGTCGGGAGACGGGGCGTCCGTCACGTTCGAGCCCCCTTGCCGCAGTTGCCTCTCTCGTACATGCTGAGCCCGCCGACGCACAGCTGATTCTGTGACCCGGCTCCAACCGGCTGAGACGGGGAGTGCTCATGAAACGAACTTTTGCTGCGGTGGCGGTGGGGTCGCTGGCCGTCAGCCTCGCCGTGACGTCGACGCAGGCGGCGGCCAGCCCGAAGGCGGCGTCGAAGGTGGCGTCCGCCAGTACGACCAGCCGGACCGCGGCCGAGAAATGGTCCGCGACGCTGCCGAAGGCGAAGGCCATCGCCTGGGGCAAGTGCGACGATCCCGGCCTGACCTCGGCCGGCGCGGTGTGCGGGTTCCTGACCGTGCCGCTGGACTGGAGCAAGCCGACCGGCGCGACGATCAAGATCGCGGTGTCCAAGGTGGCGCACAAGGTCAGTGCCGCGAAGTACCAGGGCATCATGATCGTCAACCCCGGCGGACCGGGTGGCTCGGGTCTCGGCCTGAGCACTCTTGGTCCCTACGTGCCCAACCACGCCGGTGACGACTACGACTGGATCGGGTTCGACCCGCGTGGCGTGGGTTCCTCGGTGCCCAGCCTGTCCTGCATCTCCGACTACTTCGCCGGCCCGCGCCCGAGTTACGTTCCCCGCACGCCGGCGCTGACCAAGGTGTGGCTGGACCGGTCGAAGGCCTACGCCGACGCCTGCAAGAGCGGCGGCGCGCTGCTCGACCACATGACCACCATCGACGTGGCCAAGGACATGGACTACCTGCGGGCCGCGTTGGGCCGCCAACAGACCAACTACTACGGGTTCTCCTACGGCACGTATCTCGGGCAGGTTTACACGACCCTGTTCCCGGGCCACATGCGGCGGATGGTGCTGGATTCAACCGTCGACCCGCGCGGGGTCTGGTACCAGGCCAACCTGGCCCAGGACGTCGCGTTCCAGAAGACGGTCGACATCTGGTTCGGCTGGGTGGCCAAGTACGACAGCGTGTACCACCTGGGTAAGACCGCCGCGGCGGTCAAACGCCTGTGGTACCAGGTGAAAACCGAACTGGCCAAGAATCCGGCCGGGGGAGTGGTGGGCCCGGACGAATGGACCGACATCTTCCTGTACGCCGGTTACTACCAGCTGGTCTGGCTCGACCTGGGCAACGTGTTCGCCAGCTGGGTCAACAAGCACGACCTGGCCACCCTCGAGGCCGCCTACCAGGGCTACGTCGGCCCCAGCGACGACAACGGTTTCGCCGTCTACAACGCGGTGCAGTGCACCGACACGCAGTGGCCGCAGAGCTGGGACACCTGGCGCACGGACAACTGGCGCACCTACCAGAAGGCCCCGTTCGAGACGTGGGGCAACGCCTGGTACAACGCGCCGTGCCTGTATTGGCCGGCCAAGGCGCACACCCCGCTGAAGATCGACGGGGCCAAGACGAAGAGCCTGCTCATGATCGACGAAACGCTCGACGCGGCCACTCCGTACGAGGGCAGCCTGTACGTGCGCAGCCTGTACCCGGGTGCGCGCCTGATCGCCGAGCCCGGCGGCACGACGCACGCCGGCACGCTGTCCGGGGACACGTGCGTTGACGGGCAGATCGCGGCCTACCTGGCCACGGGCAGGCTGCCGGCGCGCCGGCCCGGGTACGGAGCGGACACGTACTGCGCCCCGCTGCCGCGGCCGGTACCCACCGCAGGGGCCTCGTCAACCGCAAAGTCTGCGTCCGCGCATGGTGCCGCGCTGAAGATCAGGTCCGATCGGGCGGTTGTCGGCCGCTGATCCCGACGGCGAAGGCCCGCACCCGACCAGGTGCGGGCCTTCGGCGTCTCACCGGCAGACTTGGATCATGACGCTGACCATGACCTGCGGGCGAACCCGATGACGCATGACCCGCGCGAGGCCGAGTGCTGGCTGACCGACATGGACGGCGTGCTGGTCCACGAGGACCGGGCCTTGCCCGGCGCCGTCGACTTCCTGCGCCGCCTGGTGGAGCGGGAGCGGCGCTTCCTCGTCCTGACCAACAACTCGATCTTCACCCCGCGTGACCTGGCCGCGCGGCTGACCCGGTCGGGGCTCAACGTGCCCGAGGAAGCCATCTGGACCTCGGCCCTGGCCACCGCGTCGTTCCTCGAGGAACAGCTGCCGGGTGGCTCGGCCTACGTGATCGGCGAGGCCGGCCTGACCACGGCCCTGCACGAGGCGGGCTACACGTTGACCGATACGGACGCGGACTACGTCGTGCTCGGCGAGACGCGCACGTACTCGTTCGAGGCGATCACGCGGGCGATCCGGCTCATCGAGGCCGGTGCGCGGTTCATCGCCACCAACCCCGACGCCACCGGTCCGTCGCCCGAGGGATCTCTGCCGGCCACCGGTTCGGTAGCGGCGCTGATCACTAGAGCCACGGGCCAGGACCCTTATTTCGTCGGGAAGCCGAACCCGATGATGTTCCGCAGCGCGATGAACCGCATCGAGGCCCACTCGGAGACGACCATCATGATCGGCGACCGGATGGACACCGACGTCGTCGCCGGCATCGAGGCCGGTCTGCAGACGATTCTCGTGCTCACCGGGTCGACCAAAGCCGCCGACGTTGACCGTTTCCCGTTCCGGCCCAGCCGCGTGGTCGACTCGATCGCCGACGTGATCGCGCTGGTCTGAGGGCCCTTAGGACTGCGGCTGCTCCTCGAACGACATCGAGATCGAGTTGATGCAGTAGCGCAGATCGGTCGGCGTGCCGTATCCCTCGCCGGAGAAGACGTGGCCCAGGTGGCTGTGGCAGGTCGCGCACAGCACCTCGGTGCGGCGGGAGAACATGGTGTTGTCCTCGCGCTCGATGATCTTGTCGCCGGCGAGCGGGGAGAAGAAGCTCGGCCATCCGCAGTGCGAGTCGAACTTCTCGGTGCTGCGGAACAGTTCGGCGTCACAGGCGCGGCAGCGGTAGATGCCGACGCGGTGGTTGTCGGTGTACGCGCCGACGAACGGTCTTTCGGTGTCGGCGTTGCGCAGGACGGCGTACTCCTGCGGGCTCAGTTCGGCGCGCCACTCGGCCTCGGTCTTGACGACGGTGGGGGCGGGCACGGTCTGCTTCATCTGTCGGTTCATCCTTCGACGCTACCGAGCCTCGGACATGGTGCGGGTCGGCTCGGGCTTACGTAATCAGAACGTTCGTACGCCCGTGACGATTCCGGCGACGATCGCAACCGCGATGCCGAGCAGCACGATCCAGACCACGACCTGGATGGCCCGCCGACGCACCGGGCCCGCCGCGTGCGCTCCGGCGGCGAACGCCGCCATGTTGCGGATCTCGCCCTCAGGCGTGTTCGGGTTGACCGGGCGGGAGTCGCGCTCGTCGAGGAAGTAGACGTGCGGCACCCGGGTGTCGTCGTGCGCCGGATCCTGCGGCGCGCCCGGTCCGGTCATGGGGTCAAGCGTGCCCGACGTTGGCCACCACCGCCAGCACGAAATGCGTGGTGTGACCTACTCCCGTCGATCTCCCGTCGACCCGATTGCGGGCCGGTGCCATTCTGGGTCCGACGACCTGACCGGCCACTTGACCGGCCACTTGACCGACGACGAGCAACCCAGCGATGACACCACGGCAGGCCGTAGCCGGCGACGGCGGGTCAATTGCCCGCGTGTGGAGAACGCGGTCGGAGCGGGCCGCCCGAGGCCGGGCGCCGCCCGGTCAACCGCATGTGTTCGCCGTACCAGAAGCCGGCCCGAACAGCTGCCGTCACGCCGACCGCTGCCCACAGGCCGATCTGGACCGCCAGCGAGCCGCGGCTGGGCACGTAGGAGCCGTGCCGACCGACCAGAACGAGCTGCTCGGCGCACGCGACTGCAGCGGCGGCAACGACGAGGAGCCAGACCCACCACCGGCGCGCCGCTTGGGCCCATCTCGTCGGTGAACGCCGCGCCGGGTTGAGCCGCTGATACCAGCGCTGCCCGCGTGCCCAGTCGGCATCAGCCTGCTGCGTCACGTCGGCCTTGGTCAGCTTTGGCCGCACCCGAAGGAAGTAGGCCCCGCTGTAGACGAGAGCGACCGGAACGGCTATTACCGCCACGGCCTGCCACAGCCAGACATCGCGGCGTTGGCCCGTTGCCGCCCACAGTTCGCGCGGCTGGGTAGCCGCGTCCACGGACCCCAGGATTGCCACCACGACCCCCACGCACCACAGCGTCAACGCCGCGGCTGCCAGGAACAGGATCATGCGCGGATCGTAGCGATTTCGCCGTGAAAATCCATCCGGGCTAGCGTATGGCGATGGCATCACCGTTCGTCGAGGTCGCGGTCGGACCCCATCAGGTGAAGATCACCAATCCCGACCGCGTGTACTTCAGCGCCCGCGGTGAGACCAAGCTCGACCTGGTCAACTACTACCTGTCCGTGGGTGCCGGGATCACCCGGGCGCTGTTCGAGCGGCCGTGCATGCTGCACCGTTATCCCGAGGGCACGGACGGCGAGAAGATCTACCAGAAGCGGTTGCCCAAAGGTGCGCCCGACTGGGTGGAGACCGTCCAGGTCAGCTTCCCATCGGGGCGCCGGGCTGACGAGCTCTGCGTGACCGAGCTCGCGGCCGTCGCCTGGGCCGTGCAGATGTCCACCGTGGAGTTCCATCCCTGGCACTCCCGCCGCGCGGACACCGAACGCCCGGACGAGCTGCGCATCGACCTCGATCCCCAGCCGGGAACGGGGATGGCCGAGGCCAAGCAGGTCGCCTCGGTCGTGCACGAGGTGCTCGACGAGCTCGGCGCGGTCGGCTGGCCCAAGACCAGTGGCTCACGCGGCATCCACATCTACGTGCGCATCGAGCCCGCCTACGGGTTCACGGAGGTCCGCCGCGCCGCCTTGGCCTTCGCCCGTGAGATCGAGCGCCGCTCGCCCCGGCTGGTAACCACGGCGTGGTGGAAGGAGGAGCGCGGTCAACAGATCTTCGTCGACTACAACCAGAACGCCCGAGACAGGACGATTGCCGCGGCCTATTCAGTCCGCGGCAAGCCGAACGGACCGGTGTCGGCGCCAGTCACATGGGCCGAACTGCCCGACGTCGAAACGGATGACTTCACCATCGCCACGATGCCGGCCCGGTTCGCCAAGGTCGGCGATCTGACGGAAGGCATCGACGAGGCGGTCTGGTCGATAGAACCGCTATTGGAGTGGGCCGATCGAGACGAGTTCGACCGCAAGCTCGGGGACGCTCCGTACCCGCCGAACTTTCCGAAGCAGGCGGGGGAGCCACCAAGGGTGCAGCCGTCACGGATGAACAAAGCGAATTGGATTAAGACCCAGACGCCTGCCGGCGAGCCGTAATCGCTCGTCTGACGCGGCGCCGATCGCTTAATACACGGGTGATCTTCGGGGCATATGGAGGCTGTGGTCGCGGCGCTGGGAGCCTGTCGCGGTGACTACTTTTCCTTGGTTGGAGCGCTCGGTTTCATCGGCAGGCGTGGTTCGGTATCGCCTGGGTCATC
>CAXULW010000039.1:0-37927 GCA_964252015.1 uncultured Jatrophihabitantaceae bacterium | reverse complement strand
CGTCGAAGCCCTTCTTGATCGCGTCCTGGTGCGAGCCGGAGAACGATGTGTAGACCAGATCTCCGGCGTACGGGTGCCGTTCGTGCACGCCGATGCGGTTGCAGTATTCGGCCGTGCGGCGGATCTCGTCGATGTCGGAGAAGTCGATCATCGGGTCGATCCCTTGCGAGTACAGGTTCAGGCCGAGCGTGACCAGGTCGACGTTGCCCGAGCGCTCGCCGTTGCCGAACAGGCAGCCCTCGACGCGGTCGGCCCCGGCCAGGACGGCCAGTTCGGCGTCGGCCACGGCGGTGCCGCGGTCGTTGTGGGTGTGCACCGACAGCGCGACGTGCTCACGGTGCGGCAGGTTGCGGCTCATCCACTCGATCTGGTCCGCGTAAACGTTCGGCGTGGAACGTTCCACCGTGCACGGCAGGTTGACGATGATCTCGCGACCGTCCTCGGGCTGCCACACGTCCATGACGGCGCCGCAAATCTCCAGCGAGAAATCGAGCTCGGTGTCCATGAAGATCTCGGGCGAGTACTCGTAGCCGAAGTCGCAGTCAGCCAGGTAGATCTCCGCCGCCTTCAGCACCGCCCGGGTGCCGTCCACCGCGACGGCCCGGCACTGGGCGCGGCCGTCGCCGTCGAAGCCGAAGACGGTCCGGCGGAACACCGGCGCGGCCGCGTTGTAGAGATGCACCGCCGCCCGCCGGGCACCGACCAGGGACTGGACGGTGCGGTCGATCAGCTCCTCGCGGGCCTGGGTGAGCACGGAGATCTGCACGTCGGCGGGGATGCGCTCGGACTGGATCAGCTCGCGGACGAAGTCGAAGTCGGTCTGGCTCGCGGCGGGAAAGCCGACCTCGATCTCCTTGTAGCCCATTCGTACGAGCAGGTCGAACATGGCCCGTTTACGGGCCGGGTTCATCGGGTCGATCAGGGACTGGTTGCCGTCGCGCAGGTCGGTGGCCAACCACCGCGGCGCTTGGGTGATCTGCCGGGTGGGCCACTGCCGGTCGGGCAGGTCGACCTGGGGAAAGCGGGTGTAACGATGCCTGGGCATCGGCGAAGGCTGGGCGATGATGCTGGATTTGTCACTCATGCTGGGTAGCTCCCGGGACCGGTTTGGCGAAACGGACGGTCGGTCGGCGCGTCGAGCTACCCGCGACGAGTGAGCCGACCGGGGTTACCGGGCCTCGTCGCGGCAGCGGAGAAGCAGCAGCGCGCGCATGATGATCCGAGAATAGCCGACTTGGCCGCGCGGTCACGCTTGTGGTGGCTGCTGACCCACCTTGCTGGGTCGGTTCCCACCACAAACAGTGGGATGGTCGATGTCGTGACCAATAACGACGTCTGGGACGCGCATGCGGCGGCCACGTACGACACCCCGGGTACGGCCATGTTCGCGCCGGAGGTGCTCGGTCCCACCGTCGATCGACTGGCCGAGCTGGCCGGGGACGGGCGCGCGCTCGAGTTCGCGATCGGCACGGGACGGGTGGCCGTCCCGCTGGCGCAACGAGGGGTACCCGTGACCGGCATCGAGCTCTCCCGGCCGATGATCGACCAGCTCCGCCAGTCCGCGGACGAGACCGCGATCCCGGTCCTCGTCGGCGACATGGCAACCACGCGGGCGCCCGGGGAGTACGCGCTCGTCTACCTCGTCTACAACACCATCTCCAACCTGTTGACCCAGGCGGCGCAGGTGGACTGCTTCCGCAACGCCGCCCGCCACCTCACCCCCGGTGGGCGGTTCGTCGTCGAGCTGTGGGTGCCCGAGTTGCGCCGGCTCCCGATCGGCAGCGAGGCCACCGTCTGGCACCACGAGCCCGGCTACATCGGCCTGGACACCTACGACGTGCTCAACCAACGTGTCGTTTCCCACCACTTCACGTTCGGCGCGGCCATCACCGACGGGCGGGCGGCCCAGCTCTCCCGCAGCCCGCACCGCTACATCTGGCCGGCCGAGCTCGACCTGATGGCCCAGCTGGCCGGGTTCGCGCTGGAGACCCGCCACGCCGACTGGGCGGGCACGCAGTTCACGGCCGAGTCCCGCTCGCACGTGTCGGTCTACCGCCTGGGCCGCGACGACTGACCCTTCGGGCGCCCGTGGCGCCGGCGACCGGCACAGCGGGCAGTCGAGGTTTCCCCAGCGGCGTGCGCGATACAGGTTTCGCCCGGTTCGCATCTGGGGACGATATGAGTCAAGGTCATCCTGAGCCGCCGCTCACGACGAACCCGTCATCGTCGAGCGCGCGAGACCGTTGTGCTCGTTTCCGTGCTCATTTTCTGCAAGCGCAACCGTGACCCGGCTCGCCGTCAGCCGTCTGAAAGGGGTACGCAGTGGCACTGACCGTCTTTCGCCGCCCGCCCCGTCGCGAACCCCCGATGATGCCGGTCGGCGCGGTCGAGCTGCAGAGCCCGCCCCCGATCCCGCAGAAGGTCGGCGGCGGCATGGCCGACTGGATGATGGCGCTGCCGATGCTCGGCGGAGTCGGTTCGATGGCGTTCATGATGGCCGGGCCGGGTCGCAGCAGCGGTAGCGGGATGGCGTCGAGCGTGATGTTCGGCATGTCCTCCCTGGGCATGGGCGCGGCCCAGCTCGGGCGGATGGGCGGCGGTGAGCGGCGCAAACGGCTCTCGGCCGAGCGCCGCGACTACATGCGCCACCTGTCCCAGGTCCGGCGCCGCTCCCGCGCCGCCGCGGCGGAACAACGCGAGGCCCTGAACTGGCTGCATCCGCAACCGTTCGGTCTGCTGTCCCTGGCCGCCACCGACCGGCTGTGGGAACGGCGTCCGTACGACCCCGACTTCGGCACGGTGCGCATCGGCACGGGCGCCCAGCAGCTGGCGCTGGAGCTGCAGATGCCCGAGCACCAGCCGCTGGAGGACGTCGAGCCGCTCAGCGCAGCGGCGTTGCGCCGGTTCACCCGGGTGAACGGTGTCGTGGCCGACCTGCCCGTCGCGCTGGCCATGCGCTCGTTCGCGCGCGTCTACCTGGAGGGCCCGGCCCGCGACCGGCGCGAACTCCTGCGCGGCCTGGTGGCCCAGGCGATCACCTGGCACGCGCCCACCGAGCTGCGGGTGGCGCTGTGCGTCGACGAGGCCGGTGCCCGCGCGTGGGACTGGCTCAAGTGGACCCCGCACGCCCAGCACCCCACTCGCGCGGACGGATCCGGGCCGTTGCGGTTGGTCGGGACCACCATGACCGACGTCGAGGACCTGCTCGCCGACGACCTGGCCGGGCGGCCGTGGTTCTCCCGCGAGCTCGACCCGCTGGTCGACCGCCCGCACGTCCTGCTCATCGTCGACGGCGGGCAGGCCTCGGAAGAGGGCCAGCTCAGCACCGGCGGTCTGCTCGGGGTGACCGTTTTCGACATCAGCCGGGCGCTGACGCCCGCGCCCGAACTGCAGTCGATCCGGCTGCGGACCGACGGCGCGGAGGTCACCGCGGTCGACGTCGACCGGGTCGGCACCGAGATCCTCACCCTGGTCGCCGTGCCCGACGCCATGTCCGGCGGCGAAGCGTTGGAACTGGCCCGGCTGGTCGCGCCCTACCGGATGCCGGCCGAGGGCGACGACGACCAGCCGCTCACCATGGCCACCGGCCTGACCGACCTGCTCGGCGTCAGCGACGCCCGGACGCTGGACTCGAACGTGACGTGGCGCCAGCGCAGCCCGCGGGACCGGCTGCGCGTGGCCATCGGCGTGGGGGCCAGCGGGGCGCCGATCGAGCTCGACATCAAGGAAGCGGCGCAGGGCGGGATGGGCCCGCACGGACTGCTCATCGGCGCCACCGGCTCGGGCAAGTCCGAGCTGTTGCGCACGCTGGTGCTCGGCCTGGCCATCACCCACCCGCCCGACGTCCTCAACTTCATCCTGGTCGACTTCAAGGGCGGGGCCACGTTCACCCGGCTGGAGGAACTGCCGCACACGTCCGCGGTGATCACCAACCTGGCCGACGAGCTCACCCTGGTCGACCGCATGCAGGACGCCATCTCGGGCGAGGTCAACCGCCGCCAAGAGCTGTTGCGCTCGGCCGGCAATTACGCCTCGCTGCGCGACTACGACGCGGCGCGGGCCGCCGGAGTCCGGCTCGACCCGTTACCGACCCTGTTCGTGGTCGTGGACGAGTTCAGCGAGCTGCTCAGCGCCAAGCCCGATTTCATCGACCTGTTCGTCACCATCGGCCGGGTCGGCCGCTCACTCGGCGTGCATCTGCTGCTCGCCTCCCAGCGGCTCGAGGAAGGCAAGCTGCGCGGCCTGGACACCTACCTGTCCTACCGGATCGGGCTCAAGACGTTCTCCGCTGCGGAGTCGCGGGTGGTGCTGGGCGTGCCGGACGCCTACGAGCTGCCGACGTCGCCCGGCAACGGCTACCTCAAGTACGACACCGAGTCGATGGCCCGGTTCAAGGCCGCGTACGTCTCCGGTTCCTACCGCGCCGACCAGGCCTACGCCGGCGGTCCGAGTGGGGCGGGCGTCACCGCCAGCCGGTTCGGCCTGCTCTCCACCACCGCCGACACCGACGCCGTCGAGGATGCGGACGAGACCCCCAGCGACGTCGTCGCGCCGGCCACCGGATCGACGCCGAGCGTTATGGACGTCGTCCTCGGCCGGCTCAAGGGACACGGTTCCCGGGCCCACCGGGTGTGGTTGCCGCCACTGGCCGACCCGCCGTCGCTGGACTGGCTGCTGCCGGCCCTGACCACGACGCCGGAGTTCGGTCTGAGCGCGTCGTCGTCGCCGTTGCGCGGGTCACTGGCCGTGCCGGCGGGGTTGCTCGACCGGCCCTACGAGCAGCGCCGCGATCCGCTGCTGCTCGACTTCTCGGCCGCGGCCGGGCACGGCGTCATCGTCGGCGGTCCGCAGTCGGGCAAGTCGGCCGCGTTGCGCACCGTCCTGACCGGGTTGTCCCTGCTCAACACCCCGGCCGAGCTGCAGATCTACTGCCTGGACTTCGGTGGCGGGGCGCTGTCGGCGCTGAACGGACTGCCGCACGTCGGCGTCGTGGCCAACCGCCTCCAGCGGGACCTGGTCACCCGCACGGTCAACCAGGTCGCGCGCCTGCTCGACCGGCGCGAGTCCGCGTTCGTCGAGGCCGGCGTCGATTCCGCGCAGGAGTGGCGCCGCCGCCTGCGCTCGGGCGAGCTGGCCTCCGACGGGTACGGCGACGTCTTCCTGGTCGTCGACGGGTGGGGCGTGCTGCGCGAAAAGTATGAGGACCTGGAGCTGCTGGTCACCTCGATCGCCGCGCGCGGGTTGAACTTCGGCGTGCACGTGCTCATCGCCGCCTCCCGCTGGGCCGAGGTCCGCCCGGCGCTGCGTGACCTGCTGGCCACCCGCCTGGAACTGCGCCTGGGCGATCCGACCGACTCCGAGATCAACGGCAAGAAGGCCGCGCTGGTGCCGACCGGCCAGCCCGGACGGGGCCTGACCCCGGCCGGCCTGCAATTCCTCACCGCGGTCAGCCGCATCGACGGCCGCGAGACCGCGACCGACCTGGCCGGGGGCGTGACCGACCTGGTCCGTCGCGTGGCCACCGGGTGGGCCGGCGAGCCCGCCGCCCCGGTCCGGCTGCTGCCGCCGCACCTGGACTACGCGAACGTGCGCGAAGCGGCTGCTTTGGTCGACCCTGCCTCCGACGGCCGTGGTGTGTTGATCGGCCTGGACGAGGACTACGAACCGCTGTTCTGGGATCCCGAACGCGACCAGCACCTGATCGTCATCGGCGCGGACGAGACCGGCAAGAGTGGCCTGCTCAGCCTGCTGATGCGGGGCGTGGCCGCTTCGCGGACGCCGGAGGACACCCAGTTCGTGCTCGTCGACCCGCGTCGAGGCCTGCTCGACGTGCTCGGGCCGGAGTGGCTCTCGGGCACCGCGGTCGTCCCGGACGAGGCCGCGTCCATGCTCGCGGGTGCCGGTGGCGCGGTGGCCAAACGCGTGCCCGGAGCGGACATCACCCCGGCGCAGCTGCGGGAACGGTCGTGGTGGCACGGCCCGCACATGTTCGTCGTGATCGACGACCTCGAGCTCACCCAGACCGCGTCGCCGCTGTCCCCGCTGCTGCCCCTGGTGCCGTACGCCAACGACATCGGCCTGCACCTGATCATCGCCCGCTCCGGCAGCGGCGCCAACCGGGCCATGTACGACTCCACCCTCGCTGGACTGCGCGACGGGGGGGCGCCGTTCGTGGTCATGGACGTGGCCACCGACGAGGGTCCGCTGGTCGGTACCCGCAAGGTGGCGAACCTGCCGCCGGGGCGGGGCCGCTGGGTTTCGCGGCGCCGGGGCGAGTTCCTGCTCCAGGTGGCCGAGCTGTCATGACGTCTCCCACTGTGCGGTCCTCGATCAGCTCTTTTCGAATGCAACGCCGCGGATGACGGCCGACCCTTCCGCGACCGGCCCGGTGGCCCGACCCGGTCGGCACGCCACCGCGTCCGCGGCACCGCCGGCTCGCCCCGACGCCGCGGGATCCGACACCGCCCGGCCCGACACCGCCCGACCCGACACCGAGCCGGTCGACCCGTGGCGTACGGATGGACCGGTCGGGCCGGCGACCCAACCTGTGTCCGCCCAAGTGCCGGTCGGCGCGAACCTGCCGATTGCGGGGTCAGCCCCGCCACGAGGGTCGGCGGCCAACCCCGACCCGATCCCCGGCCCACCCGCGCCAGCCGCACCACCCGCGCCACCAGCCGGTCAGAACGCCCCAGCGGCGAGCTCGAACGGGGGTCGTCCCGTCCCGAGCTGGACCGCGCGTCCCACCGCTGCCGCGCCCGTGCCGATTTACCCGCCCCGTCCGCCGGACCGCCCGTCAGCAGACCGTCCGCCGGACCGCCCGTCAGCAGACCGCCCGTCAGCTGAACGCCCGCTCGCGCCTCATTCCGGCAACGGCGTGGCGCCCCGTCCTCCGGCGCCGTCGCGCGGACGGTTACCCGCTCCGCCGGCCCGTCCGCGTCCGCATGTCCGTCAGCCCGCCGCACCGGCAATTCCAGGCGGCCCAGCCGTCCCGGCGGTACCAGCCATTCCAGGCGGCCCGGCCGCACCCGCCGCACCGCCCAGCCCGGCCATCCCGGTCGCCCGGCCCATTCCAGCCATCCCGGGCGCCCCCGGCGCCCAAAGCCCCCCAGCTGCCCCAGCCATCCCGGCGCCGGTCGCACCGGTGCCCGTCGGTCCTATCGGCGCCACAGTTCCCACCGGCCGTGCGGACCTGGCCACCCGCACCGAGCCGGCTACTCCGGCCGAGGCCGAGGACGCCGATCTGGCCGTCCAGCTCGTCCACATCACCATCGAGACCAGCCAAGGCGACCTGGACCTGTCCGTTCCCGACAGCGCCACGCCGGCCGCGCTGCTGTCGATCGTGCTGGCACTGGCTCCGGCCGCGTTGCGCGATCAGTCCGTGGGCCGCGGCGGCTGGCTCGTGTCTCGCCGCGGCGGCGGGCCGCTGCCCGGCGGCAAGACGTTGTCCGAGCTGGGCGTCGTCGAAGGTGAGGTGCTCCGCCTGTCGGGGGCCTCGGACGCCGCACCCAAGCCGACGTTCGACGACCTGGCCGACGCCGTCGCCGACGCGGCCGGAAACCAGCCGCACCGGTGGAGCCTCGCGGCCAGCCGGCGCACGGCCGAGGTGTTCGGCGGTGCGTTCGCAGCGCTGGCCCTGCTCGCGGTGAGCCTGCTCGGCCCGCCCTGGAACCACGTCCCGCTGATCGCCGGTGTGCTGTCCGTAGTACTCCTCGCGGCCGCAACGCTGACCTCGCGCGGCATCGGCCAGATCGCCGCCGCGGCACCCCTGGGTCTGGCCGCCGAGGTCGCGGCCGGAATCTGCGGCGCCACGGCCATCGCCGGGAACCGCGGCGCCATCGACTTCGTTGCCCCCGAGCTCGCGGTCGGGCTGGGGGCGGTGGTCCTGGTCGGCGTGGTCGCCGTAGCGCTGGTCGGACGGGCCGCGGTCAGCATCATGGTCGTCGTCGTGGCCGCGCTGATGGGTGCGTTGGCCGCGGTGGTGGGCTGCGTCTGGACGATCCCGCGGGTCGGCGAAGGCGCCCTGTGCGTGGTGTTCGCCTTGCTGCTCACCCCATTCATCCCGGCCGTCGCCTTCCGGCTGGCCCGCTTCGAGCTGCCGCCGTTGCCGGCCAACGCCGAAGACCTGGCCGCGATCAACGCGACCGTGGACAACGACAAGGTCACCGTGCGTACGACCGCGGCGATCGGTTACGTCACCGCGATGGTCATCGGCAGCACGGCGGTGGGCGCGGTGGGCATGGTGTTGCTGAGCGTCAGCGTGCACAACGTCGTGGCCATCGTCCTTATCGTCGCCACGTCGCTGGCCATGCTGCTGCGGGCCCGGCTGTTCAACAGCGTCGTGCAGCGACTGCCGTTCCTCATCGCCGCCAGTGTCGGTCTAGTCAGCGCGACCGTCCGGGTCTGCCTCAACGTCGGCGGCACCGACGGCGCGGTGTGGTTCATCATCGCGATGGCCGTGGCGATGATCTTCGCGCTCGGGTTCGCCGGGCGGGCCGGCGCGCCGAAGACACCGTTCTACGGACGGGCGGCCGAGCTGATCGAGATCCTCCTCGCCGTCTCGCTGATCCCGTTGATCGCCACCGTGATGGGCCTGGTCGGGCTGATGCGAGGCCTTGGTGGCTAGGCCATGGCTGGTGGTGGCTAGGCCATGGCTGGTGGTGGCTAGGCCATGGCTGGTGGTGGCTAGGCCATGGCTGGTGGTGGCTAGGCACACCACGAATCGGGTGCACACAGGTCCAGCAGGTGAACCTCTGTGCACCCGATTCGCCCGATCCGGCGAGAACGGGCGGTAGGGGATGGCCCAGTCCCGCCGGGAACAGCTGCAGGCGTACCGGTTCATGCAGCGCCGGATCCGGACCGCCCTGCTCGACTCCGACCCGGACACCAACGACGCCCCGCTCGCCCGGATGGGCACGGCCACCTACGCCGGCATCATGGTCGCCATCCTGGTGCTGGCCGGAGCCGGCATCTACGGCATCTTCAACCGCGGTGGCTCGGTGGCGTGGAAGCAGGACGGCACGCTGATCACCGAACGGGAGACCAGCCGCCAGTTCATCTACATCAAGAAGACCCTGTACCAGGTGCAGAACGTCACCTCGGCCCAACTCGTGCTCGGTCCGAAGATGACGATCCTCGACGTCGCCCACAAGTCGTTGAGCAACACCCGCCACGGCGGCATCATCGGCATCCGCGGTGCCCCCGAGGACACCCCCAAGCCGAAAGACGTCGCGGGTTCGACGTGGTCGGTCTGCGTCGGCGGGAACTTGACCTCGCCGTCGGCCGTCCCCATGCAGATCCAGCCCGGGGTCAAGGCGGCGGGGGCGTTGCTCCCGGCCACGTCCGGCCTCCTGCTGCGGGCTCCGCAGGGCACGTTCCTGTTGGCCCAGAACCACGTCTACCTCATTCCGCCCACGTGGTTGACGGCGTTGAGCTACGGCGCGGCCACCCCCGGGGTGCAGGTGACCAATGCGTTCATCGCCTCGATCCCGCGCGGGCAGACGCTGCAGCCCTTGACGGGCCTGGTCGGTTTCGGCCAGGCCGGTCCGAAGCTCGGCGTCAACGGTCGGACCAGCAAGGTCGGCCAGGTGCTGCAGGATGCCTCCGACCGGCGCCTGTATTACCTGGTGGTCTCCGGTGGGCTCGCGCCCGTGACGGCGTTGCAGGCCCGGCTCCAGCTCGCGGACCTCGCCACCCAGCGACTGCAGGGCAGCGCCCGAACCCTCGTCGTGGATCCAGATGCGCTGAACGGCGTCCCGATCAAGAAGCTGCCCAAGGCCGTGCCGCGGGACCAGCAGGCGCCGAGCAGCCGGCCGGTGCCGCTCACCCCCGGCTCCAACGAGCAGGTGTGCGTGGTCTACCCGCCGACCGCCGCGGCACCGACGGTCGTCTACGGCCACTACGATCCGGTTCCGAACACGTCGGGGCTCGTGCGGCTTCCGCTCGGTGCGGGCGCGGTCGTCCAGGTGCCGTCCACGGCCGCGGCGCCGGCCACCTACTTCGTCAGCGACGCCGGCGTGGCCTTTCCGATCGGCTCTGACGCGCTCACCCAGCTCGGTCTGGACGACGTGCCGACGGCCCGGGTGCCCTCCAGCGTGCTCGGGACGATCGTGGCCGGGCCGCCGCTGGACCGCCGAGCGGCCAGCGCGCTGGCCGGGGGCGGGTTCATCACGCTGCCGAAGTGACATTGCCCGCATCTGGACGGAAAAGGTCGACGGGTGAGGTTTAGACGGCTGCGCACGGGCTAGATAGTCACCGGCAGGGCGACATAGCCAGCTGGCAGCAAGGTCAGCGGGGATGCGCTCACAGACATGAGTGAGGTGTACCGATGACCCAGTTCACCGTTGACAAGTCAGATATGGCCAAGGGCAAGAGCTACGTTCAGGAGTCTTCGACCAAGGTCAAGAGCTACCTCAACAGCCTCGAGCGCGACGTCGAGGAGCTGCTGCCGGGTTGGCAGAGCGGCGGTTCGCGGGCGTTCGCGGCGGCCCACCGGTCCTGGACCGAGAAGGCCATCACCATCAACAACGCCCTGGACGACCTGGGCGAGAAGCTCGGCATCGTCGGTGTGACCACCGGCCAGGGTGACGACAACGTGACTAGCAATTTCGCCAAGTTCGGCGCCTGACCCGCTGCACGTCCAGCTCGCCACGTCCAGCCCGCCACTTCCAGCCCGCCACTTCCAGCCCGCGAAAGGTATCAACCATGCCCGACTCTGATTCCGTATCAGTCAAGTTCGAAGCCGTCTCCTCCGTCGAAGCCCGCATCGGCACGACGCTGAAGAACCTCACCAGTGAGCTGTCCGACCTGGAAGGCAAGCTCAACCCCATTGCCGCGGGGTGGACCGGTGACGCCCGCCAGGCCTACGGCGTGGACAAGAAGAAGTGGGACGACGCCGCCGATGACATGAAGCTGGTCCTGGCCCAGATGCAGAAGGCCGTCAAGGACGCGCACGAGACCTACGTCCAGGTCAACAACAAGACCAAGAACCTGTTCTGAGCCTCCTGCCGTGAGCCGGCCGCGACCCCACGGGTCGCGGCCTTCTCGCGTTTGCCCGGTAACCGGTCCTGCCCCGGGGCGAGCGCGGGGCGGTTTGGTCACCGCGAGCAATCCCCGGGCAAGGGGCGCGACCCGCTGTGCTCGACGTAGAGGTTCATCTCGAAGGCGATCGTCTTGTCGGAGGTCTTCGGGAACGACGGGTCCGAGCAGGCCACGAAGGACAGCTTCCCCGAGGTCAGGCTGGGCTGGGCCTTGGCCGACCTGGCGAGGGTCGCCTCGGCCCGCAGCGCCCAGGCACGTACCGCGGCACGGTCGGTGCGGGTGGACGGGCCGACATCGAGACAGGCGGCCAGGGCGGGGTCCAGGGTCTTGGCCACCACGCCCGAGCAGAGCAGGGACGTCACGGCCCCGTTGGCGTAATGGAAGATGTTCACCTCGCGTCGGTACGCCAGCGGAAGAAACACCGTGCGGGTGTAGGACAGCAGAAGCACGTCGGGGAACAGCGTCTGGGTATCGCTGTCGCGTTTGAGGCCGACGCGGGCTGCCGCGGCGCCGATGATGCTGGCCGAAGTGCACTCCAGCGGCTCCTGCACGGTGGCGGTGGGCTTGAGCACCGGGCACCGGGCGACAGGTTTGGCCGCGGTCGGCGGCGTCCGGCTCGTTGAGAGCGTTTTGCTAGGGTTCGTAGCAGTTGTCGCGCCTGCAGATGACGAGGTTTTCGACGACGGCACCGAGCTGGTTGGCGCCGCCGAGCCACCGCCAGAACACGCCAGGCACGACGACCCCACGAGCAGGGCAAGGCCCGCGACGAGCGCGGTGGTCGAACCGGGGAGTCCGACCCGTTCGGGTTTACGACGGCCCATAGCGGGGTAACGATAGTTCAATGCCGCGGGGCGGGTGGCCCGGCGAGATCGATCCACGGGGGTGACGATGTCGATTCACATTGATCCGAAGGCGTTGGCGAGGTTTGCCGACGAGGCGGGAACCCAGTCGCGGGAACTGCGCAAGGTTCATCTGGACCTTGCTCTACCCCCGCGAACGCTGGGTTCCTTCGACGAGGCCACTGACCTGGTCGCCACGATCAACACCCATACCGGCGAGGTCAATCAGCGACTCCAAGCCACCTCTGATGCCCTCCTGGGCTTGGCTCTGGCGGCGTCCGAGGCGGCCAAGCTCAGCGATGCATCGGACGCCGACATCGCCAAGCAGATGAAGACCATCAACGGCCACATCGACGATGCGCGCCGGAAGTTGATCGCGCCCCGGGTTTAGACCGGCGGGTGGGCCGGCACCAGGTGCGCCGGACGCGCGCAACCGCATGCGGCACCAGATTCGACGGCCGGACTACAGGACTACAGACCGAAGGGCACACGCCATGGGGACCAATTTCGACGGTATGACGCACGAGGTGATCTACCAGGTCGTCAAGGCCGGTGCACCCACGACGGTGAACGTTGCCGCGACCCAGCTGGCCGATCTCAACACCACGATCTCCGGCCACCTCGACACCCTCGACAAGCTGTCGACGTCGATGGCCGACGCGTGGCCCGACGACAACGGGCAGAACTTCCGCAGCACGCTCAGCCACACGATCAGCTACCTGCGCGAATTGCAGGCCACGCACGTGGTCGCGGCGTCGTCGTCCATCACCCAGGTCCTGAGTGCCTCCCACGAGAAGCTGAGCCACACGCAGGCCACCATCCCGGTGCCTCCGGCCGTTCCCGTCGCCACCCAGGAAAAGATCTTCAACAAGCACGTCGCCGCCAACGGCGACGCCATGAACGCCGGCACGGCCGCGGAGAGCCAGCGGATCGCCGCCGGAAAAGCAGCTGACGCCAAAGCGGTCCTGCTGGCCAAGTCGCTGGCCAATACCTACCTCTCCGAGAAGGCCAAGCTGACGACGCCGCCGGCGGCACCCAAGGGTCCAGCGCACAACGGGTCCGGCACTGGTTCGACGCCGGGCGGATCGAACAGCACGTCCTCGAGCCAGCCCATGAGCAACTACAGCGCGACGCCGGGCACCGGCGGTTCGGCCGCCGGCCTGGTGGGTGGCGGCACTTCTGGTGGCGGCAGCTACGGGACCGGCAGCGACCACCCGGCCACGTTCGTCCCGGTTCATGGCGGCACCGATGGTCAGGGCGGGTCGGGCTGGGGCACAGGTACCGGCTCGGGCGGCACCGGCGACGGCACGGGGAGCCAGGGCTCGACCTCCGGCGGAACGCTGTTGGATCCGAACGGCTCGGGCGGCGCGCTGTATGACGCCAACGGCAACCTGATCGGCGGAACCGGCTTCGACGGTTCGGCGGCCGGTTTCGGCAGCGGCGGCGCGCCCGGCGGTGGGGGCGTCGATTTCGGTACGGGCGCCTTCGGTACGGGCGCCTCCGGGGTCGTCGGCGGTGGGCTCCTCGCGGCCGGCGTCATTGCCGCGCGCAAGGAGGCCGCGCAGCGAGCCGGCCAGCGGGCCGCGCTGCTCCGCCAGGAGTTGTTGTCCGAAGAGCTGGGCGCCAACGGTGCCGGTGGAGCGGGCGCCCTGAGCGCGAGCCAACTTGCCGCCATCAACGCCCAGCGCAACGGCATCCTGGCCGCCGGCCAGCAGGCCGGCCTGATGAACGGCGAGCGCACCATGCTCGCGTCGCAGTCAGGTCTGCTCAGGGCCAACGCGGCCATGACCGCGCAGGAACAGGCCCAGCTCGCGGCGAACCAGCGCATGGTGCCGGGTCAACTGGGCGCCACGCGGGCGACGGCGACCGCAGGCGGAGCCCGGACCGGGATGCCGTTTGCCGGCGGGGGCGTCGTGGGTGGGGCCGAGCGGGTCACCTGGCTGGTCGAGGACCGCGACCTGTTCTCGGCCGACCCCGGCGTCCGCCCCGTCATCGAGACCTGATCCGGAACTGTCCGGGCGAACTTCGGGTGGCAAGTGACCCAGCTTGCTGGGTCAGTTGCCACCACAAGCCCCAGGGTTGGTGGGGTCAGCTGTGCGCGGCGCGGGCCGTCCGCCAGCCCCGCCGGCGGGCGCGCCGAACACCGGCCAACGCCGCCGAGGCCGCCAACGCCGCGCAGAGCAGGATGGCTCCGACGCTGGCACCGAGGTAGCGGCGGTGCGGATTCGGTGGCGGCGGCAACACCACGCGACCCAGGTGGCTCGCCGGCGCCGGGGTCGGCGGCGCCGTCCGGTCCACCGGGAGGGTCAGGGCCGCGTACGGATCGACCACCCCCCAGCCGTTGGCCGAGTTCGGCACCGCGCCGACCGGGTGATCGGCGGAGTACTCGAGCCGCGTCGTCAGGGCGCCGAGAGGCAGGCTCGGGAAGGCGGCACGGACCAGGGCTGCGGTGCCTGCGGTCAGCGCCGCGGCCCGGGCCGTGCCCTGCCCGCTCACGTACCCGCGACCCCGTACCGACAACGCGGCCAGGCCGCTGCCCGGTGCGCTCAGGTCGACAAAGGTTCCCGTCACGGCGCTCGAACTCGAACTCGATCCGCTGGAGGTGACGCCGAGCACCCCCGGATACATCGCCGGGTAGCTCGTCGTCGTCGGCGTCTGCGGGTCACCGACGGCGGCCACGACCACGATTCCGGCGCGCACCGCCTTCTTGATCACAGCGGCCAACGCCGCCGACGGTGCGCACGGTGACGAGAGGACGATGACGGTGGCGCGCTTGGTCATGGCCGCGGTAATCCCCCGCACGACGACCGCGGGTTTGGGCTCGATGTCGGCCTCGACCTGGACGCGCACGGACACCACCGTCGCGTCCGGGGCGATGCCGGGCAGGTTGCTGGTGGCGTCGGTCGCCGCGATCAGGCCGGCGTCGCCGGTGCCCTGACCGTCACAGTCGAGCAAGCCGCCCTGGTGGTCGGTGTCGGGGGCGAAGTTGCCGCCGTCGACCAGCCGGCCGGCCAGCGCCCCGCCGGGCTGGCCCGCCGCGCCGTTGACGCCGGTGTCGAGCAGAGCGACGGTCACGCCCGCGCCCCGCGCGATCGGCCAGGCCTGTTCCGGCTTGAGCAAGGCCAGGTAGCCCGACTTGGCCTGGGTGACGCCGCGCAGGTACTGCGGTGTGGACGGGGTGCACTGGGGCGGCGGCGCCGAGGTTGTGGGTGTGGTCGTCGTCGGTGTGGTGGTTGTCGGCGTGGTCGTCGTCGGCGTGGTGGTGGTTTCAGTCGGTCTTGCGGTCGTCGGTTTCGGCTTCGTCGGGTCGGTCTTCCCCGTCGACGTCCGTACCGGGCTCGTTGGCTTCGACTTCGACGCTGTCGGTGCCGCGGTTGCCGTGGCCGGAGAGCCGAGCAGGGCGGCCGCCAGCAGCCCGACCAGGGCGAGGGTGGCGCAGCGGCGCGAACGACCCCGACGGCCGTCGGGAGTAGGGAGAAGCGCCACCACGTGATCCTCACACGTAGTACAGATGCCACCAATCCGAACGGGTGCGGCTGACGGCCAGACCGCCCAACCGGGTGGCCCGACTGCTTCTCCCGGAGCCTCAGGCGGGCGTGTAGCGTCGCCGAAAACCCGTCTCGACAGGAGCGACAGGTAATGGCGCGAGCGGTCCAGAACGTCATCAACGGTGAGCTGGTCGAGGCGGTGGACGGCCGCCGAGCCGACCTGACCGACCCGTCCACCGGTGAAGTGTTCGCCACCGCACCGCTGTCCGGCGCCGAGGACGTCGATCGCGCCTACGCCGCCGCGGCCACCGCGTTCGAGTCGTGGCGCGACACCACCCCGTCGGAGCGGCAGCTGGCGTTGCTGAAGTTCGCCGACGCGCTGGAGTCGCGCGGGGAGGAGCTGGTGGCGGCCGAGTGTGAGAACACCGGCAAGCCGATCGAGCTGACGATGACCGAAGAGCTGCCCCCGATGCTGGACCAGATCCGGTTCTTCGCCGGTGCGGCCCGGCTGCTCGAGGGCCGCAGCGCGGGCGAATATATGGCCGGGCACACGTCCTACGTGCGGCGCGAGCCGGTCGGGGTGTGCGGGCAGGTGGCGCCGTGGAACTACCCGATGATGATGGCGGTCTGGAAGTTCGCCCCGGCCCTGGCCGCCGGCAACACCCTCGTCCTCAAGCCCAGCGACACCACCCCCGTCTCGTCGTCGCTGATGGCCGAGATCGCGGCCGAGTTCTTCCCGCCCGGCGTGTTCAACGTCGTCTGCGGTGATCGTGACACCGGCCGGGCGGTGGTCGGGCACAAGACCCCGGCCATGGTGTCGATCACCGGGTCCACCCGGGCCGGCATCGAGGTGGCCCGGTCGGCGGCGGACGACGTCAAGCGCGTGCACCTCGAGCTCGGCGGCAAAGCGCCCGTCATCGTCTTCGACGACGTGGACATCGAGGCCGCGGCCGAGGGCATCGCCGGCGCCGGCTACTTCAACGCCGGCCAGGACTGCACCGCGGCCACCCGGGTGCTGGTGGCGCCGGGCATCGCCGACGACTTCGCCGATGCGCTCGCCGACCAGGCCAAGACCACGGTCGTCGGCCCGCCCTCGAACACCGACGCGTACTACGGCCCGCTGAACAACGCCAACCAGCTCGGCCACGTCGGCGGGATGCTGTCGCGGCTGCCCGATCACGCCCGCGTCCTCACCGGCGGCGAGCAGATCGGCGACCGCGGTTACTTCTGGTCGCCCACCGTCGTCTCGCAACTGCGTCAGGACGACGAGGCGGTCCAGAACGAGATCTTCGGCCCCGTCATCACCGTCCAGCGCTTCACCGACGAGGACGAGGCGGTGCGCTGGGCCAACGACATCGAGTACGGCCTGGCCGCCAGCGTCTGGACCCGCGACCACGGCCGGGCCATGCGGGTGTCGCGGCGCCTGGACTTCGGCTGCGTGTGGATCAACACCCACATCCCGATCGTGGCCGAGATGCCGCACGGCGGTTTCAAGCACTCCGGGTACGGCAAGGACCTGTCCGTCTACGGGCTCGAGGACTACACCCGGATCAAGCACGTCATGCACAACATCGACTTTTGAAAAAGCGACTTCTGAGTTATTTGTCGGGCGGGGAGTGGAGATGACGGCGCATCGGGTGTCGGCCGAGATCGTCGGCAACGTGGCCGAGGTACTGGTGGCCGTCGGTGACACCGTCATCTCCACCGACCCGGTGGTCCTGCTCGAGTCGATGAAGATGGAGATCCCGGTCCTGGCCGAGGTCGACGGCGTCGTCGCCGAATTGCTCGCGGTCCCGGGTGACGTCGTGCAGGAGGGTGACGGGATCGCCGTCATCACCGTCACCTAGCCCCCTGTTACCTAGCCGCCCGTGACTGGTCGCCGGCCGCAATCGCACCGTTTACTGGAAGCGCACCGATCGAAGGAGCCCTCGTGAGTACCGCAGTTATCGCCCCCCGCCGGATCGTGCTGGCCGACCTCGTGCCGGGCGCCCTCGTGCGCGACGCCGTCCTCATCCTTGGTGGCGCCGGCCTCACCGGGTTGGCCGCGCAGGTCTCCGTCCACACGTCGCTGACGCCGGTGCCGTTCACGTTGCAGACCCTGGCCGTGCTCGTCACCGGGGCGGCGCTGGGCACCGTCCGCGGAGCGCTGTCGATGCTGCTCTACCTGGCCGCGGGCGTGGCCGGGGTGCCGTGGTACGCCGACCAGCGCCACGGCTGGGGAGGACCCAACTTCGGTTACATCATCGGTTTCGTCGTCGCGGCGGCCGTGGTGGGCGAGTTGGCCCGGCGCGGAAACGACCGTCAAGTGGTGTCGACGATCGGCCTGATGGCCCTGGGCACCGCGCTCGTCTACGTTTGCGGCGCGACCTGGCTGGCCCACGACCTGCACCTGTCGGCGAGCAAGGCCGTGTCGCTCGGCGTCACCCCGTTCCTGATCGGCGATGCGGTCAAGGCCGCGGTAGCCGCCGTCGTCCTGCCCGCAACCTGGCGTCTCGTCCGCCGCTGAACCAGCCTGTTCCCCCAAGAGGAGCGCGTCCAATGAGTGTTGAACAGAAGCGACTGCTGCACACCGCGATCCCCGGCCCGGCGTCGCAGGCGTTGCACGGACGACGCACCGCGGCCGTGGCCAGCGGGGTGAGCTCGACCCTGCCGATCTACGTCGAGCAGGCCGGCGGCGGGATCATCGTCGACGTCGACGGCAACCAGCTGATCGACTTCGGTTCGGGCATCGCCGTGGCCACGGTGGGTAACGCGGCCCCGCGGGTGGTCGCCGGAGTGCAGGCGCAGGTGGCCGACTTCACGCACACCTGCTTCATGGTCACGCCGTACGAGGAGTACGTCGCGGTGGCCGAGAAGCTCAACGAGCTGACCCCGGGCGATCACGACAAGCGTTCGGCGTTGTTCAACTCCGGCGCCGAGGCGGTGGAGAACGCGGTGAAGATCGCCCGCGTGGCCACCGGCCGCGACGCCATCGTCGCCTTCGACCACGCCTACCACGGCCGCACCAACCTGACCATGGCCTTGACCGCGAAATCGATGCCCTACAAGCACGGCTTCGGACCGTTCGCCGGCGAGGTCTACCGCGCCCCGATGGCCTACCCGTACCGCTGGCCCACCGGCGCGGAACGCTGCGCCGACGAGGCGTTCGCCGCGTTCGTCTCCCAGGTGCACGCCCAGATCGGCGAGGACGCGGTGGCCGCCGTGATCATCGAGCCCATCCAGGGGGAGGGCGGTTTCATCGTCCCGCCACGGGGCTGGCTGGCCCGGATCGCATCCTGGTGTCAGGACAACGGGATCGTCTTCATCGCCGACGAGATCCAGAGCGGCTTCTGCCGCACCGGCGACTGGTTCGCCTGCGAGTACGAGGGCGTCGTGCCCGACCTGATCACCACGGCCAAGGGCATCGCCGGCGGTCTGCCGCTGGCCGGGGTCACCGGCCGGGCCGAGCTGATGGATTCGGTGCACTCCGGCGGCCTCGGCGGCACCTACGGCGGCAACCCGGTGGCGTGTGCGGCCGCCCTCGGCTCGATCGAGACGATGCAGGCTGAGGATCTGTGCGGGGCGGCCCGGCACATCGAGTCGATCATGTTGCCCCGCCTGACCGAGCTGGCCGCAAAGTACGAGGCGATCGGTGACGTCCGCGGCCGCGGCGCCATGCTCGCCGTCGAGATCGTCAGCGACCCGATCGCCAAGACGCCGGACCCGAAGAAGACCGCGGCGGTGGCCAAGGCCTGCCATCAGCTGGGCCTGGTGACGCTCACCGCCGGCACGTTCGGCAACGTGCTCCGGTTCCTGCCCCCGCTGGTCATCGGCGACGACCTGCTCAGCGAGGGCCTCGACCTGCTGGGTCACGCCTTCGAGAGCGCGTCCGCGACGGTGTGAGCCGGCGCCGCGGCGAGGTGCGCCCGAGGTGAAGTCGGTCGACCGTGCCGTGGTCCTGGTCGCGGCGGCGGTGCTGCTCGTCGGCGGCCTGATCACGGTGGTGCGGGCGTCGCGGGGATGGGCGAAGCAGCGACGCGTGCGCAAGATCGGCCACCCGGTCGTGGGCGAGGTGACCGCGATCGACCCGAAGTACCGCGCGTACTACGGGCTGTACCAGCTCACCCCGGTGGTCCAGTACGAATTCGCCGGCCGCCAGCACGAGTCGCGGGTGGCCAACCAGAGCGGCTCGGCCGACATCGGATCCACCGTCGACCTGCTCATCGACCCCGCGGATCCGGACACGCCGTTCGCCGTCTACGGCCAGGCGATCACGTCGACGCTGGTCGTCGGCATCGGCTTCACGGTGTTCGCCGGGGTCATGGCGGTCTGGGCCGGGCAGTGGACGTGACGCCTGCCCTGCGCACAGTTTTACCGTTTGCCAGGTTTGCCGAAAGATAGCGGGGGTAGGAAGCGAACCGGCCCGGCGCGGCCGGGAGCACCGACTTCGAAGGGGCGGGGGCACGTGGGCGGTTACCAGGTCGGCAGCACCCGAAACCTCAAGGTGAATACCGCCGCCACCGTCACCGCATTGGGTCCGACGGTCGAGAACGTGGCCACCAACCTCGCCGCGGCGGTCGGCTCCCTACCGGCGCCACCGGCCGGAAACAGCATCAGCCCGGCGCTGAGCACCGTTCAGAAGGCCTGGAACGAGGCCGTTCCGAAGGTCGGTATGGAGTTGCGGCTGCTGGGCGGATCGGTGGGCAAAGCCGCCACCATGATCGAGCAGGTAGAGGTCGAAGTGCGCGGACCGTTCGCCCGGTTCGCCGAATGACGGTCCAGATCGGCGGCCCACTGTGAGCGGCGATTTTCCTTATCCGGGTGACGACCCGCTCGATCTGATCCGGGTGTCGTGTGCGTTCGACAGCGAGAAGAGCACCGTCGATACGGTGCTGACGACGTTGACCGAGGCATCCGCGAGCATGAAGGCGAATTGGGTGTCCGACGCGGCCACCGCAGCGGCCGGCGACCTGGGCAAACTGCACACCGTGTTGACCACGGTCTCGACGGACTTCGCCGCGGCGTCGACGGCGGTCGAGACGTACCGCTCGACGCTGGCCTCGATCCGATTGCAAGTCGACGCCCTGCGGGCATCGTTGAGCAAGGCCAACGCGGTCATGACGGCCGAGCAGAACGAGATGAGCCGGTCGGGCCGCTTCGCCGAAGTCAACGACATGGACGCCGCGCAGCTCACCTCGTACCGCAAGTCGATCACTTCGGACGAGGGCAAGACCCAGCGGGCGATCAACAGCCTGACCGACGACTACAACGCCCTGGTACGCAAGGCCAACACCGCGACGACCACCTGCTCCGAAGCCCTCACCGCGACGGTGACCGGGCACGCCTACCGCGGCTCGACCTACAGCGCGGTCGGCCTGAATGATCTGCTGGGCCTGAACGGATTGTCGCTGCTATCGGCGTTCGACCTGAAGATGGCCACCACGAAACCTGACCTCACTGGCAAGACCCCGGCCCAGATCACCGCGTGGTGGGCGGGCCTACCGCCGGAACAGCGGAGCGACTACATCGCCGACTGGCCGGCGATCGTCGGCAACACCAACGGCATTCCCCTGCCCGACCGGGCGACGTCCAATCACGCCCGGGCCGAGAGCGACCTGGCCGCGGCCGAGCTCAGTGGTGACACGGCCAAGGTCACGCTGTTGAAGGGATTGCTGCGTACCGGAAGCAGCCTGGTCATGTACGACCCGAGTCAAGATCATTACGGCGTATTGTGGGGCAACATCGACGCCTCCCACATAGCCCTGTTCGTGCCCGGCGTGGGCGACGACGGCAACGTGCCCGGCTGGGTCAACTCCGCGAAGACCATCCAGATGACGGCCGGCCCGGACAGTGCCGTGATCATGTGGAAGGGCTACGACGATCCGGGTGACCACGGCACGTTGGACAAGGCCACCGCCGGCTTCACCGGGCGGGCCGAGACGGGCGCCACGGCGCTGACCGCGTTCTCGACCGGCGGCCTGCAGTTGGGCAGCAACCAGAGCCTCACCATCGTCGCCCACTCCTACGGCTCGGTCGTCGCGGGCGTAGCACTGGCCAACGACGGGTTGAAGCCGACGAACGTCGTCACGGCCGGGTCACCGGGAATGACGGTCGACGAGGTCAGCGAGCTGCACTTGAAACCCGGACAGTTCTTCGCCGAACAGGCGCCGGGGGACTTCGTCGCCAACAACCTCGCCGGGTTCGGTAACGACCCGACCTCGCCCACCTTCGGCGGCACCCGCCTGGCCACCAACGCGCCCGGCCTGCCGAGTGTGTCCGGTCACTCGGAGTACTTCGACCCGGGCACCAAGGCGGTACAGGACATCGCCGCGGTCATCGACGGCAAGGTCACCCAGTCCGACATCCAGCACCCCGGCGCGAGCGACTATGCCGGCGCTGCGGCGCGGATCCTGGTCAACCCGCTCGGACCGGTTCTGGACACCGCGGCTCGGGACTATCACGGGCCCGGTTCCTCGATAATCGGCGGCGTGGCCCATCTGGACAACGTCATCGCCAACAACGTCGACACCGGGGTGCGCAACGCGACGAACGCCGTGGAGTCCGGGGCGAAGAAGGTCTGGAGTTGGGTCTCGTGACGGCGCCGGGTTGCCGGTCGCTGCGGTGGTTCGCCGTGTCAGCGGTCGTCGCCGCGACCGTCGTGGCGTGCACGTCATCTCCCGGTGACGGCAAGACGAAAGGCAGTTCAGTGACCGAAAGTACCCAGACGGCGATCTTCTACCTCGAGCAGGCCCGGCAGCTGGTGGCCACGCTCGCGCACGCGGTCGCGCCGGGCGTGCCCGTGAAGCAGACCGTCAGCGATGGGCCGCCATCGGACTGCAAGGCCCCGTTGACCGGCATGAAGTACTTCTCGATCTCGCGGGACTTCGAAGCACCAGACGGGCAAACCGGGGATACTCTGCTGCCGGCACTTACGGCGGAACTCAAGGCGCGGGGTTTTGTCACCTCACCGGCCGAGCCCGGTGGTGCGTTCACGGTCGTCGACGCGGAGAAGGACAAGAAGGTTGGCCTGGCGGCGATGGGTTCGCCCACCAGCAGCCTGGTTCGTATCTCCGTCGCCACCCAATGCGGGCAGGCCACGGCCGCGGACGACGACGTCGACATGGCACCGTCACCCTCGTCTTCCTGAGCCCCGGAATCGTGTCCCGGCGTAATCGTTCGGAATTTGTCTTCGGCGCGGGTCGGTACCCTGGGCTCGAGCGCTGCATCGCGTCCAGTTGGCCAGGTTGGAGGATTGATGGGACTCGTCGTGCAGAAATACGGCGGTTCCTCGGTCGCTGACGCCGAACGGATCAAGCGCGTAGCTGAGCGCATCGTCGACACCCGGCGCGCTGGTAACGACGTCGTCGTCGTGGTTTCCGCCATGGGCGACACCACGGACAACCTGCTCGACCTGGCCGAGAAGGTCTCGCCGGTCGCCGACGGTCGTGAGCTCGACATGCTGCTCACCGCGGGCGAGCGGATCTCGATGGCGTTGCTGGCCATGGCCGTCAACTCCCTCGGCTACACCGCCCAATCGTTCACCGGTTCGCAGGCCGGCGTGCTCACCACGGCCGCGCACGGCCGGGCCCGCATCATCGACGTCACCCCCGGTCGCATCCAGGCCTCGGTCGCCGCCGGCAACGTGGCCATCGTCGCCGGGTTCCAGGGCGTCTCGCAGGACACAAAGGACATCACCACGCTCGGGCGCGGCGGCTCGGACACGACCGCCGTGGCGCTGGCCGCGGCGCTGAGGGCCGACGTCTGCGAGATCTACTCCGACGTGGACGGCGTGTTCACCGCCGACCCGCGCATCGTCCCCAACGCCCGCCGTCTCGACACCATCACCTACGAGGAGATGCTGGAGATGGCCGCCTGCGGGGCCAAGATCCTGATGTTGCGCTGTGTCGAGTACGGCCGTCGTTACCAGGTGCCCATTCACGTCCGCTCGTCGTTCTCGACCAAACCCGGCACGATCGTCGCCGGCTCGATGGAGGATCTTCCGTTGGAACAGGCCATCATTTCCGGGGTTGCCCACGACCGCAGCGAGGCCAAGGTCACCGTCGTCGGCGTGCCCGACAAGCCCGGTCAGGCGGCGACGATCTTCAAGTCCCTGGCCGACGTCGGCGTCAACCTCGACATGATCGTGCAGAACGTGTCCACCCGCGGCACGGGCATCACCGACGTCTCGTTCACGCTGCCCAAGACCGAGGGCGTGAACGTGTCGACGGCGCTGCGCAAGATCCAGGCCGAGGTCGGCTTCGAGGATCTGACCTACGACGACCACATCGGCAAGCTGTCCCTCATCGGCGCCGGCATGCGCTCGCACCCCGGCGTCTCGGCCAAGTTGTTCGCGGCGCTGGCCGAGTCCGGCATAAACATCGAGATGATCTCCACGTCCGAGATCCGCATCTCGGTCATCTGCCGCGACGTCGAACTAGACGCCGCGGTCCGCGCGGTGCACGACGCGTTCGAGCTCGGCTCGGACGACGAGACCGCCGTCGTCTACGGCGGCACCGGCCGCTGAACCAGCCCGTCCCGTCCACTTCGCTGCACGATCGGAAGGTCTTTTCACATGAGCCGCGTCGCTGTCGTCGGAGCCACCGGCCAGGTCGGTGGCGTCATGCGCCGCCTGCTGGCCGAGCGTCGCTTCCCGGTGGACGAAATCCGCTTCTTTGCCTCGGCCCGCTCGGCCGGGACGACCCTGCCGTGGGTGGGCCGCGACGGCAGCGTCCACGACATCGTCGTCGAGGACGCGGAGACCGCCGACCTGTCCGGCATCGACATCGCGCTGTTCTCGGCCGGCGGCGCCACGTCCAAGGTGCAGGCCCCGCGCTTCGCCGCCGCCGGCGCGATCGTCATCGACAACTCCTCGGCCTGGCGGATGGACCCGGACGTGCCCCTGGTCGTCAGCGAGGTCAATCCGGACGCCGCCCGCCGCGCGCCCAAGGGCATCATCGCCAACCCGAACTGCACGACCATGGCGGCCATGCCGGTGCTGAAGGTGCTGCACGACGAGGCCGGTCTCGAGCGCCTGGTCGTCTCGACCTACCAGGCCGTTTCGGGCAGCGGACTGGCCGGGGTGGACGAGCTGGACAAGCAGGTGCGCCAGGTCGTCGACAGCGCCACCGACCTGACCCGCGACGGTGCCTCGGTCACGTTCCCGGCTCCGGTGAAGTACGTGGCCCCCATCGCGTTCAACGTCTTGCCGCTGGCCGGTTCGATCGTCGACGACGGTTCCCTGGAGACCGACGAGGAGCAGAAGCTGCGCAACGAGTCGCGCAAGATCCTGTCGATCCCGGCACTGCGGGTGTCGGGCACCTGCGTGCGGGTACCGGTGTTCACGGGCCACTCACTGTCGATCAACGCCGAGTTCGCACGGCCCCTGCCGGTCGAGCGGGCCATCGAGCTGCTGCAGAAGGCCCCGGGCGTGCAGTGGAGCGACGTGCCGACGCCGTTGCAGGCGGCCGGCCAGGACCCGAGCTTCGTCGGCCGCGTCCGGCAGGACTCCACCGTCGACGACAACCGCGGCCTGGCCCTGTTCATCAGCAGCGACAACCTGCGCAAGGGCGCCGCCCTGAACGCCGTCCAGATCGCCGAACTCCTCACCTCCTAGCACGAATCGGGTGCAAACAAGGACGACTGGAGTCCATCTGTGCACCCGGATCGTGATTTGGGGACGATCGGCTCGGGCCCTCGCCGGCCCGGCATTCTGGCGCAATGGATTGGGATCCCCTCGCCGTCGCGCAGAACGGCGTCATCAGCCGGACGCAACTGCGTAGCAACGGTGCAAGTGACCGAGAGGTAAGTCGACTGACCGAGCGCGGTCAACTGAAGCGTTTGGCCGACGGCGTGTTCCTTGCCCGGGAGGCTCCGCTCACGCGGGCGGCGCAGGTGTGGGCGGCGGTCCTTCTGACTGAAGGTGTCGTGGGCTTTCACAGTGCTGGACATCTGTGGAGCCAAATCGATGACCCGCCCTCTCGAGTCCACGTCTGCGTCGATCACGACCTGCGGTCCCACGCGCCGGCGTGGATCGTCACCCACCGCGTCGTATTGCCTGAGTGGGCGCGCACCACTCGTGGTGAGCTGCCCATCACGACGCGCTCGTGGACGCTGCTGGATCTGATCAGCGCCGCCCGCCGTGACAGCGACGGCTCGCGGCTGCTCGACCGGGGCCTGCAAGAGGGTTGGCTGCGTGCGGATGACCTCGACCGCCGGGTGACCGCGTGTCCGGGCCGACCTGGCAACCCACGCCTGCGCCGGCTCCGCGCGCAGCTCGGCGACGGGGCCGCCGCGCACTCTGGGCGGCTACTGCACGGCATCCTGCGTCGAGGGGGTCTGACCGGCTGGAAACCGAACCATCGAATTCTGCTCGTCGACGGTGCGGCCATCGTCGTCGACGTGGCCTTCGTCGAGCGCAAGCTGGCGATAGAGGTGGACGGCTGGGCCTATCACTCGGACGTCGACCGTTTCCGTCGGGATAGGCAGCGCCAAAACAGCCTGGTCGCGCTCGGCTGGACCGTGCTGCGGTTCACCTGGGCGGACCTGACTGAGCGACCTGACTACGTTCTGTCAACGATCCTCGATCTGGGTGCACAGATGGACACTGGGTGACCACGTGTGCACCCGGATCGGGGTCAGAAGCGGACGGGGGCGTTCCACTCGAACGGTTCGATCTCGCGGATGATCCGGCGACGGCGGTTGCGCGGCAGGTGGTCGATGAAAAGCAGCCCGCGCAGGTGGTCGGTCTCGTGCAGCAGGCAGCGCGCGAAGAAGCCCGAGCCGCTGACCTTGAGCGGCTTGCCGTGCCGGTCGACGCCGCGGACGGTCACCCGCGAGGGCCGGGCCAGGTCGTGGTACGGACCCGGGACGGACAGACAGCCTTCCTCGCGCTCGTCGAGCGGACCCTCGGTGGAGACGATGACGGGGTTGACGACGTGCCCCCGCTGCCGTTCACCGGATTCGTCCGGGCAGTCGTAGACGAACACGGAGCGGCTGACGCCGATCTGCGGGGCGGCCAGCCCGACGCCCTCAGCTACCGCCATGGTGGCGAACATGTCGTCGACCAACTGGCCCAGTTCATCGTCGAACGTGGTGACCTCAGCCGTCGGACGGGACAGCACGGGATCACCGACGACGACGACAGGATGGGCGATTCCGGACACGCCGACTGAGTCTAGTGACCGACGGACCGCCGCCGTTGCCGCACCGCGATAACCAACCGATACACAGCCCGGTCGGCTTCAGCTAACCGCTAATGCGCGGCGCGGTAAGCCTCTTGAACGTCGCCGGCAATGCGCCCTCGGTCAGACACCTGGTGTCCGTTCGCCTTGGCCCACTCACGGATCGCGGACAGGTCCTCTTTCGAGGACCGCACGGGTACCGAGCGCGCCGATGAACGGCGCGGAGAGGGGACCTTGCGCGCGGCCGAGATGTACGGAGCGAACGCCTTTTGCATAGCCGACAGATTGCGCTTGCCGAGGTCGATCTCGTACGACGTGCCCTCGAAAGCGAATGCTACGGACGACTCCGCCTTACCGCCGTCGAGGTCATCGGTCATGGTCACGACTACTTCAGTCTTCTTCGCCATGCTATTAGTCAATCACGTTGCGCCTAATCCTGCTGTAAGCCGTGCCGTGCCGACATTTCCCGACCACTCGGCCGGGCCGGAATCTGGCCACCGGCCCAGTGCCCCGCTAGCGAAGTATGTTCATCTTTCGCGACCGCGGTAAGGGTTGCCGCGTCCTCGACGCGTGCCGAACCGACCGCTTGGCAAAGGAACTCGGACAGGTTGAGCAATGCGGCAATGGCAGATAGGCCGCTGATCTTCGGCAACGGAAAGATCGCATTTCAGCGTGTGTGCACAGGTCCCGCGCTCAGCTGCCCGCAGCGGTGGACCCGAGACGTTGCACCGACAACCACAGCAGAACCGCGTCGGCGACGTCCCGCCAACCGTGGTCGATCGTCAATGAATGCCCGCGTCCTTCGAATTGCTGCAGTTCGGTGACCGCGGTGGAGTCGCGATACTGCTTGAGCGTGGATCGGGTTACCACATCGGGAACAGTGTGGTCGGCGGTGCCGGAGATGAGCAGCAGGGGCCCGCGTGACTCGTTGCCGGTTTGCACCTTGGCCTCCGAGTGCAGGACGAAATTAGCCGCGGCGGCCTGAAACAGGGGTCGGGCCGGCGAAGGAATCGTCCAGGCGTCGTAAAGCTGATCGGACTCCTCTTCGGGCAACGCGTTGCCGAACCCATACCGGAACTCCTTGCGGGTCAAGGAGATTGCCTTGCGCAGGTTGGCGGGGTTACCCAATGCGGGCAGGCCGGAACGCAATTGGGACAGCGGCAACGGCAGCACGCCCTTGATCTGGGCCGGGTCGATGGCCACCCCGGCCGCGCCGATCCCCTGACCGAGCAGCTTCTCGGTAATCAACCCACCGAAAGAGTGGCCAATGATGACCGGTTCGCCGTCGAGGGAATCGATGATCTTGGCAAAGTGCGCGGTGGCATCCTCGATGCCAATATTGGCGACGCGCTCAGGCTCGTCTCGTGCGCCCTTGACCGTGTCTGGTTCGTTGGGCCAGCCGGGCGCGATCGGTTCGTAACCGGCGTCACGGAAGACGTCCAGCCATGGCCGCCAACTCGTCGAGTGCAGCCATAGTCCGTGGATGAATACGACGGGCGTGCGCGGCTGAGTCATGGAGAACCCTTTCCGGAGCAGATGCGAACAGACGACGAGGGCTAACGGATGTGCTAACGGCATGCCGGGGCGCTCGAGCCGCCGGACACCCGAGCAGGGATGGGATCAGAACTTAGTCCCTAGCGTCAAGGACTCTCGATGAACCGCCCCGATCGGGATTGTCGGCACCGAACACTTTGGTGCTTGGCCCTCGGCCGTATTCCCGGTGGGGGCGTGACATTACCCGCCCGAAGGCGTTCTCCACAGGCTCGCGGGCGGTCTTTTCTGGTCGGGGTGACATTGGTCGGGGTGACAGGATTTGAACCTGCGGCCTCTTCGTCCCGAACGAAGCACGCTACCAAGCTGCGCCACACCCCGAGGGCCTGGACCAGCATAGCCGACGGCCGCGGCGCAGCCATTCGGACCGCCAGAGCGCAACCCGGGCCAAGAATCGGTACCGACCACGGCGCGCGTCGGGGTGGACCGGGCCGGCCGGGTCAACTGGGTAACTGGGTCAGCGCGCGGACCGCGCACATTCGATGCAGGTGCGGGCGACCGGACGTGCGTCCAGTCGCCCGGTCGAGATCGGGCCGCGGCAGATCTCGCACGTCGCGTACACCCCGGCGGCGACCCGGGCCAGCGCCAGGTCGAGGTCGCTGAGATGGCGCCGGGCCTGGTCGAGTACCGCGTCGAGTTGAGCGCGCTCGAACGCGATCGTCGCGCCCTCGGGATCGTGCTCGTCGTCGGCATTGGCGTCGGCCGACGCGGCGACGATACCGGCGTGCTCCCGACCCAGTGCCTCGATCCGGGCGAGGGTCTCGACCCGGTCGGCGTCCAGCACGCGGGCTGGCTCAGCCGGCACGAGCGATCAGCGTGAGCAGCGCCGCCTCCGGCCGGCAGGCGAAACGAATGGGCATGAACGGGTTCGTCCCGAGCCCGGCGCAGACGTGGAACCACATCCGTTCGTCCCAGCGATGCAGCCAGCGGGCGCGGTGCACGTCGATACCGCAGTTGGTGACGATGGCCGGACCGAACGGGACGCGGACCTGGCCGCCGTGGGTGTGGCCGGCCAGTACCAGGTCGTAACCGTCGTCGGCGAAGCGGCTCATCAGCGCGGGCTCGGGGGAGTGCATGACGCCGATCCGGACCGTGGCGAACGGATCAGCCGGACCGGCGATCAGGTCGTAGTCGGCCCGTTTCAGGTGCGGGTCGTCGGTGCCGGCCAGTGCCGCCTCGAACCCGCGTCCCGACACGGTGACCCGCCGGTGGGTGAGATCGGTCCAGCCCTGATCGGACATGGCCGCAGCCAGCTCCGGCCACGGCATGTTCGGACCGAACAGCTCCACCTTTTCCCGCTGAAAGTAGCGCGTCGGCATGCCCCGGGTGGGCTCGAAGTAGTCGTTGTTACCCGGCACGAAGACGGCCGGGAACGCGGCCAGCGGCTCCAGCGCCCGCAGGATCTCGGGGATGGCGGCGGGGTCGGAAATGGTGTCTCCGGTGTTGACGACCAGATCGGGCTCGAGGTCGGCCAGCGCCGAGATCCAGCGCTGCTTGCGGGACTGGGCGGCGGTGATGTGCAGATCGGAGACGTGCAGCACGCGCACAGGTTCCGAGCCGGGCGCCAGCACGGGCACGTCGAAGCGCCGCAGCGTGAAGGCGTTGCGCTCGATCAGCCCGCCGTACGCCAACGCGGCCAGGCCGGAGCCAGCGATCGAGACCCCAGAAATGGCCAGGCGATTCATGGGGTCAAATGTACGGTGGGGTTCATGTCCGACTTGAAAACCCGACTGCAGTCCGACCTCACCACGGCCCTCAAGGCCCACGACGAGCTACGCCTGGCCACGGTCCGGATGACCCTGGCCGCGGTTCGGTCGGAGGAGGTTGCCGGCAAGCAGGCGCGCGAACTCAGCGAGGACGACGTGGTCCGCGTGATAACCCGGGAGGCCAAGAAGCGCCGCGAGTCGGCGGAAGCCTTCGCCGCGGCCGGGCGCCCGGAACTGGCTGAGCGGGAACGGGCCGAGGGGGCCGTCCTGGACGAGTACCTGCCCACCCAGCTGTCCGACGACGAGCTCGCCCACCTGGTCCGCGCGGCGGTGGCCGAAGCCGGCGCGGACGGTCCGCGCGCCATGGGTGCGGTGATGAAGCTGGTGCAGCCTGCGGTCGCCGGTCGGGCCGACGGACGACGCGTCAGCGACGAGGTCAAGCGCCAGCTGACGACCTGAGCCCCTGTTCGGCAGACGTGTCCCAGCTGAGCAGCTGAGCCGACTGGTCGGCCCAGCTGGTGCCAGCCGTTGATCGGTCCCCGCTGACAGCTACGGACTCAGTCCGCCGTAGGTGGCACCCGGAGCGGGCGGCTTCTTCTTCGGTGGCGTCTTCTTGGGCGGTGTCTTCGTAGGTGGGGTCTTGGTGGGCGGAGTCGTCGGAGGTGTCGTCGGAGGCGTCGTGGGAGGCGTGGTGGGCGGCGTGGTCGTCGGCGGCGTCGTGGGCTTTGGTTTCGGCTTGGGCTTGGGCTTGCTGACCAGCGATTTGCCGTCGCTGATGCAGTAGTAGACCGTGTCGCCCTTCGCGGCGTAGCCCGGGCCGGCATACGCGACGAAGCCGGGGACGACGCTGCTGCCGCACCGCACGGGGTATTCCACGGGCTTGAAACCGGCATCCTTGAGACGCTCTACCGCGTCCTCCACCGACCTCCCGCGCACCGACGGCACCTGCTCGGCGCCTTCGAAACTGTCGGCGGTGGGCCAGCTCCACTGATGTTGGGTCACCGTGGGGCCGAACGATTTGGACCAGAACACCGACGACACCGATCCGAAGGCGTCGCGGGCCGCTTGTTCGCCGGGGAAGCCCGGCACGCCGCGGATCGATTTCGTGGGGAAGTCCGGGTTGAACATGGCGCTGGCCGCTACCAGGTTCGGCGTCACGCCGACGAACCACAGTGCGGCGTTCTCTTTGTTGTCCTTGCCGTACTTGTCCGTGGCGTTGTTGGTTCCGGTCTTGCCGGCCACCGGGTACTTGTACGAGGGGTGCTTGCTGTAGAAGGCGTCATACATGTCGTGCCGGGCCGTGCCCTGGGTGGTGACGCCCACCATGATGCTCAACGCGGTCCGGGCAACCCACTTGCTCATCTTGCGCGTGCAGGTGGCCTGCTTGAACGGCACCGTCTTCCCGTCCGCCGCCGTGATCGACAGGATCGGGCGCGACTGGCATAGCGTCCCGTCGTTGGCCACTGCGCTATAGGCCCGGGTCAACTCCAGCGGGCTGATCGAGTCCTGGCCCAGGGTGAACGTGTACTGGTTGCCCTGGACGATCAGTTGGGACAGGGGCAGGTGCTTCGGGTTGTCCTTCCTCGGCACGGTGTCGAAGGCGGTGACGCCGAGGTTCTGCGCCGTCTTGACGATCGTCGACAGATCGCAGTCGAACAGCTGATCCTCGACGCCGACGAAGAAGCTGTTGGACGACTTGATGAACCCGGTGCGCAGGTTGTTCGTCACACCCTCGGACTTCGAGACCGTGATCCCGTTCGCTTTGTTGGTCGTGTCCTCGTTGCAATTCTTGGGGAAGTATTTGGGCCCGAGGGTGGTCACCGGTTGAGTGGTCGGGATACCGGCGGTCAGGGCGGCAATCAGGGTGAAGAGCTTGTACGTGGAGCCGGAACCGCCGGTGGCGTTGGTGAACAGCGGGTTGACGGTGTAACTCCGGTCACTGGACGGGTGTTTGTTCTGGTAGTTGTAGCGCTTGTTGGTGATGAACGAGGTGACCTCACCGGTACTCGGGTCGACCGAGGGTTGCACCAGCGCGGTGGGCGAACTGGCCGGAAACGCCTTCCATTCCGCGGCGGTGGCCGTGTTCTGCAGCTTCGGGTCGATCGAGGTGACGATCTTGTAGCCGCCGGTCTGAACCTGGTTCATGGTCAGGCCGCCGGTGGTGGTGAGCCACTTCAGCGCGTAGTCGCAGAAGAACCCGACGTTCCTGATCAGGTCGTCGCGGGCGTAGGAGCAGCCCTGGGCACCAACGTGGGCGTGGTTGCTGTCGTCGAGGCCGAGACCGGTGGCCTTGTACCGAGTGGCTTGCGCCGCGGTCAGGTCGCCGGCGACGACCATGTTGTCGAGGACTTCGTTACGCCGGTCCCGGGCGGCGGTGTAGTTGGTGAACGGGTCGTAGGTCGACGGGCTGCGCACGAGTCCGGCCAGCATGGCCGCCTGCGGAACCGTCAACTTGGCCGGCGAGGACAACCCGAAGTAGTTGCGGGCGGCGATCGCGATGCCGTAGCTCTGTTCGCCGAAGTAGGCGATGTTGAAGTACTGCTCGAGGATCTGGTTCTTGGTCAGTTCCTGTTCGAGCTTGAGCGCGCACTTGGCCTCGTAGATCTTGCGGTCGGTGGTCTGGGCCGTGGCCGCGTTTTGCAGCGCGACGTTGGAACCGGCGTCGTAGAACCGGATCTGCTTGACCAGTTGCTGGGTCAGCGTCGACGCGCCCTGGGTCGAGTTGTCGCCGGAGTCGTTCACCGCGGCTCGGGCCAGGCCGCGCAGGTCGAGGCCGTGGTGGGTGTAGAACCGGCGGTCTTCGGTGTCGATCAGCGCCTGCCGGGCCAACCTGGGCACCGTCTTCAGGCTGACCGGTTTGCGGTCGTCCTTGAACAGCGTGGCGATCAGCGTCGTGCCGTCGTTCGCGTAGATCGACGTCGTCTGGTCGAGGGTGGCCGGCTTGAGGGTGCACTGCTCGTCGAGGAACTTGTTGGTGACGGTGTTGCTGGCCAAGCCGATGCCGGCGATGTACGGCACGAAGAACAGGGAGGCGACGAGGCCGGTTGCCACCACGACGACGATGAGTTTGAGCAGGGCCGTCGTCTTCAACATTGCCGTCGTAGATGCCACGCAGATAGAGATTACCGTCCCGCGTCCAGTTTCCGGTGCGGTCGTGGCGAGCTGTTACGCGGCTGGGCGGGCCCTGTGGCGCCCGCTTTCGGTCAGTTAACCCGCTCTACGCGGGTTAACTGACCAGAAGCGACGTGGTCAGCGGGGCTCGGGCGCGAGCAGGTCGGCGATGCGGCGCAGGCCGTCCAGATCGTGCACGTCCGAGGCCAGCGCCGCCACCTCGGTGAGCGCCACGGACGGGTGCGCGGAGGAGAACCGGCGCGACATCCGGCGGTCGGCTTCGGCCGCCGCGGCCAGGTCGGCGTGGACCCGCAGGGCGGTCTCGGCCAGCGCGGCCGCACGCTGGGACCGGGCGTCATCCGGCGCTTGTTCGGCCAGCCGGTCGGCGGCGGCTTCGGCGGCGCGGGCGGTCAGTCCCTTGGCCGCGAAGTGGACGCGGTTGATGACCACACCGGCCAGTGGCATCTGCTCGGCCGACAGGCGATCGACGAAGAACGACGCCTCCCGCAGCGCGTCGGGCTCGGGCGCGGCCACGACGACGAACGCGGTGCCCGGGGCCTTGAGCAGCTCGTAGGTGTGTTCGGCCCGCTCCCGGAACCCGCCGAACATCGTCTCCAACGACGCCACAAAGGAGGCCACGTCGTTGAGCAACTCACCGCCGAGGATCTTGGTGATCAACCGGGTGAACAGGGTGAACGACGCCGTCACCACCTTCAGGTAGGCCTTGCCGCCGGCCCGGGCCGGCGCGGTGAGCAGCCGGATCATCCGTCCGTCGAGGAAGCGGCCAAGGCGGTTGGGGGCGTCGAGGAAGTCCAGGGCGGACCGGGAGGGCGGGGTGTCGACGATGATCAGGTCCCAGCGCCGCCCCTCCGGCGCGTCGCCGGCCAAGCCCAGCTGGCGCAGCTGGCCGAGCTTCTCCATGGCCATGTACTCCTGCGTCCCCGCGAACGAGGATGACAGCGATTGGTAGAACGGGTTGGCGAAGATCTGTTCGGCCCGCTCGGGCGTGGAATGGGACAGGACGACGTCGTCGAACGTCCGCTTCATGTCCAGCATCATCGCGAAGAGCTGGCCGCCCTGGCGGTCGTCGATTCCGTTGACCCGGCGGGGGGTGTTGTCCAGCTCGCGCAGGCCCAGCGACTGGGCCAGGCGGCGGGCCGGATCGATGGTGAGGACGACGACGCGGCGTCCCGATTCGGCCGCGCGCAGCCCGAGCGCGGCCGCGGTGGTGGTCTTGCCGACGCCGCCGCTACCGCAGGTGACGATGACCTCGGTGCTCGGATCGGCCAGCAGCGCGCCGAGGTCGAGCCCGGGTGGACGGGTCACGCGGGCTCGATCTGATCGGCGGCCATCTCGGTGGCCAGCACTTCGGCCAGCTCGTACAGCCCGCCCAGATCGACCGGCGGGATCAGCTCGGGCAGCCGGACCGCGGGCAGGTCGAGGGCATCCAGCCGTTCCGCGTTCTCCCGCTGTACCTGCTGGCGCAGGTCGAAGTCGCCGAGCTCGTCGGCCAGCGCACCGGCCAGGGCGGTGTCCACGCCGGCCGCGGCCAGGCCCTCGGTGAGCATGGGCAGATCGCTCGGGCGACCGGTGCGGGTGCGCTTGACCAGCCCGTCGCGGACCAGTTCCGGCTGGGCCCGATTGATGATCACGGTGCCCAGGTGGAAGCCACCGGCGCCCAGTTCGGCCGCCGCGTCGAGGCTCTCCTGCACCGGCATCTCCTCCAGCAGGGTGACCAGGTGGATGCGGCTGCGCCGGTTGTGCAGCACCTTGATCACGCCCTGGCTCTGCCGGTGGATCGGGCCCACCTTCGTCAGCCCGGCCACGTCCTTGGTCACGTCCAGGAACTGCCGGATTCGCCCGGTCGGCGGGGCGTCGAGGATGACGGCGTCGTAGGTGCTCTGGCCGTCCTTCTGCCGCCGCGTCACCGCCTCCTTGACCTTGCCGGTGAGCAGCACGTCGCGCAGCCCCGGGGCGATGGTGGTGACGAAATCGACCGCTCCCATGCTGCGCAGCGCCCGTCCGGCCCGCTTGATGTTGTAGAACATCTCGAGGTATTCGAGCATGGCCAGCTCTGGGTCGACAGCCAGCCCGTAGACCGACCCGCCCCGCCCCGCCGTCGCCACCCGGGTCTCCTCGTACGGCAGCGGCGGGACGTCGAAGAGCTGGGCCAGGCCCTGGCGACCTTCGACCTCGATCAGCAGCACGCGCTGCCCGCGTCCGGCCAGGGCGATGGCTAACGCGGCCGCGACAGTCGTCTTGCCCGTCCCGCCCTTGCCGGTGACGATGTGCAGCGCCGCTTGCCCGCCGCTCCCGGCGCTGGTCGTGTCGGTGCTGGTGTCGCGGCTCGTGTCGTTGCTCACGGGGCGGCGCGGGCGGTGCGGGCGGGGCGCGCGGCGCGGTGAGCGGACACGGATCGAGCCTACGCACGCGGGTACGGTGCCGGTCATGGGCACTGCGCGGCAACGACTGGCCGAACTCGGACTGCGGCTGCCGACGGTGGCGACGCCGGCCGGAAGTTACGTCCCCGCCGTGCAGACTGGCGCTTTGGTTTACACCGCCGGGCAGCTGCCGTTCGTGGACGGCCGGCTCGAGGTCACCGGCAAGGTGGGCGCCGGGGTGAGCGCCGAGCAGGCGAACGCCCTGGCTCGGGTGTGTGCCCTGAACGCGCTGGCCGCCATCGACGACCTGGTCGGGCTGGACCGGGTCGTCCGCGTGGTCCGGGTGGGCGGTTTCGTCGCGTCCGCGCCGGAGTTCATCGGCCATCCCGGCGTGATCAACGGGGCCAGCGATCTGCTGGTCGAGGTCTTCGGCGCGGCCGGCCGGCATGCCCGGGCGGCCGTCGGCGTGGCGGCGCTGCCGCTCGACGCGCCCGTCGAGGTCGATCTGATCGTCGAGATCGCCCCGTAGCCGTGTCGACTCCGCCCGGTCAGCCAGAATCCGATCCGCAGGCGCCGGTTCACCTGGCCGCCACGGTGATCCTCATGCGCGACGCCGCCGCGGGTCTTGAGGTGTGGCTCTTGCGTCGGGTTCGTGGGCTTGCCTTCGCCGGCGGGGCCAGCGTGTTCCCGGGCGGTCGGGTCGACCCGGCCGATTTCCCTGCCGACGCCGTGAGCCCTGACGATGCCGTGGGCCGTGACGCCCCCCCTGCCGACGCCGTGATCCCTGCCGACGGCTTCGACGGATCTGGGGTGGCGGCCCGGTTCGGTTGTTCACCGGCGCAAGCCCGGGCCTCGATGACGGCCGCGATCCGGGAGACGTTCGAGGAGACCGGCGTGTTACTCACCCGCCCGGCCTATCACGTCGGCGACGCGGCCCGTTGGCTGCAGGATCAGCGCCGGCGGGTGGAGACGCATGAGCTGGCGTTCACGGCCTTGTTGACCTCCCTGGACGTGGCCGTCGACGTCGAACTGATCCGCCCATGGGCGCATTGGATCACCCCGGCCGGAGAGCCGCGCCGGTACGACACCCACTTCTACGTCGCCGCGCTGCCGGCCGGCGCGACCGCGTACCCCGAGACCACGGAAGCCAGCGCGGCCGGCTGGATCACGCCGGCGGCGGCGCTGGCCGAGCACGGGCGGGGCGAACGGCCCATGCTCCCGCCGACCCTCGTTGCCCTGTCCGAACTCATCGCGTTCGACTGCGTTGCGGCCGTCCTCGCGGCATCGGCCGAGCGGTCATTGGCGGCTATCGAGCCCGAGCTGGAGAAGGCCCCCGACGGCCTGATCACGGCGTGGCTGTCCGACGGACGCAGCTTCGTGCTGCGCGCGGCCGGTTCATGAGCGGCATGGGCGACTACGCCGGGGACCTCGGCCGGGCTTACGAGACGTTGCGGACGGTGACGCCGCAGGTCGGCGTGGTGCTGGCCGCGAACCCGTCGGCGATGACGCTCGAGGGCACCAACACCTGGCTCCTCCACGGCGCGGACGAGTTCGGACTGCGGGCTATTGTCGTCGATCCCGGACCGGACGACGCGGCGCACCTGGACGCCGTGGTCGCCGCCGCCGGTGAGGTCGTTCGGATCCTGCTCACCCACGGCCATCCCGACCACAGCGATGGCGCACGTAGGTTGCACGAAAGCACCGGCGCCCCCGTGTCGGCCCTGGACCCGCGCTGGCAGCTAGGCGGGGAAGGCCTGCACGAAGGCGACGTCGTCGCCGAGGCCGGCGTCGAACTGCGCGTGTGGGCGACGCCGGGTCACACTGCTGATTCGTTGTCCTTCCTGCTGGGCGGGGACGATGGCGGCGTTCTCACCGGTGACACCGTCCTGGGTCGAGGCAGCACCGTCATCGCCGAACCGGATGGCGACCTGGCCGATTATCTGGTTTCGTTGCACCGCCTGGCCGACCTCGGTGGGGTTCGGGTGCTTCCCGGTCACGGCCGCGATCTTTCCGACGCTGCCGTTGCCGCCTCTGCTTATCTGGTTCACCGGGAACGGCGGTTGGGGCAGGTGCGTGATGCGTTGAATCGGCTGGGCCTGGAGCCCGTTCCGGCCAGCGCGGCTGCGGTTGTTGCTGATGTTTACGTGGATGTCGACCGGTCGTTGTGGGCCGCGGCTGAGCAGTCCGTTCGGGCTCAGTTGGCTTTTCTCCGGCATTAACTCGCGTTTCTGGTGGGGAAGGTCCCTCCTGGTGCTTTTCGTTGTCGGCTTAGGTCTCGTTGGGCAAGTTCAAGGGCGCATCGACGAGGGGAGTTGGTCTCCTGAAGCTGCAGCGTTACCGGCTTACTGTTCGTCGGGCTTGATCGAGACTGCGGTTCTCGACGGGTCGTCCTTTTTGCTTTACTGACTCTGATTGATCCTTGACTCTCGAACATAGATACGATACCATGGGGTCATGACCTCGACCGCCCGCCGCGTCTACGACGCCCTGGTGTGCGATGACGCGGTCACTGCTTCCCTCGGTGGGGATGGTGCCTGGGCTGAGATTCTGGGTGGTGCGGTGCCGGTAACGCCCGCGTCGCAGGTGGGTGCGCCGCCGAATGTGGTCGAGGCGTTGGTGTACCCGAACGAGACCGCCGCCTGCCTGTCCCAGCTC
>CAXULW010000038.1:0-38721 GCA_964252015.1 uncultured Jatrophihabitantaceae bacterium | reverse complement strand
CCCGGGCGGCGCCTCGCCATGCCTACTTGACAAAATCACTTACATATCAGCCGACGCGGGGGGATCGCCTGAAGACGACCGCGGACCAACCGTAGAGGACAGTCCCAACTATCACAAGGGCACCATCAAACTCATCAGTCTCACTCGTACCAGGCTCGCGGCGGGGTAGACACGCCGAGAAGAGTGAACTTCGTTGCGACTCGACCGCCCCCGGTGACCTGCGTCCCCATCGTGTCGGCCCCGTGCGGCAGAGTGTCCTCATGGTCGGCGGGGCGGGAGAGCACGGACGGGTGTGGCTCGCCGTCGACGGCAACTCGCTGGTACACCGCAGCTTCCACGCCCAGGCCCACACCGGTCTGCGCACGCGCGAGGGCCGCCCGATGTGGGCGGTCCGCGGGCTGCTGGCGCAGCTGGTGGCCGCGGTCGAGCGTATCGGTCCCGACGTGGTCGTGGTCGGCTTCGACGACGCCGAGGTCAGCACCCGGCGGGATCGCTGGCCGCAGTACAAGGCCGCGCGCACGGACAAACTGCCGACCCTGGTCGAGCAGCTCGAGCTCGCGGCTGAGGTGCTGCGCGGTCTCGGCGTAGCGGTCGTGGTGCCGCCCGGTTTGGAGGCCGATGACGTACTGGCGTCCGCCGCCCGCCTGGCCCCGACCGTCGGCGCCACCACGGTGGTGATGACGTCCGATCGCGACGCGTTCGCCCTGATCGACGACCACACCCGGGTGCTGCGGATCATCAACGGTGGGGTCGAGGCGTCGCCACTGCTCACCTGCGAACGGCTGATGATGATGCTCGGCATCCGCCCCGACCAGTACCGCGACTACTCCGCGATGCGCGGCGACCCGTCGGACAATCTCCCGGGCGTCCGCGGTATCGGGCCGAAGACCGCGGCCCGGTTGCTGGCCGGTCTGGGTACCGCGCGGGCGGCGTTCGACGAAGTGGCCGGCGACGGAGCTCGAGTGCGGGCGGCGATCGGGGCCGGCGCGGCGCGCCACCTTTCCCACCCCGACGCCCGCGCCGCGTGGGAGCTGAACTGCCAGGTCATGCACATGCACGACGACGTCCCGCTCGATCTCCGCTCGCCAGGGCCAGGGTGCCTCCCGCTGGCCGCACCCGCGGTGCGGTCTTCGTTCGAGGCCCACCAGCTGACGACGATGGTCAACCAGGCGCTGCGGGTGCTCTGCGGCCAGGAGGCCCCGCAGGTGGCACCGCCGACGCCGCACACCCCGTGGCCGCCGATGCAGCGTGATGTCCTCGCCCGCCGCTGGCCCGCGGTCGAGTCCATGGCGGTGGCACCAGACGGTCGCGCCCGGTCGTGGCCGCGGGCGGGGCGGGTCGCGAAACTTGCCGGCAAAGGTGGGCGAACTCCGGCCGTCGCCGGCGTGCACCAGCCCAGCCTGTTCGACTGACCCGTCCGGGCACCGCGGTCGCGTTCGCGGGCGTGCGGCGCGAACGGCGTCAGGCGGCGCGGCGGTGCACGCTCACCGCGTAGCCGCCACCGGCGTACGCCGCGCCGTCCCAACCGGCGAAGCGTTGCACCAACGTCAAGCCCGCCGCCGCGCACCACGCGTCGTACTCGCCCAAGCCGAACGGCGCCGGCGACACCGGCAGGTGGGCGGCGTCCAGCCCGAAGCCGGCCACGAGCGCGGCGGTCGGTCTCAGCACCCCGGCGAGGTTGGCCAGCACGACCGCTTCGGTGCCGGGTGCGACCAACGGGATCACATTGCCCGCGGCGACGACCAGGTCGAACGCGCCGCCCAGGTCGGCGAGATCGTCGGTGTTCGCCAGATCGCCGAGTACCCAGCGCGCCGAGGTGGACGCGGCGCGGGCTTGGTCCAGCATGTAGGCGTCGCTGTCCATCCCCACGCAGTCCCAGCCGAGCTCGGCCAGTCGGATCGCCACCCGGCCGGTGCCGCAGCCGGCGTCGAGCACCCGAGCGCCCGGGTCGAGCCGTTCGGCGCAGAAGGTCGCCTCACCGTGGACGTCGGCGCCGCCGGCGGCGAGACCGGCGAACCGGGCCGCATACCGGACGGCCCGGTCCGGCGACCCGGTCCAGCGCGGCTCGCTCGATCCGACGCGGTTCACGCCGGGTCGCCGCTGAGGGCGCGCAGGCCGCGCGCGACCAGGGCCGGGACGGCATCGCCCAGCTGGTCGTACCCGCCGCTCACGGTGTGGCCGCCGCGGTGCCGCGCGACAACGCCTTCCAGGATCACCGCCAGTTTCATGCCGGCCAGGCCCAGGTAGAACGGCAGCTGGTCGAGGTCGCGCCCGGTGCGCGCTGAGTACCGGGCGGCCAGCTCGGCCGCGGTCGGAAACCCCTCGTGCGCGGTGACCCCGACGGCGACCGGGATGGACGCGCGCTCGTCGTCGTCACGGTCGTGCCAGTAGGTCATAGCCAGCGCGAGGTCGGCCATCGGCTCGCCCAGGGTCGACAGTTCCCAGTCCAGGACAGCGACGACCCGCGGGCTCGCCGCCGCCGCGCCCAGGTCGTTCGTGCCCAGGTCGTTCGCGCCCAGGTCGACGACGGTGTTGTCCACGCGGTAGTCGCCGTGCACGATCGTCGTCTCACGTTCGCGTGGCACCCGCTCAGCCAGCGCGGCCACCAGCCGGTCGAGGTCGGGCAGGTCACGCTGGCGCGAGCGCTGCCACTGCTGACCCCATCGCCGCACCTGCCGTCCGGCATAGCCGGCACCGTGGCCGTAGTCGCCGAGCCCGATCGCATCGACGTCCACCGCGTGCAACCGGGCCAGGGTCGCGACGAACTCGTCCGCGAGGTGCCCGCGGGCGGCGACGTCCAGGCGAGCGGTGTCCGCGGCCGTGCGCAGGACCTCCCCGGGCACGTCGCTCATCACGTAGAACGGGCAACCGAGAACGCTGGGGTCGGGCTCCAGCGCGATCGCCGTCGGCACCGGGACATCCGTGGTCGCCAGGGCCGCGATCACGCGATACTCCCGGCGCATGTCGTGGGCGCTGGGCAGCACTCCGCCGAGTGGCGGCCGCCGCAGGATCACGTCGCCGCCGGGCAGGTGCACCCGGTAGGTGATGTTCGACAGCCCACCGCTGATGAGCTCCGCCGACCACTCGCCGTCCCCGGCCAGCGCGGGCAGGGTGTGCCGCAGCCACGGATCGATGCGCTCCCGCGGCAGGCCGGGCAGCTCGGCAACGGCCGCCGTCACTGCGCGCGAGCCCGGCGGGCCACCCGCTTGGCGATCGCCATCCGGTGGGTCTCGGACGCGCCGTCATAGATGCGGAACGAGCGCACGTCGGCGTAGATGCGCCCGATGACGAGTTCGTCCGTGGTGCCCATGCCCCCGGCGAGTTGGACGGCCCGGTCGACGATGCGCCCGACCGCCTCGCTGATGAACACCTTGGCCCGCGACGTCTCCTCGGTGACCCGTTCGCCGTGCGCCACCTGCCAGGATGCGTGCCAGAGCAGGGCCCGGGACGCAGCCAGGTCGATCTCGTTGTCGGCGATCAGGGCCTGGGCCATGCCGTGCTCGCTCAACGCGGCCCCGAACAATTCGCGCCCGACCGCCCGGGAGACCGCGATCTCGTGGGCCCGCCGGGCCGCGCCCAGCCACCGCATGCAGTGGGTCATCCGCGCCGGCCCGAGCCGGACCTGGGCGTAGCGAAAGCCCTCGCCCGGCGCGCCGAGAACCGCGTCGTCACCGACAAGACAGTCCTCGAAGCGAACCTGGCAATGACCGCCAATCGATGCGCCGTCGATGGTGCGGGCGTGGGCTCCGACGACGAAGCCGGGGTTGTCCACGTCCACCAGCAGCATGGTCGCGCCCTCATCGGGGCTGTCCCCGCCGCCGCCGTCTTTGCCGCCGCGCGCCATGACGATCGCGAACCCGGCTCCGTCCGCGCCCGAGATCAGGTGCTTGTCGCCGGTGATGCGCCAGCCGCCGTCCACCCGCCGGGCCACCGTCCGCAGCGCGGCCGGATCCGAGCCGGCGCCCGGCGGGGGCTCGGTCATGGCGAAGCACGACCGGACGTCACCGGCGGCGAGCGGGCGCAGGTAGCGCTCGTGCTGGTCCGCCGTGCCGACCTCGCGGAGCAGGTGCATGTTGCCCTCGTCCGGCGCGGCGCAGTTCATCGCCAAAGGGCCGAGCAGGCTGGTGCCGGCCTCCTCGAGCAGGACGGCCACGTCATCGAAGGCGAACCCGCCGCCGCCGAGGTCCTTCGGCAGCTGCGGCGCCCACACGTCGGCCGCGCGGGCCGCCTTCTGCAGCTCGCGGCGCAGGCTGTCGTCCACCCCGTGGGCGAAGGCGTCCTGCTCCCGGGGGATGACGACGGCACGGATGAACTCGGCGATGCGCATCCGCCACTGCTCGACCTCGGGCGCCACCGTGAACTCGAATGCCATGAATGCAGGTTTAGCAGAAGGCGCGGCGGGCCGGACCGGCACTTCGGGGCGGGTGGGGGACGGGTCCATCGTGACCGACACGGGTCGAGGTAGCAGCGGCACGTGGGTGGGACAGGCTAGAAAGTGGGCATGACGAATGTGACTTCACCGGCGGGCACCTCGTGGCTCACCCCCGAGGAGCTGGACGCGGCCCGGCAGCGGGTGCCGATCCTCTACATCGACGCGGTCCCGGTCCGCACCGACGTGAACGGCGCCGTCACCGCAATCGGCCTGCTGCTGCGCGCCAACCAGGAGGGACGGATCAGCCGCTCGCTGGTGTCGGGACGGGTGCTGTACCAGGAACGGGTCCGCAACGCCCTGATGCGGCACCTGGAGAAGGACCTCGGCCCGCTGGCCCTGCCGCGCATCCCTTCTTCACCGCAGCCGTTCACCGTCGCCGAGTACTTCCCCACCCCAGGCGTCACCGCATTCCACGATCCGCGCCAGCACGCCGTGTCGCTGGCGTTCGTGGTGCCCGTCGAGGGTGACTGCGCGCCGCAGCAGGACGCGTTGGATCTGGCCTGGTTCGACCCTGACGAGGCCCGGGCCGAAGCCCTGCTGGCCGAGATGACCGGCGGGCAGGACGTGGTGCTGCGGCAGGGGCTGGCCCACATGGGCTACTGAACCCACATTGGCTACTCAGACGGGCTCCCCCGCCGCCGTCCCCGGAGCCCGACTTACACGCCCAGCCGGGCCCGCACCGCTCGGGCAACCGCGGCCCCGCTGGACATCGCCCCCTGGATCGACGGGGTGGTGCGGTGGTCTCCGGCCACGAAGACGTCGCCCTCGGTCGCGCCCTGGTTGAGCGTCTGGCCGGGCAGGAGAGCCGGCAGGCCGTCGGGCACATCGACCCGCGAAACGAGCTCCCAGTCCAGCGTCGACGCCCCGTACAGGTGCGACAGATGCCGGCGGACGTCGCCTTCGTCGGCGTCCAGGTCGAGGGACGACGCGCTGATCAGCGCGCGCCCGGGCGGAGCGAAGCCCGAGCTGACGGCGCTGAGCACGACGGTGTTCACCACCGGACCGGAACGCTCGCCATCGAGGACGATCGTCGGCTCGTCGAGCGGAGGCTCGGGCGCCGTGTAGTAGAAGGTGGACACCGAGCGCATCGTCGGAGCGGGCCGGCCCAGCAGGTCTGCGGCCACCCGCGGGTCCGCGGCCACGACCACGGCCCGTGCGGACACCGACCCGACAGCGGTGTCGATCCCGTCGGCGCGCACCTTCTCGACCGCCTCGTTCAAGCGGACGACACCGGCGGGCAATGTTTGCGCGAGTTGCGCCCCGATCGCCCCCATGCCCTTGGCTGGCAACACCGACTCTCCCCGCACGAAGCTGCGCCAGATCAGGTCGACGTAGCGCCGCGAGGTGACCAGCTCGCGGTCGAGCAGCACCCCGGACAGGAACGGCCCCAGGAAGCGCTCGGTCGGTGCACCCCCGAGCCCGGCGTCGCGGAAGGCCTGCGCAGCGCTGACGTCGCGGCCACACTGCAGGTGTGCGGCCGAGCGCATCCCCGCCCGCGCGGAATATCGGCTGAGCCGGAAGACATCGGCCGGTGAGAGCAGATGGCCGCCTACCTGACTGGGCACCGACGTGGGATCGCGCAGCGGATTGCCCACCCGGCGCAGGCGTCCGTCGTAACGGACCAGGGCGCCGGGGGTGAGCCGGCAGGTCTTCAGCGCCTCCAGGTCGATGCGTTTGCGGATCTGCGGATAAGACGTGTTCAACACCTGGAAACCCCGGTCGATCACGAACCCGTCCACCATGTCGGTGACGACGCGGCCGCCGACTTGGTCGGCGCGATCCAGCACCAGGACGTCCAAACCGGCCGCGGTCAGATCCTGCGCGGTCACCAGCCCGGCCAGCCCGGCTCCCACCACGACGACGTCTTTTGTTTCCATCCTGGCAGCGTATGTCGCACCTCTGACAGAGGTGACAAACCGTCCTCCCACGTTGACATCGCCGGGTGATAATCGCGCTATGCCCCTCCGAATTGCGCAACTGGCCATCGCCGCGACCAACCCGACGGCCCTGGCCGAATTCTGGTGCCAGGTACTGGGTTGGGCCGTGCTCGAGGAGGACGAGGGGGTGGTCAGCATCGGCCCGTCGGACGGCGGCCCAGGCATCGACCTGCTACCCGTGCCGGAGCCCAAGACGATCCAGAACCGGCTGCATCTGGACCTGCGTGCCGACAACTCGACCCAGGACGCAGAGGTCGCCCGGCTGCTCGGTCTCGGCGCCAGCCGGGTCGACATCGGCCAGGGCCCGGACGTGAGCTGGGTCGTGCTGGGCGACCCCGAGGGCAACGAGTTCTGCGTTCTGTCCCGGTCCAGGCAGGAGCTCTGACGCCGGCTTGCCGACCCGGCCAGCCCCGCGACTAGGTGAACCCGGGCTACCCGAACCGGGCTGTCCGAACCCCGCTGTCCGAACCCGGCTGTCCGAACCCGGCTATCCGAACCCGGCTGTCCGAACCCGGCTGTCCGAACCCGGCTGTCCGAACCCGGCTATCCGAACCCGGCTATCCGAACAGGGCCTTGCCGTACCAGTCGCCGACCGCGGACAACCCCGGCGGCACCGCGAACAGCCCGCTGCTGGTGTGCTTGATGTACTCGTTGAGCAGGTCGTTCTCGCTCAGCGCCCGCTGGACGGGGATGAACTGGGTGCGCGGGTCGCGGTTGAAGCAGATGAAGAACAGGCCGGCGTCGAGCTGCCCGGTGATCGGATCCTGGCCATCGGTGTAGGAGTAGCCGCGCCGCAGCAGTTTCGCGCCCCCGTGATTGGCCGGACTGGCCAGCCGGATGTGGGCAAACTTGTCGATCTCGAGGGCTCCGTCCTTGGCCTTCGCAGCCAGGTTCGGCGCGTCGAACTCGGTCTTGCCGGTCAGCGGCGCCCCGGATTCCTTGACCCGACCGAACACCTTCTCCTGGTCGGCGATGTAGTCGGAGTCCCAGCTCTCGATGAGCATGCGGATGCGTCGGGACACCAGATAACTGCCGCCGACCATCCACTTCTGGTCGGTTTCCGCGCCCACCCAGACGTACTTGCCCATCTCGGTCCGGTCCTCGGCCTTGATGTTGTTGGTGCCGTCCTTGAAACCCATCAGGTTGCGCGGGGTCGACTGGCTCCGGCTGGTCGTGGACGTGCGCCCGAACCCGAGCTGCGACCAGCGCATCGTCACCGTGCCCCGTCCGATCCGGGCCAGGTTGCGGATGACGTGGAACGCGACCTGCGGGTCGTTGGAGCAGGCCTGCACGCACAGGTCCCCGCCGCTCTTGGTCGGGTCCAGCGCGTCGCCGCGGAAAGCCGGAATCGCGGTCAGGGCCGCCGGGCGCTTGTGGGCCAGGCCGAAGCGGTCGTCGAACAGGGAGGCGCCGAAACCGACGGTGACGGTCAAGTTGGCCGGAGACAGTCCTAGCGCCTCGCCGGTGTCGACGGGAGGGTTGTCGGGCTGGGTCTCGGTCGGACCGACGGCGTCGCCGGTGGTCATCCGCGCCGACGCAGCCGCCCACCGCCCGAGCATCTGCTGCAACGACATCGGGTTGACACCGGCGGCCACGTCGAAAGCTGCGAAAGCCACCCGATCCTGGGCGTCCGTATCGATGCCGGCCTGATGAGCGCCGTAGAACGGGACCACGTCGGTGTGCTTGGCCGCGCCGGCGGACTCGGTGGCGCGGGCGATGCCGTAGCCGGTGCCCCCGCCCACCACGGCCGCCACCCCGGCCCCGGTCAGCGCAGCTCCCCTGAGGAAGCCCCGTCGTGACGTGCGTGGGGTACCGGCAGCCGACCCGGCCGACACCGACCCAGTAACGGCCTCAGCGGAGGTGTCGCCCGGCTCGGGCGGCGGCGCCGGCGTCATGACTCGATCATTCCGGCCGCCTCACGCCGTGACGGCGCCTCACGCGTTGACGACCTTGCCGGCCACCGTCGACAGCGGTGTGGACACGGCGAGCAGGGCTTGCGACAGTGCCGTGAGGTCGGCCTTGGGCACGGTCGGGTAGAGCCGGTAGCCGGAGGGCTGGGCCGGATCGCGCTGGGCCAGTACGAGCTTCTGCACGGCGCCGAACGCGGTCCGGATGCGCGTGGTCAGCACGGGGTCGATCTTGGTCAGGCCGGGTTCCAGGAACGCGAACGCCTGCTGCGAACCCTCGACGTTGGCGGCGAAGTCGACGAAGTCGATGTGCGAGTAGCGCTCCTCCTCGCCGGTGATCTTGTGATTGGCCGCCTCGTCGAGCAGGCTCACCGCACCGTTGGCCAGCTCGGCCGGCTGGAAGCCGGTCAGCTTGGCCACCAGCGTCGACAGCTTCTTGACGTTGGCGACCAGAGCGGTCGAGACCGGGGCGAGGCCGCTGACGCTGTTCTTGTAGAACAGGCCGTACTCGAGGCGGTGGAAGCCGGTCAGCTTGGCGATCGGCGTGGAAGCGTCGACCCGCAGGTCGATGGCCGCGTCCAGCGCCGGGAACGACTCGGCCACGGGCTCGATCCGCTCGTAGTACGGGCGGGCCTTGGCGTAGGCGACCTGGGCGCCTTTCAGGTTCCCGGCCTGCACCGCCTGGCTCAGGGTGGCGACGGAGGCGGTCAAACCACTGACCTGGGTGCGAACGTAGTTCAGGTAACCGTCGGCGCCCTGCACGAGCAGTCCGTGCGTGGTGCTGGCGATGGGCGCCGCCGTCCCCGTTATGGTCAGGGTGTTCTTCTCGGTGTCCGCGCCGGGGCAGTAGACCGTGTACTTGCCCGCGCTCAGCTCGATCGAGAACGTCCCGCTGAAGCCGGGAGCGAGGTTTTCCTTCTCACCGAGGATCCGATCTTCGCTGAGCAACTCGATCTCGCTCACCGCGGTGGCGTCCGTGTTCTTGACCACGAAAGTCAACGGCCCGCTGTTGTAGGACGTGTGCTCGGGCGTGCAGCCCTTGGCGGTCAGGGCGACGTTGACCTGGCGGCTGGTGGAGGATTCCCCACCCGCAGCGCCCGACCCGGAGCCCGACTGCGAACCCGACGACTTCGAATCTGCCGACTTCGAACCCGAGGACGACGAGCAGGCGGCCAGCACCGCGGTCACGGCGGTGCACGCCACGACCGCAGCGCCCAGGCGGGCAACGCGGGTGCGGTAATGGCTCGGGGCAGACGGCACGAGATCTCCAGGGAAGATGACAGTGAGAGTTAGGCCAGCCTAGCCTAACCTCAAGCTCGGGCCGTCTCGCGGGGGGTGCGGGTGGGACGTGATCCGGTGGGCGCCACTGCGGCCCCACCGGCCACGACAGCAGACTCCGTTTCGGCCCGGGAGTCAGACCCGGCGTTGGCACCAAGAACGACGGCACCTTCAGCCGCGGCAGCCGGGCGCCGGCGCGCAGCCGCGCCGGCAACCACAACCGCGACCAGTGCGGCGGCCCAGGCCATGATCGCCAGGTCATGCCGACTGGATCGGGTACGCGCGCTCGCCGCGTGGACGCGGGCGGCAGCGGCGGCGTCAGCCAGCGCGGCGCGGGTAGCCGACACGGACGTTGTCCGCACGGTGCCGATGGACGTGGGCCCGGCCGACAACGTGGCCACAGCCGTGGTCGCCCGCGTGTAGGCGACGTCCAGCACGCGTCCGGTGGCGGAATCAACCGAGGCGGTCAGCCCCGCCGTCGTGGCGTAACGAACAGGCACCGTCGCCGGCTCGGAGGCGGCGCTGATCCCCAGCGGCAACCGTCCCCCGGCCAGCGCCGCGAGCTCGACGATGCTGGCCCGCGCCGGCAGCCCGGCTGGCTCGGCCGCGGCGACGCCGGCGACGGCATAGACCCGGGCCGACCGCCCGCCCACGGTGTCCTGGCCCACCGAGCGCAGCGTCCACGTCCGGACCGGCAGCGTGCCCGAGGTGGCGACGACGAGGCGGGAACCGTCGCGGCTGACCTGGTGAACAGAAGCCGAACCCGTGGCGGATGTCGCCAACGCCGCGGCGTTGGGCGTCGCCGGAACCGACGGTGCCGCGACGTACAGCAGCGCCCCCGCGGTAACACCGGCGACAGCGACGACCGACGCCGTCCTCAGCACGACCGAGCGCGACGGGGAACGTCCGGGAGGCCACACCACGTACAGGCCCACCGGGATCAGGTAGAGCAGCCAGCCGGTCAGCTCGATGACGACCGGGCGCGGCTGCCAGCCCAGCATGCCGGTGAGCAGCGACGACTGCACCGAGCCAGGCTGCACGAGCCAGCTCAAGTTGATGGTCGGACCCTGGCCGATCAGGAGCCAGCCGGCCTCGTGGGCGGTGTGCAGGGCGTTGACCACCAGGCCGGCAGCCACGAGCACCAGCACGGCACCGGTGGCGCGGAAGAATTTGGACAGGTTGATCCGCACGCCGCCGCGGAAGATCCCGTAGCCGAGGCCGAGCGCGACGAGCAGGCCGAGCACGGCACCCGCACCGGCGGTGACCGGGTTGATCCCCTCGGTATTGAACGCGGCAAGCAGGAAGACGGAAGTCTCGAACCCCTCCCGGAACACGGCCAGGAAGGCCATGGCGACCAGGGCCAATCCGGAACCTGATTCCATCGCCGATCCGGCTGCGCCTTCGAGCTGCTTCTTCAGCTCACGCGAATGCCGCCGCATCCAGATGACCATGTAGGTGACCATGGCCACGGCCACGGCACCGACGACCGTCTCCAGCCCTTCCTGCTGCTTCTGGGGCAAGTCGGCGGAGTAGAAGTGCAGGCCCAGGCCGACCGCCAGGCAGATGAGCGCGGCCAGTGCGACACCCAACCACACCAGCCGCAGCAGGTCCTGGCGGCCGCGCTGCTTGAGGAACGCAGCCACGATGCCCACGATCAAGGCGGCCTCGAGGCCCTCGCGCAAGCCGATCACGAACGTGGAAAGCATGCCGGTACCTTACCCCTGTTAGGTGAGGCTTACCTGCATACCGCACTGCGCCCGACCGGTCCACTCCTGCGTTCGATGAGTGAACCTGTGAATTGCCCGACCAGGGCGGATGACGGCCTCGCCGTACCCCGATGTGGCAATCCTTCGCGGAGCTACTTCTTGCGGGCGCTGCGGACGCGGGCCAGGACGACGAGGGCCACGATCGCCACGGTGACGCCCGCGATCACCTTCTTGCCCTGGTCGGACGTGGCCTTTTCCAGGGCCGCGTCCTTGGCCTGGTTGCCCAGCCGCTTCGGGCTGGTCTTCTCGGCCAGCTGATCGAGTGAGGCGGCCAGCCGCACGCGGGCGCCCTCGATCTCCGCCTGAATCTGCGCCGGCGTCCGGTCTGCCACCTGTCAACTCCCCATTCTCGCAAGACACAGATCAAGAACCACGCACCCACGGCGCAGCCTGAGCTTAGAGCACCGTGCCCCCGCCAACCGTCCGGCTGCGCTCGGTAACGTGAACAGCCATGACGAGTCGACTCGCACCCGGAGACACCGCGCCCGCGTTCACCCTGCCCGATGCCCAGGGAAATCAGGTGTCGCTGTCCGACTTCCGCGGCCGACGGGTGGTCGTCTACTTCTATCCCGCGGCCAGCACGCCCGGATGCACGACCCAGGCCTGCGACTTCCGCGACAACCTGCAGGCGCTGGACCGGGCCGGGCTCGCGGTGCTGGGCGTCTCCCCCGATGCGCCGACCAAGCTGGCCAAGTTCCGGGCCGACCAGCACCTCACGTTCCCGTTGCTGTCCGATCCGGACCGCACGGTGCTGGAGGCCTACGGCGCGTACGGGGAGAAGAAGCTCTACGGCAAGACCGTTACCGGCGTGATCCGCTCGACGGTGGTCGTCGACGCCGACGGTGCCGTCGAACTGGCCCAGTACAACGTCAAAGCCAGCGGACACGTCGACAAGCTGATGCGCGAGCTGTCCGTGACGGCGTGAGCCAGTAGGGTGTCGTGCGGTTGACGGGGCCGTAGCCCAACGGCAGAGGCAACGGCTTTAGGTGCCGTCCAGTGAGAGTTCGAATCTCTCCGGCCCCACCGCTGGCAGTCGTAAATGAGTCGCCACCGCACGAGCGGTGGTCCATGCTGGCGGTAACACGGATGAGAGGGGGCGACATGGCCATTGTCTTTGTCTGCCCTCGCGCCCTCCACCGGGCGCGGGACACGTCCACCCTCGAACGCCCGCGCTGACGTCGTCACCGACCGCGGGCGGATGCCCGATCCGGTCAGGAGACCAGCCGTGCCGCATCACGATTTCACTGATCCAACCGAAGACTCAGCCGATGTCCCGCCACCGGAGAGCGTGCGCCACCGGACGCCTCGACTCGCGGACCCCGTATTAGACGAACCTGCCTTCTCGACCTGGGTCGAAGCCACCCACGGCCCGGCGCCGCGCCCCGACTGGGTCATCACCGAGGGTGAAGCCCTGGACGAGGATCTCGGCGTCCTGAAGTCCGGTAAAGAGGCCGACGTCAGCCTGCTGCGCCGTTACCTCCCATATGGCTACCCCCCATCAGGCGGGGAAAGCCTGATGGCGGCCAAGCGTTACCGGCCGGCGGAACGACGGCTGTTCCATCGCGACGCGACGTACACCGAAGGTCGACGGGTGCGGCGCAGCCGGGAGAACCGGGCCATGAGCCGGCGCACCGACTTCGGCCGCGAACTGCTGGCCGGGCAGTGGGCGGCGGCCGAGTTCGCGGCGCTGTCCCGGCTGTGGACGCTGGGCGTCGCCGTTCCGTACCCGGTGCAGTTGCTCGGCACCGAACTGCTGCTGGAGTTCATCGGCGATCCGGACGGGCAGGCCGCACCCCGCCTGGCCCAGTGCCGTCCCAGCCCGGCCCAGGCCGCCGACCTCTACGACCAGTGCCGGTCGGCGATGAGCACGCTGGCCACCGCGGGCTGGACGCACGGGGACCTCTCGCCGTACAACCTGCTGGTCCACGAGGGCCGCCTGGTGCTCATCGACCTGCCCCAGATCGTGGACATCGCCGCGAACCCGCTCGGCGCCGATTTCCTGCGCCGGGACTGCTTCAACGTATGCCGCTGGTTTGCCGCCCGCGGGGTCGCCGCCGACGCGGACGATCTGTTCGGCGACCTGATGGCCCAGGCCGTGGCCCGGTGGTGAGTCGCCGGCCGCTCGTGGCTACTGGGGCTTGCGGGGCTTGCGGGGGGCGCGCGGCACCCCGCTCAGGTCACCGATCCGGTTGGCGTTGCGCACGGTGACCTCGCGCACAAGCCAGCGCCGGGCCGAGAACTTCCACTGCGGCTTACGGAACACGCCGGTGGTGTCACCCCAGTAGTGGCCCTTGACGTCGATGGCCGCGTAATCGTGGCGATTGGGAGTGCCGGGCAACTTCGGTGGGAAGTCGGTGTACGCCTCGAGCAGCTCCAGATCGGCCTGCAAAGCCAGCGCCCGCATGCTGTCCGGGTAGTAGCGCCAAAGATCGTAGGTCGAATGGTGGTGGCCCCGCGACGGCGCGGTGAGGAAGAACAGTCCGTCCGGTTTGAGCACCCGGGCGATCTCCAGGATCGACGCCCACGGGAACGGGATGTGCTCGAAGACCTGCCCGGAGATGACCAGATCCTGGCTGTTGCTCGGCACCGGAATCTTGTACGGCTGGACCATCTGGATGTCGACGTTGCGCCCGGTCATGATGTCGACGCCGACGATGGTCGCGTCGTAGTCAGTCAGCAATGAGCGGTGGTGCTCCGTCTGCCCTTCGTTGATGAACGAACCGAAGTCGAGCACGTCGTAGTGCCGATCCTTCGTCAGGTACTTGTCGAAGCATTCGGTCATCCGGGCCATTGCCGACGCGTGCATCGTCACCTCTCGTACTGCGGGAATGTCCGACGCAGCCTAGCAATCGACGCGGTTCGCATCGGATGACGCGCGCGAAACGAGCCGCGGAACCGGTCGCGCGATCAGGCCGTGGCCACGGCCTCGGACACGGGCGCGCTGCGGATGTCCTTGCCCACGCTGGTCAGGCATTTGCCGTCGGTCAGGCGCCACTTCCACCCGTGCATCTGGCAGGTCAGCACGCCGTCCTCGACGTGGCCGAACCGGGTCAGATCGGCCTTGAGGTGCGCGCAGCGGCGTTGGAACTTCCAGCCGTCCATCTCGATGTCCTCGGGGTCGAAGTCACGTTCGCGGTACCACCCCTCGGCGTACTGCAGCCGCTCCTCGTTGAGGCACTTGAAGAAGGTGTAGATGAACTCGTTGTAGGGCCCGATCCGCTTGGCCGAGAAGCGGCACGACAGGAACAGGCTGTTCACCCAGTCGATCTCGTGTTCGGCCACCAGTTGCTCCAGGTAGGCCCGCCGGGTGGTGAAGGCGTAGCGCACCTTCTCACCGTCATACGTGCGCACGTTGCGGGCGACGAAGTCGATCACGAAGTCGACGTCACCGCGTTCCTCGTCGTGCGCGGTCAGCCGGACGCCGCCGTTGATGCCCTCGCTCATCAGGTCGGCTTCCTCGAGCAGCGGGGTGAACCAGGCCTGCAGCTCGCCCAGCAGGTCGAGCTCGGGGTGGGCCCAGGTCAACTTCGCGGCCTCGACGGCCGGCTGCCGCCGGGCCTGCATCGCGCGCAGGTAGGAGGTCTTGTCGGCGAAGATGGCCGCCACCTCGGCGTCGGGCAGCGCATGGCGCACCGGGCAGCCGTCCACGGTGGCGTCCGCGGTAGAGCCCGGCAGCAGCACGCGGGTGGTGTCGCGCCCCTGGGACTGCATCCAGCGCTGGAAGACCATCTGATCGGGGAAGATGTTGGCCGGGTCCTCGAAGATGTCGTTGAAGGCCCACAGTTCCTCGTCGAGGAAGCACGGCGGGCCGGCGATCGGGAACACGTAGTCGGCCTTCAGGTCGTCGATGTAGCGCAGTGTCCGGTCGAACTGCCGTTCACGCTTTTGCTGCCCGAGGGCCTGCTTGGCCCGCTGCGGCAGCTCGTACACCATCGGGAACCAGATCGCGCCGGAGAACTGCAGCAGGTGCAGGTCGACGTGGCCCAGCGCCTCGAACGCCCCCAGGTCCGACGGTCGGGCGTCGTTCTGGTTGAGCAGCGTCGTCGTACCGTCGGACACCCAGAGCGAGGAGTCGCCGATCGGACCGTCGGTCGGCGAGGTCAGCGACTGGACCATGACCTGCAGGCCGTCGAGGTCGATGACCTCCTCCGACACCGTCTCGACGAAGTGACGGAACCCCACGCCCTCCAGCCGATCCCTGAGCTCGCTCGTGGCGTACGCCGGCAGCAGCACCCGGGCGTCCTTGCTGATGTGGCGGCGCAGGTGCTCGGGATCGAAGTGGTCGCGGTGCAGGTGTGAGACGAACAGGTAGTCGGCCTGGCCGAGCGCGTCCCAGTCGAGCTGGGAGTTGTCGGGGAACGGAAACCAGGATCCGAAGTAGGCCGGGTTCACCCACGGGTCGGTGAGGATGCTGCCGAACTCGGTCTCGATCAGGACACTCGCGTGTCCCAGGCCGGTCACTCGCATAACTGGTGGTGTCTCCGTCTCTGCTCTCCCGCTGGACCTCCACGGTAACTGCGGTCGCGGGTCGAACTGACGAGGCGGCCCCCGAATCGGGTGCAGAGATGGACAGCCGGCGTCCATCTCTGCACCCCATTCGCTGGGTTACAGCGGGGTGACGTACGCGCCGGTGATGCCGCCGTCGACCAGGAAGTCCGTGGCGGTGATGAACGAGGCGTCGTCGCTGGCCAGGAAGGTCACCGCGGCGGCGATCTCGTCGGCCTCGCCGAAGCGCCCCATCGGGATGTGCACCAGCCGGCGGGCGGCCCGTTCGGGGTCCTTGGCGAACAGCTCCTGCAGCAGCGGGGTGTTCACCGGGCCCGGGCACAGCGCGTTGACGCGGATGCGCTCGCGGGCGAACTGGACGCCGAGCTCGCGGCTCATGGCCAGCACGCCGCCCTTGGACGCGGTGTAGGAGATCTGCGAGGTGGCCGCGCCCAGCCGGGCCACGAAGCTGGCCGTGTTGATGATCGAGCCGCCGCCACGGGCCTGCATGTGCGGGATCGCGTACTTGCAGCACAGGTACACCGAGGTCAGGTTGACCTCCTGCACGCGCCGCCACGCCTCTATGCCCGTGGTCAGGATGGAGTCGTCGTCCGGCGGGGAGATGCCGGCGTTGTTGAAGGCGATGTCCAGGCCGCCGTAGGTGTCGACCGCGGCCTGGAACAGCGCCTCGACCTGGGCTTCGTTCGTCACGTCCACGGCGACGAAGGTGCCCCCGATCAGGTCGGCCGCGGCCCGCCCGGCGGTGGGGTCGATGTCGCCCAGCACCACCTTGGCCCCCTCGGCCGCGAACCGCTTGGCCGTTGCCAGGCCGATGCCGCTGGCGCCGCCGGTGATGACGGCGACCTTGCCCGACAGTCTGTCGCTCATGTGCTCCCTTTGCGATCTCAGCTGACCACATTGCCGGCTGGTGGAGGTTCAGGTGGTGGAGATGAAGACGTTCTTGGTCTCGGTGAAGGCCAGCGGCGCGTCGGGACCGAGCTCGCGGCCCAGACCGGACTGCTTGAAGCCGCCGAACGGGGTCCAGTACCGCACCGAGGAATGCGAGTTCACCGACAGGTTCCCGGCGTCGATGCCGCGACTGACCCGGATGGCCCGGCCCACGTCGCGGGTCCAGATCGAGCCGGACAGCCCGAATTCGCTGTCGTTGGCGATCCGGATCGCGTCGGCCTCGTCCTCGAAGGCAACCACGGTGACGACCGGGCCGAAGATCTCCTCGCGCAGGGTGCGGTCGGCCGGGTCGGTCGGGGTCAGCACGGTGGGCGGGAACCAGTAGCCGGCGCCCTCGGGAGCGGAACCGCGGAACGCGACCGGCGCGTCGGCGGGCACGTAGCCGGCCACGCGCTCGCGATGGGCGGCGCTGATCAACGGACCCATCTCGGTGGCGTCGCTGGCCGGATCTCCCACCACGACGCCCTGCACGGCCGGTTCGAGCAGCGCCATGAACCGGTCGAAGGCGCGGCGTTCGACCAGGATCCGGGATCGGGCGCAACAGTCCTGGCCGGCGTTGTCGAAGACGCCGTAGGGAGCGGTCGCCGCGGCCTTCTCGATGTCGGCGTCGGCGAACACGACGTTGGCCGACTTGCCGCCGAGCTCCAGCGTCACCGGCTTCACCCGGCCCGCGCAGCCGGCCATGATCGAGCGGCCGACCTCGGTCGAGCCGGTGAACACGATCTTGGCCACATCGGGGTGGTCGACGAACCGCTGGCCGACGACGCTGCCTTTGCCGGGCAGCACCTGGAACACGTCGTCGGGGATGCCGGCGGAATGGGCGAGTTCGGCCAGGCGGATGGCGGTGAGCGGGGTGAGTTCGGCCGGCTTGACCACGACGCAGTTGCCGGCCGCGAGCGCGGGCGCGAAGCCCCAGGACGCGATCGGCATCGGGAAGTTCCACGGCACGATCACGCCGACCACCCCGAGCGGTTCGTGAAAAGTGACGTCCAGCCCGTCGGCCACCGGGATCTGCGCGCCGGCCAGCCGTTCCGGCGACGCGGAGTAGTAGGCGATGACATCGCGGGCGTTGCCGGCTTCCCAGCGCGCATTGGTGATCGTATGCCCGGAGTTCTCCACCTCGAGCCGGGCCAGGCGTTCGAGGTCGGCGTCGACAGCGTCGGCGAACCGGCGCAGCAACCGGGCCCGATCACCCGGGCCGACCGCGCGCCACGACGCGAACGCCGCCTTGGCCCGGGCGATGGCCGCGTCGGTGGCCTCCACGTCGAACAGGTCAACCCGGGCCACTTCCACCTCGGTGGCCGGGTTGATCACCGTGAACATCATTGCTGCCCGCTCATAGCCGCTCGAATCCACGGACCAGCTCCCAGTCGGTGACGGCGGCGTCGAAGGCGGCCAGCTCGACTTTGGCGTTGTTGGCGTAATGAGCGACGACGTCGGCACCGAAGGCGTCCGTGGCCAGCGGGCTGGCTCCCCAGAGGTCAGCCGCTTCGCGCAGCGACGCCGGGACGGTCTCAGCGCCTGAGGTGTAGGCGTTGCCGGTGAAGGGCTTCTCCAGCTTGAGGTCCGCGTCGATGCCGTGCAGGCCGGCGGCGATGAGTGCGGCCACGGCCAGGTAGGGGTTCACATCCCCACCGGGAACGCGGTTCTCGAACCGCAGCCCGGCGCCCTGACCAACCACGCGCAGAGCACACGTGCGGTTGTCGTGGCCCCACTTGACCGCGGTGGGCGCGAAAGACCCGGGTTGGAATCGCTTGTACGAGTTGACGTTCGGCGCCAGCAGCAGGGTGAACTCGCGCAACGCCGCCAGCTGCCCGGCCAGGAACTTCTCGAACGTGGGCGACACTCCCCCGGCCCGGCGACCGGCGAACACGGGCTGCCCCTTCTCGTCGCGCAGGCTCAGGTGGATGTGGCACGAGTTGCCCTCGCGCTGGTTGTACTTGGCCATGAACGTCAGCGCCATGCCCAGCTGCGCCGCAATCTCCTTGGCCCCGGTCTTGTAGACGACGTGGTTGTCGCACGTCTTCATGGCCTCGTCGTACTTGAACGCGATCTCGTGCTGGCCCAGGTTGCACTCACCCTTGGCCGACTCCACCTGCAGCCCGGCGCCGCGCATGCCCAGCCGGATCGCCCGCAGCAGCGGTTCGACCCGTGACGTGCCGAGCACGGAATAGTCGACGTTGTACTGGTTGGCCGGGGTCAGGTCACGGTAGCGGTTGTCCCACGCCTGCTCGTAGCTGTCGTTGAACACGATGAACTCGAGCTCGGTGCCGACGAAGGCCTGCCATCCCCGTTCGGCCAGGCGTTCCAGCTGGCGACCGAGGATCTGCCGCGGCGACGGCGCCACCGGAGTGTGGTCGTGCCACTGCAGATCGGCCTGCACCATGACCGACCCCGGCTGCCACGGCAGATCCCGCAACGTGGACAGATCCGGGGCCATGACGAAGTCGCCATAACCACTGTCCCAGGACGTCATCGCGTACCCGTCGACGGTGTTCATGTCGACGTCCACGGCCAGCAGGTAGTTGCAGCCTTCGGTGCCGTGGCCGAGCACGTCGTCCAGGAAGTACTGGGCATCCAGGCGTTTGCCCTGCAATCGCCCCTGCATGTCGGTGATCGCGACGACGACGGTGTCGATCGTCCCGTCAGCGATCCCGGTGCGCAGCGTCTCCAGATCAAGCACCGCTGGTTTCACGGCTCGTCCCTTCGTCAAAAGGTTTGGTCAACATACCTTTTACCCACCAGTGCCTTCACCCGACCAGCCCGATCAACAGGGCGGCCGTACCATCCACGTGCTCACACATGCTCGTCCGCGCCAGGTGATCGTCGCCGTCCAGGATCGCGGCGACCACCTCGGCGTGCTGGGCGTCGGAATGGGCGATGTTCGCAGCCAGCACCGGGATCGCCCGCAGCAACTCGTCCAACCGCAGCTGCACGTCCGCCACGGCCGCGGCCAGTGTCGGGCTGCCGGCGGCGGCGGCGATCGCCATGTGCAGCCGTGAATCCGCCAGTCGGCGATCACGTTCCACCGCGCCCGTCGCTGCGTCAAGACACTCCCGCAGGGTGTTGCGGTCATCCGCACTGAGATCGCGGGTCGCCGCCAGTTCGGCCGCGCCGGGTTCCACCACCCGGCGCATGTCGAGGGCATCCTGCAGCGTTGCCCCCATGGACCGGCTGATCTGGCGAGCGGCGCGGCGCCTGGGCGGACGCGGCCGACCGACGAACGTTCCACCCGAGCGACCGCGCCGCGAATCGACCAGGCCCACCTCGCGCAGGGCCTTGATCGCTTCGCGCAGCGTCACCCGGCTCACGCCGAGCAACTCGGCCAGATCGCGTTCGGCCGGCAGCTGATCGCCGGCGTTGAGCACCCCGAGCCGGATCGCACTGGCCAGCCGCTCCACCGTCACCTCGAAGGCATTGCGGGCCGGGACCGGCGAGAAGACCGCGTCCGACCAGAGCGCCTCGACCGACCAGGCGGTCGTCATGAGCGGTCCACCGGCATGAGGATCACCGACGAGCGCTCGCGCGAGGAGCAATGCGCAGCGAGGAACGAGCGAGGACCGGAGCGACGGCGGACCGCGGGAAGCACGGTCATGAGCGGTCCACCGGCACCGCGTCTTGGACGGGCGGGAGAGCGGCTGTGGCGCGCGTGGATGCGGCCCGGACGAACGCACCGAACAACGCCTGCCCATCGGCCACCTCGGGGTGCCACTGGACACCGTGCACCCACGCGCGGCCCGGGCAGGTGGCGGCCTCGATCGTGCCGTCCTCGGTCCACGCCGTGGCGACCAGACCGGCGCCCAGTGTGCCCACGGCCTGGTGGTGGTGGGTGGGGACGTCGGCGCTGGGTCCGTAGATCCCGTCGAGCAGGGTGCCGGCGGCCATGGAAACTCGGTGCTCGGCGAACTGGCCGAGTACGCCGCGGTGATCGTGGTGACCGACGCTGTCGGGCAGATGCTGGATGAGGTCGCCGCCGAGCGCCACGTTGAGTATCTGCAGGCCGCGGCAGACGCCAAGCACGGGCAGATCGGCTGCGACTCCGGCTCGGGCCAGGGCGAGTTCCCACTCGTCGCGGTCCACTCGCGGGACCTCGGTGGTGGGATGCGGCGTGGCGCCATAGCGGGCCGGATCCACGTCGGATCCGCCGGTGAGCAGCAGGCCGTCCAGCGTTTGCACGCACGCCGCGGCGTCCAGCGCAACGTTCGTCGAGCCCGCCGGCAGGAGGAACGGCAAGCCCCCGGCTTGGCGGACCTGGTTCGAGTAGCTGGCCGACAGCAGATCGGCGGTGTCGGTCCAGGCGCCCCAGGACGCCATTTCGCGGTAGGTGGTCAGGCCGATCCTGACCGTGACGGGTGGCACGGGCCGAATGGTATGCCCACCGTGCCGAAATCGGAATGGTCTGTCCTCTAGCCCTTTACCCGCAGACTCCTTTAGCATTCCGCGTATCGATTCGCCATTCCAACAGCGGGGAGTGACGCATGGCCCAGATCGAGTCCGAGCTCAGCGACGACGAAAGGCAACTCGCTGAACTCGGCTACAAGCAGGAGCTCAACCGCAGCTGGTCCGGGTTCTCCAACTTCGCCATCTCCTTCTCGATCATCTCGATCCTGGCCGGATGCTTCACCAGCTTCGGTCTCGGCTGGAACAACGGCGGACCAGCGGCCATCGCCTGGGGCTGGCCGATCGTGTCGATGTTCATCCTCTGCATCGGCCTGTGCATGTCGGAACTGGTGTCGGCATACCCCACGTCTGGCGGGATCTATTGGTGGGCGTCCAAGCTCGGCGGCGTCAAGGCCGGCTACTACACCGGCTGGCTCAACCTCATCGGCCTGCTGGCCATCGTCGCCTCGGTGGCCTACGGGGCGGCCACGTTCCTGGACTACACGCTCAGCACCTTCAGCACGTCGTGGCAGAAGGGATACAGCCTCGACCGGGTGTTCATCTTGTTCGTCGGGATCCTGGTCATCGCGGCACTGGTCAACATCTTCTCATCGCATCTGCTGGCCGTCTTGAATAACATCTCGGTCTGGTGGCACGTCGCTGGATCCGCGGCGGTAGTCCTCATCCTGATCTTGCTGCCCAAGCATCACGCCAGCGTCGGGGCGGTCTTCACGCACACCGTCAACAACACGACATTCTTCGGTGGACACAACCACGGGCTCGGCTTCGTCTTCTACCTGCTGCCACTGTCCGTGATCCTGACTCAATACACGATCACCGGTTACGACGCCTCAGCTCACCTGTCGGAGGAGACCAAATCCGCCGCCGGGGCGGCCGCGAAAGGCATTTGGCGTTCGATCTTCTACTCGGCCATCGGGGGTTGGATTCTGCTTCTGAGCTTCCTGTTCGCGGTCCAGGACGAAGCCGGGGTCAGCAAAGGTGGCGGTGCCGTCGCGGTCATTTTCGACCAAGCACTGACCAACAAGTGGGCCGGCACCGTGCTGCTCATCGCCACCGCGGGCCAGTTCTTCTGCACCGTCGCCTGCATGACCAGCACGACGCGGATGCTGTACGCGTTCAGTCGTGACCGCGCCGTGCCCGGTCACCGGTACTGGTCGCATCTGAACCACAACCGCGTTCCCGTCTACGGCGTCGTGGCCTCTGCGGTCATCGCGGTGATTCTCACCCTCCCCGCGCTGGTCAAGGTCGACATCGGCGGGGCGCCCGTACCGGTCGCGTTCTTCGCCGTCGTGTCCATCGGCGTCGTCGGCCTCTACGTAGCTTTCGCGATACCGATCTTCCTGCGTTGGAAGGCGGGATCGTCGTTCCAGGTTGGCAACTGGAACCTAGGCTCGAAGTACCGCTGGATGTGCCTGGTCGCGGTGGCAGAAATCGCGGTCACCTCGGTCATCGCGTTGTTACCCACCGCAGCGGCCGGTGTGCCCTTCAGACACGGATTTGCGTGGAAGTACGTCAACTACACGCCGATCGTCGTTCTGGGCGCGCTCTTGGCGTTGTACATCTACTGGCACGTGTCGGTGAAGAATTGGTTCACTGGGCCGGTCAACACCCTGAACGAGCCCGAGAACGTCGGGTAGTTCCCGTTCTTGGACCGCTCCGCCGCGCGCTCGTCAGTAGCGCGGGGCGGAGCGGCTTCGTTGCTGGCCAGGCGTTCTGCGGTCGCGCGCCTGCCAGCAGGCGCGGTGCCAGTGCCGCCGGTCAGTCGCGTCGTCGTCATCGCCGGGCCACACGACCAGGTGATTGCCACCGCGGATGAGCTGGTCACATCCTGGGCACCGGTAGACCTTGGCTGCGTCAGTCCCGGCGACGGTACGGACCTCGTACTCGCGCCCGTTCCACTCTTCGCGGTGGCGTTCCAGGATCTGTGGTGGGGTGCGTTCCTCGGGCGAACCGACGACGCGACGGTTGTGCCGAGGCATTGCTCCAGAGTAGGCGGCTCGCTCGATAAGCTCGGATCAGTGGTCGGCGCGGAAGTCTTCCGGGCGGAATTTGCCTTTACGCAGATGGCCCTCGATCTGCTCGAGGCTGCGACCGGTCAGTTCTGGCATCCGGCGCCACACAAAAACCCATGCCCCCACATTGAAGGCCGCATAAAGCCACATCGTCGGGCCGACGCCGACCCCGTTGATGATGGTGAGCAGGGTCAGGGTGATGAGCAGGTTGGTGGTCCACAGCGTCGTGGCCTGGATGCTCGTGCCCGCTCCGCGTACAGCCAACGGGTAGATCTCCGAGCCGGTCAGCCAGCCCATCAGTTGCAGGCCGCCGGCGTTGAAGAACATGAACACCAGCAGGCACGCGACGATGAATGGGATGTCCCCGTGCTTGTCGTGACCGGTGACGAACAGCCCGCCCAGGACGAACAGCGCGAGCGCGGCGCCCGGGATCATGACCAGGGTCAGCCGGCGCCGTCCCACCCGGTCGACAATAGACAGCCCGACGATCATCATGATCAGGTAGGTCAGCCCCAGCCCCACACTGGCGCGCAGTGCCGCCGACGTGGTGAAGCCGTTGTCGGTGAGGATGGTGGGCGTGTAGTAGATGATCATTTCGATCCCGCTGAGCTGGGTGGCGATCGCCACACCGCAGCCGAGGATCAGCGCCGGCCGGATCCACTTCTGACGGAGCCCGTGCCAGCCCCGATTGGCGTCCGCGGCCTGCCGCTCCTCGTCTTCGAGCTCGATCATGCTGTCCATCTCGGAATCGATGTCGGCCCCGTCAGCTCGAACCCGGGTGAGCACATCACGGGCCCCGTCGCGATCGTTCATCTTGACCAACCAGCGCGGGCTCTCCGGCAGCCGCAGCATGACCAGCAGCAACAGCAGGGCCGGTAGGGCGGCCAATCCGACCATTACCCGCCACGACAGGAACTCGGTGGCGCCGAGAATCGTCGAGGTGACGATCCCGACGCCGATGCCGACCTGGAACGTCAACACCAATTGCCCGCGACGCTTGGGCGGAGCCAGCTCGGCAACATACATAGGTACGGTCTGGGTGGCGCCGCCGACCGCGAAGCCCAGCACTATTCGCGCCAACGACAGAAGCAGCGCGGTCGGTGCGACCGAACAGGCCAGCGTGCCAACGACGAACGTGCCAGCGATGACCAGGATCGTGCGCCGGCGACCCCACTGTTCGCACAGCCGACTGCATACCAGCGCTCCGAGGGCAGCCCCGAAGAGGATGCTGCCCGCGATGATCTGCTCGATACCGCTGTTGGTGTGGAAGTCTTTGCGGATCTGGAGCAGGGCGCTGGAGATGATGCCGGTGTCGTAGCCGTACAGCAGCGACGAGATCGCCGAGACGGCGGCCGTCAGCATGATCAGCGCAGTGAATCGGTCCGACGGGTCCCGGCCCGATGACGTCTTGGCCTGCGGTAACTCGTTGGAAATGGTCTCACTCACAGCGATCGCCTCCGGGGAACCGCGGTAGTACCTCTGGTTGGGTTGGCGTGGGGTCCGAACGTGATTTTTAACATATTAGAAGCGTGTCTGCGATCTGCGAACGAAGTCAAGGTCCGCGTTGATCCGGGGACCCGCGTAGCCACGCTCGCGCGAGGCCGCCGGGGATGGCCGTGGCTACCGGCCACGGGCCAGCCTGGTGATCGCTCGTATTGCGGCGTAGACCAGTGCTCCGCGGACGACCCAGGGGGTCGCAACGATCAGCGGATCCAGCGCCTGGTGTTTCACGTCAGCGCGTTTCCCGCGACGCGATGTGATTCCGTGATGGGCGAGTTCGGCGCGCACTCCGGTCTCCGTGATCGGATTGTCCGGTCGCAGGGACACGAACGAGCGCAGGGCGCTCGTACCCGAGTCGACGCGGTCGGCGGCGATCAACAGCAGCCAGTGTGCCGCCCGAGCCTCGCTGTAGCGCCGGTAGGAATACCTGCGGATCGCTCCCGACAGCCCATGCGGTGGGCACGACGTGCCGAAGACGGGGGTAAGGAACTGGTGCTCGATCGATCGTTCCCGTGGCTGCTTCTCCTGCTGTCGCTCGGGAAAGTCCCAGTGCGCCCCGGTCAGCTCCGGGTTGAATTGCAGTCGCGGCACCGACGGACGGTCCGGCGGATTCCGGTCTACCCCCCAGCCCGGTATGCGGGCGCGGAGCTGATCGATCGACTCGGGCAGTGACGGCTTGTCCCGGGTGTAGGCCATGGTCGTCCTCTCCTCAGCTCGCGTCCGGAATCACCAGGGGTTTGATACAGCCGTCCAGCTTGGCGGAGAAGATGTGGTATCCCTCCGCGATGTGCTCCAGCGGAATTCGGTGGGTCACGACGTCACTGGGCTTGAGGTAGCCGTTGCGGACGTGCTCGAGCAGCCGAGGCCACTGCCGCTTGACCGGGCACTGGTTCATGTTCAAGGTCAGGCCCTTGTTCATGGCGTCGCCGAACTTCACCGCGCTGAAGAGGGGGCCGTAGGCACCCATCACCGAGATCGTCCCGCCCTTACGCACCGAGTCGATGGCCCAGTTGAGTGCGACCGGCGACCCCCCTTGCAGCTTGAGCTTCGCCGACGTCACATGCTGGATCAGGTTTCCATCGGCCTCGGCGCCCACCGCGTCGATCGCCACATCGGCCCCTAGGTAGTCGGTCGTACGCTTCATCTCCACCACGATGTCGGCGTACTCGGTGAAGTTGAACGTCTCCGCGTGTGCAAACGTCCGCGCCTTGTCCAAGCGGTACTCCAGATGGTCGATCACTATCACCCGGCCCGCGCCCATCAGCCATGCGGACTTGGCCGCGAACAAGCCCACCGGCCCGGCGCCGAACACCACCACGACATCGCCCTCGACGATGTCGCCGAGCTGAGCACCGAAATAGCCAGTTGCGACCGCGTCGGTCAGAAGCACGGCGTCATCGTCGTCAAGCCAGTCTGGGATAGGAGACGGCCCAACGTCGGCGAACGGAACCCGCACGAACTCGGCCTGCCCGCCGTCGTAACCGCCGCTTGTGTGCGAATACCCGTAGATACCGCCTACCGCGGTCGCATTCGGGTTCACGTTGTGACAATTGGAATACAAACCGCGCGCGCAGTACCAACAGCTGCCGCAAAAGATGTTGAACGGCACCATCACCCGGTCCCCGACGGAAAGATTCTCGACCGATGACCCGACGGCCTCGACCACGCCAATGAACTCGTGCCCGAATGTCGTACCGACCCGCGTGTCGGGGATCAGCCCGTGATACAGATGCAGATCCGATCCGCAGATCGCCGCTCGAGTTACGCGCACTATCGCGTCGTTCGGGTGTTCTATGGATGGGATGTCCTTTTCCTCGACCCGGATCCGATACGGACCCCGATAAACCATGGCACGCACGGGTACCTCACTTCCTAGGTCGAATCTAACCGGCTCGAGTCCTGCTGCCCGCGTCGTCAGCCGCAATCACGGCAGACGAATGCCGTCACGGTGCGCGCGCTGGCCCGCCATGGTCGGTGCAGGAGCGGGAGGCAGCGGGTGAAGACCGGTTCGTCGGCCGGTCGAGCCGCCGACCTGCGGGGGCGAAGTGCGTCGCTGGGCTCGTCGTCGTTTGCCGGGCGGGACGCCCCGTACTCCGTAGCCATCTCGTCTCCTACCGGGTGGTCAGGCACACCCGGCGGTTCGAGCGATACGAACTTTAGACGATGGCGCTTGCCCGGGCAATTGGTCGTCGGCTAGCCCGGTGGCAAGAGCCGGTACTTTGCGTTGGAATACGCATTCCGCACTGATCTGGACGCCATTGAACTGGCGCTGGCGGCTCACCCGACCAGCACTACCTTCACTGCGGCGCCGCGGCCCGCGGTAGCGGCGATAGCTTACGTCAGCGCGTCCAAGGCGGCTATCTGCCGCAACAGTGCCGTCGGAGCCAGCCCTGGTTCCGGCCGTTCGGCGTAAATCGCGTTGAGCCCGTCCAGGACCATGCGGGCTCCCAGCCTGTCCAGCAGGGCAAAGGGTCCCAGGCGATAACCGCAGCCGAAGCGCATCGCTGCGTCGATGTCGGCCGCGCTGGCGTACTGGTCCTGTCTCATCAGCAAGGCGTCGTTGAGGTGCGGGAGCAGCAGCGCATTGACGATGAATCCCGCCTGGTCGAGGCTCCGCACCACCGTCAACCCCATCCGCCCAGCGAGCGCGGCGACCTGGGTAACGGCCGCCGGTGAAGATACGACGCTGGCCACCAGCTCGCCCAGCACGGGCGTGCTGTCGTCGGCCTGCGCGGCTGAGGCCGTGAGGTGCAGACCCACGACGCGGTCCGGTCGTCCCGCCGCTACCGCGCACTCGAGGACCGCCGGCGCCGTCGCCGTGGTGACCAGAACGGCAGCGGAGGCGGCTGCCTTACCGATGGCGGCGAACCGGGTACGGATTTCATCCGTAGTCCCGCCGGCGGCGTCGAGCACGATGTCGCAACCGCTTACCTGCTTGAGTTTCGTCGGATCAATGCGGCTGGCGTGGTGACCGATGCGGCCTGCGAGCTGCTCGGCCCGGGCGTCAAAACCGATGATGCCGATCTTCGGCTGCTCCACGATGGGCGGCGCCGCGGGCGCAGGCGCGTGTCCGTCGGCGTCGGAATAGTCGTAGAACCCTTGGCCGGTCTTGCGGCCGAGGTACCCGGCGGTGACGAGATGACGCAAGGTCGGCGCAGCCGCGTACCGACGATCGCGGGTTTCCGCGTAAATCGTGTCCAGGACCTGCACCGAGGTGTCGAGGCCGATCAGATCCAGCAGGGTCAGCGGCCCCATCGGCAGACCCGCGCCGACGGTCATGGCGGTCTCGATGTCCTCGCGCGTGGCCCGCCCGGATTCGAGCACGGCCACCGCCTGGTTGAGGTACCCGAACAGCAGCCGGTTGGCCACGAAGCCGGCCCGGTCGGCCACTGACACCGCCGTCTTGCCCAGGCGTTCGGCCAGGGCTCGGACAGCAGTGATCACGTCCGGGTCGGTCACTACGCTGTGCACGACCTCGACCAGCTTCATCACCGGCGCCGGGTTGAAGAAGTGCATCCCGATGACCTGACCGGGTCGCCCGGTGGCGACGGCGATGTCCGTCACCGACAAAGACGACGTGTTCGTGGCCAACACCGCGTCGGGGCGGCAGATCGTGTCGAGCGCGCCGAACAACGACGTCTTGATCTCGAGGCGCTCGGGCACGGCTTCGATGACCAGGTCGACATCCGCCAGCGCAGCGAGCTCGGTGGCAAAGGTGACGCGATCCAGCAACGCGCTCTGTTCCTCGGTGGACATCCGGCCCCGGGTAACGGCTCGACCGGTCGATTTCTCGACGTGGCCCCGACCCCGTTCCAGTGCCGCCGGGTCGAGTTCGACCGCGACGACGGACAGGCCGCTACGGGCGAACACCTCGGCGATCCCGGCACCCATGGTGCCCAGGCCGACTACACCGACTGCGCGGAACTGCCTGGTCACCATGCCATTCCTCCCTGTCCACCCACGGCGCACCGTGCCGTCGAGGTCAGCCACACGCCGGAGGCTACCCGCCGGTAACGGGGCCGGGAACCTCAGAGCCGATGATCTAAAACAGACGGTCTCCGACGTTGTCGATCCCGCGCAGAAGGTCGTAGTCGAGGACGACGCACCGGATGCCGCGGTCCTCCGCGAGGGTCCTGGCCTGGGGCTTGATCTCCTGGGCGGCGAAGACCCCTTGGACGGGCGCCAGCAACGGGTCGCGGTTGAGCAGTTCGAGGTAGCGGGTCAGCTGCTCCACGCCGTCGATCTCGCCACGCCGCTTGATCTCGATCGCGACGGCCATGCCTTTGGGGTCGCGGGCCATGATGTCCACCGGCCCGATCGGGGTGGGGAATTCACGGCGGACCAGACGGTAGCCGTTGCCGAGGGTGTGGATGTGCTCGGCCAGCAACTTCTGCAGGTGGGCTTCCACCCCGTCCTTCACCAGTCCAGGGTCCACGCCGAGTTCGTGGGTGCTGTCGTGCAGCACCTCGTGCACCGTGACGATGAGCTGCTCACCGGCCTTGTTGCTGACGGTCCAGATCGCGGCCACTGCGGTGTCGTCGGCCGGCACCGCGACGGCCAGCGAGCACGGCGGGCTCATCCAGTTCAGGGGTTTGTAGGAACCGCCGTCGGAGTGGATGAGGACGCTGCCGTCGGCCTTCACCAGCAACAGCCTGGTCGCCTCGGGCAGGTGCGCGGTCAGCCGTCCGACGTAGTCGACCGAGCAACGGGCAATCACCAAGCGCACCGAGCGACTGTAGACGCCGAGCCCCCGGAGCTCGCTGCCGTGCCTCGGTCGCGCAGAATGACCGCGTGCCCAGTCGCCGCCCGTTGACCCCGGCCGAAGTCACTGCCGCACTGCGGTCCCGGCCCGACTGGCGGGACCGCGCCGGCGTGCTGCACGCGGCTTTCGCCACCGCCTCGGTTGCTGACGCCCTGGCCCTGATCGCCGCGATCGGGGCGTTGGCCGAGAAGCTGGACCACCACCCCGACGTCGACTGGCGCTACCGGCACGTCTTCGTCCGCAGCACAACCCACTCCGCCGGCGGTCGGCTGACCGAGCTCGACCTGACCCTGGCGGAGGCGATCAGCGCCGAGGCCGCGCGGCTCGGTGCGGTGGCCGAAACCACCTGAGTCTGCAGCAGGGAATACCGGGTTCCGCTACTGAGCCCACAGCTCAGCCTCTTGCGCCCCAGGGCGGACGTGCCACGGTCAATGACGAACACCGCACTCCGCGACCGCAAGAGCGCGCGGAACGTCAATGGAGACGAAGGTGAGGTCAGTCGTGGCCGGTAACAGAGGCGCGGCGTACATCCGGCCGGGCGGGCTGGCGGCCGCAGCGGGCGCGCAACTGTTGGGCGCCGCCGTCGTCATCGTCGCCGACATGCAGGAAGACCGGCTCGCGCAGGCCAAGAGCTTCGGCTGCGAGACCGTCAACGTGGGCCAGGGCACCCGCAGGACCAGATCGAGCAGCTCCTCGGCATCCCGTTCGTCAATGCCGCGGTCGACGCCGTCGGCTTCGAGGCCAAGGGCCACGGCGAAGGTGCCGGCGAAGCGCCCGCGACGGCTGAACTCGCTGATGGACGTCACCTTCGCCGGTGGCGGGATCGGCATCCCCGGCCTGTACGTCACCGGTGATCCGGGTGGCATCGACGAGGCGGCGCAGACTGGCGCGCTGTCACTGAGCCTTGGCACCGGTTGGGCCAAGTCGCTTTACTTCATGACCGGGCAGTGCCCCGTGATGAGTACACCTACGGCCTGATGCAAGCGATCCTGCACGACAAGGTGCAGATCGCCAAGGCCGTGAACGCACCACGATCAGCCTCGACGAAGCCCCGCAGGGCTACGCCGATTTTGATTCCGGCGTGGCCAAGAAGTTCGTCATCGACCCGCACGGCTCGGTCAGCTGACCGGGCGGGCGGCGGGATTCTGGGCGCGAGCGGCCTGACGCGACTGCCGCGGGCCACGGCTGCTACTCGTAGGAGTAGAAGCCGTGGCCGGTTTTGCGACCGAGATCGCCGGCCGACACCATGCGTCGGAGCAGTTCCGGCGCGGCGAACTTCGGGTCACGGGTTTCGGCGTAGATGTTCTCGGTCGCGTGCAGCATGATGTCGAGCCCGGTGAGGTCGAGCGTGGCCAGCGGTCCCATCGGATGTCCGAAGCCGAGCCGGCAGGCGATGTCGACGTCGTCCGCCGTGGCCACGCCCGACTCGACCATCCGCACCGCTTCATTCGCCAGGGCCGCGACCAGGCGAGTGGTGACGAAGCCGGCCACGTCACGGTTGACGACCATGCAGGTCTTGCCGATGCCCTCGGCGAAGGCCCGGGCCGCGCTGAGCGTCTCGTCCGAGGTCTGGTAGCCGCGGACGAGCTCGCACAGCGCCATCATCGGCACCGGCGAGAAGAAGTGCATGCCGACCACCGACTGCGGGCGGCTCGTCGCCGCGGCGATCTGGGTGATCGGAATGGCGCTGGTGTTGGACGCGAGCACGGCATCGTCGCGGCAGATGCCGTCGAGCGCGGCGAAGACCTCGGTCTTGACCTCGAGTGATTCGAAGACCGCCTCGACGACGATCGCGGCCGAATCGATCGCGTGCAGGTCCGTCGTGGTCGTGATCCGGTCCTGGGCCGACCGCGCCGCGTCGGGGTCCAACCGGCCCTTGGCCACGAACCGTCCCAGCGAGGTGGCGATCCCGGCCCGGGCGCGTTCCAGCGCCGATTGCTCGACGTCACGCATGACGACGTCCCAGCCGGCCACCGCCGCGACCTGGGCGATGCCCGCCCCCATCAACCCGGCGCCGATGACGGCGACCTGCTCGCCCACGTTTGCTTCCCCTTCGCCAGACGGACCACGTCGGGTGCGACAGTACTGAACGCCCGACGCGCCGGACCGGGCTCACAGTGCCAGAATCGACGGTGTGAACGGCAACCTCGGCGTCCTGGGCTTGGCGCTGTTCGTGTTGCTGGGCATGAGCCTGCTGATGAGGTGGGTGTTCCGGCCGAGCCGGCCGCGTCAGCGCGTGTTGATCCCCGGCGACGCCGTTCCCGGGCTGTTGGTGACGATGCGCGCCGGCCTGCGGCGGACCGAGGGTCTGGCCCTGCGGGCCCATCTGGGTGACGCCGGCATCCGCAGCTCGATGAGCACCCGCCGTGACGGACGGGTCGACGTGTCCGTGTTCGCCGCCGACGCCGATCGCGCGCGGGCGGTGCTGCCACCACAGTGACGCCCGCGGAGTCCACCGCGCGCCCGCGGGCCAGGCGGCGCGGCCGCCAACGATCGTGGGACCGGGACTACGCGTCGAACGTGCGCGACTCCCCGCGGCTGACGTCAGCGCCGAGGGAGCGCAACTGCTCCTCGAGCCGGGCGTAGCCACGATCGATGTGGTGGATGTCCCACACCTCGGTGACACCTTCCGCGACCAGTCCGGCCAGCACCAGCCCGACCCCGGCCCGGATGTCGGTGGCCCGCACCGGGGCGCCCGACAGTTGCGGCTTGCCCCGCACCACGGCGTGATGGCCGTCGGTGCGGATGTCGGCGCCCATCCGGGCGATCTCGTCGCAGAAGACGAAGCGGCCGTCGAAGAGGTTCTCGGTGATCATCGAGGCGCCGGTAGCCACCGACAGCAGCGCGATCGCCTGCGGCTGCAGATCGGTGGGGAAGCCCGGGTACGGCAGGGTGACCACGTCGAACGACCGTGGGCGCTCGTGCATGCGCACCCGGAACCCGTCCGGCGCCACGTCGATCTGGGCGCCGGCGGTGACGAGCTTGTCCAGGGCGATCTCGAGGTGGGTGGCGTTGGCACCCGTGACGGTCACGTCACCCTGGGTCATGGTCGCGGCCATCGCCCAGGTGCCGGCCACGATCCGGTCGGCCACCGCGTCGTGCCGTACGGGGTGGAGCACGTCCACGCCTTCGATCTCCAGCGTCGAGGTCCCGATACCGTCGATCTGCCCCCCCATCGCCACCAGCATCTGAGCCAGGTCGACGATCTCGGGCTCGCGGGCGGCGTTGTCGATCGTGGTCGTGCCCTTGGCCAGCACGGCGGCCATCAGCAGGTTCTCGGTGGCTCCGACGCTGGGGAAGTCCAGCCAGATCGTCGCCCCGGTGAGGGCCGGGGCCTCGGCGACCACGAAGCCGTGTTCGATCCCGAGGGTCGCGCCCATCCGCTCCAGACCGGCGAAGTGCATGTCCAGCTTGCGCGAGCCGATGTTGTCACCGCCGGGCAGCGCGACCTTGGCCCGCCCGGTGCGGGCGAGCAGTGGGCCGAGGACGCAGATCGAGGCCCGGATCTTGCGAACCAGTTCATACGGTGCGTCAGGGGAGGGCCGCTCGGGCACGTCGATGACGACGCTCTCGCCCAGCCCGTCGTCCTGCGCCGACGTCTGGCACCCCAACCGCTGCAGCAGCTGGTTCATGATGTCGACATCGGCGATGGCCGGCAGGTTGCCGATCGTGGTGTGCCCCTCGGCCAGCAACGACGCCGCCATCAGCTTGAGCACGCTGTTCTTGGCCCCGACGACGGGCACCTGACCGGAGAGCCGGGCACCACCGGTGACCCTGAGAACCTGCATGACCGCCATCGTATGGTCCGGTCCGGCGATCCCCGGGAAAGCGTGGGTGTCGGCGGTGCGTGCGCGCATGGGCCACGATGGAGCCATGGCCGTTCACCTGACTCGCATCTACACCCGCACCGGCGACGACGGGTCGACCACGCTCGGCGACATGTCGCGTACCCGCAAGACCGATCCCCGGGTGGGGGCGTACGCCGACGTCGACGAGACGAACGCGGCCCTCGGCGTGGCCATGGCGCTCGGTGGACTTACCGACGACATCGCTGCGGTGATCGGACGGATCCAGAACGAGCTGTTCGACGTGGGCGCCGATCTGTGTACGCCCGTCACCCCTGAGCCGGAGTATCCGCCGTTGCGGGTGACCGCCGAGTACGTCGAGCGGCTCGAGGCGTGGTGCGACGAGTTCAACGCCACGTTGAGCACCCTGGACAGCTTCATCCTGCCCGGCGGCACGCCCGGCGCGGCGCTGCTGCACGTGGCGCGCACCATCTCACGACGGGCCGAGCGCAGTGCCTGGCTGCTGGTGGAGGCCGAAGGCGAGCGGGTCAACCCGCTGGCGGTGACGTACCTGAACCGGCTCTCGGACCTGTTGTTCATCCTGGCCCGCCGGGCCAACCCGGGTGGCGACGTGGCCTGGATACCCGGCGGCGACCGGGTCTGACCCCGCCGCCGTAAACCGGTTCGACCCCCAGCGGGCCGGCGGCCGCCGACGGTCGAACAGGTCGCTAGCTCTCGCTGCCGGCGGCCGCGCCGACCTGGAGCTCGTCCTCCCGTTCGAGGCGGTCGAGGTCGTTGCGCTCGGGCTGGACGACCTCGCCCCGGTCGGCGGCGTCGATGGCGCCGTGCACCGAGGACAGCACGACCGCGGCCAGCAGCAACGTTGCCGTACCGATCAGGAACGGCACGTGCACGTTGGTGTGTTCGACCAGCTTGCTGGCCACGAACGGGGCCAGGCCGCCACCGATGAAGCGGACGAACCCGTAGGTGGCCGACGCCACCGGCCGTTCCACCGGGGCGATGCTCATGACCGCGGTGGTGACCAGCGTGTTGTTCACGCCGATGAACGCCCCCGACACGATGACGGCGACGATGACCGCGGTCTTGTGGTGCGCGAACACACCGATCACCGCGAGGTCCGCGGCCATCAGGAGGAAGTTGCCGTAGAGGGTGCGCGGAGTGCCGAAGCGGGCCTTCAGCCACGGCGCGCCCCACACCGCGAACGCGGCCACCAACACGCCCCAGCCGCAGAAGACCAGCCCGAGTTGCTGCGGGCTGATCGGGCGCATCAGGAACGGCGAGTAGCCGAGCATAGTGAAGAAGCCCCAGTTGTAGAGCAGGCCGACCACGCAGGTCGTGGCCAGGCTGCGGTGGCGCAGGGCCATGAGCGGCTCGGTGATGCTCTCTTTGCGCGTCGGCTTCGGGGTCGCCGGCAGGAAAAGCACGGTGGCGATCAGGGCGATGCCCATCAGCACCGAGACGCCGAAGAACGGGCCCCGCCAGCTGATGCCGCCCAGCTCGCCGCCCAGCAGTGGCCCGGTGGCGATGCCGATGCCCAGCGCGGTCTCGTACAGCACGATGGCCCCGGCGAAGCCGCCACTGGCCGACGCGACGATCACCGCGAGCGAGGTGGCGATGAACAGGGCGTTACCCAGTCCCCAACCGGCCCGGAAGCCGACGATGCCGTTGATGGTGCCGGTCGCTCCGGCGGCGGCCGCGAACACGACGATCAGCGCCAGACCGGTGATCAGCGTGCGCTTGGCCCCGAGCCGGCTGGACACCCATCCGGTGACGAGCATGGCGACCGCGGTGACCACCAGGTACGAGGTGAAAAGCAGTTCGACCTGGCTCGTGCTGGCGTGCAGTTGCGAGCTCAGCGCGGGCAGGATCGGGTCGACCAGGCCGATGCCCATGAACGACACGACGCAGGCGAAGGCGACCGCCCAGACCGCCTTGGGCTGCTTGAACGGGCTGGCGGTCGGGACGCCGTGGGTCTGGCTCATCGGGATACTCCACTGTCGGGCGGGCTCGGCTTGGCACTGATGACGGTCGTCGGTGCCGGTTGCGCTGACGTGTCGCGCGCACCGGTCAGGTGATCGAGGGCCTCGATCGCAGCGAACAACGCGGCCTGGTCGGCCACCGACAGCTGGGCGACCTCGGCCAGCAGCGCCTGGGTGCGATCCCGGCGTTGCTGGGCGATGAAGGCCCGGCCGGTGTCGGTAAGGCGCACCAGGGTCGCCCGCCCGTCGGTCGGGTCGGGTACCCGCTCGGCGTAGCGGTCCTGTTCCAGCCGGTTGACCAGGGTGGTCATTCCCGGCTGGGTGAGCTGCTCGCGTTCGGCCAGGTCGCTGATCCGGGCTGGGCCGGTGCGTTCGAGCGTGACCAGGGTGCTGACCGCGGAGGAGCTCATCGGCACCGTGAACCTGCGCCGGGCCCACACCGCCAACGAGCCGAGTCGCTCGGCCACGGCCAGCTGGTCCGCGCGGGCGATGACGTCCTCGAGTCGGTCGGAGGACGTCACGGCCAAACTATATCACTCGTTTATGTACTTGTCCGATGGATCCGGTGGCGGGAGTTCAGGAGCACGGCCAGGAAGATGCCGGCGCCGGCCGGTGCGAGGACAACCGAGGGCCCGAGAAGGAGAAACAGCCAGGCCGCGACAGCGAAGGCGGCCAGCAGGAACGAAACGCCGATCACGGCGGGGACGGCGGCCGCCGCGGTAGCGATCCACTTCTCCTTGGTCGTCCAAGCGTCCGACGCCCACACACACACCAGGCCGGCAACGGGCCCGACCACGGGGAGCAACAAGGCTCCGCCGATGAGCAGGGCCACGGCGCAGATCTCGAGCCCACCCCATCTCGGCGGCGCCGCCGCCGGCACCCAGGTCTCCACCGCAGGCTCGGCCGCGGCTCGATCGCGGGCCCGCACGAACAACAGGATGGCGACCACGACGGGGGCGACGATCCACGCCACGAACAGGGGCACCCCCAACCCGGGCGAGACGCCCGAGGTGGTGCAGCGCATCACCTCGTCACTCGTGCTGGACCCGGAGGAAGAACAGCTGGTGGTCCCGATTCCGATCAGGCCCAGGAACACCGCCACGCCCGGTCCACCCGGGAAGACGAGGGTAGCCAGGATCTTTTCCCACGTCCGCCACCGTCGCGAGGTCCACATGAGGACGACCCCGGCGACCCAACCGACGAACGGAACAATCGAGCCGACGGTCAGCAAGAGCACGGCGGTGGTCTCGGTGGCGATCGAGGGCCGGACGAGCCGGCGGACCAGACCGGCCGGACCCGTACCCGGACCTGGGACCAGCCCGTCGTCGTCCTCTCTGGCGGCCGCCACGATTTCTGCGGGCGCACCGAGCCGGTCGAGCAGGGTGCGGAGCTGGGCTTCGTTGCTCACCTGCCCGCTGGCGCGTGACTCGGCGATGTGCCCGGCGATTTCGTCCACCAACTCGCGCCGGCGGTCATCGGGCAGGACCCGGGCGGCCGAATCGAGGCGGCGCAGATAGTCGTCCACCACCGGGTCAGTCATGAGGTTGTCCATCGCCTTCTCCTGTCGCGAGCAATTCGTCGACCGAGTCGCGGAAACGCCGCCACTCGGAGGTGAAACCGGACAGGGCCTGGCGCCCGCCCGGGGAGAGCGCGTAGTACCGCCGGGGTGGCCCCGACTCCGATTCCGCCCAGCTGGTCTCGACCCAGCCGTCGCGGCGCAGCCGGGAAAGCAGCGGGTAGATGGTCCCTTCGCTGGTGACCATCCCGTCCACCTCACCCAGCCGTCGGACCAGATCGAAGCCGTAGCGCGCCTCGTCGCGCAACATCGACAGGACGCAGAACTCCAGCACGCCCCGCCGCAACTGGGTGATCGGGTTGCGTGTTTGACCCGGTTCCATGTTTCACAAGGTACCTGGCCGCAGTGAGTATCACAATACGGCGAATGGTTACGAACTGGGCGCGCTGGCTTCCAGCCAGGACAGGAATCCCGTCACCGCACCCACGGACAGGCACAGCGAGACCGTCTCGTCCCCATCGCGGCATTCCACGACGGTGTAGCCCTCGGGCAGGATCGCCTCGTGGGCCCGGCGTCCGCGCTGGCCGGTTATCTCCAGTGCGTTCCGGCTGAGCGCGCGGGTCGGTCGTCGCCCCGGACGCCAGGCGCCGTACCAGAGCAGGTCGTCACCGGCATAGCGGCCGACGCCGAGCTTCCAGCTCTCGTGGCCCACCCGTAGGGCGAGTTGGATACCGCCTGGCCGGCCGAGCAGTTGTTGCTTTCGGGCGGCCACGACGACGATGTAGAGCGCGGCCGCGACGAGCATGGCCAGCAGGATCAACCCGGTGTCGACCTCGACGCGGGTCATGGCGGGCCGGTCTCAGGTCGGGGCTCAGTCGAGGCGAGATCAGGTGCCGGTACGGCGCCGGGCTCAGACCTGCTCGCCGGCCGCGCGGAGACGGGCCTGGGCCCGCGCTCGCGCTGCCACCGACTCGTCGTCCTGGGCGTCGCCGAGCTGGGACAGATCGGCCCGGGCCCGGGCCACGTCGATCTCGTCCGCGGTCTCCGCTATCTCGGCCAGGATCGACACGCCGTCCGGACGGACCGACAAGGTGCCGCTGTGCACCGCGACCCGCAGTTCGTCCTCGCCCTCACGCTGGATGCGCACGATCCAGCCCGGTTCGAGCGAGGCCAGGAGCGGCGCGTGGTGGGCCATGATGCCGATCTCGCCTTCGGGCGTGCGCGCGTACACCGCCGTGGCCTCACCGGACCAGAGCGGTCGTTCCACCGACACCAACTCGACGTGCATCGTCGCCATACCCACCCTCACCTATCCCGTGCGCTGAACCCGAGGTCGTCCCGCGAAGCTGCGCCGACTCAGGACTCGTTTATCCGCTTGACGTTGGCCTCGAGGTCGTCCAGTCCACCGCACATGAAGAACGCCTGCTCGGGGTAGTGGTCGAACTCCCCCGCGGTGAGCCGCTTGAACGCGTCGATGGTCTCCTCGATGGGTACGAACGAGCCCTCGATGCCGGTGAACTGCTTGGCCACGAAGGTGTTCTGGGACAGGAACCGCTCAAGGCGACGGGCCCGGCCGACCAGGACCTTGTCCTCCTCGGAGAGCTCGTCGATACCCAGAATGGCGATGATGTCCTGGAGTTCCTTGTACCGCTGCAGGATCCGCTTGGTCTCCTGGGCCACCGCGTAGTGCTCCTCGCCGACGTAACGCGGGTCGAGGATGCGCGACGTGGAGTCCAGCGGGTCGACGGCCGGGTAGATGCCCTTTTCCGAGATCGGGCGGGACAGCACCGTGGTGGCGTCCAGGTGGGCGAACGTGGTGTGCGGTGCCGGGTCAGTGATGTCGTCGGCGGGGATGTAGATGGCCTGCAAGGAGGTGATGGAGTTACCGCGGGTGGACGTGATGCGCTCCTGGAGCTGGCCCATCTCGTCGGCCAGGGTGGGCTGGTAACCCACCGCGGACGGCATCCGGCC
>CAXULW010000037.1:0-41628 GCA_964252015.1 uncultured Jatrophihabitantaceae bacterium | reverse complement strand
CGTCCACCACCTCGTCGTCGATCGACGCCACCGCGGCGCGGCGATCCCCGGCCGCCCAGGCCTGCTGCAGCGGGCTCAGATCGCGGCCGAGCCAGGAGTGGAACGCCGCGTACGCGGGCACGGTCAGGTAGGCGGCGATGAGCCGGCGTCCCACCGCCCGGGCGTGGTCGGCGTCCTCGGTCGGGCAGACGAAGACGCGCGCGACCACCTCAGCGCCAGGACGGGCCACCTCGGCCACGCACCGCCCGACGTCCGTGGCGGACAGCCAGTTCAGGATCGCGCCATCGGCCTCGTCGCCGGCCAGGCGCAACATCTGCGGACGCAGGCCGGCCAGCAGGATCGGTGGCACCTGTTCCGGCGGGCGCTCCAGGCGGAACCCGTCCACCCGCAGCGTCGGCCCGGCGTAGTCCACCCGTTCACCGGCCAGGGCCGCCCGCGCCACCCGCAGCACGTCGCGGGTGTGCAGGTACGGACGGTCGAACGCGATCCCGTTCCACGACTCGACCACCGCCGGACTGGCCGCGCCCAGGCCGAGGACGAAACGGCCCGGCGCAGCCTCGGCCAGCGCCGCGGCCGACATGGCCAGCAGAGCCGGACCGCGCGTGTAGACCGACGCGATCGCGGTGCCCAGCCGCAGTTGGTCAGTCCACGTCGACGCCAGCGCCAGCGGCGTGAACGCGTCGGTACCGGCCACCTCGGCGCACCACAGGTCGGTGTAACCCCACGACGGCAACTCGCGCACGAGTTCGGCGTGGTCGGGCAGGGCCAGCCCGGTCAACGGGACGGTGAGCCCCCAGCGCGCAACCACGCCGAACACCGTAGCCAGGCACCGGTTCTGGCACAACGAGCGTCAGACCGCCATCCGTCGCCCTTCTTTGCCCCGCTGGCTCGCGTGATCAGCGTCGGATCGCGTTAGTTGGCGGGGCGAACACGTTGTGGCGCGACCAGGGGATCGGCGTGCCGAAAGCGCGCCTCGTCGGATCACGCCGGGTAGGTGCCGGTGGCCTTCTCGAAACCCTTCGCGCCGGCCCGGTTGACCACGGCCTTGACCACACCGAAGATGGCGCCCTGGGCGAGCGCCGCAATGGCGATCTCCTTCCAGGTGCTCTCCGGGTCGGTCGACTTGGGGGCCTTGTCCGCGGTGCCCGGCACGGCCTTCCAGATCTGGTCGAAGATCTTCTTCGCCACCAGTCCGCCGACGATGCTGATGATCAGCCCGAGCGGCTTGTACAGCGCCTTCACTTCGACCGCCGCCGCAACGCGAACAGCAGGACGAGCAGCGCGCCCACACCGGCCGCGATCTGCTTGCCGTAAGGGCGGGCCTGCTCGACCAGCGGCGAGGCCTTTGCGTTCAGGCCCGCTCCGGCCTTGTTCAGGCCGGCCCCGGCCTGGTTCAGTCCGGAGCCGGCCTGGCCAAGCGCGCTCTGCACCGGAGCCGGGACGGACGCCTTGGCCTTGCCCGCGGCGTCCGTGACAGTCGTTTTGGCACTCGCGACGCGGTCCTTGACGTTGGCTTTCACGTTGGCCTTGACGTCGAGCTTCGCGGTGAGGGCGTCGACGGTGTCACCGAGTTCGGCGCGGGTCTGCTCGATTTCCTCCCGGATCTCCTCCGGGGTCTGAGCGGCGGATTCGGTCATCGGTGCGCACTCTCCTTCACGGTCGCGACGTCGGCCTTGAGCCCGGCGATGGCCTGCTGCGGCAACGCCGGGGTCGCCGCGGAAACCTCCTTCTTGCCGACCAGGGCGAGCACCCCGGCGACGATGAACAGCACGACGGCGACGATGACGGCGGCGAGCCAGGCCGTCACGGCCAGGCTGAGCGCGATGATCGCCGCGGCGACCAGTGCACCGACGCCGTAGAGCGCCACCACACCTGCCCCGCCGAACAACCCGGCGCCGATGCCGGCCTTCTTGCCCTTCTGGGTGAGCTCGGCCTGGGCCAGCCTCATCTCGTCACGGACGAGGGTGGTCAGCTGCTGTGAGAGTCGGGACACCAACTCCCCCGCCGACGCGGCCTCGGCCGGTTTTGGATCGGACACAACGTTCCCCTTTCAGCTGCGGGTTGGATGCGTGGTGTCGGGTGCGCGGTTGATCGGTGTGCTGCGAGCACACGCAGACCACGCGTCGCGGTCGGCGTTGGGTTCAGCCGCCAGCGGGGCACCACGTAATAGCACGACTCTACCCTGACAGCGTCAGGCGACGGCCCCCGCCACGGCGTGTGCCGCGGCGCTGAGCAACAGCTGGGCCACCTCGGGACGGGAGCCGACCGGCACCGTTCCCCCGTCGGGGCCGGTGACGTAGAAAGCGTCGACGACGGAGGAGCCGAGCGTTGACAGCCGCGCCGACCGGACGTCCAGCGCACTACGCTCCAGCGCTGCGGTGACCCGGTGCAGGAGTCCGAACGAGTCGGCCGCCCGCAACTCCACCACGGTGGCGTCGGTGGCCTCGTCGTCGAACCACAACACTCGCGGCGGTGGGGTCGGCGCGTGCGCGCGCTGGTACGAGCGCTCTTTGGCCGTCAGCCGGTCGGCCAGCGACAACGAGCCGTCGATCACCCGGCCGAGGTCCTGCCGCAGCAGGCTCGCGTCGGGCTTCGTGCCGAACCGGGGCGCGACGGTGAACGTGTTCACGGCCATGCCGGCATGGGTGGCGATCGCGGCCGAGAGCACATCGAGCGAATGCAGGGCGAGCACCCCCGCCGTCTTGGACAGCACGCCCGGCCCGTCGGGGACGGCGACCAGGACGCGCTCGCCGTCCCACTCGACCGCGAGCCGGCCCTGCTCGGCCATCGTGCGGCGGGGGGCGTCCAAGACCTCCCCCGGCTCGGCCGGGCTACCGGCCAGCACCGCGTGCACCCTGTCCACGAGGTCGGTGATCAGGCCGGCTTTCCACGGGCTCCACGCGCCCGGGCCGGTGGCGGCGGCGTCCGCGATCGTCAGGGCGTGCAGCTCGTCGAGCAGGTCAGCGGAACCGTTCAGCGACGTGGTGACGATGGCGAGCGTCTTGGGGTCATCCGGGTCGCGCCGGGTCGCGGTGTCGGGCAGCAGCAGGTGGTGGCGGACCAGGGCAACGATGCTGTGCACGTCGGCGGGCGAGAAACCCATCCGGGTGGTGATGACCTCGGCCACCTCGGCGCCGACCACCGAGTGATCGCCGACGTAGCCCTTGCCGATGTCATGGAGGAAGGCGCCGACGAGCAGCAGGTCCGGCCGGTTGACCGAACGGGCCAGCTCGGCCGCCTGGGCCGCGCACTCGAGCAGGTGCCGGTCGACGGTGAACAGGTGCACCGGGTTGCGTTGCGCTTTGATACGCACGGTTTCCCACTCGGGCATGAGCCGCACCATGAGCCCGGCCAGGTCCAGCGCCTCGAACACGGGCACCGCGCGTTCGCCGGTACCGAGCAGGGCGACGAGCTCGTTGCGCGCCTCGGCCGGCCACGGTTCGGGCAGCGGCGCGCACTCGGTCACCAGCCGCTCGATCGCGAACGGAGCCAGCGGCAGACCGTGTTCGGCCGCGGCGCGGGCCGCACGCAGGACGAGCACCGGGTCGGCCCACGGGTCAGCGGCCAGGGCCAGGACGACCTCGCCGCCCTGGCTGACCACGCCCCGGGCCAGCGGCTGGCGATCCGGGCCGACCGCACCCCGCCGGAACCGGCGGGGTTTGCGGGTCGGGACGTCCACCCGGCGCCACGCGTCGTCGCTCAGGTGGGCCAGCGCCCGCCCGGCCTCGTTCACCGACCGCAGTAACGCGTCGTCGTCGACCTTGCCGAGCGCGGCGGCCACGGCCGCCTGCTCCTGCCCGCGCAGGACGTCCTCCGCGCGTCCGATCACGCGGTGCAGCTCCACCCGGGCGTCCAGCAGCGCGGACGCGGCGTCGACCGCGGCCCGGGGCAGGTCGATGAGCTGGGCCGCGGCCAGGCTCCGCAACGCGTGCCAATCGCGCAGCCCACCGCGCGAGTCCTTCAGGTCGGGTTCGAGCAGGAAGGCGGCCTCACCGTGGGCGGCCCAGCGCGCCCGGGTCAGCACCGCCATCTCTTCGACCCGCTTGGGTGCCTCGCGCCGCCACAGCTCCAGGCTGCGTTCGCGCAGCTCGCCGGTGAGGGCGGCGTCACCGGCGACGTGGCGCAGGTCGAGCAGCCCGAGCATAGCCTTGAGATCCGCCCGCGCCACATTGACGGCCTCATCGGCCGTGCGGACCGAATGATCGAGGCGGATACCGCTGTCCCAGATCGGGTACCACAACGACTGGGCGATGGAGCGGACCTGGGCCGTCGAGCAGCGGTACAGCAGCATCAGGTCCAGGTCGGAGAACGGCGCCTGCTCGCGCCGGCCCAGCCCGCCGACCGCCACCAGCGCGACGCCGGCGACGTCGGGCAGGTGTGCCTGCAGCCACCCGTCGTACCCGTCGCTGAGCGCGCGGCACACGGCGACGCCGACCAGGTCCGGGCGAGCGAGTTGCTCGGCCCGGACCTGGGCCAACGAACGGTTCAGCTGTCCCGGGTCACGCACCCTGGCCTGGTCGCCCACTCGTCACGCTCCCAGCGATGCTTGCGCTGCCCCCGGTGGTCAATCGTCGTTCCCGGAAAACCGGCCTGGCTCAGACGGCGTCCCCATCACGTTCGCCGGTGCGCACCCGGATGAGCGTGTCGACCGGGGTGACCCAGACCTTGCCGTCACCGATCTTGCCGGTCCGGGCGGCCTCGACGATGGTGTCGGCCACCTTGAGCGCGTCGGCGTCCTCGGTGAGCACCTCGATCTTGACCTTCGGCACCATGTCCACGGTGTATTCAGCGCCGCGGTAGACCTCGGTGTGGCCCTTCTGGCGGCCGAATCCCTGGACCTCGCTGGCGGTGAGGCCACGGATGCCCAGCGTCTCCAGCGCGGTCTTCACGTCGTCGAGCTTGAACGGTTTGATGATCGCGGTGACGATCCTCATGGTCGGTCACACACCCTTTCCGGTCGAGCTGACGAGTTCGTCGTCCTGATCAGCGGACCCCATCATCGAGGCACCGGTCAAGCCGCCACCGAGAACGCTGGAGAAGCTGTACGCCGACTCAGCATGCTCGACCTCGTCCAGGCCGGTGTACTCGGTCTCCTCGGACACCCGCAGGATCCCGATCCGCTTGAGAACCGTACCGATGATGTACGTGACGGTGAACGAGTAGGCGAACACCGCCGCAGCGGCGATGAACTGCACGAACAGCAGCTTCAGGCCACCGCCGTAGAACAAGCCCCGCTTGGATTCGACCCCGCCGGCGAGTGCGCCGTGATCAAAGCCGACGATGCCGATCAACAAGGTGCCGGTGATGCCACCGACGAGGTGGACGCCAACCACGTCGAGCGCGTCGTCGAAGTTGTACTTGAACTTCAGGCCGATGGCCAACGCGCAGACGACGCCGGCGATGAAGCCCAGCAGGATCGCGCCCATGGGCGAGACGAACGCACACGCCGGCGTGATCGCGACCAGACCGGCGACGGCGCCGGAAGCGGCACCGACCGTGGTCGGCTTGCCGTCGCGGATCTTCTCCACCACCAGCCAGCCGATCGTCGCGGCACACGTCGCGACCGTCGTCGTGGTGAAGGCCAGGGCGGCCACGCCGTCCGACCCACCCTCGGACCCGGCGTTGAAGCCGTACCACCCGAACCACAGCAGCGAGGCGCCCAGCAGCACGAACGGGACGTTGTGCGGCTTCATCGGGTCCTTGCGCCACCCGACCCGCTTGCCCAGCACGAACACGAGGGCGAGTGCGGCTGCACCGGCGTCGATGTGGACGGCGGTACCACCGGCGAAGTCCTCGGCCCGCAGCTTGTTGAAGATCCAGCCGGTGCCGAACACCCAGTTTGCGACCGGGAAGTAGACCAGCGAGACCCACAGGATCACGAACACGACCCAGCCGGTGAACTTGACCCGGTCGGCGATCGCGCCGGAGATCAGCGCCGGGGTGATGATTGCGAACATGAGCTGGAACATCGCAAAGGTCAGCGTGGTGACGCCGGCCGCGTTCCAGATGCCGCCCAGCACCTCGGGATTGCCCAGGCCGTAGAAGATCTTCGTCGAGCCGATCAGCCCCCCGAAGCGGGACTCGCCGAAGCTGAGCGAGAACCCGTAGAAGGTCCACAGCACGCCCACGATGGCCAGGCAGATGAAGTTCATCATCAGCATGTTGAGCACGTTCTTGGCCCGGACCAGTCCACCGTAGAAGAAGGCCAGACCCGGAGTCATGAGCATGACCAGAGCCGCCGAGGCCAGGATCCAGGCATTGCTGCCCGTATCCAGTTTGAATGCCGGCGCCGCGGCCACGATTGTTGTCGCGTGCTGCACAGAGAATCCCTTCGTCAACGGGAAAAGGGCACACCCAACCCCCTGGGTATGCGTGACGAAAGAGTGACTGCATGCTGTTTCGGTAAGGCCGCGCCATTGTTTCTACGACATGAACGTGCCCGAATGTGACCTCCGTCCTGTCCTACCGCACTATTCGACCCGCTCTCCACGAGGCGTTCGGACGGCGATCGCGACGTCCGCTCAGGAGCGGGCGAGCCCGTACAGAGCGAGCGTCCGGGCCGAAGTCACGGCACTGACCCGGCCGCCCGCGACGAACAGTATCGACGCCGTCCCGGTCGTGAACACCCGGCCCAGTGCGGCCCCAGTCTCGGCGTTGAGCACGCGGCCGTTGCTGAGGTACAGGACCCCGTTGGCCACCGCGGCCAGCGTGGAGCCGTCCGGTGTGGACCACAGGGTATTGCCGCTGGTCAGGCCGAAGGCGCACACCGACGTGCCGCACCGGGCGTAAACCCGGCCGGTGTCGACGGCGAGCACGCCCGTGGCATCGAAGTTGATGTACTGGGTGGCGCCGGTCGTCGGATCGAGGTCGTGGATGTACCCGTCGTCGTCCTTGACGAGGAGGTGACGAGCCCCGGCCACCCCGCTGTCGCCGCGCTCGATCGGCCAGTCGATGGCACGGGTCCAGCTCAACGTGCCGGTGCCCAGCCGGTACGCGGTCAGGGACAGCGCGTACGTGTCCTCGTCACAGGTGTGGGTGATCACCTGCTGATCGACGACGACGACGGCCAGGCCGGCCGCGTAACAGTCGGCGCCGAATTTCTGCCAGACCACCGCGCCGGTGGCCACGCGCAGCACCGACGTGGCCTGACCGCTGCCGATCGTGGAACCGGTTTCGATCACGTAGGACCCGGAGACGACCATCGAGGCCAACGCGCTGCCGGCGTACTGGCTCCAGACCAGCTGGCCCGTCGTCGCGTTGAACGCCTCGATGTAGCCACCCGGGTCGCTCTGGGAGATGCAGTCGAGCTCGCCCAGGATGACCAACCCGTGGGTTACCGCGATCGATCGGTAATACGTGGTGAAGTAGCGGTCGGGTACGACGCTCCACAGCGCCTTACCCGTGGCCGCGGCGTATGCGCTCAAGTGACCGTCGCCCTCGACGTAGTCAACCGATGCACTGGCGGCAGCAAGGTCGACACCTTGGTAACCACAGGGATTGTCGCCGCTGGCCCGCGGCACGATCAGGCCCCGGCGATGGGACAGCTGCTTGACCGTCGATGCGGTCAGTGCGGTCTCGTTGGCGTTGAAGCGGCTCGCGGCGGCGTTGCCGTTGTCCTCGCTCCATACCGACGGCTTGGTCGCGGCCGCAGCAGGCACGATCGACCCGGCCAGCAAGGCCAGCACCACCATCACGACGAGGGTGACGCCCGCCCGCAGCCGCGACGTCCGCATTCCACGACTGCCCGACATGGCGGCCCCCCGACCCGTGATGATCATCCTGGTATAGACCTGTTGATCAAGCGTCGTCAATTCAGGCGGCTTAAGGGCTCGGCCCTGACGCCCGGGCGGTCCGGGTGCGCGGACCCGGCGCAATATCAGGCGTTGCGCGCGGCGACGAAGGCGTTCACGCAGGTGCGCACGTCGTCCTCGGAATGGGCCGCGGACAGCTGCACCCGGATCCGCGCCTTGCCCTGCGGCACCACCGGGTAGGAGAACGCGATGACGTAGACGCCTTGGGTCAGCATGGCTTCGGCGATGCGCGCGGCCCGCGCGGCGTCGCCGATCATCACCGGCACGATGGGGTGTTGGCCGGGCAACAGGTCGAAGCCGGCGTCGGTCATCAACGTGCGGAACAGCTCGGCGTTGGCGGCCAGGGCGGCACGCTGGTCGGTGCCGGTCGTCACCAGGTCCAGGGCGGCCAGCGAACCGGCGACCACAGCCGGGGCCACCGCGTTGGAGAACAGGTAGGGCCGCGAGCGTTGTCGCAGCAGTTCCACGATCTCGGCCCGCGCGCTGATGTACCCGCCGGACGCACCGCCGAGCGCCTTGCCCAGCGTTCCCGAGATGACGTCCACCCGGTCGGTCACCCCGAACAGCTCCGGCGTGCCCGCACCGGTCGGGCCGGTGAAGCCGACTGCGTGCGAGTCGTCCACCATGACCATGGCCCCGAACTCGTCGGCCAGCGCACAGATCTCGTCCAGCGGCGCCAGATAGCCGTCCATCGAGAACACGCCGTCGGTGACGATCAGCTGCCGCCTGGCCGTGGCGGTGGCCTCGAGCTGGACGCGCAGGTCGGCCAGGTCGCGGTTGCGGTACCGCCGTCGCTCGGCCTTGCACAAACGGATGCCGTCGATGATCGACGCGTGGTTGAGCTCGTCGGAGATGACGGCGTCCTCGGCGCCGAGCAGCACCTCGAAGATGCCGCCGTTGGCGTCGAAGCACGACGAGTACAGGATGGTCGCCTCGGCGCCCAGGAACGCTGACAGCCGGTTCTCGAGCTCGACGTGCTGGGTCTGCGTGCCGCAGATGAAGCGGACGCTGGCCATGCCGAATCCCCAGTCGTCCAAGGCTTTCTTGGCCGCGGCGATGACGTCGGGGTGGTCGGCCAGGCCGAGGTAGTTGTTGGCGCAGAAGTTCAGCACCTGCGCGCCGTTCGCGCTGACGTGCGCGGATTGCGGCGAGGCCAGCTGCCGCTCGTTCTTGTAGAGCCCGTCGGCACGAATCTGGGTCAACGTGTCGCGCAGCTGCGTGCGTACTGCCTCGTTCATACGGATTCGTTCATAGGGAGCTCCAGTCCAGGACGACCTTGCCGCCGTGGGCGGATCGGGCGGCGGCGAACGCGGCGGGCCAGTCCGCGGCTGCGAACCGGTCGGTGATGACAGCGGACAGGTCGAGCCCGGAGCGCAGCATGGCGCTCATCGCGTACCAGGTCTCGAACATCTCGCGGCCGTAGATGCCCTTGAGGGTGATCATGTGGGTGACGATGCGGGCCCAGTCGACCGCGAACGGGTCGGCGGGCAGCCCGAGCATGGCGATCCGTCCGCCGTGGTTCATGTTGCGGATCATCTCCGGCAACGCGCTCGGGTGGCCGCTCATCTCGAGCCCGACGTCGAATCCCTCCCGCATGGCCAGCCGGGCCTGGGCGTCGGCGATGGTCTCCCGGCTGACGTCGACGCTCAGGTCGACCCCCATCTTGTTGGCCAGTTGCAGGCGGGGAGCGCTCACGTCGGTGATGACGACGAACCGCGCGCCGACGTGCCGGCAGACCGCGGCGGCGATGAGCCCGATCGGGCCGGCGCCGGTGATCAGTACGTCCTCCCCGACCAGCGGGAAGCTCAGGGCGGTGTGCACGGCGTTGCCGAACGGGTCGAAGATCGCGGCCAGGTCGTAGTCGATCGGCGGGTTGTGCACCCAGACGTTGCTCTCCGGCAGCACCACCAACTCGGCGAACGCGCCGTCGCGGTTGACCCCGATGCCCTGGGTGCGGATGCACAGGTGGCGCCGCCCGGCCCGGCAGTTGCGACACGTCCCGCAGACCAGATGGCCCTCGCCGGACACCTGGTCACCGACCTTCACGTCGCGCACACCGGCGCCGACGGCGACCACGTCGCCGCTGAACTCGTGACCGACGATGAGCGGCGCGTTCACCGCCGCGGCGGCCCAGACGTCCCACGCTTCGATGTGCAGGTCCGTGCCGCAGATGCCGGCCCGGCGGACGCGGATCAGCACGTCCCCGTCGCCGACCTGCGGTTCGGGCACCTCCCGCAGCTCCAGCCCCGGGGCCGCCGCCGCCTTGACCAGCGCCTTCATCACCCGACAAACCCTAGCGTCGCGCGAGAATGTATAGCGTTCTGGGCGCCATAGCGCCGAAACTGCTATACATCTTCAGGCCCCGGCGGGCCCGCGCGAGAATGTATAGCGTTCTCAGCGCCATAGCGCCGAAACCGCTGTGCACCTCGGCAGATCAGGCGTTGTCGCCGAGGAGGGCGTCGACGAATTGCTCGGGGTCGAAGGGGGCCAGGTCGTCCGGGCCCTCGCCGAGGCCGATGAGCTTGACCGGCACGCCCAGTTCGCGCTGGACGCTGATGACGATGCCGCCCTTGGCCGTGCCGTCGAGCTTGGTCAGCACGATGCCGCTGACGTTGACGACCTCGGTGAACACCCGCGCCTGGGTGAGCCCGTTCTGGCCGGTGGTGGCGTCGAGCACCAACAGCGTCTCGTCGACGGGGCGTTGCCGCTCGATCACGCGCTTGACCTTGCCCAGTTCGTCCATCAGCCCCACCTTGGTGTGCAGCCGGCCCGCGGTGTCGATCAGGACGACGTCGACCTTGTCCTCGGTGCCGGTCTTGACCGCGTCGAAGGCCACGCTGGCCGGGTCGCCACCCTCGGGCCCGCGGATGGTGGACGCGCCGACCCGTTCGCCCCAGGTGGTCAGCTGGTCCGCGGCCGCGGCCCGGAACGTGTCGGCCGCGCCCAGCAGCACGCTCGACCCGTCGGCGACGAGGACGCGGGCCAGCTTGCCGCAGGTGGTGGTCTTGCCCGTCCCGTTGACCCCGACCACCATGATCACCGCCGGGCCGTGCGGGCCGGGGCGCATCTGCAGGCTGCGGTCCAGGCCGGGCTTCAGCGCGGTGACGAGCTCCTCGGCCAGCAGGGCCCGCAACTCCCCCTGGCTCCGGGTGCCGAGGACGCGGGTGCGTTCCTTGAGCCGGGCCACGATCTCGTTGGTGGCGCCGATTCCGACGTCGGCGGTGAGCAGCGCGTCCTCCACGTCCTCCCACGCCTCGTCGTCGAGGTGCTCGCGCGACAGCACCGACAGCAGTCCGCGCCCGAGCGCGTTCTGTGACCGCGACAGCCGCGCCCGCAGCCGGATCAGCCGCCCGGCGGCGGGTTCCGGGCGGTCGAGCAGCGACGGTCCGCCGGTGCGCGTCTCGATCTCACCGAACGCGTCCAGGTCCGGGTCGGTATCGGGGGGCAGTTCGGCCACCGTGCCGACGCTGCGGGTGGCGGTGTCACGGGGGACTTCGGCGTCGTCACCGACACCCGGGGTGTAGTCGACGCCCGGGGTCGGGGTGTAGGTCTGGGCCCCCCCGCCGCGCCGGGTCAGCAGGAACGCGCCGACGACCGCGAGCAGGAGGACAAGGAAAAGCCCGATCAACAGAAATTCCACAGTGATCAGTCTCCCAGGCTCGATCAGCGGCTGGTTACGCCGACGTCACCGCCCGGCCCATCCTGCGGTTTCTGGTGTCAACTGACCCAGGGAAATGGGTCACTTGCCACCAGAAACCGGCTCGGGGGCCGTCCACACCCCGGCCTCGTCCTGATCCAGGCCGTCCGGACGCAGGAAATCGACGCCTCGGGCGGCCAGCTCGGCGATCTGTTCGTGCACGTCGTCGACCTGCCAGCCGAGCACGGTGAACGGTGCCGGGTTCAGCGTCGGGCCGACGTTGGTGATCCGAACCGTCAGCGCGCCCGACTGGACGACGACGGCGAAACCGTCCTGGTGGGTCACCGGCAACCCGAGGATGGTCTCGTAGAAGGCGCGGGACCGGTCCAGATCGGTCGACGGAACGAACGCCACCGGCTGAGCAGACGTCAACATCCCTGCATCCTGGACCCAACCTCGCGGTTTTGGGTGGCAAGTGACCCAGCCAAATGGGTCAGTTGCCACCAGAAACGGGCTCGCGCAGGCGCTGGCTGATGACCTGGGTGATGCCGTCGTTGCGCATGGCCACGCCGTACAGCGCGTCGGCGATCTCCATCGTCCGCTTCTGGTGGGTGATGATGATCAGCTGGCTGGTGGCCCGCAGCTCACCGATCAGCCCGATGAGGCGCCCGAGGTTGATCTCGTCCAGGGCCGCTTCCACCTCGTCCATGATGTAGAACGGCGAGGGCCGGGCCCGGAAGATTGCCACCAGCAGCGCCACCGCGGTGAGCGAGCGCTCGCCACCGGACAGCAGCGATAGCCGCTTGACCTTCTTGCCCGGCGGGCGGGCCTCGACCTCGATGCCGGTGGCCAGCATGTCGTCGGGGTTGGTCAGGACCAGGCGGCCCTCGCCGCCGGGGAACAGGGTGGCGAAAACGGTCACGAACTCGCGCGCGACGTCGTGGTAGGCGGCGGTGAACACCTCGAGGATGCGTTCGTCCACCTCCTTGACCACGGCGAGCAGGTCGCGGCGGGTGTCCTTGATGTCCTCGAGCTGGGTCGACAGGAACTGGTGACGTTCCTCCAGCGCCGCGAACTCCTCCAGCGCCAACGGGTTGACCTTGCCGAGCAGGGCCAGGTCACGCTCGGCCCGGCCGGCGCGTTTTTCCTGCGTCGCGCGGTGGAACGGGCCGGGGGCGGGCGCGACGACGTCCTCGCCGCGGTCGCGGGCCTGCTCGTACTCGTCGGTCTCCTGGGCCGAGGGGGGCACCGGTTGGTCCGGGCCGTACTCGGCGATCAGGGCTTCCGGTTCGACCCCGAACTCGTCCACCGCGCGCTGGGCGTACTGCTCGATGCGCAGCCGCTGTTCGGCCCGCAGCACCTCGTCGCGGTGGACGGTGTCGGTCAGACGCTCGACCCGCGCGGCCAGGTCACGGACGCGGGTCCGGATCTCGCCGAGCTCGGCCGCGCGCTCAGCCCGTCGGCGCTGCAGCTCGTCCCGCTCGGCCGCGGCCTGGACGACTGAGGCCGCGATGAGGACCAGGACGCGATCGGCTTGAACGTGCACGATGGCGGCCACGGCGGCGGCGCGGGTGCGGGCCGCGCGCAGCTGTTGCTCCCGGCGCTGGGCCGCGCGCTCGGCCCGGGCCGCCGCTTCCAGCGCCTCGGCCCGTCCGGCCAGGGCCCGCGCCCGCTCCTCCGCGGTGCGCACGGCCAGGCGGGCGTCGAGTTCGAGCTGGCGCGCGGTGGCCAGGTCGGTTCGGCATCGATCCCGGGCATCGGTGGACGGTTCGCCGCCGTCGCTGGGGTCCGCGGGGTCCACCTCCTCGGCCGCCTGACGGCGCTGCTGCATCTCGGCCAGCGCGTCCAGATCGCGTTCGCGGGCCTGGGCCGCTCGGGCGTAGGCCGCGTCGAGTCGTTCGGCCTCCGCGTGGGCCGAGCGGGCAGCCTGGCCCAGCTCGGCCATGGCCTCGGTGACGGCGGCCAGGCGGGCATCGGACTCGTGCAGCGCGATCAGCGTGCGTTCGACCTCGCCCTGGTGCGCCGCGGCCACGTCGGCCAGTTCGGCCAGCTCACCCGCCGCGCTCTCGACCCGGGCCGAGGCGTCGGCGGCGCGGGTCTCGGCTTCGTCGACCGCGGCCTGGATCTCGATCGCGCTCGGCGACGAGGCCGATCCGCCGACCACGAACGTGGCCGCGAACACGTCGCCGTCCGGGGTGACGGCGCGGACGTCGGGGTGCCGGTGGATCAGGTCGGCGGCTGCGGCCAGGTCAGTCACCACGGCCACCCGGGCCAGCGCGTGGGCGATGGCACCGGCGATCGAGTCGGGAGCGCGAACGACGTCGACGGCCCAGCGGGCCCCGTCCGGCAGGCTCGGCCAACCGGCCGTCTCGAAGGCGGCGGTGTCAGCGGCAGCGTCGGGGGCGGCAGCGTTGGGGGCAGCGGCCTCAGCGCGGTTCGTGGCGACGAGCAAACCGGCCCGGCCGGCGTCGTCGGCCTTGAGCAGGTGCAACGCGGACGTGGCGTCCGCGGCCGACTCGACCGCCACCGCATCAGCCACTGCCCCGAGCGCCGCGGCCAGGGCGGCTTCGAAGCCGGGGTCGACGGTGACCAGCGCAGCGACCGAACCGAGCAAGCCGGGCAACCGATCACCGGCGGCCAGCAGAGCGCCGGCACCGTCCTTGCGGGTCAGGCCCAGGGCCAGGGCTTCGCGTCGCGCGGTCCAGTTTGAGCGTTCCCGCTCGGCCTCGCGCCGTTGCTCGGTGAGCTCGTCGATCCGAGAGGTTGATCGGGCGTACGCGGCCAGGGCGGCCTCGTGCTGCTCATCAAGGCCGATTTCGCTGTCATCGAGCACGCCGCCCTCGGCCTGCACCTGCTCGAGCCGGTGTTCGGCGTCGGTGGCCCGGGCGCGGGCCTGTTCGGCGGCGGCGGCCAGGCGCGTCATCTCCTCGGCACCGGCTTCGGCCCGGCTGGCCAGCGCGTTGACCTGCCCGATCAACCGAGCCAGGCCTTCGCGCCGGTCGGCCACGGCCCGGGCGGCGGCGACCAGTGCGCGTTCGGCCTCGGACAACGCCCGTTCGTGGCCCTGCCGGATCGACACCGTCTCGGCCAGCCGGGCTTGAGCGCCGTCCAGCTCGGCCCGCAGCGTGGCCTCGTCGCGACGGACCGCAGCCGCGTCGGCCTCCAGTACGTCCGGATCGCGACCGTCGCGGCGGGTGGCCAGGACCTCGCTCAGATGCCGGTGGCGTTCGGCCGCCAGCCGCGACGTGCCCCGGAAGCGTTCCTCGAGCGCGGTGAGCTGGTACCAGCTCTCCTGGGCCCGGCTCAGCTCGGGTGCGGCGGCGGCCTGGTCCACGTCCAGCTCGGCTTCACGTTCGCGCGCCGCGTTCAGCTCGGCGTCCACCGCCCGGCGTTCGGCCCGCACCGTCTCCTCGTCGGCGACCTCGGCCGCGAACTGGGTGCGCAACGTGAGCAGGTCGTCGGCCAGCAGCCGCAGGCGGGAATCACGCAGCTCGGCCTGCACCCCGGCGGCGCGGCGGGCCACCTCGGCCTGACGTCCCAACGGCTTGAGCTGACGGCGCAGCTCGCCGGTCAGATCGGTCAGGCGGGTGAGGTTGGCCTGCATGGCGTCGAGCTTGCGCAGCGCGCGTTCCTTGCGCTTGCGGTGCTTGAGGACGCCGGCCGCTTCTTCGATGAACCCGCGGCGGTCCTCCGGGCGGGCCTGCAGCACCGAGTCGAGCTGACCCTGCCCGACGATGACGTGCATCTCCCGCCCGATACCCGAGTCGCTGAGCAGCTCTTGAATGTCAAGGAGTCGGGCGCTCGAGCCGTTGATCTCGTACTCGCTGGCGCCGTCGCGGAACATGCGCCGGGTGATCGACACCTCGGCGTAGTCGATGGGCAGGGCGTGATCGCTGTTGTCGATGGTCAGGCTGACCTCGGCCCGCCCCAGCGGTGCGCGGCCGGCGGTGCCGGCGAAGATGACGTCCTCCATCTTGCCGCCGCGCAGGGCCTTGGCCCCCTGCTCACCCAGCACCCAGGTGATGGCGTCGACGACGTTGCTCTTGCCCGAGCCGTTCGGTCCGACGACGGCGGTGATGCCGGGTTCGAAGCGCAGCGTGGTGGCCGACGCGAAGGACTTGAAGCCCTTCAGGGTCAGCGACTTGAGGTGCACTGGTCTCCGGATCCGGGCGGGTACGCGGTCTCGACGGGTAGCAACCGGGACCGATGGCGTCGGCCGAATCGACGGTCGTCGCCAGGCGCGCGTCGCGGCCTGCCGCAGGCGACTGTAACCGGGCGCGGGGCGTGCGCGTCGTAGGACGCGCACGGCCGCAGAAGCGAAACGCGGGGACGGTCAGCCCCGACCGGACCGCCGTCGCCAGTGCGACGGCGGGCCTGTGATCAGCGCGCGAGCGGCTCGAGATCGAGTTCGAGGGTCAATTCGCGGTCGGCATCGAGGTGCCGACGGACGGCCGCCTCACCGCGCAGCTCGCCGATCTCGGCTTGAAGATCACGAATGACCGCGCGCAGACGCGCGAGCTCGACGTCGTGCTCCTGCTGGGAGGGGGTACCTACGTAGCCGAACAAGGCCCGGGCCATAGACTGCGGCCTTTCAGGTGACGAGCGACGCGTGCGGTAGCACGGTCTTCCAAGGCCCGGAGCGGTTGCTCATGTAACGGGCCAGTAACACGTTCATAATGACACCGCCGGGAGGTCAGGTCAATTTCCCCCACGGCGCAGAACGTCAAGCAGATTACGCATACGCACAGGTTCCCGCGACCCGTTCACTGCGCCGCTGACGTGGGCCGCCCGCGTTCAGGCGGCGCGGCGCGAGCGTGGGGCGGGCTGGCAACGCGGGCACCAGTAGCTCGACCGGTTCATGAACGGACTCCGTCGGATGGCTGTGCCGCACCGCCGGCATGGTTTTCCTTCGCGTCCGTAGACGTTCAGGTCACGGGAGAAGTATCCGGACTCGCCGTTGACGTTTACGTAAAGGGCATCGAACGAGGTGCCGCCCTGGGCCAAGGCTTCGGACAGGACGGACCGGATGGCCGCCGACAGCGCCCGCCACCGGACCGGTGCCACGCTCGACGCCCGCCGCTGACCGTGCAACCCGGCCCGCCACAGCGCCTCGTCGGCGTAGATGTTGCCCACCCCGGAGATCAGGGTCTGATCCAGCAGGGTGCGTTTGATCGCGCTGTCACTGCGGCGGGCCCGCTTGATCCACGCGGCCTCGTCGAACCCCGGATCGATCGGGTCACGGGCAATGTGGGCCACCTGCGCGGGGACGGTGTCCGGCACATCGGCGGCCAGCACGTCCGCACCGCCAACCGCGGCGGCGGGCACCAGCTCGTCCAGCAGCAGACCGCCGAACGTGCGCTGGTCGACGAACCGCAGCTCGGGACCGCCGTCGCGGAAGCGGACTCGTACGCGTAAGTGCGGCGAGACCGGCGCGGATGCGGGCTGGATGAGCAGCTGACCGCTCATGCCCAGGTGGCCGACGATGCAGGACGAACCGGCGCCGGCGGGTTCGGCGACCGTCCCGTCCGCCAGCTCCGGTCCGCTCAGCGGCAGCCACAGGTACTTGCCCCGCCGGCGAACGGCGTCGACGACGAGGCCGTCCAGGCGTCGGCCGAAGTCGTGCGGCCCACCGACGTGACGGCGCACCGCCCGGGGGTGCAGCACCTCGACCACGCCGATCCGCCGCCCGACCAGGGCCGGCTCCAGCCCGCGTCGGACGACTTCGACTTCAGGAAGTTCAGGCATCAGGAAGTTCAGGCATCAGGTAATTCAGGCATCAGGTAGTTCAGGCATCAGGCATCGGCCGGTTCGCGCAGAGGCGGTTCAGCTGTCGGTGGGCTGAACGTGCGGGTCCACATCGGCCGTGTAGGCCGTGCCGGGGGTGTCGGTCGCTCCGGAACGCGCTCCGAGAACCGTCCACGCCGCCGCGGCCGCGGCCTGCTCGGCTTCCTTCTTGTTCCGTCCCAGGCAGGCGGCGAACGTCTCTTCGGCCACGATCGCCTGGGCGGTGAACCGACGTTCGTGGTCCGGGCCCTCGTACTCGATCCGGTACTCCGGCACACCCAAGCCCAACTCGGCGGTGAGCTCCTGCAGGCTCGTCTTCCAGTCCAGCGCCGCCCCCTGCAGGGCGGCCGCGGCGATGACCTCGTCGAAGAGTTCGTGCACGACGCGGTGGGCCACCAGGGGACCCTGATCGAGGTAGATGGCGCCCAGCACCGCCTCGAGGGTGTCGGCCAGGATGCTCGACTTGTCCCGTCCGCCGGTCGTTTCCTCGCCGCGACCCAGTCGCACGTAGACCCCGAGACCGCCGGGGCCGATCCCGCGGGCTATGTCGGCCAGCGCCCGCATCTGCACCACCGACGCGCGCATCTTGGCCAGCCGGCCTTCGGGCAGATCGGGAAAATCACGGTACAGCGTGTCGGTGACCACGATGCTCAGCACGGAATCGCCGAGAAACTCGAGGCGCTCGTTGTGGGCCACGCCGCCCTGCTCGTAGGAGAAGGAACGGTGCGTCAGCGCGGTCGTCAGCAGACCGGAGGTGACTTGGACGCCCAGTACCGCACCGAGTTCGGACGGGTCGCGGGCGAGGTCGGGGGTTGGCTGGTGATTACTCACTACGGGCCCGGGTTAGACGGACAGAACCTGGCGCCCGTCGTACTGCCCACAGTTGGCGCACGCGGTGTGCGGCAACTTGGCCTCACCGCAGGCCCGGTTGGGGCAGGTGACCAGCGTGGGTGCAGTGGTCTTCCACTGCGAGCGCCGCGACCGGGTGTTGCTGCGCGAGGTCTTCCGCTTCGGGACGGCCACGTCTTACTCCTGACTGCTCTGGCCGGTCGACGTCGACATCTTTGCCAACGCCGCCCAGCGGGGGTCGATCGTGTCGTGCGCGTGACCGGCCGGTAGATCGTCGAGCCGTTGCCCGCAATCGGGGCACAGACCCAGGCAGTCTGCCCGGCACAGCACGGTGTTGGGCAGGCCCAGCACGATGCCGTCACGCACCACCGGTGTCAGGTCGAGCCGTGTGCCGACCAGCCGGTGGACCTCGTCCTCTTCGGTGGTCGCGTCGGTCGTGCTGTTCGGGTAGGCGAACAACTCGACGACGTCGACGACCAATTCCTCGCGCACCGGGTCGAGGCACCGTCCGCACTCACCCTGGAGCGCAGCGGAGATGGTTCCCGTGACGAGAACCCCTTCGCTGACCGATTCCAGGCGGAGATCGAGGTCGAGCGGTGCACCGGCCGCAATGCCGACGATGCTGGTACCGAGGGCATCAGGGTTGGGAACACGGCGTCGCCACGGGCGCATCGTCCCCGGGCGCTTGTCCAGGTCCCGGACGTTCAGGACCAGGGGCGAACGCGGATCGGGCGCAGTGGTCGACGTCGTTTTCTCAGCCATGGTGACCGCGCACCGGCACAGAAGCAGAAGCCACGAGTCAGACTACCCGACCCGGGCCCGCGGACGGCAATTCACGCCGGCCGGCCGACGGGTCAGGAGCGCCCGGATCGATCGGGCGCGAACTCGCTCTGCGCCGGTTCGGCGTCGAAGTCGAAGAGTTCCGGCCCTGGGGACGGCGTCGGATCGGACGGGGCGTGCTCGGACGGGGCGTGCTCGGACGGGGCGTGCTCGGACGGGGCGTGCTCGGACTCCGCCGCGGCGCGGGCCTCGGCCTCGCCCGAAGCGCGATCGGACTCCGCCGCGGCGCGGGCCTCGGACTCCGCCGCGGCGCGGCGGGCGGCCAGTTCGGCCCGTCCGCGGTCGGCCACCGCCGCGCTGCGATGCAGGACGTCCACCGCTTCGGCCAGCGTGCGCTGCACGTAGTCCTCGGCGTTAGCGCGCAGCTCGCTCGCGTACTGCTCAGCCGCGGCCCGGACCTGGGCCGCATCGTGATCGGCGGATGCCCACATCGAGGCGTGGTAGGCCGCGGCCTCGCCGCGCAGTTGATCGGCCGCGGCGGTGGCGGCCTGGTACACCCCGGCCGAGGACACCAGTCGGGCGTTCTCGGCCTCACCGTCGGACACCAGGCGGGCCGCTTCGGCGCGGGCTTGAGCCACGGTGGTGTTGGCGTACTCGGCGGCGGCGGCGACCTGGGCGTCGGCCGTCTCCTGCGCCGCGGCCAGGCTCGCGTCGGCCGCCGCAGCGGCGTACTCGGTGCGCCGGCGGGCGGCGTCGGTGGACTCAGCGGTTACGGACTCGGCCTGGGCGTGGGCGGCGGCTAGCAGGGCGTCGCGATCGGAGATGATGCGGCGAGCCTCGGCCATCTCCGGCGGCAGGACCTCACGCAGGTCGTCGAGCAGGTCCAGCACGTGTTCCCGCGGCACCATGGCCGCACCCGAGATCGGCACGGCCCGGGCGGTCTCGACCAGCTCGACCAGCTCGGTGAGCAGTTCGTCGGCGCGCCGCAGCTCGTGCTCACTCATCGGCGGCCGTTCCCGGATCGGCCGGGCTGATCTCACGGTGTTCCTTGAGCAGCACGAGGACTTCGGGCGGGACGAGGGCGCTCACGTCGCCGCCCCAGCGGGCGATCTCCTTGACCAGGCTCGAGGCGAGGAAGCTGTACTCCGGATTGGTGGGCATAAACAGGGTGTCGATGCCGGCCAACCCACGGTTCATCTGAGCCATCTGCAGCTCGTAATCGAAGTCGCTGACCGCGCGGAGTCCCTTGACGATCACCGGGATGTCGTGGCGGCGGCAGTAGTCGACCAGCAGCCCGCGGAACGAGTCGATGCGGACGTTCGGCCACCGCGTCGTAACCGCCCGAAGCAGTTCGATGCGCTCCTCGACGCTGAACAGGCTGGACTTGGACTGGTTGACCAGGACGGCGATGACGAGCTCGTCGTAGAGGTTCGCGGCCCGTCCGATGATGTCGAGGTGGCCGTTGGTGACCGGGTCGAACGATCCGGGGCAGACGGCCCGGCGTCGGGTCGCGGCCAGCTGGGCACCGATGTCCATCGAACTCCAATGGTGAGGTGAGGTGACCGGCGGCTCACGTGGCCCGACCGTACCAAAGGGTGCCCTCGCCATAGCGCTTCGACGCGAGTGACTCCAGTCTCGGCGGCCAGGTCGGCGCGGCGCCGCGGGTGGCCCGCTCCACCACCACGACCGCGCCCGGTGCCGTCCACGTCGGCTCGGCCACGCGGTCGAGCAGCCGCCCCAGCTCCTCCTCGGCCAGGGCGTAAGGCGGATCGGCGAAGACGATGTCGAACGGCTCGTCCGGGTTGGCCTCGGCGAGGACGGCGGCGACCGGGCGGCGCAGCAGCCGACCGCGTCCGGCGACGCCCGAGCCGGGTGAGGTGACCGCAGCCAGGTTGGCGGCCAGGGCGTCCGCGCCGCGCCGGTCGTTCTCGACGAAGCACGCGAAGGCCGCCCGGCGGGACAGCGCCTCGAGCCCGACCGCGCCGGAGCCCGCGTACAGGTCGAGCATCCGCGCTCCGGCCAGGTCGAGCAGGGTGTCCAGGCGGTCGAACAGCGCGGCCCGGGCCCGTTCCGAGGTGGGCCGGGTGCCGTTGGCCGGCACCTGCAAACGCCGCCCTCGCGCGGCGCCACCGACGATCCGGATCACGCGATCAACCGATCATGCCTTTTCCAGGTACTCGCCGCGTTCCTCGTCGACGAGCGCCGCGACCTGGGCGGCCAGCAGCGGCAGCCCGTGCAGGTCGGGATCGGCGGCGATGAGCGCGGCCGCGGCGGCGCGGGCCTGGCCGATCAGCTCCTCGTCACGCAGTAAGGACAACAGTTTCAAGTGCGAGCGGCGGCCCGACTGAGATGCCCCGAGGATGTCGCCCTCCCGGCGCTGCTCGAGGTCGAGGTAGGCCAATGCGAAGCCGTCGGTGCTGGCCGCGATCGCGTCGAGACGGACCCGGGCCGGGCTGCCCGGTTCGGCGCCGGTGACGAGCAGGCAGAGCCCGGGCTCCCGGCCCCGCCCGACCCGGCCCCGTAGCTGGTGCAGCTGCGAGACGCCGTAGCGCTCGGCGTCCAGCACGACCATGACGGTGGCGTTGGCCACGTCCACCCCGACCTCGATCACCGTGGTGGCGACCAGCACGTCGATCTCGCCGGCGGAGAAGGAACGCATGATGCGGTCCTTCTCGTCGCCGGGCAGCCGCCCGTGCAGGGTGGCCACGCGAAGTCCGGCCAGCGGCCCGGCGCTCAGTTCGGCCGCCGTGTCCACAACGGTGCGCAGGCCGCGCTCGGCCTCGTCGCCGGGGCCGTCGCCGTCTTCGTCTTGGTTGTCTTGGGTGTCAGCGTCACGGTCGACGAAACCGCCCTCGTCGGGCGTGGGCTGATCGTCACCGCTGCCGTCGCCGATGGCCGGGCAGACGACGTAGGCCTGGCGGCCGGCGCCGACCTCCTCGGCCACCCGGGCCCAGGCCCGGTCGAGCCAGGCCGGCCGCTCGCTCACCGGCACCACGTTGGTGGTGATCGGCGACCGTCCGGCCGGCAGCTCGGCCAGGGTGGAGGTGTCCAGGTCGCCGAAGACGGTCATGGCCACCGTGCGGGGAATCGGTGTAGCGGTCATGACCAGCAGGTGCGGCGGGGTGGACGCCTTGGCCCGCAGCGCGTCCCGCTGCTCGACCCCGAACCGGTGCTGCTCGTCGACGACGACCAGGCCGAGATCGGCGAACTGCACCGTCTTCTGGATCAGCGCGTGGGTGCCGATGACGATGCCGGCCACGCCCGAGGCGGCGTCGAGCAGGGCCTGCCGCCGGGCGGCCGCCGGCAGCGAACCGGTGAGCAGGGTGATCCTGGTCGCCTGCTCCCCCGCCCCGAACCGGCCGGCCTGGGCCAGGTCGCCGAGCATGGCTTCGATGGAGCGGGCGTGCTGGCCGGCGAGCACCTCGGTCGGCGCGAGCAGGGCGGCCTGCGCGCCGTCGTCGATCACCTGCAGCATCGCCCGCAGCGCCACGATCGTCTTACCCGAGCCGACCTCGCCCTGCAGGAGGCGGTGCATCGGGTGAGCGGCGTCGAGGTCGGCGGCGATCTGCGCGCCCACCTCCTGCTGGCCCGCGGTCAACACGAACGGCAGCCGCGCGTCGAACGCGTCGGCCAGACCGCCCGGGCGGCGCGGTCGCGGTTGGGCCGGGTTGGCCTCGGCCGCCTGCCGCCGCAGCGCCAACGTGAGCTGCACGCCGAGCGCCTCGTCCCAGGCCAGCCGGCGGCGCGCGGCCGAGTACCCGGCCCGGTCGGTCGGTCGGTGGATCGAACGCAGCGCCGTGTCCAGATCGATCAGCCCGTACTCCTCGCGCACGGCCCGGGGCAGCGGGTCGACGACGGCCGGCAGCCCGTCGAGCAGTACCCGGACGCTGCGCCCGATCGCCCACGACGGCAGTTTCGCCGTCGCCGGATAGACCGGGATCAACGTGCCAGCGAACTCGTTCGCGGTGCCGGCCGTCTCGCCTTCCAGCTCGGCGGACGCGGGGTGGTCGGACGCGGGGTGGTCGGACGCGGGGTGGTCGGACGCGGGGTGGTCGGACTGGGCGTCGAGCAGCAGGTAGTCGGGGTTGTTGAGCTTGCGCCTGCCCTTGAACTCACTCACCCGGCCGGCGAACAGCCCACTGCGCCCCGGGGTCAGCTCGCGTTCGCGCCAGGCCTGGTTGAAGAACGTGAGGCCGAGCCGGCTGTGGCCGTCGGTGACGGTGACCTCGAGCAGCCGCCCTTTGCGCTCGCGCATCGGAATGACCTTCGACGAGGCGACGGTGGCCATGACCGTGACGTCGTCGCCGACCCGGAGCCGGTCGAGCTGGGTCAGCTGGCCCCGCTCGGCGTAACGACGGGGATAGAAGTGCAGCAGATCGTCGACGGTGTGCAGGTCGAGGTGCTTGGCCAGCACGGTGGCCGTGCGGCCGCCGATCACGTCCTTGAGCGGGCGACTGGTGAGCGGAGCCGTCAGGCCGGTCACGTGCGAAACTCGATCATTCGACGCCGAACAGCAGCATCGGGTCGGCCTGGCCGGCGAACAGCACGTCCACTTCGAGGTGGGGCCCCGAGCGGGCCAGCTGGGCGGTGAACCTTTCCCCGATTCGGGGTGGGGCGTCGCGGCCGAGCAGGATGGTGACAAGCTCGCCGCCGACGCCCAGCAGGCGGTCGAGCACCGCGGTGCCGACCGCGAGCGGGTTCGATCCGAGCACGACGACCTCGCCGCCGACCAGGCCGAGCACGTCGCCGGCCCGGCAACGCCCGGCCGACGTCAAGGCCTCGCCGGCCGCGACGGTGACCTCAGCCCATCGCGTTCCCGCGGCGGTCTCGGCCATCCGGATGACATCGTCTTCGAAGCGGCGGGTGGGGTCGTGCACGGCGACCGCGGCCAGGGCCTGCACCGCCGAACGGTTGGGCAGGACCGCCACCACGATGCCGTCGGCGCGCGCCCGGGCCGCGGCCCGCGCGCAGACGTCGCCGGGCTGACCCGGGTCGGGCAGCAGGATCACCGACCCGGTGCGGCAGGACCGGATCGAGGCGAGTACCTCCTCCGCGTCCGGGTGACCCGTCCCGGCGGCCGGAAGCACGACCACGCCCTCGCCGCGGAACAGCTCGGCCAGACCGGGCGCCAGTCCCACGGCGACGATGGTCACGCCCGCGGGGGGCGTTGGCGGGCCGATGACCTGGTCGGTGGCCGGCGCCGTGACGTGGTCGGTGATCTGGTCGGCAAAGCGGGTCACCTCGATGCGGTGCGGGCGCCCGGCCCGCACCCCGGCCTCGATCGCGGCGCCGACGTCATCGACGTGGACGTGCACGTTCCAGTGCCCGTCGCCACCGTCGGCGACCGCGACGGAGTCACCGAGATCGTCGAGTTCCTGGCGCAGCCGGTCCACCGCGCCCGCGTCGGCCTCGAGCAGGTACTGGACCTCGTAGTCGAACGGCGACGGACCCAGGTGCGGGGTCGCTGGCGTGGCGTCACGGACGACCGGACAGTCCGGAGCGGCGCGACCGACGACCGGAGAGACCGGAGCGGCGGGACCGGCCGATGCAACGACGGCGGCGGGCGGCTCGTTGCCGCGAACCGCGCACAGCAGCGCGTCCAACACCACGACCAGCCCTCGACCGCCCGCGTCCACGACGCCCGCGGCCCGCAGGGCCTCGAGCTGGCTGGTGGTGGCGGACAGTGCCGTCCGCGCCGCCGTCACGGCCCCGGCCACCACGGCGTCGAGCCGGCGCGGTGCGGCGATCGCCCCGGCCGCGGCCGCCCGCGCGACGGTGAGGATGGTGCCTTCCACCGGGTCACCGACGGCCTCGTAGGCCCGGTCCACGGCGCCGGACAGCCCGGCGGTGAGCTCACCCGGCCCCCACGTGCTCCCCGCGGACACGTCGGCCAGACCTCGCCACAGCTGCGACAGGATCACCCCCGAATTGCCGCGCGCCCCCTGCACGGCACCGGCGGCCAACGCGGCCAGAACGGCGCCGACCTCGTCGGCCTTCTCGGCCGCAGCTGCGCGCTGACCCGAACGGGCCGTCAGGGCCATGTTGGTACCGGTGTCACAGTCCGGGATCGGGAAGACGTTGAGCCCGTTGATCTCGTCCTGCGCCCGTTCCAGCCCGGCCGCCGCGAGACCCGCCCACCGGCGCACCGTGGTGGCGTCCAACGCGTCCAACGCGTCCACCACGTCCATGGCGTTCACGGCGGTCACCGCCTTCTCCTTCACGGCGCTGCCTTCCCAGATGCGGGTCAACGGTTGCTGACGCAGGCCGACCCTATCTTCGAAATACGACATCTTTGCGGATACGACGTACTCGCCTGCAGACACCGCGACCGGCGTGACCCACGTACCAACGGGCGGCTTTGGCAGGAACCGGCCTCTGCGGCTAGACTTCGACGTCGATGGGCCCGGGCCGAACTGCGCTCGGGTCTTCATTGTGTCGGTGGGCGATCCTCATCGATGCCCGGCGGTCTGCATCCACGCCGGATCTCACTTCGTTCAGCGATCTAGGAGGCCGACATGGCCAGCATCTGTGATGTCTGCGGCAAGGGACCCGGCTTCGGCATGTCCGTCTCCCACTCGCACCGGCGTACCCACCGCCGCTGGAACCCGAACGTGCAGACGGTGCGCGCGCTCGTGGCGCCCGGCACCCGTCGCCGCATCTCGGTGTGCACGTCCTGCCTGAAGGCCGGCAAGGTCACCCGCGCCTGATCCCCACGTCACTCAGCCCCGGCCCCGTCGCGGAATGCGACGTGACCGGGGCTGACGTGTCTTCTGACCGCTGACGTGCTGCTGACCCGGGTCAGCTCTTGATGACCACCTGCGCCGTTCCGAAGGCGAGACCCGCGGGCAGGTTCAGCCCGGAGAACGTGGCGTTGAGCGCCGTGGCGGCGTCGGCGTCCAGGTTGACCTTGATGCCGTTCAGGATCGTCGCGCCGTCCTTCTGGACGACCTTCAGCCCGGACAGATCGAGGTCGAGGATCGCGACGTGGGCCTTGGCGCCGTTGACGCGGTTGGCGAACACCTTGCCGGCGACGAGGTCGATGTCGAAGTTACGGATCGACAGGTGCTTGCCCCGGGCGCCGAGGAAATAGATGCCGCCCAGGTGCAGGATGTCGCCACTGGGTCCGGACAGATCCGGGTTGCCGCGGTAGATCGGGAACCGGTACGTGGCTACCGGTTGGCCACCGGACGAGCCGAGCGCGAACCCGGTCGTCGGCGTCACCGGCAGCGGCAGCACGCCCTTGCTGACCAGGGCCGTGACGATGCCGGGCGCGGTGGTCACCGAAGTGGCGCCGCGCAGGGCCGGGAGCACCCCAGATGGCGCGGCCGCGGCCGGCGCGGCCGACGCGACCAGGCCGGCCATCGTGACGGCCGAGACCGCGAGCAGGATTTTCGAACGGATGCCGATGCTGCCTTTACTGCGTCCGAACATGACACGTCCTAACGTCGGTGGGCCCGCGGAGTGCGGGTTGATTGCAGATACGCAAGGCCGGGCCCGCGCGGATGCACCTCCCGCGCGGGTAGCGAGCCCAGAAATGGGCTGGTCCGTAGTGCATCCGGAACGGGCGCGCGGTGCGTACTAAAGGGTGGGATAGTTCTCGACACGCGAACGGTGACCGCTGGGGGGACAGGTTGACGGCCGTGAAGTCCGGCGAGCCTGACGCGGGGCTGGCGGCTGCGTTCGCCGGGGGCAGCGACGAGGTCCTGCGCACGCTCTACGACCGCTACGGCACGCTCGTCTACCACATCGCGTTGGGGTTGCTGCACTCCCCGGCCGAAGCCGAGGAAGTCACCCAGGCCACGTTCATCTCGGCCTGGCGCGGGCGGCACACGTTCGATCCGATGAGCGGTTCCCTGGCTGCGTGGCTGGTGGGCATCGCCCGCAACCGCAGCATCGACCGGCTGCGAGTATTCGAGCGCGATCGGCTCGTCCGCAGCGCGGTGGAGTCGTACGACCCGCCCCCGCCGCCCTCGGTGACCGACCGGATCGTCGATCGGATGGTCGTGGCCGACGAGTTGGGACGCCTCCCGCAGGCGCAACGCCGGGTGCTCGAGCTCGCGTTCTTCGACGATCTGACCCACACCCAGATCTCGACGCTCACCGGGATGCCGCTCGGCACCGTGAAAAGCAATCTCCGCCGGGGCCTGCAGCGCCTGCGCCACCGATGGGAGGAGGTCGACGATGAACACCAGTGACGACGCGCACGACGCGATCCACGATCCACGCTTCGAGGCGGAGCGGCTCGACCACCTCGTCCTGCTCGCGCTGGGCGAAACCGTTCCGGCATCGTTCGAGTCCCACCGGCCCGGCTGCGCCGAGTGCCAGCGGGACCTCGAGGCCATCAGCCGCACGGTCGCGCTCGGCCGGGAAGCGGTGGCGAACGGGGAGCACCTGGCCGCCGCGCCGCCCGCGTCGGTGTGGGCCGGGATAGCGGCCGAGCTCGAGCTGGAATCGGTCCAACCACGCCCTCAACGGGCCCGGCCGGCGCCCCTGCACCGATCCCGCCCGGGATGGCGGTCCCGGTACGGCCTGGCCGCGGCCGCGGCGGTGGTGCTGGCCGTGGTCGGCACCGGCGGCTACGTCGCCGGCCGGGCGACGGACTCGAGCCCGAACCGCGTGGCGTCCAACGCCCGCCTGGCGACGGTGCCGGGTGGGCCGACGAGTGCGGCCGGATCTGCCGCCGTGCACGCCTCGAGCGACGGCAGGCAGCTGACGATCACGACCACGGGTTTGCCGCTGCGCAACGGTTTTTACGAGGTGTGGCTCTTCGACCCGGATCGTGGTTCGGGCGGAGACATGGTCGCGATCGGCGCGCTCGGTAACCGCGGCCGCGGCACGTTCACGCTGCCTGCGGGGATCGCACTGCGCGACTACCACGTGGTCGACGTCTCGGCTCAGGACTACGGCGGCGGCGCGTCGATCGTGCACGCGCAGAGCGTCCTGCAGGGGTCCCTCGGCCAGTAGGCAGCAGCGAGCCGCGGTCGCCGGGCTCGTGCGGTCAGGCCGGTGCGGTCAGGGTGGTTCGGTCAGGCTGGTTCGGTCAGCTGCTTGGCCAGGCTCACCGACCGGGGCGAGTCCCGGTAGTGGCCGAACCGCTCGACCGGGGTGTACCCGGCTCGGGTGTAGAGCGCGATGGCCTCCGGCTGGGCGTCACCGGTCTCGAGCACCATCGTCGTGAACCCGGCGCCGGCCGCGGTCCGTTCCAGCTCGGCCAGGACCCGCGCGGCCAGCCCGCGCCGGCGACGAACATGCGCTTGATCTCGGCCGTGCCGGGTGTGTGGGTGCGCCACCCGCCACAGGCCACCGCTGCGCCGGCCGCATCGTCAGCGCCGTCCAGGTAGCCGATCAGGAACCGTCCGTGCGGCGGCGAGAACTCCGTTGTGTCCATCGGGGTCTCGTCCGGGCCGCCGTAGCGGCGGACGTACTCGGCCTGGATGAGCTCTTCGAGACCGGCCGCGCGGGCCTGGGCGTACGTGGCGGCGACGAGGCGGAATCCCGCGGGCCCGGCGGCTCTCGATGCAAAACCGTCCGACGGATCAGCGGAAATGCTCATGCCCGCCATGTTGCCAGCGGCGCCCGTCCACCCGAACGCCCTCACCGTCATAGACGACGCCGATGTCGAGCCAACCGTGGGGCAGGCTCACCTGGCGCGGGAAGGTGGCCACCAGCGCGTAGTCGTCGCCGCCGGTGAGCATCCAGGTCATCGGGTCGACGTTGAGCGCGGCACCGACTTCGGCCAGCTTGTCAGGAATCGGGATGGACTTGCTGCGCAGGTCGATGCGGACGCCGCTGGCCCTGGCGATGGTGCCCAGGTCGTTCACCAGGCCGTCACTGACGTCCGTCATCGCGGTGGCGCCCAACTCGGCCGCCTGCGGGCCGGCGGCGTAGGGCACATCCGGACGTCGCTGCGCAGCCACGACCTGCACCGGCGAGCGGAACCCCCGTCCCAGCACGACGAAGCCGGCCGCAGCCCAACCCAGCCGTCCGGTCACCGCCACGATGTCGCCCTCGCGGGCACCGCTCAACGTGACCGGAGCCCGGCCCTGCAGGTCGCCGAGGGCGGTCGCGGCGATGACGATGTTGGCCGAACGCACGACGTCCCCGCCGACCACGGCGGCACCGACGCCGCCGACCTCCTCACGCAGGCCGGCGACCAGCCCGTCCACCCAGCTCAGGGCCAGATCGCCAGGAGTGCCGAATCCCACCAGCAGCGCGGTGGGCACCGCCCCCATCGCGGCAATGTCGGCGAAGTTCTTGGCCGCGGCCTTGTGGCCCACGTCCTCGGCCGAGGACCAGTCCTTACGAAAATGGGTCCCCTCGATGAGGATGTCGGTGCCGGCCACCACGCGGCCGTCCGGCGTGGCCACGACCGCGGCGTCGTCGCCCGAACCGAGCAGTGTGGCCGCCGACGCCCCGGCGCCGGCGAGCCCGGCGGTGATCCTGGCGATGAGGCCGAATTCACCGAGGTCGGACACCGTCTGCGCCGTTCGCGTGATCCCCGTCTCGATGACGTGCCCCTCCCTCTGACGCGCCCGGCACCGTCGGCACCGGACCTTCCGCGCCGGAGCCTAACCTCCTGCTGGCGCGGGTTACCCTTCGCGGCATGGTCAACGCATACATCCTGATCCAGACCGAGGTCGGCAAAGCGGCCCTCGTCGTGGCCGCGATCGCCAAACTGCCCGGCATCACCCAAGCCGAGGACGTCACCGGCCCCTACGACGTGATCGTGCGGGCCGAGGCGGACAGCGTGGACGACCTCGGCAAGATGGTCGTGGCCCGGGTACAGCAGGTGCCGGGCATCACCCGCACGCTGACCTGCCCCGTCGTCCACCTCTGATCACGGTCCCCGGCCCGGCCCGACCGCCCATCCCACAGCCCATCCCACGCCGCATCCCACACCCCATCCCACACCCGATCCCCCGACCACGTACCCGATGACGGCCTCTGCTGCGAAGCCCGCGTCGCCCCCGCCTCGACCGAGCCGCCGCCCGGCGCTGATCGCCACCGCAATCGCCCTGCCCGTCACCGTGCTGCTGGCGCTGGCGTTCACCGCGGGGCGGGCGCCGAAGACGTCGACGTCCGCGGCCAGCACGCCCGCCGCGCCGATCACCGTGGCCGCGTCCAGCCTGCCGGCCGCGGCCCAGTCGCCGTGCGAGAAGGTGTCGGAGAAGCTGCCCATCACCCTGAACGGCCTGGCGCCGCGAGCCGTGTACGGGCCGCCGTTCGTCGTCGCCTGGGGCAACCCGTCGGTGCTCTATCGCTGCGGGGTGGCCCGACCGGCCCGGCTCACCCCGGGCAGCGGCGACGAGGTCATCGACACCGGAACCGGCGCCGGGCGCACCGTGGAGTGGTTTCCGGTGAAGGGCAAGGACCAGACCGTGTGGACCTCGATCGACCGCGCCGTCTACATCGAGGTCACCGTGCCGGCTGGGCTGCAGGGTGGCGAGATCATCTCGGCGTTGTCCGGCTACATCGCCTCGGCGCTGCCCGCGGTCTGCCAGGCGTTCCCGTCCCCCGCCCCGTCCGACTTCGACGCCACGTTGGAGAAGTCGCTGTGCGTCAACCGACGCTGATCCGCGCCTCTATTGGTGGGCGGTTGTGCCTCAACGGGATCGGACCCGGGCGGTGGCGATGAGGACGTCGAGCAGCTCCGAGTAGGGCACACCGCTGGTGGCCCACATCCGCGGATACATCGAGATCGGCGTGAAGCCGGGCATGGTGTTGACCTCGTTCACGATCGGCTCGCCGCCCTCGGGAACGAAGAAGTCCACCCGGGCCAGACCGGCACCGTCCAGAGCCCGAAACGCTCGCACGGCCAGTTCCTGCACGCGGGCGGTGACCTCGGGCCCGAGGTCGGCGGGCAGGTCGAACTCGCAGGCATCGTCGAGGTACTTGGCCTCGAAGTCGTACCAGTCGTGCCCACGCACCAGCCGGATCTCGGCCGGCACGCTCGCCCGCACCGTCCCGTCCGGCCACTCCAACACGCCGCACTCGACCTCACGACCGACGACGCCGGCCTCGATCAGCACCTTGTCGTCGTGGCCGAACGCGTCGTCCAGGGCGGCGGGCAACTCGGCCGCCGTGCGCACCTTGGTGATGCCGACGCTCGAGCCGGCCCGCGCGGGTTTCACGAAAACCGGCAGCCCGAGGGTGTCGAGCAGGTCCGGTGGAACCGCGTCACCGCGCCGCAGCACGGCGAACCGACCGACCTCGATGCCGTCGGCCCGCAGCAACTTCTTGGTGAACTCCTTGTCCATCGCGGCGGCACTGGCGAACACGCCGGCGCCGACGTAGGCGACGTCGGCCATCTCGAGCAGCCCCTGGATCGTCCCGTCCTCGCCGAATCGCCCGTGCAGGACGGGAAACACCACGTCGACGTCGCTCAATGCCCGCACGGCCTCGCTCGAACCACGCGACGTCAGGCGGGTGTCGGCGGCGGTCTGGGCCACCGCGGTCGCCGAGGCCTCCTTCGCCGCGACCTCTTTCGCGGAGACCTCGGGCAGCGTGCCGTCGGTGATGGCCAGCCGCCCACGGTCGGCGTCGGTGAGCACCCACTGCCCGGCCCGGGTGATCCCCACGGTGAGCACGTCGTACTTCTGCGGATCGAGCGCGCCCAGGACGCTGCCGGCCGACACCGCCGAGATCCCGTGCTCGCTGCTGCGCCCGCCGTAGACGACCGCGACCCGGATCCGCCGCGCCGCCGGCCCCTGCGTCGACAGCGCCTGCGAAGACGGTTGTGCGGGCGCCGTTCTGGTCATGCGCCGCTCACTGTTCGGTCTCGCTCTTCTGCGTGCGCGACATCAAGGCCCGGACCATGGCCTGCGGGCTGCCACCGCCGAAGCAGACGTGCTCCACCGCCGCGGTCAGCGGGACGTCCACGCCGTGGCGTCGGGCCAGGTCCAGGATGGCGCGGCACGACTTCGCGCCCTCGGCCACCTGTCCGTGCGCCGCCGCCTGTGCCTGTTCCACGGTCTCGCCCCGACCCAAGCGTTCGCCGAACGTCCGGTTGCGCGACAACGGGGACGCGCAGGTGGCGACGAGGTCACCCATCCCGGCCAGGCCGGCGAACGTGCGCGCGTCGGCCCCCAGCGCCGCGCCCAACCGCGCCGTTTCGGCCAGGCCGCGCGTCATCAATGACGCCACCGTGTTGTCGCCGAAACCCATCCCGGCGCATATCCCGCAGGCCAGCGCGATCACGTTCTTGACCGCGCCGCCGAGCTCGCAGCCGACCACGTCCACGTTCGTGTACGGCCGGAAATAGGGCGCGCTGCACGCCGCCTGCACCTCGCGGGCCCGACCGTGGTCGGTGCACGCGACGACCGTCGCCGTCGGCTGGGCCCGGGCGATCTCGGCGGCCAGGTTGGGCCCGGTCACCACCGCCACCCGGTCCGGGTCGGCGCCGGCGACCTCGGCGATCACCTCGCTCATCCGTTTCACCGTGCCCAGTTCGATGCCCTTCATCAGGCTGACCAGGGTCACGTTGGGAGCCAGCAGCGGAGCCCACTGCGCCAGGTTCTGCCGCAGCAACTGGGCCGGCACCGCGAACGCGACCAGATCGGCTCCGGCCAGGGCCTCGCCCGGGTCGTGGGTGGCGTGCAATCCCTCGGGCAGGTCGACGCCGGGCAGGTAGTCGTCGTTGCGGCCGTCGTCGCGAATGGAGCGGGCCAGCTCCGGGCGGCGCGCCCACAGGGTGGCCGGCGTGCCGGCGTCGACCAGCACCTTGGCGAACGTGGTCCCCCACGAGCCGGCGCCGAACACGGCCGCCTTCATCGGTCCCCGTCGGCGCGGGTCTGATCCGGCGTCCGCTCCCCGTTGGACGGCATGGACACCTTGCGGACGCTGGCGGGCGGGCGGGCCGTGAACGTGCTCGGCGCGGGCAGTCCGCGGATGTCGGCCAGTTCGGCGCGGACCGCGGTCATGATCGCGTCCGTGAGCGCGCGCAACGTCTGTGGTGAGGGCGACGTGAGCGATTCCTCGGACCGGTACGGCCCGGTGTCGACGGGCATGCCGATCGAGATCGTCACCTGCTTGCGGGGCAGCAGCCGGAACCGGCGGTGGTACCAGTCCACCGAGTTCTGCGATCCCCATTGCGCCACCGGAATCACCGGGGCGCCCGGCACGAGCAGCGCCAGCCGGCCCACGCCGGTCTTGGCCACCATGGGCCAGAAGTCCTCGTCGCGGGTCACCGTTCCCTCGGGATAGATGACGACGATCTCGCCCTGATGCAGCGCGGCGACCGCGGACTCGAGGGAATCGGCGGCTTCGCGGCTGGCCCGGCGCACCGGGATCTGGCCGGCGGCGGTCAACACGGTCCCGATCACGGGCACCTCGAACAACGGCGCCTTGCCGAGGAAGCGCGGGATCCGGCCCGCGTCCCAGACCAGCCGGGCGATGATGAACGGATCGGCGTAGGAGACGTGGTTCACCGCGAGGATGGCCGGGCCGGTCCTGGGGATCCGCTCCAGATGGCGCCACTGGCGGCGGAACAGCCCGGTGGTCAGCGAGACCACGACCACCGACAGGAAACGCAGCAGCGGGCCGATCCGGCCGTGCCGCGTGAACCTCACGTTCCTCCTGACGCTGCCGGGTACCGCTGCCGGGGCTCAGTGTGCCAGCGGCCGCGGCCTGTGGTGTGCGACGACCCACCGAGACGGGTCACCGGCCACCGGAAAGCAAACAGCGTGCCACGCTTGTGCCGACATGTTGTGGACCGTGATCGTTCCGATGAGCCCGCTCGACCGGGCCAAGACCCGGCTGGCCGACGCCAGCTCCAGCCCGCTGCGCCACCGGGCATTGGTCCGGGCCATGCGTCGTGACACCGTCCAGGCCATCCTCGGTGCGCTCGACGTCGCCCGGCTGGTGATCGTCACCAGCACGCCCGACGCCGCGCTGGCCGACCTACGCGGACTGGCGACGCCGGAGCGCGGCGAGCGGCTGCACGTCCTCACCGATCCCCCCCATGACGGACTGAACCCCGCGGTGACCTTCGCGGCCGCCCACGTCGCCGCAACCTGGCCCGCGGACGGCATTGCCGTCGTGGTTGCCGATCTGCCCGCGCTGACCGTGACCGCGCTCGACCGGGTGCTGGCCGCCGCGGAGACGGTTGAATTCGGCCTGGTCGTCGACCGGCAGGGCGTCGGGACGACGATGCTCACCGCCGCCCCCGGTCGCGTGCTGCACCCGCGGTTCGGGCCCGGTTCGGCCCGACGCCACGGCGAACTCGGCGCGTCCCGGCTGGCCGCGCCGCTGCCGGCGCGCACCGACGTGGACGTCCTGGACGACCTCGACGCCGCCCGCCGGCTCGGCTTCGGCCCGGCCATGACCACGCTCTTGCGGGCAGGCGAACTCCCGCTGCCTCCGCCCGGGCGGCGGGACTGAGCGTCGGGGACAACGGCAGCCGTCTCGGCCCCACCAACATCACGATCGTTCATCCGAACGAGGCATGATGACCACATGACCGACACCGCTACCAACATCGTGGTCCAGAACGAGGCCGCCACGGGCAGCAGCCTGGCCGAGGACCCGGTCGATTCCGTTCCCGAGGGCGACCTGTTCGAACCCGAGCCGCCTGCGGACGACGAGCTGCCGGAGCACCGCTACAGCAACCGCGAGCTGTCCTGGCTCAACTTCAACGCCCGCGTCCTCGCGCTGGCCGAGGACCATCGCCAGCCCCTGCTGGAACGGATGAAGTTCCTGGCCATCTTCGCCAGCAACCTCGACGAGTTCTACATGGTCCGGGTGGCCGGCCTGAAACGGCGGGCCGACATGGGCCTGGTGCTCACCGGCTCGGACGGGCTGTCCCCGGGCGAGGTCCTGGCCAGCATCGCCGACCGCACCCGCGAGCTGTCCGAGCGGCACGCCCGCTGCTTCAGCGACGACGTTCGCCCGGCGCTGGCCGACGAAGGCATCCGGCTGGCCACCTGGGACGCGCTCGAGGACAACACCCGTGACGGCCTGGGCGACTACTTCCTGACCAAGATCTTCCCGGTGCTCACCCCACTGGCCGTGGACCCGGCCCACCCTTTCCCTTACATTTCCGGGCTTTCGCTCAATCTGGCCGTCCGCGTCCGCGACCCCGACAACGAGGTCGAGCGGTTCGCCCGCATCAAGGTGCCCAACAACGTGCCCCGCTTCGTCGCGGTCCCCAACCGCGGGCACGAGTCGTGGTTCCTGCCGGTGGAGGAGCTCATCGCGGCGCATCTGCAGACCCTGTTCCCGGGCATGACGATCGTGTCCCACCACCTGTTCCGGGTCACCCGCAACGCCGACGTCGAGGTCGAGGAAGATCGCGACGAGGACCTGCTGCAGGCCCTGGAACGCGAGTTGGTGCGGCGACGGTTCGGCCCCGCCGTCCGGCTCGAGGTGGCCGAGGACATCGACCTGGCCACCCTCGAGCTCCTGGTGACCGAGATGGAGATCCAGCCCGAGGACGTGCTCAACCTGCCCGGCCTGCTCGATCTCTCTGCGCTGTGGCAGGTCTACGGCGGCGTCGATCGCCCGGCTTTGAAGGAGTCCCCGTTCGTTCCGGCCACCCATCCGCGCCTGGCCGAGGGTGAGACCCCCCGCTCGTTCTTCGCCACCCTGCGCGAGGCCGACGTGCTCGTCCACCACCCGTACGAGTCGTTCTCGACCAGTGTGCAGCGGTTCATCGAGCAGGCGGCGATCGACCCGAACGTGCTGGCGATCAAGCAGACGCTGTACCGCACGTCGGGTGATTCCCCCATTGTCGACGCGCTCATCGACGCGGCCGAGGAAGGCAAGCAGGTCGTCGTCCTAGTCGAGATCAAGGCCCGCTTCGACGAGCAGGCCAACATCAAGTGGGCCCGAGCCCTGGAGCGCGCGGGCTGCCATGTGGTCTACGGGCTGGTCGGGCTGAAGACGCACTGCAAGACCGCGCTCGTGGTCCGCCAGGAGTCCGGGCAGATCAAGCGCTACGCCCACATCGGCACCGGCAACTACAACAACAAGACCGCCCGCCTCTACGAGGACTTCGGCCTGTTCACCGCGGATCCCGACATCTGCGCCGATCTGACCGACCTGTTCAACGTCCTGACCGGCTACTCACGCCAGACGTCCTACCGTTCCCTGCTGGTCGCGCCGCACGGCGTCCGCGTCGGGTTGATCAAGCGGATCGAGCGGGAAGCCGACCACGCGCGGGCCGGGCGGTACGCACGCATCCAGATCAAGACCAACCACCTGGTGGACGAGCAGATCATCGACGCGCTGTACCGGGCCTCGCAGGCCGGCGTGCACATCGACCTGCAGATCCGCACGTTCTGCACGATCAAGTCCGGCGTCCCGGGCCTGTCCGAGAACATCCACACCCGCTCGATCCTCGGCCGGTTCCTGGAACACTCGCGAATCTTCCACTTTCAGAACGACGACGACCCGGAGTGGCTCATCGGCTCATCGGACCTGATGCACCGCAACCTCGACCGCCGGGTCGAGGTGCTGGTGCCGGTACGGGACAAGGCCGCCGTGGAGCAGTTGACGACGACCCTGGACCTGGCGTTCGCCGAGGAGACCGCGGCCTGGGACCTGCAGGCCGACGGGCGTTGGGTGCGCACCGGTGGCAGCAACCCGGTGGACTACCAGCAGCGGCTGATGAAGCTGCTGGCCCGTTAGGCCCAGCTCGATGTCGAACGTGATCGCTGCCGCCGGCGGCGTGGTGTGGCGCATGTCCCGCTCCGGGTTACGCATTGCCGTCATCCACCGTCCCCGTCGAGACGACTGGTCTCTGCCCAAGGGGAAGTTGCTGGTGCAGGGCGGACAGACCGAGCCGACTGTTGTCGCGGCTCACCGCGAGGTGGTCGAGGAGACCGGCCTCGAGGTGGCCGTGCAGAACCGGATCGGACGCGTGCACTACCGCATCGGCCCGGCGAGCAAGACGGTGACGTACTGGGCCATGCGGCACCAGGGTGGTTCGTTCGTCGCCAACGACGAAGCGGATCTGATGCGCTGGGTGACGCCGGACAATGCGCTGGGGCTGCTGTCCTTCCCGGCCGACCGCGGCGTGGTCAATCAGTTCACGGCCCGCCCGGTCGCCGACGCGGCGGTGCTTCTGGTGCGCCACGGCAAGGCCGGCAAGCGCAGTACCTGGAAGAAGGACGATCGGCTGCGACCGCTGGACGCGCATGGACGGCGGCAATCCGCGGCGATCGCCCGGGTCGGGGCATTGTTCGTACCCCGCCGGGTCGGAGCCGCACCCCTGGTCCGGTGCGAGCAGACCGTAGGCCCGTTGGCCCGCGGTCTCGAGCTGAACGTGGCGTCGGCACCGCGGTTCGGTGATGACCAGTTCGAACGCCGCCCAGAACGCACCGTGGACGCGTTGACGGCGTTGTCCCGTGGCGGCGTCACCGCGGTGGCCAGCCAGGGCGTGACCATCCCCGCCCTCGTCGACTACTTGTGCCCACAACGAGCCGGGCACGACGCCCGCAAGGGCTCGATCTGGGCCATGTTCTTCCACGACGGGCAACTCATCGCCACCGACTACTACGAACGGCCCGGATCGCCCTAACCGCCCGGCGCCCAGCGCGCAACCGGCCCGGCCCGGCGCCTTCGCGCCGGACCGGGCCAGGTGGGTGGTGTTGCGTTAGCGCGCGCGCTTCGTCGGCGCTTTCTTGGCCGCGGTCTTCGTCGCCGTGGCCTTGGCGGTGGACTTCGCTGCGGACGTCTTGGCCGGAGCCTTGGTCGCCAACGTCTTGGCTGCGGTCGTCTTCTTCGCCGCCGGGGTTGCGTTACGGGCCAGCGTCTTGGCCGCCGCGGTCTTGCTGGCTGCGGTGGACTTCGCCGCGGTCTTGGCCGGGGCCTTGGCCGCCGCCGCTGTCTTGGTCGCCTTCGCCGGAGCCTTGGCCGCCGCCGTCTTGCTCGCGGTCTTGGCCGGAGCCTTCGCCGTCGTCTTGGCCGCGGCCACCTTGGCTACCTTCTTGGCGCCACTGGTGATCGCCTTGAACTCGGCGCCGGCGCGGAACGCGGGGACCGAGGTCTTCTTGACCTTGACGCTGGCGCCGGTCGCGGGGTTGCGGGCGGTGCGAGCAGCCCGGTTGCGCTTCTCGAAGATGCCGAAGCCGGTGATGGCGACGCGTTCGCCCTTCGACACGTTGACGTACACGGTCTGGATGAAGCTCTCGACCGCGGCCGCCGCCGCCTTCTTGTCATCGGCCAGCCGTGCCGCCACCGCCTCGATGAACTCTGCCTTGTTCACGTTTCCTCCATAGGCTCGATTCGGCCGCACTGGCCGTCGCAGGAAACGCTAGGGCCTTCGCGCACGACTAACAACCGACACGCCTGTTAAACAAGGAGTTTCTGGTAGAGGCGAAATATGTGATCGGACGTTTTTCGTTGCCCGTTCTGAGACAATTCCCTTACGCAATAAGGGTGTCAGCTAACTTTGGTCGTCGGAAGCCAAGTTTTACGGGTTGGCTCGTACTTGTCGATGGCATCGGTGTTTCGCAGGGTGAGCGCGATGTCGTCGAGGCCTTCCAGCAACCGCCACCGGGTGTAATCGTCGAGCTCGAAGCCGTGGACCTCGCCCGTCCAACGCACCTGACGCTCGACCAGATCGACCGTGACCTCGGTGCTCGGGTCGTCCTCGATGTCGTCGAACAATCGCTGCACGACCTTTTCCTCGAGCAGAACGGTCAACAGTCCGGCCTTGAGCGAGTTGCCGCGAAAGATGTCACCGAAGCGCGGAGAGATGACCACCCGGAACCCGTAGTCCAGCAAAGCCCACACCGCGTGCTCACGCGAGGAACCGGTGCCGAAGTCGGGGCCGGCGACGAGCACGGTCGCGCCCGCGAAGCGATCCTGGTTGAGGACGAAGTCAGGTTCGTTCGTGCGCCAGGCACTGAACAGCCCGTCCTCGAAACCGGTGCGGGTGACCCGTTTGAGATACACCGCCGGGATGATCTGGTCGGTGTCGACGTTGCTGCGGCGCAACGGAACCGCCCGCCCGGTGTGCACGGTGAATGCGTCCATGAGCTGCTCCTCCTACAGTTCGGCCGGGCTGGCCAGGTGCCCGGTCAAGGCGGTGGCCGCGGCGACGAGCGGCGACACCAGGTGGGTGCGCCCGCCCTTGCCCTGGCGGCCTTCGAAGTTCCGGTTCGACGTGGATGCGCTGCGTTCGCCCGGTGCGAGCTGATCCGGGTTCATGCCCAGGCACATCGAGCAGCCGGCCTGGCGCCACTCGGCTCCGGCGTCGATGAAGATCTGGTCCAGGCCCTCCAGTTCGGCCTGCGCGCGCACCCGCATCGATCCGGGGACGACGAGCATCCGCACGCCGGGGGCGACCATCCGGCCGTTGACGATCGCGGCCACGGCGCGGAGATCCTCGATCCGCCCGTTCGTGCACGAGCCGACGAAGACCGTGTCGACCTTGATGTCGCGCAGGGCCGTGCCGGCTTCGAGTCCCATGTATTCCAGGGCTTTGCGCGCAGCGACCCGGTCGCCTTCGTCGGCGAAGTCGGCCGGGTCGGGCACGGATGCTGACAGCGGCGCGCCTTGGCCCGGATTGGTACCCCAGGTCACGAACGGCGCCAGGTCCTCGGCGGCCAGCACGACCTCGGCGTCGAACTCGGCGTCATCGTCCGTGCGCAGGGACCGCCAGTACGCCACCGCGGCGTCCCAGTCGTCGCCCGCCGGTGCGTGCGGACGGCCTTGGAGATAGGCGAACGTGGTGTCGTCGGGAGCGATCATGCCGGCCCGCGCGCCCCATTCGATGCTCATGTTGCACACGGTCATCCGGCCTTCCATGGACATCTCGCGGAAGACGTTGCCGCGATACTCGACCATGTAGCCCTGGCCACCGCCGGTGCCGGTCTGGGCGATCACGGCCAGGATGACGTCCTTCGGGGTGACGCCGGGCGGCAGTTCGCCGTCGATGGTCACAGCCATCGTCTTCGGCCGGTCCATCGGCAGGGTTTGCGTAGCCAGCACGTGCTCGACCTGGCTGGTGCCGATCCCGAACGCCAACGCGCCGAACGCGCCGTGGGTGGAGGTGTGCGAGTCACCGCACACCAACGTCATGCCCGGCTGGGTGATTCCGAGCTGCGGGCCGATGACGTGAACGATGCCCTGATCCAGGTGACCCATCGGGTACAGCTGGATGCCGAAGTCGGCACAGTTCTTGCGCAGCGTCTCGACCTGGATTCGGCTGACCGGGTCGCTGATGGGTCGATCGATGTTCAGGGTGGGGACGTTGTGGTCCTCGGTGGCCAGGGTGAGCTCAGGACGCCGCACCGCTCGCCCGGCCAGGCGTAGGCCGTCGAACGCCTGCGGACTCGTCACCTCGTGCACCAGATGCATGTCGATGTAGAGCAGATCCGGTTCGCCCTCGGCGCGGCGCACCACGTGGCTCTCCCAGAGCTTCTCGGCCAGAGTCCTACCCATCTGCATACCTCCTAGGTCGGCGGCCCGCCGGCTTGCGCCCTCGTTTGCTTATCCCAACCATTGGGACGATGATTTCGCAATATGGGACAGCATAGCGGCATCGGCGTGCTCGACAAAGCGGTGGAAATCCTGGACGCCGTGGCGGTTGAACCGTTGGCCTTGGCCGCTCTGGTGGACCGCACCAACCTCCCCCGCGCGACCGCGCATCGCCTGGCCGTAGCCCTGGAGACCCACCAGTTGCTCAGCCGAGACCACGCCGGACGCTTCGTGCTCGGCTCGCGCTTCGCCGTCCTCGCCAACGAAGCCGCCGACTCCCTCGCGGACCTGGCCACGCCCATCCTGAACTGGCTGCGCGACGAGGCCGGCGAAAGCGCGCAGCTCTACCGCCGAGAGGGACGCGACCGGGTCTGTATCGCGGTCGCCGAGCGCACCACCGGCCTGCGCACGACCGTTCCGGTTGGCGCCCACCTCCCGCTCACCGCCGGCTCCGGGGCCCAGGTGCTGGTCGCCTGGGAAACCCCGGGCCTCATCGCGGAACTCACGGTCCGTTCGGCATTCTCGGACCGGTTACTGGCCGAGGTCCGCCGCCGCGGCTGGGCGCAATCGGTGGGTCAGCGCGAGGCCGGCGTTGCCTCCGTGTCAGCGCCCGTGCGCGGCGCCGACGGAGCGGTCGTCGCCGCTGTGTCCATATCGGGCCCGATCGAGCGTCTCGGGCGTGCTCCGGGTCAACGCCTGGCGCCCGTCGTGGTCGCGGCGGCCAACCGTCTCACCGCCGCGTCCACCCGCCGCTGATTCAGCCCGCCTGCCAGCACCTGTTCGACCCTCGGTGGCCTGTGACGCGCTGCCAGTCGAACAACTCGCTTCAAAACGGCGGGTCGAGGTCCACCGGGGTTTCGACCGGCGCAGTGTCGACCGGCGGTGTGGTGGGTGAACTGGCTGGCGGACTGACTGGTGCACCGGGGACTTGAGTTCCGGTCGTCGTGGTCGGCCTGGTCGGTGGTCGGGTTCGGTATTTGCGGCCGCGGTGGTCGGTCCAGGTGGTGACACCGGTGGTGTCGTTGCGTTCGACGGTCCAGTTCTTGCTGTGTTTGAACCGGTGGTGCCGCCGGCACAGCGGCATCAGGTTGGCTTGGGTGGTTTCGTCGCCGTCTTTGTATGACTGAACGTGGTCCAGGTCGGTGTGGGCGGCGTTCTTGCGGCAGCCCGGGAATTGGCAGTGGACATCGCGGGCGATGACGGTGCGGGCCATGTCCGCCGGCGGGCGGTACGTCTTCGACCCGGCCTTCAGCACCAGGCCGGTGTCGTCGGTCAACAAAACCCGCCATTGCGCGGTCGGGTCGGACGCGATCCGGCGTGCCATCGCGGCGGTGATCGGACCGT
>CAXULW010000036.1:0-41670 GCA_964252015.1 uncultured Jatrophihabitantaceae bacterium | reverse complement strand
CACCAGTCGTCGTCCCACCAGTCGTCGTCCCACCAGTCGTCGTCCCACCAGTCGTCGTCCCACCAGTCGTTGTCCCACCAGCCCTCCCGGTCGCCCGGCCGGTCCCGTCCGAGTCGTCCGGCCCGCGCCGAGGGTGGCTTCGGGCCGTCCGGTCGCCCGGCGCGTGGCGCGAACCGCACCCGGTCCAGCTCTGATCGCTCCGCGTCCACACCGAGAGCGGCTTCGTCCTACGTATGGAACGAGATCCCGCTCGAGCAGGCCGACCCCGCGTCGCTGCCCAGCTTCAGCGCGCTCGGCCTGCATCGCGGCCTGACCGAGGCGCTGGCTCGCGCCGGCGTCACCGGCCCGTTCCCGATCCAGGCTGCGGTCATTCCCGACGTGCTGGCCGGGCGCGACGTGCTGGGTCGCGCGGCCACCGGGGCCGGCAAGACCCTGGCGTTCGGCCTGCCGATGCTCGGTCGGCTCGAGGCCTCGGCGCAGGGTGCGCGCAGCGCTCCCCGCCGTCCCCGCGGGCTCGTGCTCGTGCCCACCCGCGAGCTGGCCATGCAGGTCACCGAAGCGCTCGCCCCACTCGGCCAGGCCCGCGGTCTGACCGTGCGGCTGGTGGCCGGCGGGTTGCCGATCGGCAAGCAGATCACCGCACTGGAACGCGGCGTCGACGTTCTCGTCTGCACGCCCGGCCGGCTGGTCGACCTGCTCGATCGCGGCGCCTGCTTCCTCGATTCGGTCGAGGTCAGCGTCGTCGACGAGGCCGACCACATGGCCGACCTCGGCTTCCTCCCCGTGGTGCGCCAGTTCCTGGGCCTGACCCCGACCGACGGCCAGCGGCTGTTGTTCTCGGCCACCCTGGACGGCGCCGTCGGCACCCTGGTCACCCAGTTCCTGAAGAACCCGGCCGCGCACGCCGTCGCCTCGGCCACGGCCAAGGTGGACACCATGGACCACCACGTGTTCCGCGTGCACCACGAGGACAAGGTCGAGGTGGCAGCGCACATCGGCGCCCGCACCGGCCGCACCATCATGTTCGTGCGCACCAAGCATGGCGCCGACCGCCTGGCCAAGCAGCTCGGCCGGGTCGGTGTCGCCGCCGGCGCCCTGCACGGCGGGCGCAGCCAGTCGCAACGCACCCGGGCCCTGGACGCGTTCAAGGACGGCTCGGTGCCGGTACTCGTGGCCACCGACGTCGCCGCCCGCGGCATCCACGTCGATGACATCTCCCTCGTCCTGCACGTCGACCCGCCGGCCGACGCCAAGGACTACCTGCACCGCTCCGGGCGCACCGCTCGGGCCGGGGCCAGTGGCACCGTCGTCATGCTGACCACGCCCGACCAGGAGCGCCCCGTGCGCAAGATGCTGGGCGAGGCCAACGTGGACGCGGCTCACCGCGCGATGTCGACCTCCGACGACGACCTGGCCCAGGTCACCGGAGCCCGGCGGCCCAGCGGCGTTCCCGTCCGCGAGTCGGCCCACTCCGAGACCCCGCCTTCCGGAAGTCGGGGCCGGCGATCCGCCGGTGACGGCGCCACCCGCCGCCAGGGTGCGCCGCGCCGATCCGCCGGTACCGACAGCCCCGCCCGTCCGGCTCCGGCCGCACGGCGCGCGTCAGTCTCCCGCCACCCCCAGCACGCCGAGCGCCGTCCGCGTCGGGCCACCCGCCCGGCCGGCAGCCCCACCGCGCGCTGACCCCCGCTATTGGCGGTACCGGGTTGCTATCCGACCTCGTTCCGCCGAGACCGATTCACCTAGAACGAAAGAAGGAACTGCCCGTGTCCGTGTCCACGCGAGACAGCCTGCGGAACGTCGCCATCGTCGCCCACGTCGACCACGGCAAGACCACTCTCGTCGATGCCATGTTGTGGCAATCCGGCGCGTTCACCTCCCACCAGGCCGACACCGGCGAGGTCGACGTCCGGGTCATGGACTCGATGGACCTGGAGCGGGAGAAGGGCATCACCATCCTGGCCAAGAACACGGCCGTGGAGCACCGCACGCCCGCCGGCGACCCGATCACCATCAACATCATCGACACCCCGGGCCACGCCGACTTCGGTGGCGAGGTCGAACGCGGCCTGTCGATGGTGGACGGTGTCGTGCTGCTCGTCGACGCCTCCGAAGGCCCGCTGCCGCAGACGCGGTTCGTGCTGCGCAAGGCCCTGGAGCAGAAGCTGCCGGTCATCCTCGTCATCAACAAGGTCGACCGTCCGGACGCGCGGATCGCCGAGGTCGTGGACGAGACGTACGAGCTGTTCCTGGACCTCGACGCCGACGAGCACCAGATCGAGTTCCCGATCGTGTACGCGTCGGCCAAGGCCGGGCGGGCGTCGTTGAAGCGACCCGAGGACGGCGTCATGCCCGAGGAGGAGAACCTCGAGCCGCTGTTCGAGACGATCTTCACCGCGATCCCGGCGCCGGTTTATACGGAGGGAGCGCCGTTGCAGGCCCACGTCACCAACCTGGACTCCTCGCCCTACCTCGGCCGGCTGGCCCTGTGCCGGGTGCACAACGGCACCATCCGCAAGGGCCAGCAGGCCGCGTGGTGCCGCGCCGACGGCACGGTCGAGCGGGTCAAGATCACCGAGTTGCTGCTGACCAAGGCCCTCGAGCGGGTGCCGGCGGAGTCGGCCGGACCCGGCGACATCATCGCCATCGCCGGCATCCCGGAGATCACCATCGGCGAGACGCTGGCCGACCCGGAGAACCCGGTGCCGCTGCCGGTCATCACCATCGACGAGCCGTCCATCTCCATGACTATCGGCATCAACACCGCGCCGTTGGCGGGGGAGAGCGGCAAGAAGATGACCGCGCGCCTGGTCAAGACGCGGCTGGACCAAGAACTGGTCGGCAACGTCTCGATCAAGGTCGAGAACACCGAGCGACCGGACACCTGGGAGGTGCAGGGCCGCGGTGAGCTGCAGCTGGCCATCCTGGTCGAGATCATGCGCCGCGAGGGCTTCGAGCTCACCGTCGGCAAGCCGCAGGTCGTCACCCGTCTCGTCGACGGCAAGGTGCACGAGCCGATGGAGCGCCTGACCATCGACGTGCCGTCGGACTACCAGGGCGTGCTCATCCAGCTGCTGGCGCTGCGTAAGGGCCGGCTGGAGCAGATGGTCGACCACGGCACCGGCTGGATCCGGATGGAGTACATCGTCCCGGCCCGCGGCCTGATCGGCTTCCGCACCGAGTTCCTGACCGAGACCCGTGGTACCGGTCTGCTGCATCACGTGCACGAGCGGTACGAGCCGTGGCACGGGGAGCTGCGCACGCGTCCGTCCGGGTCTCTGGTGGCCGACCGTCGTGGGCCGACCACCGGTTTCGCGCTGGCCAACCTGCAGGACCGCGGCACGCTGTTCGTCGGCCCTGGTACCGAGGTGTACGAGGGCATGATCGTCGGCGAGAACTCGCGCTCCGACGACATGGACGTCAACCCGACCAAGGAGAAGAAGCTCACCAACATGCGCCAGTCCTCCGGCGACACGTTGGTGCCGCTGATCCCGCACCGGCAGCTGTCGCTGGAGCAGGCGCTGGAGTTCTGCCGCGAGGACGAGTGCGTCGAGGTCACCCCGGCCACCGTCCGCATCCGCAAGGTCGCACTGCTACAACAGGACCGCGAGAAGCTCCGCAACCGCCGCCACAAGGCCCTCCTCCCCAACTAGAGCCCCCATCTAGCCGAGGCGCCCTCCTCCCGGTTCCGACTCCGCGCCCGTGAGGGACGCTCGGGCGGCACCCAGAACGTCCCTGACGGGCCCGCGGTGCCGCTAGGTTCCGACTCCGCGCCCGTGAGGGACGCTTGGGCGGCACCTGGAGCGTCCCTGTTGGGCGCGGAGTGCGGCTGGGGTCCGAGCACCGCGTCAACGGCTAGGTCCACGGATCCCGTCGGGACGAGGGATCGCGCCCCGGAGGCGCGGGGTCGGGATGATCACGCGCCCGGCATCAGCCACGGATCGTATTCAAGACGTGGTAGCGCCCGGGTTGGACGCGGACTCACGTGACGTGCCGTGTGACGGATCCGCTCGGCGATGACGTCGAAGTTCCGTAGGTCCGCCGACTGCCAGCGAACGAAGCCGTAACCGAGGTTCTCGATGCGCTGGCGACGTCTCTGCTCGTGCTCGTCGACCCCGACCGACGAGTACTTGGCCAACCCGTCCGCTTCGCCGACCACTCCAAGTTCGACGAATAGGAAGTCGACCCGAGCGACGAAACCGCCGAAACGGTCCCGCAGCTCGGCCTGCAATTCGGGCGCAGGAAGGTCGTGCTGGCTGATCTTCACGCGACTGAGCGATTCGAGCACTGATTCGCTGCGCGGATCACAGAACTGAATCGCGGCCCTGGCGGTTTTGGACCCGGGCCACCGATGGCACCGTTCGAGCACCGAGTAGAGCTCGGGTCGGCCAACGCGATTCAGGCGAAGGGCAGCATCGCCGGCCGCGACCGCCTCATCGAATCCGTGCTCGCGGGCGAGATCGACAATTGTCCTGCTGACGGTCGATACCGGGACGCCGTCGATCAGTTCGAAACAGTCGGCCGGAAGGGGCGCACGGTGAACGTGCAGTCCGGCCAGCGTGCGACCACTTGTGGCCGGAATGGTGATGCAGGCTCGATCCGCGGCTAGCGCCGGAAGGCCGCGCACCAACGCTGCTGAGCGATGCGTGAGTACTCAGCCGGTGATCGTTCGGGTCGCCGCGACCGCCTCGACCATCAAACTTCGCTCCCGACTCTTGAACGAGAGCGATTCGTCCGTTGCCATGGCCGTGTACGCACCCGTGCGGACTCGTCGGATCCGACCGGTACGGACCGCGTTCTTCAGCGCCGACATCGTCCATCCGGCTGCGCGCGCGTCGGCAATAGTGAAGATCTCGCCTGGGTTGACGGCCGGGGGTAGGTCTCGCATGAGCCGACTCTGCGGGACAGACTGTCCCGCTGCTCGAAGCCGACGCCATCTGTGGACGGTCGACCCGGGCTGTGGATGACTCCGCGCACGCCAGGGACGCGATCGGGCGACAGAACACGTCCCTGGTGGGCGCGGAGTCGTACGTGGCCGCCCACCCACCTCGACTCCGCCCCCGCCAGGGACGCGATCGGGCGGCCCACGGGGTCCCTGCCGGGCGCGAAGTCGAGAGGGGCGGCGGGATTTAGGGTGGGGCGGTGGCGGATGAGGCTGTGGTGGAGCGGATGCGGGAGTTCGGGACGACGATCTTTTCCGAGATGTCCGCGCTGGCGGTGGCAACGGACTCGATCAACCTGGGCCAGGGCTTCCCCGACACCGACGGTCCCGCCGAGGTCCTGCAAGCGGCGGTCGACGCGATCCGCAACGGTGGTCACAACCAGTACCCGCCCGGTCCTGGGACGCCCGAACTCAGGCGGGCGATCGCCGAGCACCAACGACGCTTCTACGGGCTCGACTACGACCCCGACGACGAGGTCCTCGTCACCGCCGGAGCCACCGAGGCCATCGCCGCCGCGCTCATCGCCTTGCTGGAGCCCGGTGACGAGGCCATCGTCTTCGAGCCGTACTACGACTCCTACCCGGCCGGCATCGCCATGGCCGACGCTCGCCGCCGCCCGGTCACCTTGCGTCGGGACGGCGCCGGATGGGCGTTCGACCCCGACGAACTACGGCGCGCGGTCACGAGCAAGACCAGGCTGATCCTGCTCAACACCCCGCACAACCCCACCGGCAAGGTCTTCTCGATCGCAGAGCTCGACGTCATCGCCGACGTCGCCCGCGCGCACGACCTCCTGGTGATCACCGACGAGGTCTACGAGCACCTGGTGTTCGACGGACGGCACGTCCCGCTGGCCACCCGGCCCGGCATGCGCGAGCGGACGATCACGATCTCCAGCGCCGGCAAGACGTTCAGCGTCACCGGTTGGAAGATCGGGTGGGTCTGTGCCCCGCCGGCTCTGATCGCCGCTATCAGGACGGTCAAGCAGTTCCTCACCTTCGTCAGCGGCGGGCCGTTCCAACCGGCGATCACCGTCGGCCTGGCCTTGCCCGACAGTTATTACCGCGATTGCGCCGAGGCACTCAGGCGCCAACGCGACCTGCTCTGCGCAGGTCTGGAGCGCCTCGGATGGGACGTGATCCGCCCGCAGGCCACCTACTTCGCCACCGCCCAGGTCGCCCTCGACGGGGTCGAGTTCTGCCGTACTCTCCCGCGAGAGCACCGCGTGGTGGCGATCCCGACTAGCGTCTTCTACGACGGCCGGGACGGCGACCACCTGGTCCGCTTCGCATTCTGCAAGAGGCCTAGCGTGCTGGCTGAGGCCGTCCGCCGGCTCGGCGCCGAACCCGCGAGCCTCCTGCAAACGGAGCAAGGAAACGGAGTAGTGGAAACGGAGTAGACGTGCACGTTGCGGTCATCCAACACGACATCGCCTGGCAGGACGGGCCCGAGACCACGCGCCGCCTGCAGCCGCTCATGGCCCGGGCCGCGGCCGGCGGAGCGCGCCTGATCGTGCTCACCGAGATGTTCGCGACCGGTTTTTCGATGCGACCCGAGCTCATCGCCGAGCCACCGGGAGGGCCCATCGAACAGTGGCTGATCAAGCAGTCGCGTGAACACAATGCTTATGTACTCGGCTCGATCGCCCAATCGGACTCGGATTCGCCCACGGCGGCTGAACAACGGGCGGTCAACGTGGCCGTGCTCGCGGCCCCGGACGGGTCGACCAGTCGTTACGAGAAGATGCACCCGTTCAGCTTCGCCGGCGAGCACGAGCACTACCGCGCCGGGGAGAAGACGCTCACCGTTGACATAGACGGTGTGCGCACCAGCATTTTCGTCTGTTACGACCTGCGTTTCGCGGACGACTTCTGGGTGCTGGCCCACGACACCGACTGCTACGTGGTCGTGGCCAATTGGCCGGCGGCCCGCCGCGAACACTGGAAGGCGCTGCTACGGGCCCGGGCCATTGAGAACCAGGCCTACGTCATCGGCGCGAACCGCGTCGGCGTGGCCACGGGAGAAGCGGGACGTCCGCTCGAACACGCGGGTGATTCTGCGGTCATCGATCCCCTCGGACGGACGTTGACCGAAGCCGCGTACGTCGAGACCGTGCTCACCGCCGACGTCGACCCGGCCGAGGTCACCCGGATACGCGCCCGGTTCCCGTTCCTCGTCGACCGCACCGACAACCGACCCGGACGATGACGCCGCGACCCTGCCCGGGCCCGCAAAGGTGATGTGAAGCCGCTGGCCGAGGACCCGGATCAACGGCGACTCGCCGCGGAAATCAGGGCGTCATGTCGCGTTGTTCGGGGAGTGTCACGATCGGGACTCGATCTCGGGGGGCCATTTGGGGCGCCGATGACAGGGGTGCATAGTGCGTACTAGCCTTCGACACGGCAACGACCAGTCCCACCTACACACGCGATTCCTGACGAGCCACCGCCGGTAGCCCACAAGTCAGCAAAGGAGAGCCGACGCTCGTATGACAGCTCCTTCCGGCGAACTCAGCCTCGAGGTCGCATCGGTCAGCCCTCAGGACGAGGACGACACCAGCCATGAGGCGATCGCCGGCCGATCGCCGGCCCAGCTCGCAATTCGTCGGCTGCGGCAGGACAAGGTCGCCAAGGTGGCGTTCGCGATCCTGGCCATCGCTGTGATCATCGCCGTCGTCGCACCGATCCTAAAGACGTTCGGGGTCCTGGATCCCTACTCGCCGCACTACCCCCTGATCACGGGCGAAGGTTCGGTACCGCCCGGTCACTTCGGCGGCATCAGCTGGTCGCATCCCCTCGGTGTGGACCCGGGTCTGGGCCGTGATCTGCTCTCCCGGGTCGCGCTCGGCGTGTCGTTCTCGCTGCTCATCGCGACGTCCGCGACCGTTTTGAGCGCCGTTGTGGGGATGGTCATCGGCATCATCGCGGGGTACGCAGGTGGACGGACCGACTTCTTCATGAGCCGGTTCATGGACCTGGTGCTGTCGTTCCCCCAGACGCTGATGCTGCTAGCCCTTTCCCCGGTGCTGAAGGACCGCATCGCGGCGTTGGGCGTGCCGGGCGGCTCGGGCGGTACGCCGGTCAGCGCCGTCTACCTCATCCTCGTTCTCGGTTTCTTCGGTTGGCCCTACCTCGCCCGCATCGTGCGTGGCCAGGTACTGACTTTGCGTAACCGCGAATTCGTCGAGGCGAGCCGGAGCCTCGGCGCGGTGCGCCGGCGGATCTGGTTTCGCGAGCTGCTGCCCAACCTCTGGGCACCGCTCATCATCTACATCTCGCTGACGCTGCCGTTGAACATCTCCGCGGAAGCCGCGCTCGCCTACCTCGGCGTCGGCATTCAGCAGCCGACGCCTGACCTCGGCAACATCTTGAACGACTCGGTGTCCTACTTCTCGGCCGACTCCGAGTACTTCTTCGTGCCCGGCGCAATCCTGGTCATCATCGTGCTTGCCTTCAACATGTTCGGCGACGGCGTGCGCGATGCTTTGGATCCGAAGTCGAGTCGATAGCGCCTATGTACCTACCTACGTGTCAACCGTCGCGTAGCAACTGGGTCGCCCCGGCGACGTGTTAGCAAAGGAATGATGTATGGCTAGAAAGCCAATGAAGGTAGTAGTCGCCTTTTCGGCTGTTACCGTGGCCACCGTCGCTTTAGCGGCCTGCACCGGCAGCAGCTCCACCTCCAAGAGCAGCTCTGGCAGTGGCGGTGGTGCGACGCCCGCGGCGACGACTACGTCCTCCGCTCCCTCGAAAACGGGCGGCACGATCTACTACAGCGACGGCACCCGCGACGTCGAGCACTGGGACCCGCAGCGCGTCTACATCGGCCGCGACATCGCCAACGAATCGCGGCTGTTCACCCGCACGCTGGTGCAGTACGGCACGGGTGCCGGCTCGTCCAGCAACGCGATCCACCCCGACCTGGCGACCGGCCTCGGTGTCGCCAGCAACGCGAACAAGACGTGGAAATTTACGCTCAAGACCGGTATCGACTGGCAGGACGGCACGCCGGTCACCTGCGCCGACGTGAAGTACGGCGTGTCGCGGACGTTCGCCCAGGACATCATCACCGGTGGCCCGAACTACGCCATCCAGTTCTTGAACATCCCGGCCACTCCGAATGACAAGAAGTTCAACTCCGCCTACCACGGCCCCTACACGAAGGTCGGCCAGGCGTTGTACGACAAGGCCGTCACCTGCACCGGGCAGACGATCACGTTCAACCTCAAGAAGTCGGTGCCGGACTTCAACTTCGCGACCACCCTGCCCGCGTTCGCGCCGTTCGAGGCGTCCACGGACAAGGGCGACAAGTCCAACTTCGCCGTGAACTCCGATGGGCCGTACATGCTTCAGGGCACGTGGCAGTCCGGCAAGGGTGGGACTTTCGTCCGCAACCCGAAGTACGACCCGAAGACCGACGACCCGACGATCCGGCGCGCACTGCCGGACAAGTTCACCTTCATCGAGGGCCTGCAGACCGAGACCGTCTTCGACCGCTTGCTGGCCGACTCCGGTCCCGACCAGACCCTGGTCACCGACCGGTCCGCTCCGCCGGCGTACCTGGCGAAGGTAGCTGCGGTGAAGTCGCGCTACACCGACGTGACGTCGCCATTCAACGACTACCTCACCCCGAACTTCACCCGGCTGACCAACCCGAAGGTGCGTGAGGCGCTGGCGATTTCGACCAACCGGACCGGTTGGATCACGGCTGAGGGTGGCAGCGCGGCGGCGAACCCGGCCTACGGCTTGGTTCTCCCGTCGCTTGGCGCGGCCGGCGGTTACAAGTCGTTCAGGGCGTTCAACGTCCCTGATGCCGGCGACCCCGCGGCGGCGAAGAAGCTCCTGCAGTCGGCCGGCGTGAAGCTGCCGTACCCGATCCACTTGACGTACTCGGGTGGCACGCCGACCTCCGACAAGCAGGCCGCAGCACTGGCGGCCGGCTGGAACGCGGCCGGCTTCAAGGTCACGCTCGAGGGTTTGACCAACACGTATTACAGCGTCATCCAGAACCCGGCGAACGCCTCCAAGTACGACATCACCTGGGCCGGTTGGGGTGCGGACTGGCCAAACGCCTCGACGGTCATCCCGCCGTTGTTCGACAGCCGGGTCAACCTGACCTCGTCGTCGAACGGTAACGACTACGGCCTGTTCTCCAGCAAGACGATCAACGCCGCCATCGACAAGGCCTACAACACCCCGGACGCCACGTCGCGCAACGCCCAGTGGGGTGACATCGACGAGGCGCTGGCCAAGCAGGTGGCCTACATTCCGCTCGACAACCTGAAGTTCCCGCGCCTGCACGGGTCCAAGGTCACCAACTACGTCGAGTCCGCTTCGACCAACGGGTACCCGGACCTGGGCCAGCTCGGCGTCGCTCAGTAATCCGATGATTGCATCACGCTGAATACGTGGGTGGGGAAGAAAATTCTTCCCCACCCACGTTCGGTGGTCCACGTCGACGCGAAGGGATGAGCCCGCAGGTCGGGGGCATAGCTCATGTTCTTTTACACGATCCGCCGCATGATCGGCGCAGTGGCGCTGCTGATAGTCATGAGCATCGCCACCTTCCTGCTGTTCTACGGAACCCCGACCGACCCGGCTCGACTGACGTGCGGACGCAACTGCACCGCCACGGGCATCGAGCAGAACCGCCAGTATCTGGGCTTCAACAAGCCATTGACCACGCAGTACGGCGCCTTCGTGAAGGGCCTGTTCGTCGAGCGCAATTACCCCGACGACAAGGCTCTGGCCAAGGCGCATCCCGAGCTGATCGTCCATTGCCATGCGCCGTGCCTGGGTTACTCCCCGCTGCAGAACTCCCTCGTCTGGCCCTATCTGAAATCTCGATTACCGGTGACGCTCTCCATAACGTTGGGAGCATTCGTCATCTGGCTCTTCTTCGGCGTCACGCTTGGCATCGTGGCCGCCCTGAACCGGGGTAAGTTCATCGACCGGCTCCTGGTCGCGGGCTCGCTGATCTTTTATTCGTTCCCGACGTTCTTCATCTCGTTGCTTCTCCTGGAGACCCTGGTCTTCCAGACCAAGGTGTTCACCACACCCATCTATGCGCCGATCAGCACGGGCGTGGGGCACTGGGCTTACAACCTCATATTGCCCTGCTTCACCCTGGCCCTGGTTTACCTCGCTGCGTACATCAGGCTGACTCGCACCTACATGCTCGAGACCATGAGCGAGGACTATCTGCGAACGGCCCGGGCCAAGGGCCTGCAGGGCCGAAGCATCATCTTCAAGCACACACTGCGGGCGGCGCTGACCCCGATCGTCACCATCGCCGGGCTGGACCTGGGTGCGTTACTGGCCGGCGCCCCGATTACGGAGACCGTTTTCGGCTATCAGGGCATTGGTCGCGTCGCGGTTCAGTCCGCCACCCAGTTCGACCTACCGATGACTGTGATCATCGTTTTGCTGAGTGCGACTTTCGTCATCGTCGCCAACCTTGTGGTCGACCTTCTCTACGCGGTGATCGATCCGCGGGTCAAATACTAGGAGCACACCATGGCTACCCAGGAGGTTGACGTCAACGCGGTCCAAGAAAATACCCAGCACTTCCTCGAGGTGCGGGACCTCAAGGTTCATTTTCCCACCGACGACGGCTTGGTGAAGTCGGTCGACGGTGTGAACTTCCACGTCGACAAGGGCAAGACTCTTGCCATCGTCGGGGAATCCGGTTCGGGCAAGTCCGTGACCATGCAGGCGGTGATGGGCTTGCACCGCGGCACCCGGGCCCAGGTCACCGGGGAGGTCTGGCTCGACGGCACCGAACTGCAAGCAGCCAGCGACGACGTCGTGCGGCAGAACCGCGGGACCAAGATGGCGATGATCTTTCAGGATCCGCTGTCGGCCTTACATCCGTACTACACGATCGGCAACCAGATCTCGGAGGCGTACCGCGTCCACCGCAAGGTCAGCAAGTCGGAAGCTCGTAAGCGGACCGTCGAAATGCTCGACCGCGTAGGTATCCCCAACGCCAACCGTCGGGTCGACCAGTACCCGCATGAATTCTCCGGCGGTATGCGCCAGCGCGCCATGATCGCAATGGCACTCGTGAACGACCCGGAATTGCTGATCGCCGACGAACCGACCACCGCGCTCGATGTCACGGTCCAAGCCCAGATCCTGGAGCTGATGAAAGATCTGCAGCGCGAGTTCGGGACGGCCATCGTCATGATCACGCACGACTTGGGTGTGGTGGCCGACATTGCCGACGACATGCTGGTCATGTACGGCGGAAAAGCTATCGAGACCGGTCCGGCGGAAGAGGTGTTCTTCCAAGCCTCGCACCCCTACACCTGGGGACTGCTCAACTCCATGCCGCGCCTGGACCGCGATAAGGCGCATCGGCTCGACCCCATTCCGGGCACGCCGCCGTCGCTGATCAGCCTGCCCTCGGGGTGCGCGTTCCACCCGCGTTGCTCCTACCTCGAGGTGGTCAACCACAACGACCGGTGCCGGACCGAAGTGCCGCAGCTCTTCGAGGTCGACGTACAACACGCTTCGCGGTGCTTCTTGGTTGATCAGCATCAGCTGGGCGAACTCACTCGGACCGAGGTGAAATCCGCATGACCCATCGGATGACGGCCGAGGAGCTCAAGGCGGCAGCGGGGCCGGGTTCGACCACCTCACCCGCGCTGCTCGAGGTCACTGACCTGAAGAAGTACTTCCTGCAGTACCGGGGCGGACTGCTGCGTCGACCGGCGCCACCGGTTCGCGCCGTTGATGGCATCTCGCTTTCGGTCGAGGCCGGCGAGACGGTAGGCCTGGTCGGGGAATCAGGTTGCGGCAAGTCCACGGCCGGCCGGACCATTCTGCGACTGATCGAGCCGACGTCGGGTTCGGTGCGGATCCAGGGCGAGGAGATCGCCAACAAGTCGGCCAGCGAGCTGCGTCACATGCGCCGTGAGTTCCAGATGGTGTTCCAGGACCCGGTGGGGTCACTTAACCCGAGGCACCCCGTCGGTTCGATCATTGCCGCCCCCTTCGAGATCCAGCACATCAAGCCACCGGGGGGCGTGCGCAAAGCCGTTCAGTCCGTGATGGAACGGGTAGGCCTCAATCCTGAGCACTACAACCGGTACCCGCACGAGTTCTCGGGCGGTCAGCGTCAACGCATCGGGATCGCGCGCGCAATTGCCCTGCAGCCGAAGCTCATCGTGTGCGACGAGCCCGTGTCTGCTCTGGACGTGTCGATTCAGGCCCAGGTCGTCAATTTGCTCGAAGACCTTCAGGACGAGTACGGCATCGCCTACGTCTTCATCGCGCACGACCTCTCCGTGGTTCGCCACATCTCCGACCGGGTGGTGGTGATGTATCTGGGCAAGGTCATGGAGTCGGCCGACCGGGATGCGCTGTACACCCGACCGATGCATCCGTACACGCAGGCCCTGATGTCGGCCGTGCCCTTGCCCGACCCGCGGCAGGAAGCTCTGCGCGACCGCATCCTTCTCACCGGCGACCTGCCCAGCCCGAGCGCTCCCCCGTCGGGCTGCGTATTTCACTCGCGGTGCCCGAAGTATCGCGACCTCTCCGACGATGATCAGGCCAAGTGTCGCGACGTCGTGCCGATGCCGGAGGAAAAGGCGCCACGCCAAGTGGTCGCCTGCCACTTCGCCGAGGCACGCGAGGACATCGGGGTGTCCGCAGCTGTGCCCGTGGCGCCCACGCCGTAGCTCGGCCGGCCAGCACGCCGAGCCCGAGCTCAGCCTGCGCGCAAGCCGAGGACCGTCAGGTCGCAGCCTGGACCAGAACGCAATCTCGGTAGTCTCCGGCAGTGTGAGTTCCCGCCGGCTGTTGCTCGTCCACGCCCACCCGGACGATGAGACGATCGACAACGGGGCGACGATGGCGCATTATTCGGCCGACGGTGCGCAGGTGACCTTGTTGACCTGCACCCTGGGGGATTTCGGGGAGATCCTGGTGCCCGAGCTGGCCGAGCTCGCGTCCGACCGCGGCGATCAGCTTGGCGGCTACCGGATGCTCGAACTCGAGCGGGCGATGACCGCGTTGGGTGTGGCTGACCATCGCTTCCTCGGCGGTGCCGGGAAGTTCCACGACAGCGGGATGATGGGCACGATCGGCAACGAACACCCGCGGGCATTCTGGCGAGCAGCCACGGATCCGGACGTGTTTGCGGTGGCGGTCCGCGCGGCGGTTGCGGTCATCAGGCAGGTGCGACCGCACGTGGTGGTCACCTACGACTCGAACGGCGGGTACGGCCATCCCGACCACATCATGGCTCACCGGGTGACGATGGCCGCGGTCGCCGCCGCCGCCGACGAGGCGGTTGTGACAGCCGACGAGGCGGTTGTGACAGCCGACGAGGCTCAGGTCATCGCCGATGAGAATGACCGGACGGCCGATCCTGGCGGGGCCTGGGCGGTGCCGAAGGTGTACTGGAATGTGTGGCCCCGTTCCGTTCGGCAGCAGGGTCTGGACGCGCTCGGCGCGGCGGACACCGCCTTTCTCCGCGCCGATTCGGTCGACGACTTTCCTTTCGTGGTCGAGGATTGCGCGGTGACGACCGTCATCGACGCCAGCGCGCGCACCGCAGCGAAAAAGGCCGCCATGCGAGCCCACGCCACTCAGCTGACTGTGTTCGGAGACTTCTACGCCCTGTCCAACCACCTGGGCCAGGCCCTGTCGGGTGTGGAGCGCTACCGGCTCGTTCGCGGTCAGCTCGGGGGCGTCCTGGATGCGCACGGGCACGAGACCGACCTGTTCGCCGGGCTGGTCTGATGGCGCGCCGTTCCTACCCGCCTCGGGACCGGCACCGCGCCCGCTCGAAGACCGCGGACGCGGTGTCCGGGGCCGCGCCCGGGGCGGCGTCCGGAACCAGGCCCGTGGCCCCGCCCGAGAGCCCGCCTGAGAGCCCGCCCGACCCGCCGTTGTCGCCGGCGCTGGCAGTACTGAGCGTGCTGGTATTCACCGCTGTCGCCATCCTCAGCGCCGCGGTGGAGGTCGTGCTGGTGCCGATACGCGTCGGCACCGTCGTGGTGCCGGTCAGCGTGGCGCTGGCGGTGCTGGGCAACGTATGCGTGCCCGTGTTGTCACGGCGCGCCGTGCCCACCACCGTCGCCGCGGCGTTGCCCGCCCTGGCCTGGGTCATCACGGTGCTGTTCCTGTCCCAGGCCCGACCCGAGGGCGACGTCCTGCTGGTGGGGTCGACGCCGCTGGCCTACGTGACGTACGCCCTGTTCGGCGCGGGCATCGTCACCTTGATGGTGACGGTGGTCCGTGGCCAGGCCCGCGCCTTCAGCGGTGGTTCAGCCGGTCGGTGACGCCGGCCAGGAAGTGGCGGGCCTCAGGCGTTCGACCCCGGCCCGCTCCACGCGGCGGTGAACGGGTCGCGGTTGGCCTCGGACAGCGCGTACTGCACGGCGGTGATGGCCGCGGGCGGCAGGTCCGATTCGACCAGGGATGCGTTGGGGAAACGAACCAGTTCGCGCTGGAGATCGGCCACCGAGACGTCGCTGACCAGCAGCGCCAGGGCGGTACGTCCCGGCGGCACCTCCCGGCGCAGTTCGTCGACCTTCTCGTCTTTGATGCCGATGTCGCGCAGCTTGGCGAACAGCGCCCCGCCGCCGGCTGTAGCCGCACCGATGGCGAGCCCGAACGGACCGGCGAACAGCGTCCCCAACAGCAACCCCCACACCCCGGCGCCGAGCGCGGCTTTACCCGGCGTGACGTCGGTGGTCTCGGTGACCCGGGTGCGGCCATCAGTTTCGCGATCGACGAAGACTGCGTCGTGCACCTGTAGGTCCTTTTGCTTCTGCAGGCGCACGGTGCTGAGCAGGAACTCCTGGGCCTTCGTCCGGTCGTCGAAGGCGATGACGAGCAGTTTGGCGTCCGCGGGATGAGTCATTGTCGGCCTCATGTGTCTTATTGCTGGGCTGTGGGTGTGCAGTTGATCGTAGGTGCCGAATGATAGAGGTAGCTGTGATGTTGGTAGAGGCCCAGCCGCCGGAAGAACTGCCGCGCGACCGCGTTGCTCTGATCGGTCTGGACGTACGCCCGGACCGCCTCCGCGCCCGCGTTTACGGTCGGCGACGACGGCGCCGTTGCCCAGCGCGTGAGCGCACCGACCACGGCCGTGGCCAGCCCGCGCCGTCGATGGGACGCTGCGACGTCGAGCGCGGTGATCCCGAGCCACCCGTCGTCGACGGCGCCGCGTCCGATCGCCGCGACGACCCCGTCGAGTTCGATCCGGGCGAACGCGACGCGGTCGTGCCGGCCCAGCAGCTCCGCTGCGCCCGCAGGTAGGGGGCCGCCACCGCGGTAGTGGTACGCGGCCAGCCATTCGGCGTCGGGCCGACCGTCGAACCTGACGTCGAGCGCTGCGTGCGCCTGGTCCCCGGTTCGTTCGGCCAGGAGGTCCAGCCGAGCAACGAGGACGTCGGTATGGTCGGCCGCGGTCCAGCCGCGCCGGGCCAGCGCTTGGCTCAGGGCGCTGGCGGGTCTGTCGGCCGCGGTGTGGGGGAGCTGGATCCGGGCCGGCAGCCCGCGCCCGGCGTACCAGGCGCTGATCTCGGCCAGCACGTCGTCGAGAGGGCGGCGCACGGTGCGCAGCGCCAGCGCCGAGTTGGCGCGCCCGGTCCAGCCGCGATCGGCGCGCAGCAGCCAACCGTCGGAGCTGGTGGCGACTTCGCGGGCCCGCCAGCCGCGCGCCGACGTCGTCTCCAACGCGAGCACGTCACGCGGGGCCGGCAGCACCAGGCGGGCCGAGGCCACGTCGGAGCGGGCGACGTCGACCCGACCCGTTCGGGTCTCGATCGTGAGCGCGACGTCGTCGAGGGCGAGCAGGTCACCGAGCAGATCCTGGTAGGTGGGGCGGGTGCCGTCCGTGGCGACCGGAGCACGGACCGCGCGGCGGACGACGACGCGCCGCCCCGTCCAGTCGGCAGCCAGCACAACCGGCATACTAAGCAGCGCGCCGGGAGCAGGCGCTCACCCGTGTCTGTGAAGGGAATGTCGAGAGTGACCTACGTGATCGCCCAGCCGTGCGTGGACGTGCTCGACAAGGCGTGCATCGACGAGTGCCCGGTCGACTGCATCTACGAAGGCGGCCGGATGCTCTACATCCACCCGGACGAGTGCGTGGACTGCGGGGCGTGCGAACCCGTGTGTCCGGTCGAGGCGATCTACTACGAGGACGACCTGCCCGACAAGTGGCGCGACTACACCCAGGCCAACGTCGACTTCTTCGACGACCTGGGCTCGCCCGGCGGCGCGTCCAAGGTCGGCAAGACCGACTCCGACCCGGACCTGATCGCCAACCTGCCGCCCCAGGCCGAGTAGCCGCCGGTCGGCTGTCCAGGTGCCGGCAAGCGGCGCTCAGGACTTCTGGGTGGCGCTGACCGCCGTTGCTGAGACCGAGGACTGCGCTTTCCAGCCGCCGGTGCGTGACCACCGCCAACCGTCGTAGTCCACCGTCTGCAGCCCGGCCCGTTGGGCGTTGGCCACGAACCAGGCCGCCGTCTTCCAGCCCGCCCCGGGCACGGTGATCGTCGACTCCACGACCGCCGGTGTCTTCACCGGCAGCTCCTTGCGCAGTTGGGTCGACAGCGCCGGCAACGAGATCGGCGCCGTGTTCTTCGGGAACCGGCAGGTAACTCCGCGCGGCGCCGTCCCCATCAGCGCGTCGGCCATGGACTGGGCCTGCGGCTCGTGCTGGGTGTAGGCGCTGGCGTCGGCGGAGATCTGCACCGCCTGGACCACCGTGGCCAGGTCCCGCGTCTGCCAGGAGCGGACCTTGACCAGCTTGTCGAGGAAGGCGCCGGTGGCGTAACGGACGTCCTTCAACTCCGCCGGCGTACCCCACCCCTGCGACGGGCGCTGCTGCAGCACCCCGATCGAGTCGCGGTCGCCCTGTCCGGCGGGGATGTTGCGCAGCTTGGACTCCTGCAACCCGGCGGCGAGGACAAGCACCGCGGCCCGTTCGGGCAGCCCGCGGGTGCTGACGACGCCGGCCATCGTGGCCGCGACGGACGCCTGGCCGTTATCGGTGGAGTAATCGCCGAACCGGCAGCCGTCCTCGGCCTGCGTGCGGTTGATCACCCGCCACACGACAACGACCATCACGACGAAGACCGCGGCGATAGCGACGACGGCGGCCGCGGTGACGACGGCGGTGAGGACTCGGCGCACGTCAGTTCTGGTGCAGGGCCGCGTTGAGTTCGATGCGCTGCCCCCGGCGGGGACGGGCCTCCAGCGCGCCGGTGACGCTGTTGCGCCAGAACAGCAACCCGTCCAGTCCGGACAGCTCCCGGGCCTTGACCACCCGGCCGTCGTCGAGCGTGAGCTTGGACCCGGCGGTGATGTAGCAGCCGGCCTCGACCACGCAGTCGTCGCCGAGGCTGATGCCGATGCCGGCCTCGGCGCCGATCAGGCAGCGTTCGCCGACCGTGACCTGCTCCTGACCGCCGCCGGACAACGTGCCCATGATCGAGGCGCCGCCGCCGAGGTCGCTGCCCGCGCCGATCACCACCCCGGCCGAGATGCGTCCCTCGACCATCGACGTTCCCAGGGTGCCGGCGTTGTAGTTGACGAAGCCTTCGTGCATGACCGTGGTGCCTTCGGCCAGGTGGGCGCCGAGGCGGACGCGGTCGGCGTCGGCGATGCGCACCCCCGTCGGCACCACGTAGTCGGTCATGCGCGGGAACTTGTCGACGCCGTAGACCTGCACGGGCCCGGCCTCGCGCAGGCGCAGCCGGGTCTGCTCGAAGCCGTCCACGGCGCATGGGCCGGCGCTGGTCCAGACCACGTTGGCCAGCAGCCCGAACAACCCGTCCAGGTTGATCGAGCGCGGCGCGACGATGCGGTGCGAGAGCAGGTGCAGGCGCAGGTACACGTCGGCCGCGTCGACGGGCGCGGCGTCCAGGTCGATCTCTACCCGGCGCACCTCGGTGTAGACCCCGCGGCGCTCGTCCGGGCCGCCCAGGGCGGTGAGCTCGCTGGGAGGCTCGGCATCGGCCGGTGCGGCACCGAGGGCCAGTTGCGGGTACCAGGCGTCCAGCGTCAGCTCGAGGCGGTTCAGTTCTGGGAGCGCCGGACCGGCGGGGCGGGTCGCGGTCCGGGTGATGAGGGCGAACCCCCAGGCTGGGCGTGTCACGGCGCCCACCGTACCGACGCCGAGGTATTCCTCCGATAGGCACGCACGGTGTCCGTAGGCTCGCGGCCATGAGTTCGTCCCCGGGCCTGGATCTGTCGGCCGACGCGGTAACGCTGACCGCGACGCTGGTGGACGTGGCGTCTGAATCGGGTGACGAGGCGCATCTGGCCGACCTGGTCGAGGCCGCGCTTGTTCGCCTGCCGCGGGTGCAGGTGTGGCGGCGCGGCAACGTCGTCGGGGCCCGCACCGAGTTGGGGCGGGCCCAGCGGGTGATCCTGGCCGGCCACCTGGACACGGTGCCGATCGCCGACAACGTCCCGTCGCGGGTCGAGGGCGGGCGCATGTACGGGTGCGGCACGTCGGACATGAAGTCGGGTGACGCGGTGGCGTTGCGGGCCGGGTACGAGGTGGGCTCAGGACGGCTCGACCCCGGCGTGGACGTCAGCTGGATCTTCTACGACTGCGAGGAGATCGAGGCAGCCCGCAACGGCCTGCGCGGGCTGGCCGCCGACGATCCCGAGCAGCTGAGTGGCGACCTGGCGGTGCTGCTCGAGCCGACGTCCGGCGGGCTGGAGGGCGGATGTCAGGGCACCATGCGCGCCGTGGTGCGGACGGCCGGACAGCGGGCCCACAGCGCCCGTTCCTGGCTGGGCGTCAACGCTATCCACGCCGCCGCGCCGGTGCTGCAACGCCTCGCCGACTACGTGGCTCGCGAACCGGTGGTCGACGGGCTGACGTTTCATGAAGGGCTCAATGCCGTGGCCGTGGCCGGTGGTGTGGCCGGCAACGTCATTCCCGACGAGTGCACCGTCACCGTCAACTTCCGCTTCGCCCCCGATCGGGACGAGGCCGCGGCCGAACAGCACCTGCGCTCCGTGTTCTCCGGATTTGACGTCACGATCGTTGATTCCGCGCCCGGCGCCCGGCCCGGCCTCGACGGCGAGCTGGCGCAACGGTTCGCCCGGCTGGTGGGCGGCGACGTCACGGCCAAGCTCGGGTGGACCGACGTGGCCCGGTTCAGCGGGCTGGGCATCCCGGCGATCAACTTCGGCCCGGGCGATCCTGCTCTGGCCCACAAACGTGACGAGTACGTGGAGACCGCCCGCATCCGCGAAGCCGAACGGGTGCTGTTGGAGTTTCTGCGCGCCTGACCGCCCCGCTTAGGTCGACTCCGCGCCCACCAGGGACGCTCTGGCCGGCCCCGTAGCGTCCCTCACGGGCGCGGAGTCGGTTGGGTGGGCCGGTCGGCTGGCGCTACCGTCGGGCTATGACCACCGACGACCACGCGGCGGACGTTGACGGGGCCCGCGGGCTCGACGGTTCCGGGCCGACGCAGGATCCGGACGCGTTCGGACGGGCGGGCGAGCGCCAGAGCGGTCCGGTCACGCTGCGTCGGGGCGCGGTTGGCTCGGGCACGACCGATCAGCGCCTGCTCGACTCGCGCGGACCGTCCGACTGGGTGCACACCGATCCGTGGCGGGTGTTGCGGATCCAGTCGGAGTTCGTCGAGGGCTTCGGGCTAATGGCCGAGATTCCCCGCGCCGTCTCGGTGTTCGGCTCGGCCCGCACACCTCGCGACCATCCCGAGTACGCGGCCGGGATCGCCCTCGGCGGAGCATTGGCTCGGGCCGGGTTCGCGGTGATCACCGGCGGCGGTCCCGGCGCAATGGAGGCGGTCAACCGCGGCGCCAGCGAGGCCGGTGGGGTGTCGGTGGGGCTGGGTATCGAGCTGCCGTTCGAGCAGCGCCTGAACGACTGGGTCGATGTCGGCATCAACTTCCGGTACTTCTTCGCCCGCAAGACCATGTTCGTCAAGTACGCGCAGGCGTTCGTGATCCTGCCCGGCGGTTTCGGCACCTTGGACGAGCTGTTCGAGGCCCTGACGCTGGTCCAGACGGCCAAGGTCACCCGGTTCCCGGTGATCCTGTTCGGCACGGCGTACTGGGCTGGTCTGCTGGACTGGATCCGGTCGAGCGTCCTGCCCGGCGGCAAGATCAACCCCGCCGACATCGACCTCCTGCAGACCAGTGACGACGTCGACGAGATTGCCGAACTGATCGTGCGGTCGCACGCGGCGTCGTCCACGCAATCGGCCAGCGAACACGCCGCCTACCGAGCCGCGGCGGCGACGCGCGCGGACGCGCAGTAGGGCCGGCGTCACGTGGCGGCGATCTGTGTCTACTGCGCCTCGGCGCAGGGGATAGATCCGAGCTACGTCGAACTGGCCACCGCCGTCGGCACCGAGCTGGCCCGGCTTGGGCACAGCCTGGTGTCCGGGGGTGGCCGGGTGTCGATGATGGGCGCCGTCGCCCGCGCGGCCCGGGCCGGCGGCGCCCGCACCGTCGGCGTCATCCCGCAAGCGCTGGTCGACTTCGAGATGGCCGACGTGGACGCCGACGAGCTGATCGTCGTGGAGACCATGCGTGAACGTAAACGCGTCATGGACGATCGTTCGGACGGGTTCCTGGTCCTGCCCGGGGGCATCGGCACGCTCGAGGAGATGTTCGAGATCTGGACCGCACGGACCCTGGACATGCACGCCAAACCCGTGGTCGTCTACGACCCGGCCGGGCACTACCAGGGCCTCTGGGCGGTGCTGGAGCAGTGGATCGCCACCGGGTTCGTGCGCGCCGCGGCCTGGGCGACGCTGGGCGTCACCGCTGATCTCGACGAGGCCATCGACCTGGTGACCGCAGGCTCGGCGCCGCCGGGCGCCACCTTAACCGTCCGGACATGAAACGATTGATGCCATGCTCGCGCTGATCGGATACGGCCTGTTGGGCATCGTGGTCGCCGTCGGCGTCGTCGCCCTGCTCGTGCTGGTCCTGCCGAGTGACCACCTGGGCGCCGCGCCGCGTGATGTCGTGCCCGCCGGTCTGCCTTCTCGTCCCGAGATCGACGGTGACGACGTGGCCCGGGTGCGCCTGCCGGTGACCCTGCGGGGCTACCGGATGGTCGACACCGACGCGGTGCTCGATCGGCTCGCCCTGGAGCTGGAACGCCGCGACCAGGAGATCAACGACCTGCGCCGGTTAGCCGGGTTGCCGGTCCGGGCCCCGGCCGCGCTCTCGTTCGGCCACGGGACAGTTGACGCCGGCGCGACGGCCGAGGACGACGAGGTGCTCGCCCTGGCCGTTGCCGGGGACGACGCCGACGACGGCAGCCGCCCGTACGCCTCGGCCGAAGACGCCCCGTCGCCCCCCATTGCCGGCGATCCGCTGCCCGCGGCGGCGGCCGACCGCGCCGGACCCGCGCGGTGAGCGCGAACGTCAGCGAGAGCGTCGACGTCGCCGCGCCGGCCGAGGACGTGTTCGCGGCGCTGACCGATTGGTCCGGGCAGGGCGACTGGATGTTCGCCACCTCGGTGCGCCCGACCCGTGGGTACGGCCGCCAGGACGGCGACGAGATCACCGCCCGCACCGGCCTCGGCCCCATCGGCTTCACCGACACCATGACCATCACCGAGTGGGATCCGCCGCACCTGTGCCGGGTCCGCCACACCGGCAAGCTCGTGCGGGGTACGGCGGTGTTCGCGGTCGTCGCCGACGGTCCGGACCGGAGCCGGGTCGAATGGACCGAGGAGCTGGACCTGCCCTTCGGCCGACTGGGCGCGCTCGGATTCCTGATCGGCCGCCCGGTGTTCACCTTCTTCGTGCGGCTGTCGTTGCGTCGATTCGCCGCCCACGTCCTCGCTCAGCCCGCACCCGGGGAGCGGTGACCGCACCCGCGCCGGCCGACCGGACCCGGTGCGCCTGGGCCGGCACGTCGGCCGAGTACATCGCGTACCACGACGACGAGTGGGGCCGGGAACTGCACGGGGAGGCGGCCCTGTTCGAGCGCCTGTCGCTGGAGGCGTTCCAGTCGGGGTTGTCGTGGCTGATCATCCTGCGCAAGCGCCCGCAGTTCCGGGTCGCGTTCGCCGGCTTCGACGTCGACCGGGTCGCCGGGTTCGGTGACGCCGATGTGCACAGACTGCTCGAGGACGCCGGAATCGTGCGCAACCGGGCCAAGATCGTGGCCACGATCGCGAACGCGCAGGCCATCCGTGCCAACGTCGATGACCTCGACGCCCTGCTGTGGTCGTTCGCGCCGGTCGGCCGTGCCCGGCCGCGGACCGAGGCCGACATCGTCTCCACCTCGTCGGAATCGGTGGCCATGGCCAAGGAACTGCGTCGACGGGGCATCAAGTTCGTCGGGCCGACCACGAGCTACGCCCTCATGCAGGCCACCGGCATGGTGGACGACCACGTTGCCGCCTGCTGGCGAGCCCGCGCCTGAACGGTTTGGTACAGCGATCTTGGCGGGTTCAAGAGCGCTGCGCCGAAAGCGTCTCCGAATGTCGGTCAGCGGCCGGTGAAGGTCGGCTTCTGCTTGGTCACGAAGGCTCTTACGGCGTCGGCGTGGTCGGCGGTGGCGCCGGAACGGTCCTGCAGCTCGGCTTCCCGGGCCAGGGCCGCGGTCAGCGTGCTGGACCCGGCGAACGCAATGGCCTCCTTGATGGCCGCGTAGGCCACGGTGGGCCCGGCGGCGAGGCGGGCAGCCAGCTCGTGTGCTGCGGCCAGGACGTTCTCATCGGGCACGATCGCGTTGACCAGGCCCATGTCGAACGCGGCCTGCGCGTCGATAGGCTCGGCCAGCAGGGCCAGTGCGGTAGCGCGCGCGGAACCAATGAGCCGGGGGAGCGTCCACGACACGCCCGAGTCGAGACTCAGCCCGATGCCGGCGAAGGCGAGCAGGAATCGCGCTGACTCGGCGGCGATACGGAAGTCGCAGGCGAACGCGAATCCCGCGCCGGCGCCGGCGGCCATGCCGTTGACCGCGGCGATCACCGGCTTGGGCATGCCGGCCAGCGACTCCACGATCGGGTTGTAGTGCTCGACCACCGTGGACAGCGGGGCCACGTCGCCGGCTTCGAGCAGCGCGACGTGCTCGCGCAGATCCTGCCCCACACAGAACCCGCGGCCGGTTCCGGTGAGGACCACCGCCCGCACCGTCTCATCGGTCGCCAGCTGGTCCAGCACGTCCACCAGGGCGTCCTTCAGCGAGCGGCACAGCGAGTTCATGCTCTCGGGTCGGTTCATGCGCACCGTAGCCACGGCGCCCGCGCGGTCGAGCACCAGATCGTCGTTCATCTGCCGTTTTCCGATCGATCCGGGCGAGCCGCACATCTCGGGCGGCCCACGGTCAGCACGTTCATGGCGTCACCGTACTGACGCCGCCGCGATGGCCGACCCGGTGGCCCGGGCGAAGGAGGGCAGGGCGCTGGTGACACCCGCCCGACCTCGGCTTTCGCGGATCTGACGCGATGCGGGACAATGGACAGGAGAGGTTGCCTCGGCTTTCGGGCCGGGCGCCGATTCGACGCCGCGGTAGCCAGTGCGCGAGTGCTGGCTGCTGGGACGTCAACGTGGTGTTGGTCGTAGCCGCACGGTTACGAGGAACTGGATTCGGCCGCGAGGCCGCTCACGAGGAGGCAATTATGGCGGCCATGAAGCCGCGAACGGGCGATGGTCCGCTCGAGGTCACCAAAGAGGGACGCGGCTTGGTCATGCGCGTGCCGTTGGAGGGTGGCGGTCGGCTCGTCGTGGAGTTGTCAGCCGACGAGGCGTCCGCGCTCGGCGACGCCCTGCACGCCGCGGTCGCGTAGCGGCCCACGGGACCGGCGCGTAGCGGCCCACGGGACCGGCGCGTAGCGGCCCAGGGGACCGGCGCGTAGCGGCCCACGGGACCGGCGCGTAAGCGGCGCGCACGGCATTCACGACACGGCCCCGGTTTCGGGTCACCTTCGGGTGGCCCGGGCCGGGGCCGTTTTCCTGCCGGCCCGTCCTGCTGGCCCGTCCTGCCGGCCCGTCCTGCTGGCCCGTCCTGCCGGCCCGTCCTGCCGGCCCGTCTTGCCGGCCCGGCTCAGAGCAGGCTTTGGTACAGATCCACCGTCTGGTGGGCGATCGCGGCCCAGGCGAAGACGCCCACCGCCCGTTCGCGGCCGGCGCGTCCCATCGCGTCGGCCCGGGCCGGGTCGGCGCACAGCGCGTTGATCGCCTCGGCCAGCCCCGCCTCCAGCTCCTGCGGGGCGTCGGGTGAGTAGGGCACCAGGATGCCGGTCTCGCCGTCCACGACCACGTCGGGGATGCCGCCGACGGCGCTGGCCACGACCGCCGTCGAACAAGCCATCGCCTCCAGGTTGACGATGCCCAACGGCTCGTAGATCGATGGGCACGCGAAGACGGTGGCGGCCGACAGCAGCGAGATCACCTCGGGCCGCGGCAACATCTCCCGCACCCAGATGACCCCGGTCCGGGTCTGGCTCAGCCGGTCCACGGCGGCCGCGGTCTCGGCCTCGATCTGGGGGGTGTCCGGGGCGCCGGCGCAGAAGATGAGCTGGATGTCCGGGTCGAAGGAGGCGGCCGCGGCCAGCAGGTGGTCCACGCCCTTCTGCCGGGTGATGCGCCCGACGAAGACCACCGACGGCCGGGCCGGGTCGACCCCGATCCGGGCGAGCACCGCCGGATCGACCCCCGGCTGGTAGAGCTCGGTGTCGATGCCGTTGTGGATGACGTGCACCCGCGCCGGGTCGACGAAGTCGTAGGCGGCCAGGATCTCCTCGCGCATGCCCTGGCTGACCGCGACGATGGCCTGGGCCGTGCGATAGGCCTCCCGCTCCGCCCACGACGAGACCTGGTAGCCGCCGCCGAGCTGTTCGGCCTTCCAGGGCCGGCTGGGTTCGAGCGAGTGCGCCGAAAGAACGTGCGGGACGCCGTTCAGCATCGATCCCACCGTGCCGGCGGTGTTGGCGTACCAGGTGTGGGTGTGCACCAGCTCGGCGTCTCCGAGCGCCGCGGCGATCTCGATGTCGACGCCGAGGGTCTGCAGGGCCGGGTTGGCTGCGCTCAACGCGGGCGGCGTCCGGTAGGCGCGGACACCCGGCTCGTCCCGGTCGGCGCCGAAACAGTGCACGTCCACGTCGATGAGGCGCCGCAGCTCCCGGGTGAGGAATTCGACGTGCACGCCCGCCCCGCCGTAAATCTCTGGTGGGTACTCCTTGGTCACCAATGCGATCCGCACGTTGGCACCCTATCGGGACGGCCCGGATCGATGTGACGTGCCCCTCACCGCGTTCACTGACCTCCGCTATGGTTCGGTCCATGCCTTCTTCGCCTCGTGTTCTTGGCATCGTCCTCGCCGGTGGCGAGGGCAAGCGTCTCTGGCCGTTGACCGCTGACCGGGCGAAACCGGCGGTGCCGTTCGGCGGCAATTACCGGCTCATCGACTTCGTGCTCTCGAACCTGACCAACGCCGGTTACCTGCGTATCTGTGTGCTGACGCAGTACAAGTCGCACAGCCTGGACCGGCACATCACCCAGACCTGGCGGATGTCGACGGTGCTCGGCAACTACGTCACGCCCGTGCCCGCTCAGCAGCGCCTCGGGCCACGCTGGTACACCGGCAGTGCGGACGCGATCCTGCAGTCGTCGAACCTGATCTACGACGATCGTCCCGACTACATCGTCGTGTTCGGCGCCGACCACGTGTACCGGATGGATCCGCGACAGATGGTCGAGCAGCACATCGCTTCGGGCGCGCCGGCGACGGTGGCCGGCATCCGCGTGCCGCGCAGTGAGGCGTCGGCGTTCGGCGTCATCGACGCCGATCGGGACGGCAAGGTCATCAGCTTCCTGGAGAAGCCGAAGGATCCGCCTGGTCTGCCCGATTCACCGGACGAAACCTTTGCCTCGATGGGTAACTACGTATTCACGACCAAGGACCTGATGGAGGCCCTGCGCGCGGATGCCGAGGACGACGGTTCGGTGCACGACATGGGCGGCAGCATCATGCCGTACATGGTCGACAAGGGCGGTGCCTACGTCTACGACTTCGCCCACAACGACGTGCCCGGCGCCACCGATCGCGACCGTGGTTACTGGCGCGACGTGGGGACGCTCGACGCCTACTACGACTCCCACATGGACCTGGTCGCAGTGCACCCGATCTTCAACCTCTACAACGACAAGTGGGCCATCTACTCCAACCAGCCGCAGCTGCCGCCGGCCAAGTTCGTCGAAGGCGGACTGGCCCAGGAGTCGATGGTGGCCTCGGGCGTGATCATCTCCGGTTCCACCGTGCGGCACTCGGTCCTGTCGCCCAAGGTGAGCGTGTCGGGCGGGGCCTACGTCGAAGGATCGGTGCTGCTCGACAACGTGCAGATCGGCGCGGGAGCCGTGGTACGTAAGGCGATTCTCGACAAGGACGTCGTCGTGCCACCCGGCGCGAACATCGGCGTCGACCTCGACCTCGATCGCCAGCGTTACCACGTCACCCCGTCCGGCGTCGTCGTGCTGGGCAAGGCCGCGGTCGCGACGCTCTGACCCCGTGCACTCGTTGGCCGGTAACGGTTGGGTTTCCGGGGGTTTTCCTGGCCGGAACTGACCACAACCGCGGTTAGGGTGGGCCAATCGCGGCGGGCCGTCCGCGCGAATGGGGAGTTTTGTCTGATGATGCGCCGTGCCGCTCGTATTGGTGTTTCTGTATTGGTCGCCGGGTCGTTGACCCTCAGCGCCTGCGCCAGCAACAAGGAGAGCACCGGTAACCCGACCGGGACGACGCAGGCGGTGACCTCGGCCGCTGCGGGCATAACGTCGCTGGTGCCTGCGGATATCGCCAAGCGCGGGTACCTCATCGTCGGCATCGACCCGACGTACGCGCCGAACGAGTACAAGAACTCGAAGGGCACGATCGTCGGCTTCGACGTCGAACTGTTCAATGCGGTGGCGGCCAAGCTCGGGCTCAAGACCCAGTACGTCGCGTCGGTCTTCGACAACATCATCCCTGGCATCACCGCGCCGACGCCGAAGTACGACATCGGCGTCGCGTCGTTCACCGACAACAAGGTGCGCGAGAAGACGGTCGACTTCGTCAACTACTTCAGCGCTGGTAGCCAGTGGGCGGCCAAGAAGGGCGCCAAGGTCGATCCGGCCAACGCGTGCGGGCTCAAGATCGCGGTCCAGACCGGCACGGTGCAGGACACCGACGACCTCCCGGCGCGCAGCAAGGCCTGCAAGACGGCGGGCAAGAAGCCCATCACCAACCTGCGCTACGCCTCGCAGGCCAACGCCACCACCGCGGTGATCCTGGGCAAGGCCGCCGCGTTCGTCGCCGACTCGCCGGTGACCGCGTACGGCGTGAAGACCAGTGCCGGCAAGCTCGCCCTGGTGGGCAAGATCTACGACGCCGCACCGTACGGCTACCCGATGAAGAAGAACTCGAAGCTCGTGCCCGCCATCCAGAAGGCGTTGCAAGCGCTGATCGACGACGGCACCTACGCCAAGATCTGCGCCCGGTGGGGCGACACGGCCGGGATGATCAAGACGGCCACGGTCAACGGCGCCATCAGCTGATCATGGCCATCAGGCCCACCGCGCGACCCACCGCCCCGGAGAGCGGGGCCGGTGGCGACGTGATCGAGGCGGTGCCACTGCGACGTCCGGGTCGCCTGGTCGCCGCGGTCGTCATCCTGGTGCTGCTGGGGTTGTTCGTCTACGGCGCGGCCACGAACAGCGCCTACTACTGGTCGACGTACTGGCAGTACCTGTTCGATGCCCGGTTCAGCGCCGCGGCGGTGGTGACCATCGAGCTCACCGCGATCTCCATGGTGATCGCGGTGGTGGTCGGCGTGACCACCGCCGTGATGCGGATGTCGGACAACCCGGTCCTACGATCCGTGGCGTGGGCCTATCTGTGGCTGTTCCGGGGCACGCCGGTCTACGTGCAACTCGTGTTCTGGGGCCTGATCACCAACATCTACGGCCACATCGACCTGGGCGTGCCGTTCCTGGTGCAGTTCGTCCACTTCCAGACCACGACCTGGCTGAGCGCGTTCGTGGCCGCCTTCCTCGGGCTGGGGTTCAACGAAGCCGCCTACATGGCCGAAATCGTGCGCGCCGGCATCGGTTCGGTGGATGAGGGTCAGACCGAGGCCGCGAAGGCACTGGGCATGACGTGGCCGCAGACGATGCGGCGGATCGTGCTGCCGCAGGCGATGCGGGTGATCATCCCGCCCACCGGCAACGAGGTCATCAGCATGCTGAAGACGACCTCGCTGGTGGTGGCCATCCCGTTGACCAATGACCTGTACGGCGTGGCCAACAACATCGGCGGCCTGCTCTACCGGCCGATCCCGCTGCTGCTGGTGGCATCGAGCTGGTACCTGGCCATCACCAGCGTGTTCATGGTCGGGCAGTACTTCTTGGAGAAGCGGTTCGCGCGCGGCAGTTCGCGGGTGCTGACCAACCGGCAACTTGTCGCCCTGGCCGCCGCCCAGGACGACCGCCGGTTCACGGGCGCCACATGACCACCGCGTCGGGGACGCTCATGGTGGACGCCCAGAACGTGTGCAAGAACTTCGGCCCGTTGCGCGTGCTGAAGGGCATCACCCTGCAGGTCCAACATCGGGACGTGATGTGCCTGGTCGGTCCGTCGGGCTCGGGTAAGTCCACGTTCCTGCGGTGCATCAACCACCTCGACGAGGTCACCGCCGGGCGGCTCTACGTCGACGGCGAACTCGTCGGCTACGAGGAACGCGGCCACAAGCTGCACGAGCTGCATCCCAAGCGCGCCGCGGCGCAACGGCGCGATATCGGCATGGTGTTCCAGCGGTTCAACCTGTTCCCGCACATGACCGCCCTGGGCAACGTCGTCGAAGCTCCGTTGCGGGTCAAGGGCGAGAAGAAAAAGGATGCCCTGGAACGGGGACGGGCCCTGCTGGATCAGGTCGGTCTGGGCGAGAAGGCGGGCGCGTACCCGGCGCAACTCTCCGGTGGTCAACAGCAGCGGGTGGCCATCGCGCGGGCCCTGGCCATGCAGCCCAAACTGATGCTCTTCGACGAACCCACCTCGGCCCTGGACCCGGAACTGGTCGGCGAGGTGCTGGACGTGATGCGCAACCTCGCGCGCGGCGGTATGACGATGATCGTCGTCACCCACGAGATGGGCTTCGCCCGCGAGGTCGGCGATCACCTGGTCTTCATGGACGAAGGCGTCGTCGTCGAGGCCGGGCCCCCGCGGACCGTGCTGGCCAACCCGCAGGAGGAACGGACGAAAGCCTTTCTCTCGAAGGTGTTGTAGCTCCCGCCCGACCCTCGCGGCACGTCCCACGATCGGCCCGGTTTCGCGGTTATGGTCGTGCCAACGCGGGTATCCGGCCCGCCCGGAGCGGAGGCCACACTGATGACGGCCAGTCGGGACTCGGCGGATTCCGTCGGCTCCCCCGACGCCAACATCATCAGGGTCAAGCCCCGCCGGCGCCCGGGACTCTGGGCGATCGCGGTCGTCCTGCTCGTCCTGCTGGCCCTCTTCGTCTACAGCGTCGCCACCGACGGCGCGTACGCGTGGCCGACGTACCGACGGCACATTCTGGACCGTGAGTTCGGCCGTGCCGCTCTGGTGACGCTCGAACTCACCGGCGTGGCCACGGTGATCGCGGTGGTTCTCGGCGCGGCCCTGGCGGCGATGCGCGTGTCGGGCAACGTCGTGCTGCGGGCGGTTTCCTGGGGTTACCTGTGGCTGTTCCGCTCCACGCCCGTCTACCTGCAGCTCGTGTTCTGGGGTCTGTTCACGCAGGTGTACGGGCACGTCGGACTGGGGGTGCCGGGCGGAACCCGGGTGAGCAGCCTGGACCTGACCAAGGTGGTCACCGCATTCGTCGCCGCCTGCATCGGGCTCGGTGTGAACGCGGCTGCCTACCAGGCCGAGGTGTTCCGCACCGGCCTCGCATCCGTACCGCCCGGCCAGCGCGAAGCCGCGGTGCTGCTGGGGATGGCGCCGGCCGTCGTGCGCCGGCGGGTGGTCTGGCCGCAGGCCGCGCGCGTCGTCGTGCCGGCCACGCTCGACCGGATCATCACCACGGTCAAGGTGTCGGCCCTAGTGGTCGCGGTGCCACTGACCACCGATCTGTACGGGCGGTCGGTCCAGACGGCGGTGCTGGCCCAGCGGGCGGTACCACTGTTGTTGGCCGCCGCAACCTGGTACCTGCTCATCGTCAGCTGCTTGCTCGTCCTGCGCTGGCTGATCGAACGGGCCATGAACCGCGCCCCCAAACGCCCCGTGCCCCTGGCCACGCTCGCCGCCGCGGCCGGCTCATGAGCTCTGTTCTTCCCGCCAGCCGCGGTCGCTCCGGTCCTCGCTCGTTCCTCGCTGCGATCCTCACGACCCCGGCCGGCTCATGAGCGCTTTGCCTCCCGCCGACGAGGACTTCTTCGGCAAGCCGGCTGGTCGCAATGCCCCGGGCGCGATCATGGTCGACCTGCAGAGCGTCTACCTCAGCTTCGGCAAGCGGGTGGCGCTGGACGGCATGACCCTGCCGATGAAGGCGCGCGAGGTCACCGGGCTGATCGGACCGCGCGGGTCGGGCAAGACCAGTGTGCTCCGTGCGGTTGCCCACCTGGACCGCATCGACGCGGGCCGGATCTACGTGGACGGTGGGATGTTGGGTTACCTGGAGGACAACGGCGTGCTGCGCGAGCTGGGTCCGAAGCGGATGGCTCAGCAGCGTCGAGACATTGCCTTGGTAACCGACACGTTCGACCTCTTCCCGCACCTTAGCGCGATCGACAACGTGACCGAGGCACCCGTGCGCGTGCGGGGTCACAAGCGCAAGGCCGCGACCGAGGCCGCGCGCGTGCTGCTGGCCCAGCTCGGTGTGGCCGGGGTCGCCGACACCTACCCCATGCACCTGACCCCGGATCAGCGACAGCGGGTGGCGATCGCCCGGGCCCTGGCCATGAAGCCCAAGCTGCTGATGCTCGATGATCCGACGTCGGTGCTGGGGGAGGCGTCGCGGCGGGAGGTCACCGACGTCATTCGGACCCTGGCCGCCAACGGGGTGACCACGATCGTCACCACCCACGACCTGGCCTTCGCCCGGGACGTCACCCAGCACCTGGTCGTGCTCGACCGGGGCGACGTGGCGGAGAGCGGGGACCCGCGTGGCGTGCTGGGCAACCCCCAGGACGACCGTACGAAAGCGTACTTATCCACATCCCCCTGACCGTTTCCACAGGCTCGTCCGGGTGGACGTTGTCGGCGGTTGGTCTGCGTAATGTCCCGGTCATGGTGCTCTCGATGGTGTCCGCGGCCGCGCTGGCCGCGCTGCTGGTTGGTGCGGTCTCGCCGTATCTGGCTCGCCTTACGGTGAGCGTGCCGGACCGTACGGACGCGTTGTGCTGGCGGGCGCGTCGGGCCTCGTCCGGGTCGCGTTCCGCGGTCGTGGCGGCCGTCGGCGTCGTGTGCGGCGTGCTGGCCGGGGCGTCGGCGGGCCGGTTCGTCTGGTTCGCGCACGGTCGGACGGCCTCGGTCGGGCCCGGCTTGGTCTGGTCGGGCTTGGTCGGGCCGGGCTTGGTCGGGCCGGGCTTTGTGTGGTTGGGCTTTGTGTGGTTGGGCTTTGTGTGGTTGGGCATAGTTGTGACGCCGCTGGTGGTGATCGACGTCGAGCATCACCGCCTGCCGGATCGGTTGGTGTTCGCGGGCCTGGTCGGCGAGGCAGCCCTGCTGAGCGCCGCGACGCTGGTGGGCGGCGACGGCTCGGCGCTGGTTCGATCCCTGGTGGCCGCGGTCGTGGTGTTCGCCCTGTTCTGCGCCCTGACCGTGACCACCGGCTTTGGGTTTGGTGACACCAAGCTGGTCGCCGTACTGGCCGGCTACCTGGGTTGGCTGGGGTGGGGTTACGTGCTGTGCGGAGTCATCGCCGGCTTTTGCGTGGGCGCGCTGGTTTCGGTGCTGCTGTTGCTCACCCGGCGGGTGGGCCTGAAGACGGCGGTTCCGTTTGGCCCGGCGTTGATCGTCGGCGCGTTGGCCGTCTCCGCGTTCGGACTCGTGCCGGAGTCTCTGACGTGACCCGATCAGACGGCGGGTGGCGGGCCGCGATGGTGGCGCTGCCGTGAGCGCAGCCGTCGGATGGGATATCGACCCTGCCGTGGCCGGCTGGTCCGCTCTGCCGACGCTGGACGACGACGTCACCGCCGATGCCTGTGTGATCGGCCTCGGTGGCACTGGGCTCGCCGCGGTCGAGGAGCTTCGTGGGCGGGGCCTGTCCGTGGTCGGCCTGGACGCGGGCCGGGTCGCGGCCGGGGCCGCGGGGCGTAACGGCGGGTTCCTGCTCGCTGGCGGTGCGCCGGAGCTCACCCGGGCCGTGTCCCAGTGGGGCCCGGACGCGACGTTTGCGTTGTATCGGCGCACGCTGGACGAGTTGGACCGGTTGATCGAGCAGCTGGGGCCGCAGGTCATCCGTCGGGTCGGGTCCATCCGGCTGGCCGGCCTGCCCGGCGAGCCACGCGATGACGCCGAGGCCGCCGACCGGGCCCGCGAACTGCAGGACTGCGCGCGGGAAATGGCCATCTTGCAGGCGGCCGGCATCGCCGTACAGGCCTACGACGGCGAGCTCGGTCACGGCCTGTTCCTGCCTCAGAACGCGGTGATGAACCCAGCCCGGCGCGCGCTCGGCCTGGCCGAAATCGCTGCGGCCGCCGGGGCCCGGCTGTACGAGCGGTCGTCCGTGCGGTCGGTGTCCGCCGGCGTCGTCACCACCGAGCGGGCGGTGGTGCGGGCCGGCGTCGTGATCGTCGCCGTGGACGGTCGCCTCGAGGTGCTGCTGCCCCAGCTGGCCGGGAGGATGCGCACCGCCCGGCTGCAGATGCTGGCCACCGCGCCCGGCTTGCCCGCCCGACTGGCGTGTGCGGTGTACGGGCGGTGGGGTTATGACTACGCCCAGCAGGACGCCACCGGACGGATCCTCGCCGGCGGCGGCCGCGATCAGTTCCTCGAGCAGGAATGGACGCTGGATACCGAACCCAGTACCGGCGTCCAGGGCTGGATCGAAGAGGTGGCCGGGCGGATGGCCGGGCGCCGGGTCGAGGTCGTCCATCGTTGGGCCGCCTCGGTCGGCTACACCGCCGACGGCAAGGCGTTGTGCACGCGGGTCGATGACGGTGTTGTCGCCTGCGGCGGGTACAGCGGAACCGGCAACCTGGTCGGCCCGGTCGCGGCCCGCGCTGCGGTCGCGCTCGCCCTGGACGGCACCCCACCCCCGTCCTACCTCACCCGCTGAAGGGAGGTGCCGGCTGAAGGAGGTGCCAGCTGAAGGGAGGTGCCGGCTGAAGGAGGTGCTTGCGCAGTCCGTATGGCTAAGCGTCAGGCGACGTCCTCGCGAGACGGTGACTCGTGTGCGGGCCGGTCCGGGGACGTCGATTGCCCGTTCTCAGTGGCGAACGGCACGCCCAGGAGGACGAGCAGCACGGCCAGCACGGCGCCGCAGGTGATGCAGCTGTCCGCGATGTTGAAGGTGGCGAAGTGCTCGACGTAGATGAAGTCGACCACCGCGCCCCGTCCGAAACCGGGCGAGCGCAGGACCCGGTCGATCAGGTTGCCCAGGGCGCCGGCCAGGATCAGCCCGAGCGCGATTGCCCACAGCACCGAGCGCAGCCGCCCGGCCGTTCGGATGATCACGACCGAGATAGCCACGGCCAACAGCGCGAAGATGGCGGTGGCCGCCGGGGCGAAGGAGAAGGCCGCGCCCGGGTTGCGCGACACGGCCAGCATCACGATTGAGCCGACGATCCGGATCGGGTCGTGCCCGCTGTAGCGCGCCACGACCACGGCTTTGCTGAGCTGATCGAGGGCGATACCGGCGGCGGCGGTCAGGGCGAACGCGGTCCGAGTGCGCGCCGACGTTGCCACCCGGCCAGTATGCCGGGCCGTAGCGCTCGGCACGGGCGCTTGCTGCCGGGCCGCACGATCAGCACGGGCGCTTGTTGCCGGCCGCCACGATCGGCACGGGCTCTCGACCCGCCGACCCGCCTCGGCCGCCGGGTATCCCGACCCGGGAGAATGGTCGGGTGACGATCTCCCAGCCGCGCGCTGCGCCCGCCGCGGCTCGGGACCCGGAAACCAGGGGATCAGCCGGCCTGGCCGCGGCCCTGCGCCGAGCCGGCGTCAGGGACGTAGATCACTCCTCCCGCCGTCGGGCCGAGTACTCGACCGACGCCTCCAACTACCGCGTTGTGCCCGGCGTCGTTGTCTTCCCGCGCCATCCGGACGAAGTTGCCGCAGCGATCGAGGTCGCCCGCACTGCCGGCGTCGCCCTGACCGCGCGTGGCGGCGGCACGTCGATCGCGGGCAACGCGGTGAGCACCGGGATCGTCGTCGACTTCGAACGGCACCTGAACCGGGTGCTGGCCATCGACGCCGAGACGGCTACGGCGACGGTCGAACCCGGGGTCATCCTCGACGAGCTGCAGCGCCAGGCCGCCCCGTTCGGGCTGCGCTTCGGCCCGGACCCGTCGACGCACGCCCGCTGCACGCTGGGCGGGATGATCGGCAACAACGCCTGCGGCTCGCGCGCGCTGGCCTACGGGCGCACCGCCGACAACGTTTCGACCCTGCAGGTCATCACCGCCGCCGGGCTGGCCTTCACCGCGCGCCGCTACGGACGCGGCGCGGGGTTGGTGACCGGCCCCGAAGCGGGCCTGCTGCGTCGACTGGGGGACGAGATCGAGGCCCACCTGGGCCTGGTCCGCACCGAGTTCGGCCGGTTCGGACGCCAGGTCTCCGGCTACTCCCTTGAGCACCTGCTGCCCGAGAACGGCTTCGACGTGGCCCGGATGCTGTCCGGCACCGAGGGCAGCCTGGCCGTGATGACGGCGGCGACGGTGAAGCTGGTCCGCGCGCCCGCGGCCAGCGCCCTGGCCGTGCTCGGCTACCCCGACATGGCCGCCGCTGCGGACGCCGTGCCGGCCCTGCTGCCGCATCACCCGATAGCGCTGGAGGGCCTCGATTCGCGCATCGTCGACGTGATCCGGCGGCGCCGAGGCTCGGCCGGAGTGCCCGAGCTGCCGCGCGGGGACGGGTGGCTGTTCGCCGAGCTGGCCGGCGATACCTTGGCCGAGGCCGAGGCGGCGGCCCGCGGAGTGGCGCGCGCGTCCGGGGCCGTGGCCACGAGCGTCCTCACCGGTGCACCGGCGGCCGCGCTGTGGCGAATCCGGGAGGACGGGGCCGGGCTGGCCGGGCGCTCGCCGTCCGGCGCGCCGGCGTGGCCCGGCTGGGAGGACGCGGCCGTACCTCCCGACCAGCTCGGCAACTACCTGCGCGGCTTCTACGCCCTGCTGGCCGAGCACGGATTGCAGACGCTGGCTTACGGCCACTTCGGCGACGGCTGCATCCACGCCCGCATCGACTTCCCGCTGGAACGCGCGCCCAAGCGGATGCGCGAGTTCGTCCTGGCCGCCGGGGCGTTGGTCGCGGCGCACGGCGGGTCGATGTCGGGCGAACACGGTGACGGTCGCGCGCGCGGTGAGCTGCTGTCGCTGATGTACTCCCGCGACGCGTTGGCGCTGCAGGCCCGGATCAAGGACCTGTTCGACCCGGGCGACGTGCTCAACCCCGGCATCATCGTCCGGCCCGCGCCGCTCGACGCCGATCTGCGCGTTCCTGCGGCCGCGCCCCTGCGGCGGAACCTGGCCTTCGCCTACCCGCACGACGGCGGTGATTTCACCACGGCCGTGCACCGGTGCGTCGGGGTCGGCAAGTGCCGGGCCGATACGACCGCGGCCGGCGGGGTGATGTGCCCGTCCTACCTGGCCACCCGCGACGAGAAGGACTCCACCCGGGGACGGGCCCGCGTCCTGCAGGAGATGGCGAACGGGTCGCTGGTGGCGCAGGGCTGGAAGTCCGACGAGGTCCTCGAATCGCTGGACCTGTGCCTGTCGTGCAAGGGCTGTTCGGTGGACTGTCCGGCCGGCGTCGACATGGCCACCTACAAGGCCGAGGCGCTGCACCAGCGTTACCGCCGTCGGCTGCGTCCGGTGGCGCATTACTCGCTGGGATGGCTGCCCCGCTGGGCGAACGTGGCTGCGCGGGCACCGCGTCTGGTGAACCTGCTGCTGTGGCTGCCGCCGATCGCGTGGGTGGTCAAGCTGGCCGGCGGTATCGACCGGCGCCGCCCGTTGCCGTCGTTCGCGCGGCAGACGTTCCGCGAATGGTTCGAAGCCCGTCCCGTCGGCGCCGGCGGTGACCCGGTGCTGCTGTGGGTGGACACGTTCACCGACCATTTCTCGCCCGAGGTGGGACGGGCCGCCGTCGCGGTACTTGAGGACGCCGGGTTCCGGGTCGAGATCCCGCGCGGCGACACGTGCTGCGGGCTGACCTGGATCTCCACCGGCCAGCTGGACGGTGCCCGCCGGCAGTTGCGGCGCACCCTGGAGAACCTCGGCCCGGCTTTGGCGGCCGGGGTGCCGATCGTCGGTCTGGAACCGTCGTGCACCGCCACGCTGCGCTCGGACGCGGCCGAGCTGCTACCGGGTGAGCCTCGCGCGGCCGCGCTGGCCACCTCGGTGCGGACCGTGGCCGAGCTGCTGTCCGCTCGGACGACGTGGACGCCCCCGTCGCTGAGCGGAGTGGCCGCGGTGGCCCAGCCGCACTGCCATCAGCACGCGGTGATGGGGTGGGACGCGGACGCGTCTCTGCTGGCCGCGGCGGGGGCGGACGTCACCGCAGTGGGCGGTTGCTGCGGTCTGGCCGGCAACTTCGGCGTCGAACGTGGCCACTACGACGTGTCGGTTGCGGTCGCTCGGACCGCGCTGCTGCCGGCGATCGAGGCGGCGCCGGACGCCGTCGTTCTCGCGGACGGCTTCTCCTGCCGTACCCAGGTCGAGCAGCTGGCCGGCCGCGACAGCCGGCACCTGGTGCAGCTCTTGGCCGACGCCCTCGATCCGGGCCGTGGGACCACCGTGCCGCGGCGGACGGGCTGGGTCCGCTCCCTGGCCGGTCGATTTGCTGGTGGTGGGGTGCGCGCGGCCGGGCGCGCCGGGGGCGCCGCCGGTAGCGTCCTGGCTCGGCGCCGAGCCCGGCTGGACCTGCGGTCACGATTGCGTCCGGGCCGCGCCGACGACGCGTCCCCCTCGCCTCCTGCACCAGAATCAGCCGTGCCAGCACCCGCCAACGCGGCGGCCCCCGTCAACGCGGCGGCCCCCGTCGACACGGCGGCAGCCGTGCCAGCACCCGCCAACACGGCGGCCCCCGTCAACGCGGTCCGCGAGCCGGCGCACGTACCCGCTGACATCACCCCCGACGAGGAGACGGCACCGTGACCGCTGGTACCACGCCAAGTGTGCGAGCCGGGTTCGTCCCGCCGCCGTACCCCTACGACCGCCTGGGCGAGATCCTCGACCTGGCCGGCAAGCACGACGGCGGGGCGATCGAGTTGTCCATCGGCACGCCGTGCGACCCGGCTCCGGACGAGGTCGTGGCCGCGTTGAGCGCGGGCGTGGCCTACCGCGGGTACCCGCCCTCGATCGGCACGGCCGCGTTCCGCCAGGCAGCCGCGCAGTGGATCGAGCGACGCCTCGGCGCCACCGTCGACCCCGGGACCGAGCTCGCCGCGACCGTGGGCAGCAAGGAGTTCGTGGCGTCCGTGCCCCAGTACCTCAAGCTGCGCGACCCCAGCCGCGATACCGTCCTCTACCCAGAGATCAGCTACCCGACCTACGCCATGGGCGCGACCCTCGGTGGGGTCCGGGCGGTGCCGTTCGCGCACCTGGACGACGTCGACCCCGCCGACGCCGACCGCGCGTTGTGCGTCTGGGTGAACTCGCCCAGCAACCCGACGGGCCAGCTGAGCGACCTGGCCGCCGCGGCGGCGTGGGGCCGCGCGCACGCGGTGCCCGTGTTCTCCGACGAGTGCTACGCCGAGTTCACCTACGCGGCGCCGGTGACGACGATCTTGCGCGAGGGCACCGCCGGGGTGATCGCCGTGCACTCGCTGTCCAAGCGCGACAACTTCGCCGGCGCCCGCATCGGCTTCTACGCCGGAGATCACGAGCTGGTGCACTACCTGAGTGAGGTCCGTAAGCACGCCGGGTTGATGCCGCCCGGCCCGGTGCAGGCGGCCGCGGTGATCGCGCTGGGCGATGACGCCCACGTCGAGGTGCAACGTCAGCGTTATCTGCACCGGATGCGCCGCCTCGTCGACGTCCTGGCTGCGTGCGGGATCGCCGCCGAGTTGCCGGCCGGGGGTTTCTACCTCTGGGTGGCGGCGCCCGATGGCGACGCGTGGGCCGCCGCGCGCCTGCTGGCGGAACGGGTCGGCATCGTCAGCTCGCCCGGCGAGTTCTACGGCGAGGCGTCGGCCGGCTTCCTGCGCCTGGCCGTCGTCCAGCCCGACGACCGCATCGAGCTAGCCGCCCACCGCGTCGGCCTCTGAAGATCACCCACGTCGGGGGTCTGTGAGACGCTGCCGCGATGGCGGTTGAGCTTCCCGAGCTGGTGCTGGCCGATGCGCAGGAGTGGCGGGCCTGGTTGACCGAGCGCCACGCCGCCGAGCCCGGGGTGTGGCTCGTACTGCACAAGAAGGGCGGCGCCGTCACCACCCTGACCTACGACCAGGCGCTGGACGAGGCGCTGTGCTTCGGCTGGATCGACGGGCAGGTCGGTCGTCGTGACGAGGGCAGTTACCGGCAGCGGTTCACCCCGCGGACCAAGCGCAGCCCGTGGTCAGAACGCAACCGCGACAACGTCGCGCGGCTGACCGCCGAAGGTCTGATGCAGCCGGCCGGCATCGCAGCGGTCGAGGCAGCCCAGGCCGACGGTCGCTGGGACCGCGCCTACGCCCGTCAGTCGGAGGCGGTCATTCCCGACGACCTGGCCGAGGCCATCGCGGCCAGCCCCCGGGCGCAGGCCACGTTCGGCACGCTGAACGCCATCAACCGGTTCGCGCTGATCTATCGGCTCGGATCGCTCAAGCGCGCCGACACCCGCGAGCGCAAGATCGTCCAGTTCGTCGAGATGCTCGAACGCGGCGAAACGATCCACCCGCAAAACCCACGCCCCACGACCCGCAAAGCCGAATGAAGGCGAGTCGCCACCGTTAGCGTTGGCCCCATTGCCCGCAGACACGCTGGTGCGGCGACTGCTGAGGGGCCAACGCTCGGCCTGGCCTGCGGGTTAGCCGAACTCGACGCCTTGGGCCAGCGGTAGTTCGGTGGAGTAGTTGACCGTGTTCGTGGTGCGGCGCATGTAGGCCCGCCACGCGTCGGACCCGGACTCGCGCCCGCCGCCGGTCTCCTTCTCGCCGCCGAACGCGCCGCCGATCTCCGCGCCGGACGGGCCGATGTTCACGTTGGCGATGCCGCAGTCGGAGCCGTCGGCAGCGGTGAACTGCTCGGCCTCGCGCAGGTTCATCGTGAAGATCGACGACGACAGGCCCTGCGGGACGTCGTTGTGCATGCCGAGAGCACTGCTCGCATCTCCGGCGAACTCCTGGTACGTCATCACGTACAGGATCGGCGCGAAGGTTTCCGTTTTGACGACCTGCGTCTGCGCCGGCATGAGCACCACGGCGGGCCTGACGAAGTAGGCATCGTCGTCGCCGGTGTCCACCCGGGTGCCGCCGGTGATGATCTTGCCGCCCTCGGCGTCGGCCTGGGCCAGCGCCGCAGTGAAGCCGTCGAAGGCCGCCCGGTCGATCAGCGGCCCGACCAGCGTCCCGTCGGCCAACGGCGACCCGATCGGCAACGTCTCGTAGGCGGCGGCGATGCGCTGCACCAACTCGTCGGCGATCGCGGTGTGGGCGATGACGCGGCGAAGGGAGGTGCACCGCTGACCCGCCGTGCCCGCAGCCGAGAAGACGATGCCGCGCACGGTCAGGTCGAGATCGGCGGACGGCGTGACGATGGCGGCGTTGTTGCCGCCGAGTTCGAGCAGCAATCGCCCGAACCGGCCGGCCACCCGGGGGGCCACCGCGCGGCCCATCCGGGTCGAGCCGGTGGCTGAGATCAGCGCGACGCGTGTGTCGTCGGTGAGCGCTTCGCCGACGGACGCGCCGCCGAGAACCACCGACGACACCGCGGCGGGGGCACCCACCCGACGGGTGGCTTCGGTGAGCAGAGCCTGACACGCGAGGGCGGTGAGCAGCGTCTTTTCCGACGGCTTCCACACCACCGCGTCACCGCAGACCAGCGCCAGCGCGGTGTTCCACGACCACACCGCGACCGGGAAGTTGAACGCGCTGATGACGCCGACGACCCCGAGCGGGTGCCACTGCTCCATCATCCGGTGGCCCGGGCGCTCGGAGGCGATCGTCAGCCCGAACAGCTGCCGCGACAGCCCCACGGCCAGGTCGCAGATGTCGATCATCTCCTGGACCTCGCCCAGGCCCTCGGATCGGATCTTGCCCGCCTCGATGGACACGAGTGCGCCGAGGTCGTCCTTGTGCTCGCGCAGCAATTCGCCCAGCTCGCGCACGAGTTGCCCGCGGACCGGTGCCGGCACGGTGCGCCACTGGCGGAACGCGTCATCGGCCTGGCCGACGATGGTGGCCACGTCGTGCACGCCGTGCGCATGCACCTCGGCCAGGGTCTCCCCGGTGATCGGGGTGCGGGCGGTGAGCTGGCCACCGTCCAGCGTGGACGCCTCGACGCCCAGGCGGGTCAGGATCGCGCGGGCCTCAGCGCGGATCGAGTCAGTCATGATCGTTTTTCTCCTGGGGGTTCGGTTTTGGTCACCCACACTCCTTGGGTTCAAGGGGTGAACGCAACACCGTGAGGTAGCTCGGGGTGTTGCGTGT
>CAXULW010000035.1:13927-42723 GCA_964252015.1 uncultured Jatrophihabitantaceae bacterium | reverse complement strand
AAGCGCATGGAAAGAGCTGCGCTTCCGCGGGGGCCCCGCAGATCCTCGCTCGCTGCCGCTCGCTGCGATCCTCACGCCGGAGGACCGCTCATGACCACTGCCGACCAGGCGCCCGAGGTGGGCGTGATCATGGGCAGCGACAGCGACTACGGCGTCATGCGCGCCGCCGCCGACGCTCTGGCCGAGTTCGGGGTGGCCCACGAGGTGCGTGTCGTATCCGCGCACCGCACCCCGCTCGACATGGTCGCGTACGCCCAGGCCGCGGCCGGGCGGGGCCTGCGGGTGATCATCGCCGGGGCGGGGGGAGCGGCCCACCTGCCGGGCATGGTGGCCGCGCTGACGTCCCTGCCGGTCATCGGCGTGCCCGTGCCGCTGAAGTACCTGGACGGGATGGATTCCCTGCTCTCGATCGTGCAGATGCCTGCGGGCGTGCCGGTGGCGACCGTGTCCGTCGGCGGGGCGCGTAACGCCGGGCTGCTCGCGGTCCGCATCCTGGCCGCGACCGATCCGGCGCTGCGCGAGCGGATGGATCGTTTCCGGGACGCTCTGGCCGACTCCGCGCGGGCCAAGGACGACGACCTGCAACGCCGGCGCGCACAGGAATCGAGTGCAGAGGAAACCGCTCCGTCCTGACCGGCGGTCGCCCGGTCGATCTCCGTAGGCTGGCTCGATGCGACGTGTCCGGGTGCCGTCGCTGCGCCGATCCCCGTCGCTGCGCCGCCTCCCGTCGCTGCGCGATCTGCGCGGCTGGTCCCGGCGTCGACAACTACTCACCGCGCTCGGCGTCGTCGTCCTGCTAGCGGGCGCGGCCGTCATCGTCGGGGTGGTCACGTCGTCGCCGTCGATCCGGAGCCGGCACCAGTTCGTCGCCGGCACCGCTGAGCCCGGGAAGGGCGCGGTAGAGCTCGACACCAGCCTGTACCTGCCGCAGCACACCCCGGCACCCGCGGTCCTGCTCGCGCACGGCTTCGGCGGCGACAAGAGCGATCTGGCCGGTCAGGCCCGGTCACTGGCCCGGCACGGCTACGTCGTGCTGGCCTACACCGCGCGCGGCTTCGGGCGCTCGGGCGGGCTCATCCACCTGGACGCCCCGGGGTACGAGGTGGCCGACGCCCGCAAGCTGATCACCTACCTGGCCGCGCAGCCCGAAGTCGAGAAGGACGGTCCGAACGACCCGCGGGTGGCCGTCGCCGGCTCGTCCTACGGCGGCGCGCTGGCCCTGCTCACTGCGGGCTACGACCACCGGGTGGACGCGGTGGCCGCCGACATCACCTGGAACACGTTGACCTCGGCGCTGTTCCCCAACGCGGCGAGCGCGCCCGGTTCGGCTACCGCCGCGGGGGTGTTCAAACGTCTGTGGGCGGCCTACCTGTTCGGCAACGGGGCGGCGACGACGACGGGTGACCCGTCCGGAGCACGCGGCCCCAGTGCGGGCAGTCCCAGTGCGAGCGGCCCCAGTGCGAGCGGTCCCAGTGCGAGCAGCGCCTCCGCGACCTCGGCCTGCGGACGGTTCGCGCCGGCGCTGTGCTCGGCATACCAGAACCTGGCCCAGGGCAAGCTGCCCGACCTGTCGATCCTGCGCCTGCTCGACCAGTCCAGCCCGGCCGGCGTGCTCAGCCGCATCGATGCCCCGACGTTGCTCACCCAGGGCGAGCAGGACTCGCTCTTCCCACTCAGCGAGGCCGACGCCAACGCGCGCGGTATAGCCGCGCACGGCACGCCGGTGTCGGTGCTGTGGCGCCTGGGCGGCCACGACACCGGCGGCGGCACCGACGTGGCCCAGTCGGCCGCGCTGGCCTGGTTCGACCACGTGCTCAAGCACCGCGCGGCGCCCAAGGACGGCTTCAAGCTCACCCTGGCCGGCGGCGGGATCTCGATCGCCAACGGGCGCCCGGTCAGCCAGGTGTTGACAGCCAAGACCGGCTACCCGGGTGTGGGCGGCGCAGCGCAGCGCACCTCGGTGACGGTGCGCGGGAGGGCCCAGCCGATCAGCGCCCCGGCCGGTGGCAGCCCGGCCGGTATCTCCAGCCTGCCCGGGCTGTCGAGCCTGCTCAGCGCTGCCTCGGGCACGTCGCTGTTCACCAGCCTGACCAACCTGCCCGGGCAGTTCGCGAGCTTCACCTCCGCTCCGCTGACCACCCGGCTGCGGATCACCGGTGCGTCCACCGTCAGCCTCGACGTCACGCCAAGCACGACCACGGACGCCACCCTGTTCATCTCGCTGCAGGACGTAGGACCTGACGGCAGCACCACGTTGCCGGCCCAACTCGTCGCGCCGGTGAGCCTGGTCGGCCTGCGCGCCGGGCAGGCGCAACGCATCCAGGTGCAGTTGCCCAGCGTCGTCCACGACGTCGACGTCCGGCACCGCATCCGCCTGACGGTGAGCACCACCGACCAGGGCTACGCGCTGCCCACCGATCCCCGCACGTACACGATCTCGCTGGCCGGCGGCGAGGCCGCGCTGGCCGTGCCCACGGTGGCCACCGCGTCTTCCCCCGACCGGGCGCCGTTGATCTGGCTCGCGGCCGGCCTGCTCGCCGTTGCCCTCGCGCTCGCCGCGGGCACCACGATGGCGCGCCGGGCCATGCGCGGGCCGGTGGCCGCGGCCGACGCCGTCCCGATCGACGACGCCCACGTGCCCGTGATCGTCACCGACCTGGTCAAGGAGTACGGCGACGGGTTCCGCGCGGTGGACGGGGTGTCGTTCCGAGTCGAACGCGGCCAGATCGTCGGTCTGCTCGGCCCGAACGGGGCCGGGAAAACGACCGCGTTGCGGGTGCTGATGGGCCTCATCCACCCCACCGCGGGATCGGTGTGCATCTTCGGGGCGCCCGTCGTCCCCGGCGCGGCGGTGCTGTCGCGGGTGGGCGCGTTCGTCGAGGGGCCGGGGTTGTTGCCGCACCTCAGCGGCCGCGACAACCTGCGGCTGAGCTGGGCCGCGTCCGGTCGTCCGACGCAGGAGTCCCAGCTGGAGACCGCGCTGGAGATCGCTGGGCTCGGCTCGTCGATCGACCGACGGGTGAAGACCTACAGCCAGGGCATGCGCCAGCGCCTCGCCATCGCCCAGGCCATGCTCGGCCTGCCCGAGCTGCTGATCCTGGACGAGCCGACCAATGGCCTCGACCCGCCGCAGATCGCCGAGATGCGCCTCGTGCTGCGCAGCTACGCCGAGACCGGGCGCACCGTCGTCATCTCCTCGCATCTGCTGGCCGAGGTCGAGCAGACGTGCACACACGTCGTCGTCATGCACCGGGGCCGGCTGATCGCCGCCGGTTCGGTCGACGAGATCGCCGGATCGGACGAGGTCACGTTGGCCGTCGACGACCCCGCGCGGGCCCAGGCCGTGCTCGTCGCCGCGGGCATTGCCGTCAGCGCCGTGCCGGCACGGCGGGGGCTGGAAGAGGTATTCCTGGACCTGGTCGGGGAGGACTGATGGCTGATCTCACCCCGGACGGAGCTTCGATTCGGCCGGAACCGGAAAGCGTCGGGACCGACGTGGCTCACGCCACGCCGCATGCCCTGGACGGTGTCCACGCTGCCCACGGTGCGCCCGGACGCGGTGCGCCCGGGCGGGCGCCGACCGGCGACCCGCCGACCCGCCGCGGTGCGCACGACCGGCTGCTGGCCGCCTCGCTGCAGGCGGTCGACGTCGCGGACGGCACCCCGGTGCGATCCGGTGCCGGAGTAGTGGGTTACCGCGCCAACCACACACTGCCGTTGCGGGTGGAGCTGATCCGGCAGCTGCGCCGTCGCCGCACCCAGGTCGTCGGGCTGATCATGGTTCTCCTTCCCGTGATCATCGCGTTGGCGTTCAAGGTCGGCGGCACCGGCTCGTCGTCGAACAATGCCAACGCCGACGCCAGCGCGCTGGTCACGTTGGCTACGACGGGCGGCGCCAACTTCGCCATGTTCACCGAGTTCGCCGCGGTGGGCTTCCTGCTCGTGGTCATCGTCGCGCTGTTCTGCGGGGACGCGGTGGCCAGCGAGGCCAGCTGGTCTTCCTTGCGCTACCTGCTTGCGCTGCCGGTGCCTCGCTCGCGCCTGTTGCGTCAGAAGCTGACCATCGCGCTGGGGTTCAGCGTGGCCGTCAACGTGGTGCTGCCGGTCTGGGCCTACCTGGTCGGCGGCGTGTTCTTCGGCTGGGCGCCGGCTAAGTCGCCGATCTCGGGCGAGTTCACCAGCACCCAGACCCTGGTCCGCCTCGGCCTCGTCATCCTCTACGCCACCGGGCAGGCGCTGACCGTGGCCGCGCTGGCGTTCCTGCTGAGCGTGGTCACCGACGCGCCGCTCGGCGCGGTCGGCGGGGCCACGTTCCTGGTCGTCATCAGCAACATCCTGGACTCGATCACCGCCCTGGACCCGTACCGACGCTTCCTGCCCACCCACTTCCAGTATCAGTGGCTGGACGCGCTCGGCCCCAACGTGCAGTGGGCCGACATGGTCCGCGGCACCGGGCTGAGCCTGGTGTACACGAGCGTCTTCCTGCTGCTGGCCTGGCGCCACTTCCTCCGCAAAGACATCACGTCCTGACCCCGTCCAGGCCCACCGGTTTTGGTCAGTTGGCCCGCCGTACGGGGGCTAACTGACCAAAACCGGCGGGGCTACGGGCGGCCGAGGCCGCGGTAGGTCCAGCCGGCGGCGCGCCATTCGACCGGGTCGATGACCATGCGTCCGTCGACGATGTTGCGGGAGCGGACGTGGGTGCCGATCTCGACCGGGTCCATGGCGCGGAACTCGGGCCACTCGGTCAGCAGCATGACCAGGTCGGCGCCGGCGATGGTGTCGGCCAGGGAGGTGCCGAAGTCGAGCTCCGGGTGCAAGGCGAGGGCGTTGTCCATGGCCTGCGGGTCGTAGACGGTCACCCGACCGCCTTCGCGGCGCACGGCCACGGCCACGTCGAGCGCGGGTGAGTCGCGCACGTCGTCGGAGTCGGGTTTGAACGCGGCGCCGAGCACGGCCACGCGCACGCCCCGCAGGGATCCGCCCATGACCTCCTCGGCCAGGTCGACGGTGCGGGCGCGGCGACGTTGGTTGATGTCGTCGATGTCCTTGAGGAACGACACCGCCTGGTCGACGCCGAGTTCTTCGGCCCGGGCGATGAACGCGCGGATGTCCTTGGGCAGGCAGCCGCCGCCGAAGCCCAGGCCGGCGTTGAGGAAACGGCGCCCGATCCGGGCATCGTGACCGATGGCGTCGGCCAGCATGGACACGTCGGCGCCCACGACCTCACAGATCTCGGCCATCGCGTTGATGAAAGAGATCTTGGTGGCCAGGAACGAGTTGGCCGCGACTTTCACCAGCTCGGCCGTGGCGAAGTCGGTGGTGATCACCGGGGTTCCGGCGGCGATCACAGGCGCGAACGCGGCCCGCAGCTGCTGCTCGGCCCAGTCCGATTCGACCCCGAACACGAGCCGGTCGGGGGTCAGCGTGTCCTTGACCGCGAAGCCCTCACGCAGGAACTCGGGGCTCCAGGCCAGCTCGACGTCAGCACTGGCGCACTCGTTGGCCAGCACCTTCTGCATCCGCGCCGCAGTCCCGGCGGGCACGGTGGACTTGCCGACCACCAGCGCGGGCCGGTCGAGCGGGCGCCGGTCGAGCGCCTGGGCCAGGGACCGGAAGGCCGCGTCGACGTAGGTCATGTCGGCGGCGAACGTGCCCCGCTGCTGGGGGGTACCGACGCACACGAAGTGCACGCCGGCGAAGTCGGCCACCTCGGCGTACGACGTGGTGAACCGCAGCCGGTCCGTACCCACGTGACGGCGCAGCAGCTCGGGCAACCCGGGCTCGTAGAACGGCACCTCGCCCGCGTTCAGCCGAGCCACCTTCGTCTCGTCCACGTCCAGGCCGATCACCTGGAAACCCAACTCGGCCATGCACACCGCGTGGGTGGCGCCAAGATAACCGGTACCGATCACCGACAGCCGCGGCCGACCGTCCGGCAAGACCTCTCCCGTCATGAGTCACCGCTTCCCATGCATCCGAGTCTATGGACGGGACACTTCGAGCCGGTGCGACGCGAACTTGGCAGTGATTTCGACGGCCCTCCCGGCGCATGCCTTGCGCTCAGCCCAGTGCAACGACAACTCTGGCGGAATGGCGTTGAACCCCGATTTCGATCTGTACGACCTGCCCGAAGAACACCGCATGCTGCGCGCGGCCGTCCGCGAGCTGGCCGAGGACCGGATCGCGCCGCGCGCGGCCGAGATCGACGAGACCGCGGAGTTTCCGGTGGACGTATACGACGCGCTGGTCCGCTCGGGCTTTCACGCGGTGCACATCCCGGAGGAGTTCGGGGGAGCGGGCGCCGACTCCCTGGCCACCGTGCTGGTGATCGAAGAGGTGGCCAAGGCGTGCGCGTCGTCGTCGCTGATCCCGGCGGTGAACAAGCTGGGCACCATGCCGTTGCTGTTAGCGGCCTCGGACGAGCTGAAGAAGCAGGTGCTGCCCGCGGTGGCCGAAGGTAGCGCGATGTTCTCCTACGCGCTGTCCGAACGCGAAGCCGGTTCCGACGCCGCCGCCATGCGCACCCGGGCCGTGGCCGAAGGCGACACCTGGGTCCTCGACGGGTCCAAGAGCTGGATCTCCAACGCCGGCGTCTCGAGCTACTACACGGTGATGGCCGTGACCGATCCCGACGCCGGCTCCCGCGGCATCTCCGCCTTCGTGGTGCACAAGGACGATCCCGGCTTCTCGGTGGGCAGCAAGGAACGCAAGCTGGGCATCAAGGGCTCGCCCACGTGTGAGATCTACTTCGACCACTGCGTCATCCCGGGTGACCGCATCATCGGCGAGCCCGGTACGGGCTTCAAGACCGCGCTGCGCACGCTGGATCACACCCGGTTGACGATCGGCGCGCAGGCGCTGGGCATCGCCCAGGGCGCGATCGACGCCTCGATCGCCTACACCAAGCAGCGTCACCAGTTCGGCAAGTCGATCTCGGAGTTCCAGGGCGTGCAGTTCATGCTGGCCGACATGGCCATGCGCACCGAGGCCGCGCGTCAGCTCATCTACTCGGCCGCGGCCAAGGCCGAGCGCGGCGACCCGAACCTGACCTTCCACTCGGCCGCGGCCAAGTGTTTCGCCTCGGACACGGCCATGTCGGTGACGACGGACGCGGTGCAACTGTTCGGCGGCTACGGCTACACCCGCGACTTCCCGGTCGAGCGGATGATGCGCGACGCCAAGATCACCCAGATCTACGAGGGCACGAACCAGATCAACCGCATGGTCATGGCCCGGCAACTGCTGAAGTAGCGTCGCTGCTGGCCCGCGATGGGCTCTACGGGAGGATGGACGTTATGAGCTCGAGCACGCTGTCCGGAACCGTCGCCCTGGTGACGGGCGCATCCAGCGGCATCGGTGCCGCCACCGCGTCCGCGCTGGCCGCTGAAGGCGCGACCGTGGCGCTGGTGGCCCGCCGGGCCGACCGGCTGAAGGACCTGGCCGCGGACATCGACGCCGCCGGCGGCCAGTCCGTCTCGATCACCGCCGACGTGTCGGATCGGGCCGCGGCCGAGAAGGCGGTCGACCGGTGCGTCAAGGACCTGGGCCGCCTCGACATCGTCATCAACAACGCCGGGATGATGCTGCTCGGGCCGATCCTCGACGCCCCGGTCGAGGAGTGGCAGAAGATGATCGACATCAACCTGTCCGGCCTGCTGTACTGCACCAAAGCGGCGATGCCGCACCTGCTCGCGGCGGCCGAGGACGAACGTCGCGGCGTGGCCGACCTGGTCAACGTCAGCTCGGTGGCCGGACGGGTACCGCGCCTGGGCTCCGGGGTCTACAACGCGACCAAGCACGGCGTCGGCGCGTTCAGCGAATCGTTGCGCCAGGAGGTGACGCAGCGCCACGTCCGCGTCGGCCTGATCGAGCCGGGCGCGGTGGACACCGAGCTGGCCAGCCACAACCGCGAAGAAGTGCAGGCCGGGATGCGCTCCCGGTTCGAGGGGATGGAACGGTTGGTGGCCCAGGACATTGCCGAGGCGATCGTCTACATGGTCACCCGACCGCGGCGCATGGCCGTGAACGAGATGCTGATCCGCCCCACCGACCAACAGCAGTAGGAACGGCAGCAGGGGTGGTTTAGACGAAGGCGCCGTGGCCGGTGATGGCCCGTCCCACGATCAACGCGTTGATCTCGCGGGTGCCCTCGTAGGAGTACAGCGCCTCGGCGTCGGCGAAGAACCGGGCCACCCCGTAGTCGAGCAGGATGCCGTTGCCGCCGAGCATTCGCGCGCCCAGGCCACGGTCTCGCGCAGGCGGCTGGTGCAGTAGGACTTGGCCAGCGCGGCCTGCTCGTCACGGAAGACCCCGTCCTGTTGCAACTGGGCCACCCGCACGGTCATCCCGAGCGATGCGGTGATGTTGCCCAGCATCCGGGCCAGCAGGTCCTGCACGAGCTGGAACGCACCGATCGGGCGGCCGAACTGCTCTCGGTCCTTGGCGTAGGCGACGGCGAGTTCGTAGGCACCCAGCTGCGCGCCCACCGCCGACCACGCCACCCCGCCGCGGGTCTGGCGCAGCACGGCGCTGGTGTCGCGGAACGAGTTCGCGTTTGCCAGTCGGTTGGCCTCGGGCACCCGGCAGTCGACCAGGGTGATGTCGGCGTTCTGCACGGTGCGCAGGGCCAGCTTGCGCTCGATCTTGGTCGCGGTGAACCCGTCGGTGCCCTTCTCGACCACAAAACCCTTGACCTGGTCGTCGGCCTCGTCACGGGCCCAGATCACGTTGAGGTCAGCGAACGTGGCGTTGCCGATCCAGCGCTTGGCCCCGTTCAGCACCCAGCCGTCGCGGTCGCGCCGGGCAGTCGTGCGCAGCCCACCGGCGACGTCGGAGCCTCCTTCCGGTTCGGTCAGCCCGAACGAGCCGATCAGTTCCAGGCGGCGCATGGCGGGCAGCCAACGCTGCTTCTGCTCCTCCGATCCGCAGTGGTGGATGCTGCCCATGGCCAGCCCGTTGTGCACGCCGTAGAACGTGGCGATCGACGTGTCGACGCGGGAGATCTCCAGGCCGAGGAAACCGGTGAGCAGCCGGCCCGCCGGGGGCTGACCGTCGTGGCCGTAGCTCAGGCCGATGATCCCGAGCTCGGCCATCCGCGGCACCAGGTGATGCGGGAACTCGGCGTCGGCCCAGCACTGCTCGGCGATCGGTGCGTACTCGCCAGTCATGAACGCCCGGGTACGCAGGACGATCTCCCACTCGTCTGGCGTCAGCATCTCCTCGTAGCGGTAGAGATCGCCGAGCAGGACACGGTCCGGGACAGCAGCGTCGTCAGCCATCCGCTCACCGTAGGGCGACCGTTGCCGCCATGCGCACTGATAACGCCGGGCGCATGGCTTTGCGTTACTGCCGGCGGGCGAACGTGATCAGCGTGAGCAGATCGTTGTCCTTGAGGTTGCTCAGGACCGAGACGTCCAGGTCGGCGTAGGTCCGGATCGGGCTAACGAACCACTGCCCGCCCGACTTGGTCGCCACGACGCCGATCTTGGGAACGGCCGCGAACAGGTCGGTGAGCGCGGCTTTCTCCGTGGCGGTCAGCTTCAGGCTGGACCCGTAGCGGTCCAACAGCTCCGACGCGCACATCCGGGTCGAGCGGCCACCGCTGGCCACGACGGCGCATTGTCCGTCGATCGTGATCGTGCTGGTCTCGCCGTCCTCGGTGAACTGGACGCTCTTGAGCGAGACCCGGGTGCCACCGGCGACGTCGGTATCGGCGAAGGTGAAGTTCTTCAGGCTCAGCGACGAGTTCGAGCTCGACGGGGCGTGGCGCAGCAGCAAGGAGCCGTAGTCGTGCAGGGCCGCGTCCTCGTTCGGATCGAGCCGGGCGATCAGCCCCCGGTAGTCCTGGTTGGCCGCGGCCGTGACCAGGCCGCGTACGGCGTCGTCGGCGGAGCCCGCACCCACTGCGGCGATGGCGTCGCTCGCGCCCGGCGTGCCGTCCACTGAGGCGGCGACGGCGGTGTACATCAGGCTCGGGTACCACTTGCCGTTGACCTTCTGCACCGCGATCCGCAGCGGCTCACCTGATTTGCGCGTCTCCGCGGCGATGTCGATGGTCTGGTTGCTGGTCTGCTTCGGCGCCTTGCCGTCGAACGCCGCGTCCAGGAACTCCTTGGTGTACGGCACCTTGCTGGCGTCGGAGTTGACCAGGATGGTGCCGGCCGTGACGGTGACCAGTTGGACATGATCGTTCACGACCGTGGGCGTGGCGCCGTAGGTGAGGCCGGTGGCCTTGAACGACACCCCGGACACCTTGTTGGCGTCGGCCGACTTCTGCAGGACCTTCAACCGCTTGAGCTGGCTGACCTGGGCCACGAACGAGTCGTGCAGGCTGGCCCGCTCGGCCGGCGGCAGGCTGTCGAGCACCCCGAGCAGATCGGATTTGGACAAGGCGCTGACGATGGTGCCCACCGCGGCCTTGGGTGTGCCGGCACCGCCGCCGCCGTTCTCGTCCTGGAACGCGACGTAGGAGATGCCGCCGCCGGCCACCACGACCACGGCGACCGCGGCGGCGAGCATGCCCCGCTTGCGGCTACTCGCGGGCTGGCCGGGACCGGTCGGCGTCCACCCGGCCGGGATGGGCTGGCCGTAGGAGTCCGCGGAGTACTGCCCGTACTGGCCTGGGTTGGGCTGGCCGTACTGGCCTGGATCGGCCTGGCCGTACTGGCCCGCGTTCGGCTGGCCGTACTGGCCTGGGTTGGGCTGCCCGTACGGGCCTGGGTTGGGCTGGCCGTACGGGCCTGGGTTGGGCTGGCCGTATTGGCCTGGGTTGGGCTGCCCGTATTGGCCTGGGTTGGGCTGCCCGTACTGGCCCGGATCGGGCTGCTGACCCCACTGCCCCGGCTGCTGCGGGTTCGGCTGGTGGCCGTACGGGTTCGGCTGCTGCGGCTGGTCGGGGATGTACGGGTGGCTCATCGGAACTCCATCGTTCGTGGTCGGCCTGGGGACGGGTCGGTGACTGGGTTGGTCGCTGGGTTTGTCGCCGGATTGGGCAGTGGGTTGGACGGTGGATTGGTGCCGGTCGCGGCGCTGCTGGCCGAGGTGGGCCGCAACGTCGCATCCCGGCGGCGGGCCTGGGCGGCGTGCCGAAGCTGACCGGCGGCCGCGCACAGGGCGGCCAGGCAGAGCGCAGCACCGGCCAGGGTCAGACTCGGGCCGACGGCGAGCAGGTGCACCGCACCCGGGCGACGGTTCGCCAGCGCAGCCGACGCAATACCCCCGAACACAACGGCCAGGAGCGCGATGGCCCCGGCCGCGATACGTCGCCGGCCCATGACGTAGGCCACACCCGCGGCTACGCAGTACATGCCGGTCAGCGGAAGGGCATCGAGGGCCAGCCCGACCGGGCGCCCGAGTCCGGCCAGCCGCTCGACGAGCCCAGCGGAGCGGTACAGGTTGCGGCTACTGGCGCCGGACGCGAGCCACGGCGCGAACGTCCCCGCCGTCATCACCGCAGCGCCCAGCGCGACCACGATCGCCGACGGGCCCAGCCGGTGGTTTGGCCCGTCCGGGCCAACCGCAGAGCTGGACAGACCGGACATAGTGCCCATCCTCTCAGGTCGGACCGCCAGCGAATGCGCCTGACGATCTTCGTATCCGATCTGTGTCCAACACAAACCTGAATATGCGATCCGATTCGAGCGGTTCGGGCTAGAAGTGGTGCGTGACGCGTTCCTGATCATCACGTCGAGCGCTCACCGCGGGATCGGCCGGCGTCCCAGCGGTACGGGTGAGGACGAGCGAGCCGGTCACGCTGAGCACGGCCAGCACGGTCTCGGGCCGATCGGCGCCCGGGGACTCATCGGACACGGCGACGCGTGCGCCCGCAGCCAACCGGCGCTCGGCAGCCAGAGCCCGCCCGACGGCCACGAGCTCGGTCCGGGAGAGCCCGTCGAACGCCGGGTCGCCAGGACCGGCCGGCGACCGCACCGACCCCCAGGCGTCGGGCTGTGGACGCACCGCGACCACGAAGTCCTGGGTGCCCTCGGGCGGCAACACGCCACCGTCGAAACCGCGTCCCCACTGACCCAGGGCGAGCGCGAACACCTCGTCGACCCCCGCCGCCGACGCCACTCGATCGGCGCTGATGAACGCCACGTCTGCGCCGGCGGCGTTCGTGACGACTTCGACACCGGCCGACCACGCGCCCAGCCAGACCACCAGCCGTTGCCAGTGCAGCGGCAGATCGACGTAGGCCCGGTCGCCGGGCCCCAGCCCGAGCCCGTCGAGCAGGAGGAAATGGGTCTTGGCCACCCAGTTGCCCAGCGACGCCGCCGACAGTTCCATCCGCTCGCCAGTGCGGTCGTCATAGAACGTCACCAACGCCCGGGCGGCATCGTCGGCGCGGACGGCGGCGAACAGGGCCTCGGGCGTCGCGGCCCGGTCGACGGCGGCGGGCGCGCTCAGTTGATGCAACCGGTCTTGGTCGAGGCCTTCGACGTCGTGGCCGCCTTGGTCGTGGTGGCTACCGTCGCCGGCGTAGCGCTGGCCCGCTTTGAGTCGGCGCCGAGGACCAACGTCACCACCGAGACGCTGGCGGAGGCCGACGCGGTCGCCCCGTGGACGTACGCGGCCACGGTCTTGGCCTGGGCTTCCATGCCAACCGGGTAGAGCACCTGGGTTGTGCTCGCGGACTTGGCGTCACCGACCGTGGTCTTGAATCCGACCTTGACGAGCACGGCCTGGTTGGTGCTGGCCCAGCCCTTGGTGCCGGTGCCGTTGAGTACAGCCACCTTCACCGTGCTCGGCGCCACCGTCTTGGCCCTGGTGTAGGCCGACGTCGTCGTCGTCCCGAGCACCTTGGCCACGAACACCGGGATGGTGTCCGGGTTGACGACCTGTACGTCGGCACCGTCGATGACCGCGCTGGTGGTGGGGATCGTCGCGAACGTGAGGTTGCCGGCGCTGAGGTTCTGCAGCTGCTGGGCTAACGAGATCGGGTTGAGCCCGGTGTGACCGGGGGTGCTGCCGTCCAGCTGCATCGACGAGCTGACCGCCGTCAGCAGCTTCTGCAGCTTGAACGGGTTGGCCAGCACACCGGCCGTGGTGACCTTGCGGAACACCGCGGACAGGAAGTACTGCTGGCGGACGATCCGGTCCAGGTCACCGCGGGGCAGGCCGTGGCGCTGGCGCACGAACGCCAGCGCCTGCTTACCCTCGATCGTGTTCCAGCCCTGCTTCAGGTTGATGCCCGAGTACCCCCTGGGGTGGCTGGCGTCGCCTTCGGTCGAGGCATTCTGCGCGTGCAGCAGGCACACCCGGACGCCGCCGATGGCGTTGCTGATGCGGTAGAAACCGAGCAGGTCGATGGAGACGTAATGGTCGATGGTCAGGCCAGTGAGGTTCTCGATGGTGCGCACGAGCAATTGCGCGCCAGCGGCCTTATTGCCCTTTCCGTCGGCCTTGCCGTCGGCGTAGGCCGAGTTCAGCCGGCCCATACCGTGTCCGGGAATAGCCACCCAGGTGTCCCGGGGCAGCGAGATGGCAGTTGCTTTCTTGCCGTTGGCCGGGACGTGCATGACCATCATCGTGTCGGTGTTGGTGCTGCCGCCGTCAAGGGTGATGCCGATGGCCTTGCGCTCGGCTGCCGTGGCGGTCGCGCGGTCGTCGTTGCCGACCAGCAGGATGTTCTGGGCCTTGCCGTCGATGTCCGTCTTCAGCTTGGTCGAACCGCCGATCGCGTTCACCCGGTTCAGGTGGGCGTCGAAATTTCGATAGACCGCCCACGCCCAGCCGCCGCCTACCAACACGGCCAGCGACAGTCCGGCCGCCAGCAGGCGCACTCCGATCAACCATCCGGCCGGGCGCCGCCGCCCGGGGCGCGGGCCACGACCGGGGCCGGTCGGGCCGCCGTTTCCGCCGCCGCCGCCGTTTCCGCCGCCGCCATTGCCCGGGCCGCCGTTTCCGCCACCGCCTCCGCCGTAGCCGCCGCCATAGCCGCCTCCGCCGTTTCCGCCACCGCCGGCAGGGGCGCCAGCGCCGGGGCGCGCTGCGGCCGGCTCACGCGCCGGCAGGTTCGTTGCGGTCGCCCCGGCTCGGGCCCGCCCGGCCCGGCGTCCACGGGGGTCGAGTTCGGGCGGCAAGTTCGGCCCACCGTTACCTGCGGGACGCCGGGACGCCCCGTCGGGGCCTGTTGTGGGGTCACTGCCGCGACGATCAAATGGGTCGCTGCCGCGACGGTCGAACGGGTCGCTGCCGCGACGATCAAATGGGTCGCTGCCGCGACGGGTGGGTGGGTCGCGGTCGTCGGGCACGGCGTCGAGGTTACGGAGATTTGCTGTGATCACGCCGAGCCGCGCGGGTCTGGGATACTGGGAACGATTTTTCCGATGGCGCCGATTGGCCGCGCGCCCCCAGCCGCGGCAACGACGAACCGCTTCGTGGCACGGGAGAGGACCGCTCTGATGCTCGCCGCCCAGGGTCGACGCCCGCAAGCCGCGGCCTTGGGCGCCGGAGGCAGCTGACGTGCGCTGGCTCATCACTGATTGCGGCGGCTGCCTCGGCACCGCGTTGATCGCGCGGCTGACCGCTGACGACACCGGGCTGACCGGGGCCGAGGACGACGTGATCCTGCCCCTGGACCGCGGCTTGCTCGACGTCACCGACTCCGCGGCGGTGCGGGAAGCGGTGTCGGACTTCCGTCCCGATGTCGTCGTCAACACCGCCGCCTACTCGGCGGGCGAGCCCGGTGCCGCCCTGACCGCCGACGCCGCGGCCCATCTCGATGAAGCCGTCCTCGACCAGGCCGTCCTCGACGGGGCCGGCCTCGACGGGGCCAGGCTCGCCGGGGCCAGGCTCGAGGACGGCAGCGACGATGAACAGCGCGCCTACTCGGTGAATGCGGTCGGCCCGGCCGTGCTGGCGTTGGCGGTCGCCGCCACCGGCGGGCGGCTCGTGCACGTCTGCTCGGACGTCGCGTTCGACGGCGACGCCACCGAACCCGACCCGGTCGACGCGATGACGGCACCCCGGTTGGCCTACGGACGCACGAAGCGGGCCGGGGAGTTGGCCGTGCGCGAGCTGTTGCCGCATGACGGCTACGTGGTGCGGACGTCCTGGCTGTACGGCGGCTCCTGGCTGTACGGCGGAGTGGGTGACCAGGTCGCCGTACGGACGACGCGGCTCGCGACCTCGACGACCGCGCTGGACGACTCGGACGAGGGGGGCGGCCGGCGCGGATCGCCCACCTGGGTCGCCGACCTGGCCGAAGGGTTGATCGCGCTCAGCCGCTCCGACGCACCCGCGGGGATCTACCACTGCACGAACTCCGGACAGACCACCCGGCTGGGTTTTGTCCGGGCCGTTCACGAAGAACTCGGTGTCGAACCCGTCCGCGAAGAACCCGGCGCCGAACCCGTTCGCGAAGAACTCGGTGCCGAATCGGATCGGGTTGACCCGTCGACCTGGGCGGTGCGCTCCGTGCGGTCCGGTCAGGACTGGGCCGCGGCCGGCCTGCCCCCGATGCCGGACTGGCGCGACGCCCTGCACCGTGCATTCGTCGTTGACGGCGAAAGCCTGCGCACCAGCTGAACCACCCTCGGCCGGCCGCGTCCACATCGGGTGCGAACGGTCAGGACCCCTGCCAGGAAAGGACTTCAGTGAATTCCACGGACGCGGTCATCCTCGTCGGCGGCCAGGGCACGCGCCTGCGACCGTTGACGCTGTCGGCGCCAAAGCCGATGCTGCCCACGGCCGGGGTCCCGTTCCTGTTGCACCCGCTGTCGCGTATCCGCGACGCCGGGATCACCCACGTCATCCTCAGCACGTCCTACCAGTCCGAGGTCTTTCGGTCCTACTTCGGCGACGGCTCGGCGTTCGGGCTGGAGCTCGAATACGTCCATGAGGACGAGCCGTTGGGCACGGGTGGTGGCATCCGCAACATCGCCGATCGGCTGCGGGCGGAGACCGTGATGGTCTTCAACGGCGACATCCTGTCCGGGCTCGACATCGCCGGGCTGTTGGCGACGCACCGCGACCAGAATGCGGACGTGACGCTGTACCTGACCGAAGTGCCTGACGCGCGGGCGTTCGGCAGCGTGCCGACTGACGCCGACGGACGCGTGCTGGCCTTCCTGGAGAAGACCCCGGAACCGATCACCAATCAGATCAACGCGGGCACCTACGTGTTCCAGCGCTCGGTGGTCGAGAGCATCCCGACCGGACGGGCGGTGTCGGTCGAACGCGAGGTGTTCCCGGGGCTGCTCGAGGCGGGCGCGCGGGTGTGCGGACATCTCGATCACGGGTACTGGCGCGATCTGGGCACGCCCGCGGACTTCCTCGCCGGGTCGGCGGATCTGGTGCGCGGGCTGGCCCCGTCCAGTGCCCTGCCCGGACCCGTGGGTGACGCGCTGGTGCTCGGCGGGGCCGTCGTCGCCTACCGAGCCCAGGTCACCGGCGGATCGACGATCGGTGCCGGGAGCGTCATCGGTGCGGGCGCGGTGGTGGACGGTTCGGTCGTCTTCGACGGGGCTCGGATCAAGCCCGACGCCCAGGTTCGGCGCAGCGCGATCGGTGCCGGCGCGGTCATCGGCGCCGGCGCGGTCATCGAGGACGCGGTGATCGGCGACGGGGCGCAGATCGGCTCCGGCAACGAACTGCGCGCGGGGGTCCGGATCTGGCCCGGCACCGTCGTCGATCCGAACAGCATCCGGTTCAGCGCCCCGTCGTGATCAGCGCGTCACCGGGCTCGTTTCGGCTGGTCTCGTTCTTCGGGCTTGGGCCGTGAGCGTCGCGGTCGAGGCCGGGCTGACCCGGGTGTGGCGCCCGGAGCGACCGGTGGACATCCGCACGACCCTGGGCCCGTTACGCCGGGGGCAGGCCGACCCATCCCACCGCGTCGCGGGCGGGCGGTTCTGGCGCACTGCGCTGAGCCCGCAGGGGCCGGCCACCCTGGCCCTGCACGTCGTGGCTGGCGAGGTCACCGCGCAGGCGTGGGGACCGGGCGCGGACTGGACCCTCGACGGTCTGCCCACCCTGCTCGGCGCGCAGGACGACTGGAGCGGGCTGGATGTGCGCGCCTACCCCGGGCTGCACGCCGTGCGCCGCACTTATCCCGGCCTGCGCCTGCCGCGGACCCGGCTGGTGCTCGACGCGCTGATCCCGGCCGTGATCGAGCAGCGCGTCACCGGCCTGCAGGCGCACCGCGCCTGGCGGTCGCTGCTGTACCAGTACGGCACCGTGCCGCCCGGGCCGGCGCCCGAAGGCATGCGGGTTCCGCCGTCTCCCGCCCAAGTGCTCGCCGTCACCGCGTGGGAGTGGAGTCGCTGGGACGTCGACCTGGCCCGCCAGCGCGCGCTGCGGGCCGCCGCCACCGTGGCCCACCGGCTGGAGGAGTGCGTCGAGATGCCCCTGGACGGGGCGATGGCGCGGCTGCAGGTCGTCCCCGGCGTTGGCGTCTGGACCGCGGCCGAGACGGTCCAGCGGGCCCTGGGTCATCCCGACGCGGTGAGCGTGAACGACTACCACGTGCACAACCAGGTCGTCTTCGCCCTCACCGGACGGGCCCGGGGCAGCGACGAGGAGATGCTCGAACTGCTGGCGCCGTTCGCCGGGCACCGCCAGCGCGTGGTCCGGTTGATCGAGGTCGCCGGCATCCGCGCGCCCCGGTTCGGCCCCCGCCAGAGCCTCGACCGCCCCCGCGGCAGCTAGCCCCACCCCCCACCTCGACTCCGCGCCCGCCAGGGACGCGTTCGGGTGCTCCTACGCGTCCCGCACGGGCGCGAAGTCACGCCCGTCCTGCCGACTCCGCGCCCGTCGGGGACGCGGTCGGGTGCTCCTCCGCGTCCCTCACGGGCGCGGAGTCGGCACATCGGGACCGGGGCGGTAGGTGGCGAGGACGGTGTCGGACAGGGCTGGCCAGGCGGCCCGGGCCCAGTCGCCGAACGCGCGGTCGGCCAATGCGACCAGGCCCAGCCGCGCGTCGGGGTCGACCCACAGCATCGTCCCGGCCTGGCCGAAGTGCCCGTACGTACGAGGTGAGTTGGCCGCGCCCGTCCAGTGCGGCACCTTGGCCGCCTTGATCTCGAAGCCCAGACCCCAATCGTTCGACGCGTGTGGTCCGTAGCCGGGCAGCACCCCCCGCAGCCCGGGGAACTGCAACGACGTCGCGGCCGCCAACGTGCTCGGGTGCAGCAGGCCGGTCGGCGAGAGCAGCTCGAACACGACCCGAGCCAGGTCAGCGACGCTCGACACCCCGTCGCGCGACGCGCGTGTGCCGGTCGTCGTGGTTTCCAGCCGCAACGGCTCGGCCACCGCTTCGTGGAAATACTCCGCGAACGACATTCCCGCTGCGGCGGAGACCTGGTCGGCCAGTGCCTCGATGCCGACGTTGGAGTAGATCCGCCGGGTGCCCGGGGCGACGGCCTGGACGAGACGGTCCGCGGCCAGCCCGCTGGCGTGCGCCAACAGGTGCCGGACGGTCGCACCCGGCACGACGTCGGCCGCGGCGCCCGACACCGGGTCGTCCAACGCGATCGCGCCCTCTTCGACCGCAACCAGCGCGGCCAGCGCGGCCAGCGGTTTGGTCACCGACGCCAGGGCGAATTCCCGGCCCACGTCGCCGAACGTTTCCACGACCCCGTTCGGCCCGATCACGGCCCCGGCGGCTGCGCCCACCGGCCACTGGGCCATCGCGCCCAGCACGCCTGACCCGTTGGCCGCGCTCGACCCCTCGGCCGCGGCCGGCCCCTCGGCCGCGGCCGCTGCGGCCAACCCGCCGGTGGCACCCGTCCCGTCAGCGGTGTCGGTCATCGACCGGTCGAAACGGACGTCAACCGGGCCCGGGCCGCAGCCAGCATCGGGCGCAGGTCCTCGGTGCCGGCGGGCAGGTCGTCCCAGTCGAACCAACGCAGGTCGAGCGACTCCGCGCTGATCACCGGCTCGGCCCCGGGCGGCGTCACGGCCAGGAACCGCACGTCGAAGTGGCGGGTCGGCACCCCGAGCGAGCACGTCAGCCCGTGCACGTCCAGGTGGGTCGGCACGGGATCCATCGTCAGCGCCTCGATGCCGCTCTCCTCGACCGCCTCGCGTCGGGCCGCGGCCAGCAGCGTGGCGTCCTCGGGCTCGCAGTGCCCGCCGACCTGCACCCAGCGCCCGATTCGCGGGTGCAGCGTCAGCAGCACCGCACCCCGCGACGGGTCGACGATCACCGTGCTCGCGGTCAGATGCCCCGCCACGCACGAGCGCCACATCGCATCGGGGCGGGCGAGCAGGTAACCCAGGTACGCCTGGCGTAAAGCGGCCGCACCGGGATCGGCCGGGGCCAGGGCCGTGATCACCGCCCGGGCGTCGGCGTGCAACGGGCCCGGCGGCCGCTCGAACCCGGCCGCGTCGGCTCGGCCCAGCGCCAACGCCTCGTCCGTGCCCAGCCGGAACAGGTCGTCTGCGCCCGGACGTACCAGCGGCCGGCTGCCGTCGTCGGGCACGGGCGCGAGCAGGCGCCGGTCGACGCCGCGGACCACCGCGACCGGGATTCCGGCCAGCTTGCCCTTGGCCAGGTCGGCGGCCGACGCGATCTCGTCGGCGATGGCGACCAGCGTCGCGTTCAGGACGTTGCCGTAGGCGTCCGTAATCCCACGCATGTCACTGAGGGCGACGACGCCCGCGCTGCCGAGGGCGTGGTCGACGATCCCGGCGCGCCAGGCCCGACCGAGGGAGTCGCTGACGATCACGCCGACGTCCACGCCGAGCCGACGACCCAGCTCGACCCGCAGCGACGCCGCCGACGCGTCCGGGTCGAGCGGGAGCAACGCGATCTCGTCGCGGGCCACGTTGGAGGCGTCCACGCCCGCTCCGGCCATGACCACACCGTGCCGGTTGGCCACGATCCGCAGCTCGCCCCGGCGGGCCACCACCCGCGCCGTCTCGTCGTCGATCACCTTCTGCCGCAGGGCTTCCCGGGCGACTGGGTCGTCGCCACCCACGGCGACCAACCGGCCCTCAGCCTTGGAGACGATCTTGGACGTGACGACGACGACGTCCCCGTCGGCCAGCCAGGACATCCGCCCGGCCAGCAGCGCCCCCAGGTCGTCCCCGGGCCGTACCTCGCCGATCCCGGTCACGGGGATGACCTGAACGACCCCGGCTGAAGGCGCCTCTGAAATCCCGCCCGAAACCCCGCCGTCCGCGCTTACCACCCCGCCGTCCGCGCCGACCGAAACCCCGCCGTCCGCGCTCACCACCCCGCCGTCCGCGCTCACAACCCCCCGCTTCGCTGGGTTGGGCGGCCCATCAGCAGGGCGGGAAGGGTCGGCTCGACCAGCACAGCGCGGATGTGCGGCGCGGTCACCGCTGGACCAGCTCGACGCCGGCCCGGACCATGGCCGCGGTCGTGTCATCGTCGAGCATGTAGAGCGGGACCTGGCTGATGTGAATACCGGGCACGACGACCTCATCGGCCTCGTCCACCAGCCAGGCGTCGAGCAGGCCGCCAGCCAGCCGGGCGCCGTAGTGCTCGGCCACGGCTTGGGCGGTCACCTCGACCCCGATGCCTTTCAGGCATGCGTCCGCCATGCCGCGCACCGGCGCCCCACCGATGATCGGGGAGAAACCGACCACGGGCGCCGCCGTGGCCGCGATCGCGTCGCGGATGCCCGGCACGGCCAGGATGGTGCCGATGCTCACCACCGGGTTGCTCGGTGCCACGAGCACGACGTCAGCGCCGGCGATCGCGTCGAGCACCCCCGGCCCGGGACGGGCGTCCTCGATACCGACCGGGACGAACGACAGCGCCGGCAGCAGGGCGTGATGCTCGATCCACCACGACTGGAAGTGGATAGCCTTGCGGGCACCGTCGACCTCGACCACGACGTGGGTCTCGCAGCGCTGGTCCGTCATCGGCAGCAGCCGCACGCCGGGTTCCCACCGGGCGCACAGCGCCGCGGTCACCTCGCTCAGCGGGTAACCTGCGTCGAGCATCTGGGTCCGCATGAGATGGGTGGCGATGTCGAGGTCGCCCAGCCCGAACCAAGCTGGATCGGCCCCGTATTCGGCCAGCTCGTCCTTGACCCGCCAGGACTCCTTGGCCCGGCCCCAGCCACGTTCGGTGTCGATTCCGTCGCCGAGGGTGTACATCACGCTGTCCAGGTCCGGGCAGACCCGCAGCCCGTGCAACGTGATGTCGTCACCGGTGTTGACGACGGCGATGATCTCAGCGTCGGGGTAAGCGGCGCGGACGCCGCGCAGGAAGCGGGCCCCCCCGATACCTCCGGCCAGGACGGTTATCTGCACCGCTCGACCCTATGCAATGCCGCCTCGGTCCGCGGGCGGCCGATCGCCTCCGCGTCGCGTCGGTGGCCAGTCACCTTCGGGTGAACCGTCCGCGCCGGTTCACCGACTGGGCCGCGGCCAACACGGCTCGCACCGTCGGCCCGCCCGGGCTCGCGTCCAGCCGGGCCAGGCGGACCTCCCAGCCCAGGACGTGCTCGGCCGTCATCCCCCATCCGGTCAGCGCGTAGAGGTAACCCAACATGGTCTCCCGCTCGTCGGCCGGCGCCTCGACCAGCTCCGACACGGTGATCGCCCGGGCCCGCAAACGCTCGGCTCCACGCGGATCGGCGTCGCGGAAACGGTGCCCGCCCTGTGCCGTCCAGCGACCGGATTCGACCAGGCGAGCCACCAGAGCCGACCGGTCGTCGCGGATGTGGCGGAACCATCGCGCCCAGGCCACGCCGGGGCGCTGCGACACGGCTGCGAGAACCGCGGCCAGGATCTGATCCCCGGCCACGTCGGTGCCGGGTCCCTCATTGCCAGCCGCACCCTGGCCGCCCCCGCCGCCCGTGGCCTCGACCGTGCCGCTCGCCCCGCCAGTTGCCTCGAGCGCGCCGATCGCCCCGCCAATTGCCTCGACCGTGCCGCTCGCCCCGCCACGGCTCGCACTGCCGCTACCGGCGCTCGCACCGCCGCCATCGCTCACACCATGACCGCCACTGCTGCTCGTACCCGGCCGCCGGGGTACTGCTACCGGGCCGCGGGTACCGCTGAGCAGGCCGGCCCGGGCCAGATCGCAGAACAGCGCCGCACGTAGGACGACGTCCAGCCGGCGCGCTGCCCCAGCGCGCTCGCGCACGCCGTAGCGGGGCAGCGAACCCTGCCCATCGTTCAGCACCACCCGCAGCAGGTCGTCGGCCAGCGGCCCCGGCGCGCGGACCGCCGGCCGGCTCACGCGTCGCCCCCGTCCGCGCCGTGCTTGCCACGCGAAGCACCGTGGCCAGGCGAAGCGGCATCGCCCGGCGAGGCGCGGTTGGCAACCGACGCGCTGCCGGTAATCGACGCGCTGCCGGCAACCGACTGCCGACGCTCGCGCAGCATCCGTCCCACGAAGGCCAGATCAACCTCGCGCGCGCCCAGGCGGACCGCCTCGACCCGCACGTGCGCGGGCAGGTCGTAATGCCACCGCCACGGGTGGTCCTGGAAGAACCGCCGCGGCACCCCGATCCGCTGCGCCAGGTCGTGCAGTTCGGCCCGTTCGTCAGCCAGTAGATGGCAGAACTCGGTGAACCGGAGCCCGGCCGCGGGGTAGGACCGCACGGTGTCGACGTAACAGCTCACAACAGCTCCGATCGGGCCAGGTTTGGCGGTCACCCGTCGCCAAAGCTTGCCCGATCGGGCAACGTCGCGCACCCCTCGACCACTTGTTCGAGCGCGTCGCGTGGATACCACCGACCGGCTTGACAGTGGGGTAACGACACGGGTGTAATTCCAACGTTGATGTTTTCGCGGCCGGAGTGTCACCCGGCTGCGAACAGCCCACATCAACGTCACGGGGTCGTCCGGCTGAAAGGCCACTGCAGCACGCTTCCGAGGAGATACGCGCCATGACCGATCTCGCCGCAAACATGTCCAGCACCGAACTGGCCACCGTGTTCGGGCTACCGGACGAGCAGAGCTGGCAGGAACGTTCGCTCTGCGCTCAGACCGATCCGGAGGCTTTCTTTCCGGAAAAGGGCGGTTCGACCCGGGAGGCCAAGAAGATCTGCGTCGGCTGCGAGGTCCGCGCCGAGTGCCTCGAATACGCGCTGGCCAACGACGAGCGGTTCGGTATCTGGGGCGGGCTGTCCGAGCGCGAACGGCGTCGCCTCAAGCGCGTCTCCTGACCCAACGTCGAGCCGGCGCAACCGGGTCCAGTCTCTGCGCTCACGACGGCGCGGTCTCACCGCGAAATCTGCGCTATTGCGCAGATTTCGCTATACATTCGCGTCGCACGCTCGGGCCGGCTCGACGTCGCGCGGGCGCAGGTAAGGCGCAGGTAACCTGAACAGGTTATGACTGACGTTCCTGCCGAACTGAAAGATCTCTCGGCCACCCTGGCCAGCATCAGCTCCGTCCTCGACGTCGATGCGTTACGACGCAAGGCCGTAGAGCTCGAAGCCCAGGCCTCGCAGCCCGACCTGTGGAACGACCCCGACCACGCGCAGCAGGTCAACAGCCAGCTCTCCTACGTACAAGGCGATCTGCGCCGGGTCGATGACCTGAACCGCCGCCTCGACGACGCCAGCCTGCTCCTGGAGATGGCCGAGGACGAGGACGATCAGGGCAGCCGCGACGAGGTCGAGGCCGAGGTGGCCAGCCTGCGCTCGAGCATCGACGAACTCGAAGTGCGCACGCTGCTCTCCGGCGAGTACGACGCCCGCGACGCGCTCATGACCATCCGCTCCGAAGCCGGCGGGGTGGACGCGGCCGACTTCGCCGAGATGCTGCTGCGGATGTACATGCGCTGGGCCGAGCGGCACAACTACCCGGTGGAGGTCCTGGACACCTCCTACGCCGAGGAGGCCGGCATCAAGTCGGCCACGTTCCGCGTCAAGGCGCCGTACGCCTACGGCACGCTGTCCGTCGAGCAGGGCACCCACCGACTGGTCCGGATCAGCCCGTTCGACAACCAGGGCCGCCGCCAGACCAGCTTCGCCGGGGTAGAGGTCCTGCCCGTGGTCGAGTCCTCGGACCACGTCGAGATCCCGGACGACGATCTGCGCGTGGACGTCTACCGCTCCTCCGGCCCGGGCGGTCAGGGCGTCAACACCACCGACTCGGCCGTGCGCATCACCCACCTGCCGACGGGCATCGTCGTGTCCTGCCAGAACGAACGCAGCCAGATCCAGAACCGGGCCAGCGCGATGGCGGTGCTGCAGTCCAAGTTGCTCGAGGTACGCCGCCAGGAGCAGCAGGCCCGGATGGACGCGCTCAAGGACGGCGGCTCCAGCTGGGGCAACCAGATGCGCTCCTACGTGCTGCACCCGTACCAGATGGTCAAGGACCTGCGCACCGAGCACGAGGTCGGCAACCCGCAGGCGGTACTCGACGGCGAGATCGACGACTTCATCGAGGCCGGCATCCGCTGGCGCCGCCGCTAACACGCCGCCGCTAACACGCCGCCGACACCGGCGCGACCGAGGCGCAGCATGACGTAGTAAGCGGCGGAAAGACTCGAATCGGTCATGCTGCGCCACGCTTCGTCTAACGCATAGGAAAACTTTTCGACTCAGCGCGCGCTTTTGCCTGCGCGGCGTGAGGATTCGGTGAGCGGCAGGTCATGACGACCGGGCCACGGGGATGCCAGGAGATGCCAGACGACGCCAGCCCGCGTCGTCTGTTCGTCCTGCCCTCGTGCGTTCGAGCGACATGGTCCCGACCGCGGCGTGGGGCACTCGCCCCACGCGGCAATACCGGGTTCGGTAGCACGCCGAGCCGGAGACCGTCGCCTTCGAAGGGGTTGGAATGTCGGACGCAAGCAGGAGGGGCTTCATCGCCGGAGCCATCGGCAGCGCTGCTGTCGTCGGCACCGCGAGCCTGGCCACCAAGGCCGAAGCCGCATCGCCGAAGCAGAAGAACTACCAGGGCAAGAACGTCAAGGGTGCCCTGGTCGCCTACGTGCAGGACGCCAAGTCCGGGCGCGTCTCGATCATGGTCGACGGCACGGAAACGATCGTGCACGACCACGTCCTCGTCGCCCACCTCACCAGCAAGCTCAGCTGAGCTTCGGCTCACCGGAAAGGCAGACAGTGTCCTCACATCGCGAAGCGCCGGAGATCTCCAAGGACCCGGTGGCCGACAACACGGACGTTTACGCGTTCATCAGCCCGGACAAGCCCGGGTACGTCACCCTGATCGCCAACTTCATCCCACTACAGATCCCGGATTCCGGGCCCAACTTCTGGGAATTCGGTGACGACGTCACCTACAAGATCAACATCTCGAACGCGGGCAAGTCCGAAGCCGACATCGTCTACGCGTTCAACTTCACCACGATCATCCGCAACAAAAACACGTTCCTGTACAACACCGGTCCGATCAAGAAGATCACCGATACGACGTGGAACCGCCCGCAGTACTACACGGTCACCCGCAAGGCCGGCTGGGCCGACGCGGAGACGCTGGGCTCGCACCTGACCGTCCCGCCGGTGAACGTCGGCTGGCGCAGCACGTTCGAGTACGACAAGATCGCCGCCCAGGCCATCCACTCCCTGCCCGGTGACCGCAAGGTTTTCGCCGGCCAGCGTGGTGACGCCTTCCACGTCGACCTCGGCAGCGTCTTCGACCTCGGTGCGCTGCGCCCGTTCGAGTCCCACCACCTGATCCCGTCGGCCGCGGCCATGGGCATCAACGGCCTGCAGGGACTCAACGTGCACTCGATCGCGCTGCAGGTGCCGGTCACCGACCTGACCTTCCGTGGCAAGAAGCCCACCGGTGTCATGGATGCGCACGCCACCATCGGTGTGTGGGCCTCGGCCGAGCGGCCCAAGAGCAAGGTGGCCAACGGCGACGGCACGTTCACCTCGGTCGGTCCGAACGTCCAGGTCTCGCGTCTGGCCAACCCCTTGGTCAACGAGCTGCTCAACCCGATGGCGCAAAAGGATGAGTGGAACTCCGAGGCGCCGTGCGGTGACAGCAAGTACGCCACCAACGTGACCAAGCCCGAACTGGCCGGTCTGCTGCCGGTGCTCTACCCGGGCGTGTTCCCGAACCTGGCCAAGTACAGCAAGCCGCGGGCGGACCTGGCCGCGATCCTGCTGACGGGCATTCCGGCCGGCGTCGTGCCCGGTTTCCAGAACTACACGGGCTCGGTGCAGGCGGACTTGGTGCGGCTCAACGTGGCCGTGCCGGCGTCGAAGAAGGAGAACCCGATCGGTCTCGTCGCCGGTGACCCGGCCGGCTTCCCCAACGGCCGTCGGCTCGGTGACGACGTCGTCGCCATCGAACTGAAGGCCATTGCCGGTGCGACGATTCCGCTCGTCGACCCGTCCTTCAAGCCGGACGCGGTGGCGGCCAAGCTGAACGATGGCACCAAGCAGACCAACCTGGCGATCAAGAAGACGTTCCCGTACATGCCGGCGCCCGCCAGCGGGTTCCGTAGCACGCCGGGCACGCCGAAGGCGTAACCCGTTCGGCGCTGAAGTTCGTTTTTTCGACCGGGTCGTCGGCGTTCGACATCATGGCGGTTACCGCGATGTCGGACGCCGGCGGCTCGGTCTTCGTCTGCTCGTTTCCGTGTTCAGGAAGGGATGTCATGCCCGAGGACAACAGCCACGCCGGTCAGGGCGCGGTGCTGCTCAACATCGGCGGCGACATCGGCGCCCTAGTCGTCACCATGCCCCCGGCGATGGAGGGTATCGAGGTCGAAATTCGTCCGGTCGGTGCCGCCGACGCCGCGCCGGACGCCGCTCACGACCACCAGCACGGTGACAACCACAGCCACGAGGCCGCGCACAGCCATGACGAGCACAGCCACGACCAACACGGCCACGACCATGCGCACGACCATGCGCACGACCACGCCAGCCCGTGGCCGCACGTCGCCGTGGTGGCCCGGCCGGCGCCGGCCGGCATCGTCTACAGCCTGGTCTACCCCGAGCTGCAGGAGGGTTCCTACGAGCTCTACGAACGTCCGCACGGTCCGGTCGAACTGACCGTCGACGTGGCCGGTGGTCACGTCACCGAGGCGGTCTGGCCCGGCTGAGTCCGCTCCGCGTAGAGCTGACACATCCGCTCGATCGGCCCTACTTGAGCAGGGATCAGCAGCTCGGTCTGTACTGTCGGTCGACGTGATCCACCTCGACAAGGTCAGCAAGATCTATCCGGCCAGCAGCCGGCCGGCCCTGGACAAGGTCAGCATCGACGTCGACAAAGGTGAGTTCGTCTTCCTCATCGGGCAGTCCGGCTCGGGCAAATCGACCGTTCTGCGGCTAATCCTGCGGGAGGAAAAGGCCACCGAAGGCAATATTTCCGTCGACGGCAAAGACCTGGCCAAGCTGCCGGGACGCAAGGTGCCCGAGCTGCGCCGTCACATCGGCTGCGTCTTCCAGGACTTCCGCCTGCTGCCCAAGAAGAACGTGTACGACAACGTCGCCTTCGCCCTCGAGGTCATCAACAAGAACTCCCGCAACATCAAGCGCACCGTGCCCGAGGTGTTGGACCTGGTCGGCCTCACCGGCAAGTCACGACGGCTGCCGCACGAGCTGTCCGGCGGGGAACAGCAACGGGTCGCCGTCGCCCGGGCGTTCGTCAACCGGCCGTTGCTGTTGCTGGCCGACGAGCCCACCGGCAACCTCGACCCTGACACCAGCCAGGGGATCATGAACCTGCTCGAGCGGATCAATCGCACGGGCACCACCGTGGTCATGGCCACCCACGACAACAACATCGTCGACGCCATGCGCCGGCGCGTCGTGGAACTAGACGCCGGCAAGGTCATCCGCGACCAGGTCCGCGGCGTCTACGGCGTCGGCCGCTGACCGACCGGCCCGCCCCATCACACAGCCCGCGACCGGGCGCACACGCGAAACGAAGAGGAGACCATGCGCCCCAGCTTTCTGATGTCAGGTGTGGCCACCGGTATGCGGCGCAACCTGAGCATGACGGTGGCGCTGATCCTGAACACCGCGATCGCGCTGTCCTTTGCCGGCGGCGCGCTGCTGGTCAGCAAGGAGATCAGCCTGTTCCGCACCAACTACGAGGACAAGCTCAACGTCTCCGTGTACCTCTGCAACAGTCCGCCGTACGACACGCGGTTGGCCACGTCCTGCAAACACAAGGTCACCGACGCGGAGGTCACCGCGCTGCGCCAGCAGTTCGCCAAGGACCCGAGCATCGTCCGGGTGACCTACCTCGACCAGGCCGCGTCGTTCGCCAACGGCAAGAAGGTGTTGCCGAAGGATCTGGGGGACTCGCTCACCATCGGAGTGCTGCCGGCCCAGTTCGTGCTGAAGCTCAAAGACATCAAGAAGGACTACGACGCGGTAGCCAAGCGCTACCAGGGAGCGGCCGGCGTCGACCAGGTGCAGAACCAGTCCGACAGCCTGAAAACGTTACTGACCATCTTCGACAAGGCCCGCCTCATCGCCGGGTTCGCCGCGATCGCCATCATGATCTGTGCGCTGTTGCTGATGGCCAACGCGATCCAGGTCGCGGCCAACCAGCGGCGCAACGAGACCGGGATCATGCGCCTGGTCGGGGCGTCACGGTGGATGACCCAACTGCCGTTCATCATCGAGGCGATCATCGCGTCCGTGATCGGCGGCATCCTGGCCATCGCGCTGGACTATCTCGGCAAGTCCCTGATCCTGGACGGCATCTTCAAGCAACAGGTGCAAAACGGTGTCCTGCCCCAGCTCGACGCCAACGACGTCCTGATCGCCGGCGGCACCGGCGCGATCGGCGGCATCATCCTGGCCGCGATCACCGCGTACCTCACCCTGCGGCTCATCGTCCGGCTGTAGGGCCCGCGCTGCGTTGCGGGCCACCCGCTCGCGCTGCGTTGCGGGCCACCCGCTCGCGCTGCGTTGCGGGCCACCCGCTCGCGC
>CAXULW010000035.1:0-13827 GCA_964252015.1 uncultured Jatrophihabitantaceae bacterium | reverse complement strand
TGCGTTGCGGACAACCCGCTCGCGCGGTGGGGGAGAATGGACGGTGTGGCTACCTTTGCTCCTGCGCGCGCGTCGAGCAACCGCGACACCGACCGCAAGATGATCGCGCAGAACCGCAAGGCCCGCCACGACTACTCGATCGAGGACGTCTTCGAGGCCGGGCTCGTCCTCACCGGCACCGAGGTCAAGTCCCTGCGTGAGGGCCGGGCGTCATTGGTGGACGGGTTCGCCACCATCGACGACGGTGAGGTCTTCCTGCACGGCGTGCACATCCCCGAGTACACCCAGGGCAGCTGGACCAACCACGAGCCGCGCCGGGTGCGCAAACTCCTGCTGCACCGGGCCGAGATCGGGCGGCTGATCGGCAAGACCAAGGAATCCGGGCTCACCCTGGTTCCGCTGGCGCTTTACTTCCGCGCCGGCAAGGTCAAGGTCGAGATCGCGCTGGCCCGAGGCAAGCACACCTACGACAAGCGCCAGGACCTGGCCAAGCGCGACGCCGACCGCGAGGTCCGCCGCGCCCTCGGCCGCCGCAACAAAGGCATGGACTAACACCTGCCCCGCCGCCGCCGCTCCTTGCCGACTCCGCGCCCGTGAGGGACGTGCGGAACGGCCCGCCAGCGTCCCTGGCGGGCGCGAAGTCGGGGTTCACCTGGCTGTCCCTGGCCGTCCCTGGCCGTCCCTGCCCCCGGTCCGGCCCGCCAGCCAGCTTGGCCCCGACCTCGCGCCCGTGAGGGACGTGCGGAACGGCCCGCCAGCGTCCCTGGCGGGCGCGGAGTCGGGGTTCACCTGGCCGTCCCTGGCCGTCCCTGCCCCCGGTCCGGCTCGCCAGCCAGCTTGGCCCCGACCTCGCGTCCGTGAGGGACGTGCGGAACGGCCCGCCAGCGAACCTGGCGGGCGCGAAGTCCGTTGGCGGGCGACGCCGGATTTGGTTGGCTGACGACGTGACTTACCGCTGGGGTCCGCTCACCGAGGCCGACACGCCGCAGTGGTCCGAGCTGGTCACGGCGATCGCCCAACACGACGCCACCGGCGAGCGGTACTCGGCCGAGGACCTGGCCGAGGAACTGGCGCTACCCACGGTCGACCGGTCTCGCGACACGCTGGCCGTGCGCGACGATTCCGGGGCGCTCGTCGCATTCGGGCAGGTCTTCTTTCGCGACGCTCTGATCGACGGTGCGGTCGCCGCCCACACCAGCGCCGGCGTGCATCCGGACCACCGCGGCCGCGGTATCGGTACCGAGCTCACGCGTCGGCTCGAGGAGCGGGCGGTCGCCGGCGGCGCAGAGCGCTACCCCGGTGTCGCCACGTGCCTGCGATCCGACGTCGGGATCCAGGTCGCGGACGCCCGGGCGCTGCTGGCCAATCACAGCTTCGTCGAAGACCGGTTCTTCCACGTGATGACCCACGACCTCGCCGCCCTGGCCGACGGCGGCGCGGAGCTGACGCCCGGTCTGCGCCCCTACGACGCCGACACCGACGCCCTGGCCGTCCGGGACGCCCACAACGCCGCGTTCGCCGCCCATTGGCGCTCAGCCCCGTGGTCGCCCGCGGAGTGGGCCAGCCGGGTGGGGGAGTCGCGCACGTTCCGGCCGGGCCTGTCGTTCATCCGCCCCGGCCCGGACGGGTCGATCGAGGGATACCTGCTCGCGTTCGAGTACCGGCCCGGCGAGCTCTACATCGGCCTGCTCGGCGTACGCCGCGAGGGACGCGGGCGCGGCGCTGGCGCCGCGCTGCTGCGGACCGCGCTGGCCGCGGGTGCGGCCGCCGGCTACGACCGGGCCGAGTTGGACGTCGACAGCGCCAACAGCACCGGCGCCGGGCGGCTGTACGAATCCGTCGGTTTCCGCACCGCCCGGTCCACCGTCGCCGCCCTCAAGCGCCTCCGCCCGCCGTAACGGGATGACGGCGCCCTCTCGGGTGGTTATGGTTGGTGCGGCTGCCAGCCAGGTGGCCGCACTGGTTCAGGGGGTGAAAGGTCTCGACTCCGTACGTCGAGTCAGGGGAAGCGGGCCGAGGACCTCATTGCTGACCTCGTTAAAAAAGCGATGAAAAACAAACAAGCGCCGATTCCAATCAGCGCGAGTTTGCTCTCGCTGCCTAAGTAGCAGAGCAACTCTGTCAGTCCGGGAGCGCCACCGGCCCGGGTCCTGGCATCAGCTAGGTGGATCACCGTCCGCGTCGGTCGCGGGTGCGGACGGGAAATCAAACAGCGGCTGGGCCCGTCACGTCGGCTTGTGCGTGTGACCGATGGGGCCGAGTAGAGGCACAGCGCACTGCGCCCGGAGAAGACCTGTCAACACGGCGGAGGACGCGGGTTCGATTCCCGCCACCTCCACCTGAGACCGACGCAGGCCCCGGATCCACCACGGATCCGGGGCCTGCGTCCGTCCCGACCCATGGCTGGGTCATGCGCTACAATGTAGCGCATGACCAGTCCGTTGTCGATCCGGTTCGACGCCGCACTGCTCGAGCGGTTGCGGCGTCGGGCGGCGATGCACAACGCGACGCCGTCCGGTCTGGCCCAACGGTTGGTGGACGAGGGGCTCCGTATTCAGGAGCATCCCGGGATCGTCTTTCGTGATGGCCCATCCGGTCGGCGGGCCGCGCTGGCCGCGGGGCCGGACGTCTGGGAGATCGTCTCCGCGGTGCGGTCGTCCGGCGAGACGGACGAGAAACGTGCCATCGCCGTGACTGCCGCCGGGATGGCCCTGTCGGCGAGCCAGGTTCAGCTCGCCTTGACCTACTACGGCGCGTTCCCGAACGAAATCGACGCCCAGGTCGACGACAACGAGCGAGCGGCGACGCAGGCGCTTGAGGCATGGCGCGCACGGCAGCGATTGCTCGCGTGAGTGTTCGGCTCCTGCTGGACGAGCACTACTCGAACGAGATCGCTGCATATCTGCGGGACGCCGGTTACGACGTCATCGCCGTTGTCGCCGATCCCGACCTGCGGGCGCTGCCCGACCCGGAAATCTATCGCCGAGCGGCGGCGTCCGGTCGGCGCATCGTCACCGAGAACATCAGGGACTTCCGGGCTTTGCTGCTCCAGGCGCACGCCAACCGCGACCTGATCGTGGCGTTGCTGCTCGTTGCGCCCCACCGCTTCCCCCGCGGGTCGGGCCGGCGGACCGCCGTGATCACCGCTGCGCTCACGGCCTGGCTGAGCGCCCCCGACGTGGCTGACCGCCCGGACGAGGACTGGCTGGTCTAGAGGGGTCTACAGGCGCCCCTGCGTCCGGGTTGGTCGGCCCCCCAGCGCGGCAACGAGCCGTGAGACGATCGTCGCGCATCAGCCGGGTTAGCCGGCGATCTCAACGAGGAGAGCGATGACAGCGCGAACCGAACCACCGTTTCGAGCCGACCACGTCGGCAGCCTGTTGCGTCCGCCGAGCGTGTTGCAAGCCCGGGCCGACCGCGCCGACGGAAATATTTCGGCCGAGGAATTGCGGGCGATCGAGGACGCCGCCATCGTCGATGTGGTCACGATGCAGGAAGACCTCGGCCTGCAATCCGCCACCGACGGGGAATTCCGGCGCACGTCCTGGCACATGGACTTCATCTACCAGCTTCGCGGAGTGCATCGTACCGACAGCGAGATCGAGGTCCATTTCCGCAATGCCGCCGGCGACATCGACTTTCGCTCCGCCGCGCTTACCGTCGACGAGAAAATACAGCTGGACGACACCATTTTCGCCGCTGACTTTGCGTTCCTGAAGAGCGCGGTCACGACGGCCACGCCCAAGCTGACGATCCCGTCGCCCAGCATGGTCCATTACCGAGGCGGTCCGGCGTCGATCGACCGATCGGTGTATCCCGACCTGGACGAGTTCTGGGCCGACATCTCAGCCGCGTACGCCAAGCAGGTTCAGGGGGTGGCCGAGCTGGGTTGCACCTATCTGCAGCTGGATGACACCAGCCTGGCCTACCTCAACGACCCGGAGCAGCGCGCCCAGCTAGCGGCCGGCGGGGGCGACGCCGAACACCAGCATGAGCGCTACATCGCCCAGATCAACGTCGCTCTCGCAGACCGACCCGCCGACCTGCGCGTGACCACCCATCTGTGCCGAGGCAATTACCGCTCGTCGTGGACGGCCGAAGGCGGCTACGACTTCGTGGCCGAGGCGTTGTTCGGAGACCTCGATGTCGACGGGTTCTTCCTCGAGTTCGACGACGCCCGTTCCGGCGGGTTCGCCCCACTGCGCTTCGTCCCGCCGGGAAAGATGGTGGTGCTGGGGTTGGTCACCACCAAACGGGCTGAGCTGGAGAACAAGGATGACCTCAAGCGGCGCATTGACGAGGCGGCGAAGTACGTGCCCCTCGAGCAGCTCTGCCTGTCCGGCCAGTGTGGTTTCTCCTCCACCGTGGAAGGCAACGACCTGACCATCGACGAGGAGAAGGCCAAGCTCAGCCTGATCGTGCAGACCGCCGCCGAAGTGTGGGGGTAGCCGGGGCCGACAACGAGCGGTCTGCGGTTACCGGGTCGCGCTGACGCGGCGGCTGTACAGGACGAGGAAGATCAGGCCCACGATCGCCATGGGTCCCCCGATGATCGAGGTGACGGCGCTGATCGACTTGTTCGACGCCAGCTCGACGACGGCGACGGTCAGCAGTCCGCACCCGATGAACAGCAGGGGCAGCCCGAGCCATACCAGCCACGGCCGGCCGTTCTCATCGGTATCGGGTTGTTCGACGGCGTTGGACATCCGGTCTCCTCTTCAGCTGCGGCGATCGGGGTCACCGATCGAGATCGATCTTGTCATCCGTCCGCGGCAGGTCGACCGTGCGACCCAGCTCGATCGGAACGGCCGGGCGCATCTGCTGCGGCCGAACCGGTCGATGACGTCTCCGCGGCCGGCCCGCCGGACGTCCCCACCACCCGACCGTCCGGGCCAATGATCGTCGGCGTGTTCAGCGGCCGGGTCTTCGGCTCGCCGTCGATCATGCGTCGGGATGCCGGGTCGTCCCCAGGTACAGCGACGCGGGGGATGTCACCGTCGGCCATGGCCAGCTGCCACAGGTAGTCGTTGTACAAGCCGTGGTAGGCGTCCGGGCTCCGGTGCGGACTGTCTGCGCTGTTGGCGACCACGTAGTCGGGCGCGCGCGTGACTGGTCCGGCATCGACGTCGAAGCCGGACGGGTCCGGGTTCCACTCGTGCCCCGAGGTCAGCGAGCGACCGTACCGCGACGCCAGGCGCTCGGCCCGCTCCCGTCGTTGCGTCTGCGCTTGCGCGCGGCGCAGCAGTTCCCCGCGCTCTCGCACCGCGACCACGCCGTCGATGGACGCCCCGTCATCGGATGCGCCGTCGGTGGCGGCGCCGTCCGGGCCCAGCGCGGTCGCGGGCCGAGCGAGCTCGGCGCCGAAGTCGCCTGCGTCGGGGTCGATGCCCAGGTACGACTGCCGGGCCTGGCGGACCTCGGAGCGGGCGACCGCGAACGGCGCGGCCAGCGCCAGCAGGGCGAACAGGTACCACTGGACGATGTACGCCAGATGCTGGGGTTCCACCGCGCCGCCCGCGGGATTGGACAGATCGGGTGCGGGCAGCAGGCTCAGCCCCGCCGTGCCGGGCTGGCGTCCGGAAAGGGTCAGGTAGGCGTTGAGCACCGGTGTCTTGAGGCGCTGGGCCTGCTCGCCCGGGTTCACCGAGGTGATCTCGTCGTCGTCCAGGGCGGCGGCCTCGTCGGTGTTGGTGGAGGGTGTCTCCAGCCGGCCGGTGACCTGCTGCACGCCCGACGGCGGCAGCGCCACCGCCGGAGGGCGCGGGCTGTCACCGTCGGCCGCGACGAATCCACGCACGACGAGGAGCACACCGGCGTCGGTTCGCAGCGGATTCACCACGTAGAAGCCCGAGTTACCGGCTACCGACTGCCCACTCACGAATTGTTGTGCGCCCGGGAGGTACGTGCCCGACGCGGTCACCGTGCGATAGCGAATCGCTTCCCGGCCCGGTGCCGGCCCGGCGCCGACGAGTGGCACCCGCAGCGTCGAGAGGGGCACCGGGGCCGCGTGCGCGTTCGCGGAGAGCGCGCGGTTGATCCGGGCGGTCTGCTCGTAGCGCGAGATCTGCCACGTGCCCGCGATGACGCAACCGGCGGCGATGAACACCATGAGCACCGCCAGGCGGGCATAGCGACGTTGCCGCAGCACCCACCAGGCGGTCCGCACCATCGCTCCATCGTAGGAGCGGGCTTGGTGACGGGCAGGGCGCCCGCCCCCGCGACCGCCAGCTCCTCGTTATTGCGTCTGAGTTGCAATAGGCGCGGGGGCGTTTTACGGTCGTCCTGACCGGCAGCTGACGCGATAGCACGGGGGCCCGCGTGACCATGCAACGCACCGAAACGATGTCATCCAGCTCCGGGCTGCCCGGCCGGGGCCGGCTGGCCGAGTTCCGGGCCAGCCTCAGCGCCCGCGACCGTCGATCTCTGTACGGGATGGTCGGCTTCATCGTGTTTCTGCACGTGGTGGGCTTCGGCATCCTGTTCGGCCTGGTCGTGCCGCACCACTACCACCTGGGCGGCGATCACCCGATCTTCAACGTCGGCGTGGGTGTGCTTGCCTACACCTTCGGCCTGCGGCATGCCTTCGACGCCGACCACATTGCCGCCGTCGACAACACCACCCGCAAACTGCTGGCCGACAACGCCGCAGCCACGGATTCCGCAGCCGGTCAGGGCGGATCCGGCGTCGCCCGCAAACCGTTGTCGGTAGGTTTCTGGTTCTCCCTCGGCCATTCCACGATCGTGTTCCTGCTTGCGTTCCTGCTATCGGTGGGCGTGAAAGCCCTGGCCGGACCGGTCGAAGACGACAACTCGGCGCTGCACTCCGTCACCGGCATCATCGGTGCGTCGGTGTCCGGGGTGTTCCTGTGGGTCCTGGGCATCCTGAACCTCATCGTGCTGATGGGCATCGTCTCGGTGTTCCGCAAGATGCGCCGCGGCCACTTCGACGAGCAGGAACTGGAAGCCCACCTCAACAAGCGCGGGTTCATGAACCGCTTCCTGGGTGGGCTGACCAAGTCGATCACGAAGTCGTGGCAGATCTATCCGGTCGGAGTGCTCTTCGGCCTCGGCTTCGACACGGCCACCGAAGTCGGTCTGCTCGTCCTGGCCGGCGGAGCGGCAGCGTTCAACCTGCCGTTCTACTCGATCCTGATCCTGCCGATCCTGTTCGCCGCCGGCATGTGCCTGATGGACACCATCGATGGCGTCTTCATGAACGTGGCTTACGGCTGGGCGTTCATGAAGCCGGTGCGCAAGGTCTTCTACAACATCACCATCACCGCGGTGTCCGTTGCCGTCGCCCTGATCATCGGCACGATCGAGCTGATCAGCGTCCTCGCCGACCAGGCCAAGATCACGTCCGGCCCGATCTCGGCCATCGCCGGCATCCCCCTCGACTACGCGGGCTACGGGATCGTCGGCCTCTTCGTGGTGTCCTGGGTCGTGGCCATCTCGGTGTGGCGTTACGGCCACATCGAGGAGAAGTGGTCGGCCGATCTGAAGCCGTCGACGACCCACTGACCGCCCGTGTTCGCTCAGCCGATGGCCGCGAACCGCCACTGCACGAGGTGACGCTCGCCCGGCTCGAGCCGCACCAGGCCGGCCCCGGAATTGAACGAGTCCGGCGCGCACGTCATCGGCTCCACCGCCAGGGCCCGCCGGCGCAGGTCGGGACCGGCCGCGTCACCGCTACACACCTGTAGCCACCGGGACTTCTCGTCCCAACTGATGTCCACGCCGGCCCCGGACGGCGAGACCAGCGTGGCGTGCGCGACGCCGTCGGTGAACGCCAGGTCGGTGAACGCATGATCCAACTGGACGTCGCCCAGGGGGCGTCCGGCCCGGAAATCGAGGTCGCCGACGGCCGTCGTGCCGATGGGCAGCAAGCGGTCGTCGGTGGCCAGCACGGACGCCGCGGGGAGCGTGAGGGTCCACTGCGCCAGCGGCTCGGCCCCGGCCACGAACCACGGGTGCATCGAGACGCCGTAGGGCGCGGCAGTGTTGCCATCGTTCGTCGCCTCGATCTCGATGGACAAGCCGTCGGCGCCGAGGCGGTAACGGGCGCGGAGCGTGAGCAGGAACGGGTAACCGCGCTGCGGGTAGAGCACGGTGCTCAGCTCGGCCGAGTCCGGTTGGGTCGACGCCACCGTCCAGGCCTGCCACGCCACCAGTCCGTGCAACGCGGTGGCGCGGTCCGGTTCGGACAGCGGCAGCTGATGGGTGCGCCCGTCTAAGTCGTAGCGACCGTCTCGGATGCGGTTCGGCCACGGCGCCAGCACCGCGCCGTTGAACTCCGGCATGGCCTGGTCCGGGCCGAAGCCGGCGATGAGCGGGCGGCCGTCGTGGCTCAGCGTGCGCAGGGTTGCCCCGACCTCGGTGACGGTGGCGTGGTAGGGCCCGGACTCGAGTTCGACCTGGGCGCCGGTGGGCCTCATGGCGGGGTATCCCTTCGCTAGCGGTCAGGTGCGGCGGCACTTGGCTTCCGCGAAACCGAAGCGTCCCAGGCGCTTGACGGTGTCACTGCGCGCGACCCTGTGCGCGGTCTGCCCTGGTTGCACCCGAGCTCCCGAATGCGAGCGGCCCCGGCGCCGCTCGTCGGGGTAGGTTATCCCGAAGCGTTCCGCACCGCGGGCACGACTTGAATACTCGTATTCCGATCGGTTTGCTAGAGTATCCATATGCCCGGAGCGCGAATGTGTCGACGGAGTTGTCGTCGCGGCTGATCGCCGCCCACCCGTTCGCCCTCGCTCGCCTGGAGCCAACCGTGTCCGCTGTCCCGTCAGATGCCGAATCCGTAGCCCCGCCCGCGTCGCGGTCCGCCCTTGACACCGCGCCGCTCACCGTGGGCGAGCTGGTCGCCTTCACCCAGTTCCTGGCCCGGGAGGTCCGCGCCGGCGCGCACGTCGTCGACTTCAACCCCGATCAGCGCTGGCATCGGCGCCTCTATCGGGACGGGCGCGTCGACGTGTGGTTGATCAGTTGGCTGCCCGAGCAGGGCACCCAACTGCACGACCACGGCGGCTCGTCGGGATCGTTCACGGTCGTCGAAGGGCGCCTGTCGGAGGCCGTCCTGGCCCGTGGTGGTCCGGCGGCGGGCACCCTGCGCGAACGGCGCCACGCCACGGGTGCCACCGTAGGGTTCGACGGACGCCACGTGCACGACGTCCGCAACCTCGACCAGCGGCCGGCGGTGAGCGTGCACGCCTACTCGCCCCCGTTGACGTCGATGACGTTCTACGACCTGGAGGAGGGCAACCTCGTGCCGTTCGCCGCGCTCGACACCAACGATCCCGAGACGCCGTCGCCCGCACCGCGATCGGCCGCCGCGCGGTCGGCCGCCGCGCGGTCGGCCGCGTCGCTCGTCCCGGTCGATCAGTCCGCTGGCATCGCCTCCCCCGTGGGCGGTGTGGTGTGACCGCGGTGGCAACGCGGTTTGGTTCGGTGGACGCCCTGCTCGCCGACGCCCGGTCCCGGCTGGTGCGGGTGACTCCGGCGCAGGCGTACGCGCAGGTCGCCGCGGGGGCGCTCATCGTCGACATCCGCCCGGCCTGGCAACGCGAGGTCGACGGCGAGGTACCCGGCTCGCTCGTGGTCGAACGCAACCACCTCGAATGGCGGCTGCATCCCGGCTCGGACGCCCGGGTGCCCCAGGCGACCGAGGGGCAACGGTGGCTGGTGCTGTGCCAGGAGGGCTACACCTCGTCGCTGGCCGCGGACGCGCTGCTGTCCATCGGGGTGCCCGCCACGGACGTCATCGGCGGCATCCACGCCTGGCGCGACGCCGGGCTGCCGATCGTGGCCACGGTGACGGGACCGAACACGCTCGTCCACTAGCCGGATCGGCCCTGCTGCACAGCCCGCTCAGCCCGTCGGCCCAGCCCGATGGGCCCTGCTGCAAACCCCGCTCGGGCGGCTGGTCGAGCCGGCGGACGGTACCGTCGGGGTCGTGTTGTGGATGCTGCGACCTCGCTGGCTGGCCACCCACGTCCTGTTCCTGGGCAGCGCCGCCGCCATGATCCTGCTCGGACGCTGGCAGTGGGACGTGGGCAACTCGGGCGGTTCGGGTGAGGGCAGCCTGCTCAACTACGGGTACGCGTTGCAGTGGTGGGCGTTCGCCGGGTTCGCCGTCTTCTTCTGGACGCGCGTGGTCCGTGACCAACGCCGCCGCGTGGCGGTCGCGGCCGGTCGGCTGCCCGCGTCGGCCGGTCCCGACGCCCAGCGCGCGCTGGGCGAGGCGCCCAAGCCCACCCCGTACCGTGGCTACGTAATGCCGCAGATGGCCCAGATCACCCAGAGCGATCCTGACCTGGTCGCCTACAACACCTATCTGGTGGCTCTGAACCCGGGCTCAGGTTCGCCTGGTAAAGCCAACACCGACGAGCCGGCGCCGACAGCAGAAGGAGAGCGATGACGTCGAGCAGTGGCCTGTTGACCCAGCGCACCGACGCCGGGTCGCTGCGGCGCTACCGGATCATGGCCTACGCCACCGGGTTCATGCTCGCCTTCTGCTGCCTGGTCGCCTGGCCGTTGGAGCACCTGGCCGGCGTGAAGATCATGTGGGTGCCGTGGATGCTGCACGGCTGGTTCTTCATCGTCTACGTCCTCACCGCGGTCGATCTGGGCTTACGCCGACGCTGGCCGCTGCTCAAGCTCGCCATCGTCATCGCCGCCGGCACGATCCCGTTCCTGGTGTTCTTCGTCGAGCACCGCATCAACCGGGAGGAAATTGCGCGTGGCTAGCGGTCTGTCTGCGATATGACCTGGCGTCGCCTGCGGCGCCCGGACGGTGCCTCGCCGCGTTGTCGTCGTTGCCCATACAAACCCGGTATGGACTCCTCCTCCGCCTTCCGAGCCACCGTCCGGATCGCCACATCCACCGCCGCATATCGCAGACAGACCGCTTGGCGCCTCGGCGCGGCCCTGGCGTCGGTCGGCCTGGTGCTGGCGCTGGCTGCGTGCTCGGGCAATACGACCAAGGCCGGCGGCGACCTGTCCGGCGTGGACGTGTCCCACGGGGTGACCACGGGCCTGGGCAATCCGAGCGGCGGCAAGTACTCCGGCTTCGGCTTGACGCCGCCGCAGCCCCGTCCCAACTTCGTCCTCACCGACGAGGCCGGCGCGTCGTTCTCGTTCGGGGCGCGGACGCAGGGCAAGCCGACGCTGCTGTTCTTCGGCTACACCAACTGCCCGGACGACTGCCCGACGACGATGGCCGACATCCGCCTGGCGTTGAAGGAGGTGCCGGCAGACGTGCGGGCGAAGACGCTCGTCGTCTTCGTCACCACCGATCCCAAGCGCGACAGCGGACCGGTGATCAAGAAGTGGCTGAGCCAGTACACGGGCGGGGTGCCGGCGGCCAACTGGATCGGCCTGCGCGGTGACCAGGCCCAGACCAACGCGGCTCAGGCTGCTGCCCATGTCGCCATCGCCGAGGATGATGGACAGACGCACTCGCTGGCGGTGCTGCTGTACGGCCCGGACGACTACGCCCACGTATCGTTCGCGCTCACCGACAGCGAACGCCAGCAGATGGTGCACGATCTGCCCATAGTGGCTGCGGGCACGTAGCTAGCTCGTTTCTTTGCGGGTCTCGTCTTTACGGGGCCCATCTTCACGGGGCCTATCTTCACGGGGACAGACGATCAGGAGCTCACGACGTGGATAGAACGGTGGCCGAACGCTGGGCCGGAACGGTGGCGCGCGTCGTCCTGGCCGCGGTGTTCCTCTACGCCGCCCTGGCCAAGCTGGGGGAGCCGCGCACGTTCCTGCGCGCGGTGCGGGCCTACCAGGCCACGCCGGAGTGGTTGTCGCAGGCGATCGCCTACGGGTTGCCGGTGCTCGAGCTCTGCCTGGCCGTCGTGCTGCTGGTCGGCGTCGCGTCGCGGCTGGCCGCGATCGTCTCCGCCGTGCTGTTCCTGGTGTTCCTGATCGGGATCGTTCAGGCGTGGGGGCGCGGGCTCAAGCTGGAATGCGGCTGCTTCGGCGGCGGGGGAGTCACGGACCACCCCAACTACTGGTTCGACGTGGTTCGTGACGTGCTGTTGTTGCTGGTGGCGGCGGTCCTGATCTGGCGACCGTTGAGCCAGTTCAGCGTGGACGACTACCTGACCAACCGGCACGAGGTCGCACCGCCGTCGGCCAAGGCGGTGCGCCGCGACCCCAAGGCGATCGCGCGATACCACGCCAAGCGGGCGGCGCGGGAGCGGGAGAACCGCGGCCGGCTGCGTTACGTCGCCGGTGCCACCGCGGGCGTCATCGTGCTCATCTGCCTCATCGGCGTGTCGGTGCAGTCGTCGCGGGCCAAGATCGCCGGCACGCTGACGGCCACGAACGCGTCGGTCACGAACGGGGTGCTCGTGGGCAAGGCCGCCGCGCCGGTGACGGTGGACACCTACGAAGACTTCCAGTGCCCGGTCTGCGAGAACTACGAGTCGACCACGGGCGCCGACCTGACCAAGCTGGTGACCGCGGGCAAGATCAAGATTCGTTATCACACGATGTCGATCCTGGACGGGTCGTCGTCCGGGAACGAGTACTCGACCCGGGCGGCCAATGCCGCGCTGTGCGCCTCGGACGTCTCGACGGCCGCGTTCGCCGCATATCACGCGGTCCTTTACGGAAAGGATTCCAGCGGGGCCAAGGTGCAGCCGGACGAGGGTTCGGACGGTCGCACGGACGGCCAGCTCGAGGCCTACTTCAAACAGGCGGTGCCCAAGGCGACCGCGGCGCAGACGTCGACGTTCGCGACCTGCGTGACCGACCAGGAACACGTGGCGCTGGTCGAGGCGATCACCGACCAGGCGTCGAAGAAGGAAATCAACGGCACGCCGACCGTCTTCGTCGACGGCAAGAAGGTCACCGCCACGCGCGCCGACGTGCTGGCCGCGATCACCAAGGCGTCGGCGGGCTGACCGCGGCACTCCCTGGCGCACGCCCTTGGCGCACCCCTTGGCGCACCCCTTGGCGCACGCAAAAGGCCGGCTACCCGTTCGGGTCGCCGGCCTTTGTGCTGTGCAGGGCTTGTTTGTTGGGGCTTCTACTTGTTGGCGGCTTCCTTGAGCGAGCTGCCGGGGGTGAACTTGACCGTGGTGGCAGCCTTGATGGTGATGGTTTCGCCGGTGGCCGGGTTGCGGCCTTCGCGAGCGGCGCGCTTGCCCGTCGACACGGCGAAGAAGCCGGGGACGCTCACTTTGTCACCCTTGGCGATGGCACCCTCGAGCACGGTCTGCAGACCACGCAGGACGGAGTCGACTGTCTTCTGCTCGAGGTCACTTTTCTCGGCGATGGCAGTCACGAGTTCCTTGCGGTTCACTGGATCTCCTTTGATCGGATCGTGGGGGCACGTTGGCCCGAGCCCCAAGTATGGCTGACCAGGCCAGAATCCCCGCATTTGCTGGCCTGCGGCGCGGCGACCGCCCCTGATTTGCCCCGTCTTGTCGATCTTCGCCGGTCGTTCGGTCTGGGCCTCGGTGCGCGTCGAGTACAGTGACGCAGGCACGATTTGGGGCTGTGGCGCAGCTGGTAGCGCACCACACTGGCAGTGTGGGGGTCAGGGGTTCGAGTCCCCTCAGCTCCACCCATCGAAGGGCCCGGATTTACTGGGGTAGCGGCCCTCAAGGTACATCCGAGAACAAGATCAACAGGCTTCTAGTCCGCGAAAAGTCCGCAGATCTTTACGCAGCGTCCGCAACGGTCCGCACGTCGTCCCCGCTCCGCACCGGCCCAGGCGAATGTCCCGTCCCGAGTTATCTGACCCATAGCGCTTCCGATCTGAACCATTGGCTCGGTTGTCCCGGATACCTGGACCGTCCGGGTGGGTTGTCCCAG
>CAXULW010000034.1:0-43354 GCA_964252015.1 uncultured Jatrophihabitantaceae bacterium | reverse complement strand
CCGCGTCGTCGCAGACCAGGGCGTCGTAGACGCGGCGGGCGGTCGAGGTCATGACCCCATGGTATCGTATCTATGTTCGAGCGTCAAGAGGTCAGTCTAAAGTCCGCGGAAGCGCAAAAGTCGACCCGTCGAGAACCGCAGTTGATCAAGCCGAAGCGCTCAGAAGCCGACAACAAAACAGCACCGAAAAACCACTCCCTCGTCGATGCGCCCTTGACTTTGCCCAACGAAACCGCAAGCCGACAACGAATCGGACCCAAAGATCAACTCCATCATCGATGCGCCCTTGACCGTGACCCACACGTCGACTTGCAAGGGCACAAATACGCAAGGATCGTCGCCAACATGGAGCTGACCCGGAACGCCACGGAAGCCCGCCCGACCGTGCCCTACTGGGCAGCCGCGAGCTTGGCCGCGGCGGCGAGCGCAATCACGTGGTGCTTCACGAGCGATTCCGAACACGGTGACTTCTACATGATCGGCCCGTACCAGGTCCCACTGCTGATCGAATACATCGTCGGCGGCATCGCGGTAGCGCTGGGCCTAGCGGCACTTCGCGCGTCGACAACAGCCACCCGGGCAACGGGCACATTGACGCGGACGACCACAGCGGTACTCGTACTAACCGCAATTGCCACCGCGGGCCTGTGGCGCGTCATGACTCAAGGCGTGACAGGCGCCAACATCGGCGGCGGCATGGCCGCACTCGCGGGCCCGATCTTGATCACCACCCTGTTGTTCGCGGCGGTGTGTACACAGCGATCCACCGCCGGCATGCGCACCCGCACCTTCGTCGGGTTGTCCGTACTCACCCTGGGCACCGGGCCCGTCCTCTTCGCCACAGTCTGGTTCGGCCTGGCCCCGTGACCCCGGGGTTCAGAGCGAGTGGTAGCGCAGCTGGGTCGCTTCGAGGCCGTCGCTGAGCACCATCTCGACCGCGTCGGCGGCGCGGTCGACATCGACCGGCAAATCCCGCCGCTCCGCCGCGCCGAACTCGCGTAACACGTACTCGGCCGGGTCCTGACGCCCGGGAGGACGGCCGATTCCGAGCCGCACCCGCACGTAGTCCTTCGCGCCGAGCGCGGACGTGATCGACTTCAGGCCGTTGTGCCCACCGTCGCCGCCACCGCGTTTGAGCTTGAGCGTGCCGAAGGGCAGATCGAGGTCGTCGTGGATGATGATGACCCGCTCGGGCGGGACCTTGAAGAACCGAGCCGCGTTGACCACCGGTCCCCCGGACTCGTTCATGAAGCTGCGCGGCTTGGCCAGGACGATCGACGCTCCGGCCAGCCGGCCCTCGATCAGGTCCACGTTCGCGCGGTGCGACTTGAACTTCGCGCCGATCCGTCCACCCAGCAGATCAGCCACCATGAACCCGGCGTTGTGCCGGGTGGCGGCGTAGCGCGGGCCGGGGTTGCCCAGCCCGACGACGAGAAAACGGTCGTCGGGCATGGGCGTTCCTGGTCTGGGGTGTTTGCGAAGGAGCCGATTACTCGGCGGGCTTCTCTTCCTCGGCTGCACTTTCCGCAGCGAGCTCGGCGTCGGACTTGTCCTCGACGATGCCCAGCTCGGCCTCGGACTGCTCGACCTCGGCGTCGAGCTGCTCGGCGGTCGGGGCGGCCGAGACGACGAGGACGAGCTGCTCGGGGTCGCCGGTGAGCGTGGTGCCGGCGGGCAGCGTGACCTGACCCGCGCTGATCTGGGTGCCCACCTCGAGGCCCTCGACGCTGACCGACAGTTCGGTGGGGATGTTGGTGGCCTCGGCCTCGACGGCGAGCGAGTTCATCTCGATCTGCAGCACGCCGTCACGCGAGATCTCACCGTCGAAGACCAGGGCGACGTCGACGGCGATCTTCTCGCCGCGGCGCACGGCGAGCAGGTCGACGTGGTCGAACGTGCCCTTGATGGCGTGGCGCTGGATCGACTTCGGCACGGCCAGGGCCTCGGTGCCGGCGATGTCGAGGGTGAGCAGGACATTGGCGCCCCCACGCTTTACCGCCAGGGTGAACGCCTGGGCCGGCAGCGACACGTGCTGGGGGTCGAGACCGTGGCCGTAGAGGACCGCCGGGATCTTGCCGTCACGGCGCGTGCGGCGCGCGCCACCCTTGCCGAACTCGGTGCGCAGCTCGGCGGACAGGCGGTATTCGGACACGGAAAGCTCCCTCTGATGGCGGTACTCGGGTGGTCATACGGCTAGGAACACGGTTGCACGCCAACGGGGGGCCAGTGCAGCCCGACGGGGACACGCGACGTCGCCACAGGCCAGGAGCCGCGGGTACCGCGTCGATGACGGGTCACCACCTGCGCTCGCGCGATCCGGTGGCCGACCCCTCGCCGGGGCAACCTCGTGAGTCTACAAGCCCAGCGCCGTGCGGGTGACCGGCCCCAAACCCCGGCTCGCCTCCGTGGCCCACCCCGCGGGCAAGCCCGAGCGGGGACCTCACGCCGGAACGGTCGACCGGACCGTCCAACTACGCTCGGCTGGTGGCCCGAATAGTCGATCGCACCGGATCGACCGGGTCGCCCCGGTTCGGTCCGCGTTCGGACGCCCGCCGAAATCCCGGGGCCGGGCCGTCGGCCACGCCGCGGGCGGCGGTCACCTCCCTCGGTGTCCGGGTCCGAGTGCCCGCCAAGATCAACCTGCACCTGGGCGTGGGGCCACGGCGTCCGGACGGCTTCCACGAGCTGATGACCGCGTTCCACGCGGTGGCCCTGTTCGACACGGTGACGTTGGTTCCGGCGCCGGCGATGGCCGTGCGCGTCACCGGCGAACACGCGGGCGAGGTGCCCACCGATGAGCGCAACCTGGCTTGGCGGGCGGCCCAGGCCATCCTCGGTTCCGGCCCCGACGATCTGTCCGTCTCGATCCGGATCGACAAGGCCATTCCCGTCGCGGCCGGGCTGGCCGGCGGCTCGGCCGACGGCGCCGGGGCGCTGATCGGTGCGGATGCCCTCAGCGGCCACCGCCGGACCCGGGCCGAGCTCAGCGCGCTGGCTGCGGCGCTAGGCAGCGACGTGGCCTTCGCCCTGCGCGGCGGGACGGCCATCGGCACCGGACGGGGCGAGGTGCTCAGCCCGGTGCTCGAGGTTCCCGACCGGCTGTACTGGGTGCTGGCCCTGGCCGACGGCGGCCTGTCGACCCCGGCCGTCTACGCGGAATTCGACCGGCGCCAGGCCGCCGGGCTCGACGACCCGGCCGGGCTGCTCCCGCCGACGGGCCTGCTGCACGCGCTGCGCGACGGTGACCCGGCCGCCGTCGGTGCGGCGCTGGCCAACGACCTCCAGCCCGCCGCCCTGACGTTGGCCCCACACTTGCAGCGCACGCTCGACGCCGGGATGGAACTCGGCGCGCTGGGCTCGGTCATCGCCGGATCCGGGCCGACCTGTGTCTTCCTGGCCGCCGACGCCGCGGACGCGAGCCGGTTGGCCACCGCGCTGATCAAGGCGCAGGTCTGTCGGACGACCCGCGTCGCCAGCGGTCCCGCCGTCGGTGCCCAGCTGTGCTGAGGATCTGATGGCGGCCGCCAACCTGCTCAACCTGGAGAACATCGGCAAGAGTTACGGCACCACCACCGTCCTGGACGGGGTGTCCCTCGGGGTGGCCGCGGGCGAACGCATCGGTGTGGTCGGACGCAACGGCGGGGGCAAGAGCACCCTGCTCCAGATACTCACCGGCGCCGAGCCACCCGACTCCGGTCGGGTCAGCCGAACCGTCGGCGTCCACATCGCGCGGGTCCACCAACGGGCCGAGATGCCGGCCGGAGCCTCTGTGCGCGACGTCGTCGTCGGCGACGCCGCGGAGCACGAATGGGCCGGCGACGCCGACGTCCGGGAGATCCTCACCGGTCTGGGCCTTCCCGCCGTCGGCTTGGACGCGCCCGCCACCCGGTTGTCCGGCGGCGAGCAGCGTCGTGTCTCGCTGGCGTCCGCGCTCATCGAGCCGGCCGACCTGCTGGTGCTCGACGAGCCGACCAACCACCTCGACGTGGAGGGCGTGGACTGGCTGGCCCATCACCTGGCCCGGCGGCGGTCGGCCCTGCTCGTCGTCACCCACGATCGGTGGTTCCTCGACGAGGTCTGCACCCGCACCTGGGAGGTGGCCGGCGGCGGCGTCCGAGCCTTCGACGGCGGCTATGCGGCCTACGTCCTGGCCCGGGCCGAACGCGCCCGCCAGGCCGACGCGAGCGAGGCCCGCCGGCAGAACCTGCTGCGCAAGGAGCTGGCCTGGCTGCGCCGCGGCCCGCCGGCGCGGACGTCCAAGCCCAAGTTCCGCATCGACGCGGCCACCGCGCTGATCGCCGACGAGCCCGAGCCGCGCGACGTCACCCGCCTGCAGGCCCTGGCCCAGAAGCGGCTGGGCCGCAGCGTCTACGACGTCGAGGACGTCACCCTGCGCGCCGGGGACAAGACCCTGCTCGAGGGCGTCACCTGGCACGTCGGCCCGGGCGATCGGATCGGCGTGATCGGGGTGAACGGCTCGGGCAAGACCCACCTGCTGCGCTTGCTGGCCGGGGAGATCCAGCCGGCCGCGGGCACGATCCGGATCGGCAGCACGGTGCGGGTCGGGCATCTGGCCCAGCAGTCACCCGCGCTGCCCGCGGGCATGCGGGTGATCGAGGCGGTACAGGAGGTCCGGACCACGGCCGAGCTGGCCGGGGTCGAGCTCTCGGCCACCCAGTTGGCGGAACGGTTCGGCTTCGCCAACGAGCGCCAGTGGACCCCCGTAGCCGATCTGTCCGGCGGCGAGCAGCGCCGGCTGCAGCTGCTGCGCCTGCTGCTGGCCGAGCCCAACGTGCTCCTGCTCGACGAGCCGACCAACGACCTGGACACCGACACCCTGGCCGCGCTGGAGGATCTGCTCGATTCCTGGCCCGGGACGTTGGTCGTGGTCAGCCACGACCGGTACCTGATCGAACGGATCTGCGACTCCACCGTCGCCCTGCTCGGCGACGGGTCGCTGGCCGCGCTGCCCGGCGGGGTCGAGCAGTACCTCGCGCTGCGCCGCGCCGTGGAAGGGCCGCCGTTGACCACGACCGGCCCGACAGGCCCCGACGGCGGCCCAGACGGCGGTCCTACCGGTGGTTCCAGTGGTGGCCCGAACGGTAGCCCGAACGCTGGCCCGACCAAAGCCAAGGTCGACCCCCGCGCGGCCCGTAAGGAACTCACCCGCCTGGAACGCCAGATCGCCAAGCTGGACGCCCGCGAGGCGGCCATCCACGTCGAGATGGCCGAGCACGCCACCGACTACGCCCGGGTCAGCGCCCTGGACGCCGAACTGCAACGACTCGTGGGCGACAAGGAGCACGCCGAGAACACCTGGCTGGAACTGTCCTCCGACTGATTTCCTGCGACGGGAACCCGTCAGCCGCCGAAGTACGCGCGGATGCCCTCGATTCCGCCGGCGACGGCCGGTCTGACGATCGCGCCCAACTCATCCGGCTCGACCTGCTGGCTGTAGATGACCAAAGACCCGGTGCCGTCCGCGATCACGTCCAGAGTGCCGAGGTGGAACTCGATCGGCACCGGCATTCCCGCCACGAACGAGTACTGTAACCGCCGCAGTTGGTCATCCGAGGTGACCACGCGCGCACGCAGCGTGCCGCCGTCCTTGAGCGTGAGCTCGCGGAACTGGCCGACCTGCACGGCGTGTTGGATGCCGGGGAACCAGTCCGGGATGGTATCGACATCGGATAGCACCGACCACACCGCGGACGGAGCTACCGGCACGCGGGTGTGAAATCTGAACGAGGCCATTCTCGTCTCCTGTCTAAAGGGTGTGGCCGCCTGCGCCCGGCAGGTGGAGCCGCTGGCGCTAGCCCGAGTAACACGGGCGCTAGCCCAAGTAATACGGCGACGGCGTCAGGTAACCGGGTGCCGCGACGACGACGCGGGTGCCTTTGACCTGGCGGATCTGCTGGTAGGAGTTGCAACTGGCCTTCTGCTTGGCCAGTTGCTTGCCGTCGCAGAGGTAGTCGTGGCCCAGGAAGTTGTGCGTCGCCTTGCCCGTGCGGAATGCGGCCACGATCTTGACCGTGGTGAGGTCGGCGGGCGTGAACTTGGCCAGCGCGACCTGGACGTCGATGATCGTCTGGAAGCCGATCGACGCGGGCGAGTCCAGGACGATGTTCTTGGGTGCGTACTTCTTCAACACCGCCAGGTAGAGCGCAGACTCCGCGGTCCCGGCCTCGGGGCCGAGCGTGGCCGAGGCGAAGTACATGCCGTCGGCGCCACCGCCGGCGCCCTTGATCGCCGGCGGCGAGGTGCAGGGGTCGATGCCGAACACCTTCGCCGTGTTGTTCAGCTGCTTCAGCGAGTGCAGGATGGCCGGGCACGCGGCCGGTGCGTCGATGTAGACGACGTCGGGGTGCGCGCTCACCACCGTCGCCACCGCGGACGACACGTCGGACGCGGTCGGCGGGATACCGACCTTGGTGATCTTGGTGAGCCCGGCGGCCCTGAACGTAGCGATGATGTCGCCGTTCGCGCCGGCGGCGCCCTGGGTGTCGGAGGTGTAGATCACCGCGGCCGACTTGGCCTTCAGCGTCTTGACCGCGTAGACGGCGCCGGCTGCGTTCGCCGCGCCGATCGAGGAGAAGAGGACGGAGTTCTTGTAGTTCTCCTCGACCGGGGTGAAGGGGACACCACCGAGGTAGGCCAGGTTCTTGCGCGCCCACACCGCGATCGCGCCCGGTGCTCCCGTATCGGCACCGCCGATGATGGCGACCGGATGCTGATCGGCGATCTGATTCGCGCAGCGTTGCGAGGTCGACGGCTGTCCGTCGGTCGCACACTCCACCAACTTGATCGGGTGCCCACCGATCCCCCCGCGGTAGGCGTTGACGTAGTCCACCGCGGCCTGCTCGGCCTGGGTGACCTCCGGGAACGTGACCGGTCCGGACTCCAGGTTGAGGACGCCCAGCACCACCGGCGAGCCGGCGGCCGCCTTCGGCTTTCCCAACAGGTCGGCCGCTTCGCCGCTGGGCGCGGCCACAGACGACGGTGTTGAGGTCGCTGAGGTCCCGCTCGCGCTCCCGCTGCTCCCACCGCTGCCGCTGCTGCTGCTGCTACACGCCGTAGCCAACAGACTCAGCGCCGCCGTGGCGCCGATGAGCACCGCACGTCGCGTCGCCTGACTGGACCGAACCGCCGGACTTGAGTTCATGTCGTCTCCTTGTGGTGGCATAGCGGCATCAACTACGGAGGCATCAACTAGTGAGAAGTCAAACGACGCGAGGGTGACCCGAAACCGCCCCGCTCAGACGTGCCCGGGCGGGCGCTGCAGGAACTCGATCAGGTTGCCGTCCGGGTCGCGCACGAACGCCACCTGCGAGAAACCATCCGGCGCGGTGGTCGGCGCCAGCGAGGGTTCGGCGCCGGCCGCGACCACGGCGGCGAACGTGGCCTTGATGTCGGGCACGCGCAGCGCGAGCTGGAACCAGCCCTGCTTGCGGGTCGAATCGAGCTGGTGGTGGGGCCCGGTCGGCTCCGATCCCTGCCGGCAGAACAGCTCCACCCGCGTGCCAGTGGCGTTCACCAGCACCATCCCGCGCAGGTCGTGTTCGGCGAACTCGAACTCGTCCTCGACGGTGGTGAAGCCCAGCACATCGGCGTAGAACGAGTGCGAGCGCTCCAGGTCCGCGACGGACACGCCGGCGTGGTCGAAGACGGCCTGTGCGGTCGAGGCGTCAGACACGTTCGAGGTCCGAGCCGGGTATCCAGGTTCCGTGGAACGCGTACCGCAGCCGGAACGGCACCTTGAGCGTGGCGATCGGACCCGCGGCCAGGTCGAGCGCGTCGAGGATGACGACGTCGTTGCGGTTCAGCGCGCGGCGGCTGATCACCGAGATCAGGTAACCCTCGCCTTCGTCCGCGTCGCCGCTCTTCGGCACGAACACGGGCTCCTCCGGCGCCGAGTCCGGGCCCGGGTAGAAACGGGTGCGAGCGCCGGTCTCGTCGTCCAGGTGCACGAGGCAGTTGAACGGCGGCCCCATCGGACCGAAGTCGGGCATCGGGCCCAACCCGAGGTCCAGCGAGCCGATCCAGGAGTGCCGGTTCTTCGACATGAGCACGCGCGGGTCGACCCGCGGCATGTCACCGGGGTGATCGAACAGCTTCTCGGACGTGTAGGTCGAGGTCTCGTTGGTCCACGAGTCGCTGCCCTTGGTCAGGTCCAGCGTCCAGCGCTGGGCGAAGGGCGGGGCTTCGCGCATCGGGCCGACGGTGGTCTTGGGGAACTGGGAGAACCAGCCGCTGTCGGCGATGAAGTGGTCGGCGATGATTGTGTTGCCCTGGGTGTAGGCGTTGAGGCTATGGGTCTCCATGACCAGATCGCTGCTGAACCACTTGATTCCGGCCACGCCCTCCGCGCGCGGGATGACCGCGACGTGGGTGCCCTTGGGCGGGTCCCATATGAAGTACTGCGGCTCGTCCTTCATCCGTTCCCAGTCCGAGATCATGGGAGAGAACGTGAAGATCAAGTGGTCTCGGGTGACCAGCCAGTCGTGCATCATCGACGAGTACGGCGCCGGGAACCGTTCGGTGCGGGTGATCTGGCCCGCCGGGGAGATCTCGAAGACGACGACCTCGCGGTCGGGCCGGCCGCTGGAGTTGTAGGCGAACGCAATCATCTGACCGGTGACCGGGTCGATCTTCGGATGCGCGGTGAACGTGGTGCTGGTCAGGGCGCCGTTGAAGTCCCAGATGCCCTTCGTCTCCAGCGTCACCGGGTCGAGCTCGTACGGCCGGGCTGCCTCCTTCAGAGCAAGCAGCTTGCCGCCGTGCCAGACCACCGCGGTGTTGGCGTTGCCGTCGTTGATGCCGGCCACGCTCGGGTCGTCGGTGAACGGGTTGCGGTAGGCACCAAACAGGGACCGGCGGGCTTCGCGCTCGCGCTTGAACCGCTCGGTGCGCACGAAGCGGGTCCGCAGGTCGGCGTGACCGTCCTTGATGCGGACCATGGTGATCATGCCGTCGCCGTTAATGTAAATGTCTTCCGTGCGCGACGGCGGGTACTGCGTGTCGGCCGCGGCCCGGTAGAACGCGCCGTCGAGATCGGTCGGGATCGTTCCCTCGACCTCCAGGTCGTACACGTCGGCCTCGACCCGGACCGGGGTGAAGAATCCCCGGAACGCGATGGTGTCGGGGAAGGTGATCCGCGGGGCGGTCCCCGTCTCGTCGATGATCGTGCGTTCCTCGGTCTGCGTCATGGCGTAGTCCTGTCCTGGTCGCTGCGGTCCAGCATCATGTTTTACGATCATTCGACCTATGGTGATGGCCGTGGGCCCCACTATCACCTTGATGTGGTCGGCCGTCCAATACGAACATCAGGCCCGATTGATCGGAGATCAAGATGGATCTGCGTCAACTCGACTACGTGATCGCGGTAGCGGAGGAGCTGAGCTTCACCCGGGCCGCCGCCCGGTGCCACATCGTGCAGTCCGGCTTGAGCTTCCAGATCGCGAAACTCGAGCGCGAGCTGGGCGCACCGTTGTTCGAACGGACCAGCCGCAGCGTCCGGCTCTCGCCGGCAGGTGAGGCGTTACTTCCGCACGCCCGGCGGGCCCTGGACGAGGTGGCCCGCGCCCGGTCGGAGATCGCTGCGATGGCCGGCCTGGTGCGCGGGACGCTGCGTCTCGGTGTCATCCCGGTCAACCACGGGTCGATCGATCTGCCTAGCGTCTTGCAGACCTACCACCGCCGCTACCCCGAGGTCGACGTGATCGTCTCCGACATCGGCAGCCTGATGATGGTGTCGATGATCCAGTCCGGTGATCTGGACGTCGCGTTTCTGGGCCTGTTCCCTGACCAACTGCCGCCCAGCCTCGACCACCGGCTCATCACCATCGAGCCGCTGGTGGCGATCGTCGAGGACACCAACCCGTGTGCCCGCCGCGCGCCCGTCGGCCTGGCCGAGCTGGCCGCGACCACCGGGTTCATCGATTGTCACCATGACTCCGGCCTGCGCACCCAGGTCGATCTCGCCTTTGCCCGCGCCCGTGCGACCCGCCGGGTCGCCTTCGAACTGGGCAACCTCATCGACGTGGCCCGGATGGCGTCCCTCGGCCTGGGCGCGGCGATCGTGCCGGCCAGCGTGGCCGACACCCTCGACTCCGATCCGGGACGGCGGTTCGTCGTCCTCGCCCTCGACGATCCGCAGGCATCCCAGGCGGTGACGCTCGTGTCGCAGCCACCGGGCACCGGCAGCCAGGCGGCGCAGGCGTTCGTCGACCTGTTCCAGGATGTCCCGGTGCCGACCTCGTCCGCCGGCTCATGAACCAGCCCGGCCCGGGAATCGTGCGCCCGAGTGCGCCGGTGGCCGGTCCGCTCGGGTATGTCGTCGGGGTCGAGTTCGATCTGGGCCAACACCGCTTCCTGCGTGATCATCTGGTCGGCGGCCGACCGCTGCTGTCGACCGTGATGGGCATCGAGACGATCGCCTGCGCGGCCCGGGCGCTGCGACCCGAGGCCGTCGTCACGGCGGTGAGCGACGTGCAGGTCGGCCCGCCCTACTTCGTGCCGACCGGCGGCTCCGGACGGGTGGAGGTGACGCTGTCGGAGAGCCCGCTCTTGCATGGGCGACTGCGCGACCCGTTCGCGGACGATCCCGGCCGGGTGCACTTCTGCGCCGACGTGAGTACGGCCGCCGCAGCGCCTAGCCCGACTCGTGTGCCGGGCGCGACGCCCGCCGGGCCGGCCGTCCACGCGGAAGACATCTACGGCCTGTTCTTCCACGGCGAGTCGTTCCGCGTGGTCGACTCGGCATGGTTCGACGACGACGTCTTCGTGGGACGCCTGGCCCGGGACCTGCCGCCCATCGTCGAACCCGCTCGGGCTTCGGCCATGGCGCCCCTGCTGATCGAACTGTGCCTGCAGACCGCCGGCCTGTGGGAACTGGCCGTGACCGATCGGATGACGATCCCGCACCGCATCGAGCGGATCGTGCGCCACACCTCGGCCGACAGCTCGACCCAGCGCCTGCGGGCGGTCGTCCGGCCGCACGCGCTCGAGGGATCAGCGGGTGACTACCGGTTCGACGCGGCCGTGCTGGACGACGATGCGACCGTGCACCTCACCGTCCAGGGCTACCGCACCACCGAGTTCGCCCACCCCTACGACCTCCACGCCGCAGCTCGCATCCGCCGCGCGTTGGGCGCGCCGCCGCGTTCCCGCTAGCCCGCCACCGGCCCGGATCGGCCCGGCCCGGGTTCACGGGTGGCGGCGGAAAATCTCCTGCGATTCGGCCGATCGCAGCACGGCGCGGAACAGCCTTTGCTCATAGGCCAGTCCTTCCGCGAGCGGCATCCGCAGGCCGTCGACCAGCGCGCGCTTCGCCGCGGCCAATGTGTGCCGGGGTTGCCGGGCCATCGGAGCCAGCCAGGCCAGCACCGCGTCGAGGAACGCGTCGTCGGGTAGGACGGCGTCCACCAGCCCGAACTCGGCCGCTTGTTCGGCACCCACGATCTCGCCGGTGAGGACCATCCGGGCTGCCTTCGACGGGCCGATCAGCCGGGGCAGGCGCTGGGTGCCGCCCCCTCCCGGGATCGCCCCAGCGCCGACCTCGACGAAGCGGAAGGTGGCGCTCTGCGCGGCGATGCGCAACTGCGCCGCGAGTGCAAGTTCGCAGCCGCCGCCCCAGGCCTGCCCGTTCACCGCAGCGATGACCGGCTGGGCGACCTGGCTGAGGCGCTCGAGGGTCGTCGTCCACGCGTCGGGCGAGCCCGGCCCGGGAGCGTCATCCACGAGCCGACCGACGTCGTCGAGGTCGGCGTGCCCGACGAAGAACCCGGGCACTCCTCCGGTCAGCACGATGACGGACACGCTCGTGTCGGCCGACAGTTCGACCAGACGTTCGTCGAGGTCGGCCAGCAGGGCGAAGCTGAGCAGGTTCTCGGGCGGACGCACGAAGGTCAGCACGGCCACCGCGCCGTGTCGGTCAACCGTCCAGTTCACGCCGGCAGTTCCTCGCCTCGTGGGGTGATCGTTGGGGGGTGATCGTTGGGGGGTGATCGTTCGGGGGTGATCGTTCGTCAGTGGGCGATGGGCTCCCCGGCCACCCACCGCACGGTGAGCGCGACGTGTCCGAGCCGCCAACCGTGTTCGGTCCGCCGAACGCGGCAGTCGTACCACCCGGCACCGATGGCTTGTCGGTCCAGCTCGTACACGTGCGCGGCGACGAGGTAGGACCGCGTCGTCGCGCGGTCGCCGTCGATGTGGATGGCGTGGTTGGTGCTGAGGTGATGCGTTCCGCCCGGGTACGGCGACAGGCTGGCGGCGACGAAGGCCGACATGCCGGCCCGGCCGGTGTGCGAGACGGTCGGGCTGATCGCCAGTTCGCCGTCCTCGGCGTAGGTCTCCGCATATGCGTCCCAGTCCCGCTCATCCAGAGCGCGCGCGAACTCGATCAGCAGATCGCCGATGAGGGCTCGGTCGACGAGCCACTGGAGCTGGTCCTCGGGGCGGTCGGGCGCGCGGCTGATGCTCATCCGCGGACCCTACGTCGGCGAGCGCGCAGGTCCACCGTTGGCAGCGGAAACCTCGGCAACTCCGTTCACATCGGACTCGGATGGCCAGAAACTACTACATATCTGTAGGATCACTCTCCCGCTGACTCCGCAAAGGATCTCCCATGAGCCGAACGTCTGCCACCACCGACCCCTCCGCCGCGTCGCGGGCCCGTAGCCCGCTCTACTCGTCCCTGATCGGCCTGGCCGCGCTGGCCATCCTGCTCCAGGGGCTGTGGGCGGGCCTGTTCGTACACGAGGGAAAGGACTATCAGCAGTCCTGGGTCGACGTCCACGCGCGGGGCGCCGACATCGCGATCCTGCTGGCGATCGCGGCCACGGTGGTTGCGGTGCTGAAGCTGCGCGAGCGGCGCGACCTCGTCTTCGGCAGCGGCGCACTGGTGGTGCTGCTCGTCGTCGAGGCCTACATCGGCGGTCTGATCGGCGACCATTCCGGGCTGACCGCGGTGCACTTCCCGCTGGCCATGGCGCTGATGGGGCTCGCGGTCTGGCTGCCGTTGCGAGCCACCCGCGGGTAGCCGCCGGTCAGGCTCCGGTCTAGGACTGCAGGCGGTGCTTGCTGACCAGCCCGGGATGGGCCTGCAGCCCGGACAGACCGTTCCAGCCCAGGTTGACCAGGTGCGCGGCCACCACTTCGCGCGAGGGCATCCGGACCTCGAGCCACCACTGCCCGGTCAGCGCGACCATGCCGACCAGCATCTGCGCGTACATGCCGGCCAGGTCGGACTGCAGGTTCCGGGCTTCGAATTCCTTGGCCAGGATGTACTCGACCTGCGAGGCGATGTCGTTCAGCAAGGAGGAGAACGTGCCGTAGCCGGCCACCACGGGCGCGTCGCGGGTCAGCACCCGGAAGCCGTCGGTCTCGTCCTCGATGTAGGTCAGCAGGGCCAGCGCCGCCTGCTCGACCAGCTCGCGCGCATGCCCTGACGTGAGCGCGGAATTGATCCGGCCGAGCAGCGCCTGGATCTCACGGTCGACGACGACGGCGTAGAGACCTTCCTTGCCGCCGAAGTGCTCGTAGACCACGGGTTTGCTGACGCCGGCCCGCGCCGCGATCTCTTCGATGCTGGTGGCCTCGAACCCTTTTTCGGCGAACAACGACCGGCCGACGTCGAGCAACTGCTCCCGGCGGGCCTTGCCGCTCATCCGGATGCGGGGGCGCGCGGTCACCTCAGCCATCGCGTGCTCACCTCAGCCATGTTCTGCCCATCATGCCGTCTGCGGCCCGCGGTCGCGCGGGAGCAACGACAGCGGCGCGGCGTGGACGGCCCGGTGCTGCTGGAGCCCGGGGCGCCGGACTGACACGATGGCGGGCATGTCCCGTCCCCGTCCCGGCTCGGTCGAGCCGCCGCCACCCGCCGCACCGGAACTGGCCTATCAAGGGCGCACGCCGTTCGTCGCGTACACCGAGGCCGACGTTTTGCGCGAGCTCATCCACGTCCGAACCGACGAGCCGCTGGAGATGACGTTCGTCGTCACCACGCAGATCATGGAGCTGCATTTCGCCCTGCTGCGCCACGAATGGCGCCTGGCGATCAGCGCGATGGACGGCGACGACGTGCGGGCCGCGATCACCACCCTGCGCCGAAGCGTCACGGTGCAGGACTCGCTGATCGCGTCCTGGGGCATGTTCGACCCGATGTCGCCGGTGCAGTACAACCGGTTCCGGGACCAGCTGGGCAGCGCGTCGGGCTTCCAGTCGTTCGGCTACCGCGAGCTGGAATTCCTGCTCGGGGTGAAGGACGAGCGCATGCTGCGCCCGCACGCGGACATGCCGCGGATCGCCGCCGAGCTGCAGGCCACCTTCGACGCGCCGTCGGTCTACGAACGGGCGGTGGCGTTGCTGGCCCGACGGGGGCTCGACGTGCCGGCCGCGGTGCTGGAGCGGGACCCGGCGGTGCCCTGGACCCTCGCCGTGCCCGAGGTGGTGGAGGCCTGGCGTCAGGTCTACGTGTCCGGCGGTGAGCTGGCCGAGCTGGCCGAAGCGCTGGTCACGGTCTCGGAACGGCACTCCCGGTGGCGCTTCGTGCACTACACCGTGGTCCGGCGCATCCTCGGCGCGAAACCGGGTACGGCCGGATCGGCGGGGATGACGTGGCTCAAGCGCGCCGTCGACCAGGTGCTGTTCGCGGAGTTGTGGGAGGTCCGCAGTGCCCTTTGATGAGCCAGTGCCCTCTGATGTGATTGCGTCGAGGGGCGAGGCGGCGGCGGCAGATGCGACGGACGTCCTCGCCCCCGTGCGCGACCGGTTCACGTTGCCGCCCGGGGTGCGCTACCTGGACGGCAACTCCCTGGGGGCACTGCCCTCGTGCGTCGCGGTGGCCGTGGCCGACGCGGTGGACCGGCAGTGGGGCCGCGATCTGATCACGTCCTGGAACGTCAACGACTGGTGGACGCTGCCCGGCCGGATCGGTGACCGCATCGGCGCCCTGGTCGGGGCCGCGCCCGGTCAGGTCATGTGCGGTGACTCGACCACCATCCAGCTGCACCAGGCCATCACGGCCGCGGCCCGGCGCACACCGTCGCGGCCCGGGGTGCTCAGCGACGCCGGCAACTTCCCCACCGACCGCTACGTGGCCGCGTCGGTCGGCGCCCAGCTCGGGCTCGACGTGCGCCCGATCCATCCCGGCGACGCCATCCGTGTGCTCGAAGCGGAGGGTGACGAGATCGGCGCGGTCGCGTTCAGCGCGGTGGACTACCGCACCGGCGAGCTGTACGACCTGGCCGGAATCACCGCCGCCGCGCATGAGGCGGGCGCGACCGTGGTCTGGGATCTGGCCCATGCCGCCGGCGCGGTGCCGGTGGATCTGGACGGTTTGGGCGCCGACTTCGCCGTCGGTTGCTCGTACAAGTACCTCAACGGCGGGCCCGGCGCACCGGGGTGGATTTACATCGCCGAACGTCATCAAGCTGACACCGACCTACCCATCGTCGGCTGGCACGGGCACGAGGACCCGTTCGGACTGCACGAGGACTACATCGCCGGTACGGGCATCGACCGGGCCCGCCTCGGCACCCCGCCGCTGCTGTCCATGCTCGCGCTGGAGTCGGCGCTGACGGTGTGGGACGGGGTCAGCCTCGACGCGGTCCGGGCCAAGTCGCTGGCGCTGACCGACCTCGTCATCGCCTTCGCCGACCGCGGACTGGCCCAGCACGACGTCGAGGTCGTCACCCCGCGCGAGCACGGCCGGCGGGGGTCGCAGGTGTCGCTGCGGATGCCGCACGCCTACCAGGTGTGCCAGGCCCTGATCGCGCGTGAGGTCATCGGCGACTTCCGCGCCCCGGACCTGCTGCGGCTGGGGTTCACCCCGCTGTACCTGAGCCACGTCGAGGTCTGGGACGCCATGACCGAGTTGGCCGACGTGCTGGCCACCGGCGCCTGGCGCGACCCGGCCTACGACGTCCGCGCCACCGTCACCTGACCCCCCGAACGGCACGGTTTGTGGTGGCTGTTGACCCACTTGAGTGGGTCAACAGCCACCACAAACCGTCAGGGTTGGGGCTTGATCGCGAGCTTGGCGAAGCGTTCCGGCTTGGGCCAGCGCACGTTCGAGGCCAGGCCGAGCTTCTCGAAGGCCCAGATGGTGCGGGCCGAGATGTCGAGCTGACCCCGGTCCACGCCGTGGCGGGCGCAGGTCGGGTCGGCGTGGTGGCTGTTGTGCCAGCTCTCGCCGAAGCTGAGCAGGGCCAGCGGCCAGAAGTTCGCGCTCTTGTCCCGGGACGCGTACGGACGCTCGCCGATGGTGTGGCAGATGGAGTTGATGGCCCAGGTGACGTGGTGCAGCAAGGCGACCCGCACCAGCGAGGCCCAGAAGAACGCGGTGAGCGCGCCGGTCCACGACCAGGTGATCAGACCGCCCAGGATGGCCGGCGACAGCAGGCTGACCGCGACCCACAACGGGAACAGGCGGTCGACCCGGCGGATGTCGCGGTCGGCGAGCAGGTCGGGGGCGTACTTGTTCTGGTTGGTCTGCTCCACGTCGAACAGCCAGCCGATGTGGGCGTAGAACAGACCCTTGATCAGGGCACCGGTCGTCTCGCCGAAGCGCCACGGCGAGTGCGGGTCGCCCTCGCGGTCGCTGAACGCGTGGTGGCGGCGGTGGTCGGACACCCACCGGATCACCGGACCTTCGATGGCCAGGCTGCCGGCGACCGCCAGCGCGATCCGCAGCGGGCGCACCGCCTTGAACGCCCCGTGGGTGAAGTAGCGGTGGAAGCCGACGGTGATGCCGAGGCCGGTGAGGACGTAGAACCCGGCGAACAGGACCACGTCGGTCCAGCCCAGGCCCCACCCCCACGCGAGCGGGATCGCGGCCAACACGGCCAGGAACGGCACGATCACGAAGATGTACAGCGCGGTCTGCTCACCGCGCTTCTTGGTGCCGTCCAGCATCGGCTTGGGCCCGGGGGTGATCGCGGTCAGATCGGCGGTGTCGATCTCGCAGTCGGCAGGGGATTGGTCGAGCGCCTTCTGTTGGAGCGCGTTGTGGTCGAGCAAGGTCATGTCTTGGCCCTTCGCGCGGTCGTCGCGGTGCGTCGACAGTCGCCGTCAGTGGGTCAAAGGAGGTGTCTTCTCCCGTGGTTACGCCACCGTAACCTACGGTGACGTAACTAGGAAGGAGGTGCCGATCCGCACGCCCGAATCACATCCATCTCGTAGGCTCGCACCCGCACCATCCTTGGGGGGTGGGGTAATCGGCAGCCCGCAGGCCTTTGGAGCCTTGCAGTCTCGGTTCGAGTCCGAGTCCCCCAGCCAAGGGCGTCTCGATCAGCGGCGCGAGCTAAGCTCGTTTGCATCACCGTCAACGCGAGAGGTGCCTCCCCCGTGCCCGAGCCCGCTCGGACCGACGCCGCCCCATCTCCCACCGCTACCGGCCGGGCCGCCCAAGCTCGTCCCGACGCCCTCGGCGTGATCGTCCTGGCCGCGGGCGAGGGCACCCGGATGAAGTCCGCCCGGCCCAAGGTCCTGCACTCCTTTGCCGGACGCACCATGCTCGGCCACGTCCTCGCCGCCACCGCGCCCTTGGACGCAGCGGCCACCATCGTCGTGGTGGGCCATGGTCGAGACCAGGTCACCGCCCACCTCGCTGAGCTTGACCCGTCGGCCACCGCCGCGGTCCAGGACGAGCAACGGGGCACGGGCCACGCGGTGCAGGTCGCGCTGGAGGCGGCCGATGCCGTGGGCGAGCCCGGTTTCGACACCGTGCTCGTCCTGCCGGCCGATGCGCCCCTACTGCGGGCGCAGACGCTGGCGGCGGTGCTGGCCAGCCACCGGACCACCGGCGCCGGGGCCACCATGCTCACGTCCGACGTGGCTGATCCCACCGGTTACGGGCGGGTCCTGCGGGCGCCGGACGGCACCGTCACCGCGGTCGTGGAGCATCGCGACGCCACCGCCGCGCAACTTCTGGTCACCGAGGTCTCCGCGCTCGTCTACGCCTTCGACGCCGTGCTGTTGCGAGGCGCGCTGACCCGGATCCGCGCGGACAACTCCCAGGGCGAGCTGTACCTGCCCGACGTCGTCGGCATCCTGCGCGCCGACGGCGAGGTCGTGCATGCCGTCCTGGCCCCGGCTGAGGAAACGGCCGGCGTCAACGACCGGGTCCAGCTGGCCCGGGCGCACCGCACGTTCACCGACCGCCTGCTGGACGAGCACATGCGCGCCGGGGTCACCGTGGTCGACCCGGGCTCGACCTGGGTGGACGCCGACGTGCTCATCGAGCGCGACGTGACGCTGCTGCCCGGCGTGAATTTGCAGGCCGGAACCACCGTGGCCACGGGCGCGGTGATCGGCCCGGACTGCACGATCACGGCGACCTCGGTCGGTGCAGGAGCAACCGTCAACCGAGCCGTCGCGATCGGGGTCACCATCGGTGCCCGGGCCAACGTGGGTCCGTTCGCCTATCTGCGCGGCGGGGCCGAACTGGGCGAAGCAGCCAAGGTCGGCACGTTCGTCGAGGTCAAGAACAGCATCATTGGCGCGGGGTCGAAGGTGCCGCACCTCAGCTACGTCGGTGACGCCACCATCGGCGTCCGTTCCAACATCGGCGCGTCGACGATCTTCGCCAACTACGACGGGGTGAGCAAGAACCGCAGCGAGGTCGGCGACGACGTCCGGATCAGCTCGGACACCACCATCGTCGCCCCCGTGCGGATCGGCGACGGCGCCTACACCGGGGCCGGCACCGTCGTTCGCGAGGACGTTCCCGCCGACGCGCTCGCGGTCAGCATGGGCAAGCAACGCAACATCGCCGGCCGGGGCGCGTCGGCCCGCCCCAAGCCGGCCCGGAGCGGTCCCGCCGCCGCACCCGCACCGATTGCACCCACCGCACCAACCGAGGGGTCTGGATGAGCACGATTTCGTCGGATCATTGCTCCTCGCGCGAGCGCTCGTCGACTCATTTCTCCTCGCGCGAGCGCTCGTCGACTCATTGCTCCTCGCGCGAGCGCTCGTCGACTCATTTCTCCTCGCGCGAGCGCTCGTCGGAGGACTGCTCATGAGCACGATCGAGTTGGCGGGTCGCAAGAGCCTGATGCTGTTCTCGGGCCGGGCGTTCCCCGAGCTGGCCAGCGAGATCGCCGGTCACCTGGGCGTGACGGTGACCCCGACCACGGCGCGGACGTTCGCGAACGGCGAGATCTTCATCCGTCCGGACGAGTCGGTGCGGGGCTGCGACGCGTTCGTCGTGCAGTCCTACACCACGCCGATCAACGAGTGGCTGGTGGAATCACTGATCCTGGTCGACGCGCTCAAGCGGGCATCGGCCAAACGGATCACCGTCGTGGCGCCGTTCTATCCCTACGCCCGCCAGGACAAGAAACATCGCGGCCGTGAGCCGATCTCGGCCCGGTTGGTCGCTGACATGTTCAAGACCGCCGGGGCCGATCGCATCATGGCCATCGACCTGCACACGGCCCAGATCCAAGGGTTCTTCGACGGCCCGGTGGACCACCTGTTCGCGCTGCCTCTGCTGGCCGAATACGTCAGCAACCGGTACGCGGACGCCGAGATCACGGTCGTGTCACCCGACACCGGCCGGGTGCGGATGGCCGAGCAGTGGGCCGACCGCCTCGGCGGCACACCGCTGGCGTTCATCCACAAGACCCGCGACCCGCTGGTGCCCAACCAGATCAAGGCCAACCGCGTCGTCGGTGACGTGTCCGGGCGGGTATGCGTCCTCGTCGACGACATGATCGACACCGGTCGCACGATCGTGCGCGCCTCGGAGGTGCTGTTCGACGCCGGGGCCGCCGACGTCATCATCGTCGCCACCCACGGCGTGCTGTCCGAGCCGGCCCGGGAGTTGCTGTCCACCAGCAAGGTTCGCGAGGTCATCACCACGAACACGTTGCCCCTGCGCCCGGAGCAGAAGTTCGACCAGCTGACCGTGTTGTCGGTGTCACCGATGATCGCCATGGCCATCCGGGCCGTCTTCGAGGACGGTTCGGTCACCAGCCTGTTCGACGGGCGCAGCTGAGCACCCGCTCGTCCGATCCGGGGCGCCGCATTGACGGCGCGCCGCGGGGTTGAACCGGGCCGGTCCGGGGTAAGCGACCGGGGACCGTCGCCGTGCGCTGGACCGACGCCGCGCTCGTTTGCGCGATACGTTCGACATCAGCGGTACCACGGCGAGGAACTGGGGGCTCCGGCGTCCACACAGGCAGATGCCCCAACAGGAATGAGTGGCAATGACGCAGAACCACGCCGGCGAGGGTTCCCCCTGGGCTTACGAAATCCACGCACCGGGCCGAGAAGAGGCACACCCCGTTCCCGCGGCCGAGCCCCCGGCCGCCGCGGGCGCAGCTCAGCCAGCCGTGCCGGGTGGAGCCGCCGGGCCGGGTGGAGCCGACCCGAGTGGAGCCGCCGACCCGAGTGCCCCCGGCGGAGCGTCCGCGCACCAGCCGGACAGCCCGATCTTCGGGGTGACGCGCACGACCGCCATTCCGCCGATTGGAGCGGGGAGCGAGCCGCACGAAGCCCAGGCCGGCGCGCCCACGGAACCGGTCGGGCGGCATAGCACCGTGGGCCCCGGGCACGTCGGAGCCGACGGCTACCAGGACGTGCACTACTACGCCCATCCGAACGCCGACCCCGCGCTCGCGAACGGAGCCGCGTCGCCCCCGGCCGCGGGCCCGTCCTTCGCCAACCCGTCCTACGCCAACCCGTCCTACGCGGATCCGTCCTACGCCGATCCGTCCTACGCCGATCCGTCCTACGCCAACCCGTCCTACGCCGATCCGTCCTACGCCGATCCGTCCGGCTCCGACGAACGCGGGACGGCGGCTACCGGGTCGGGTCCGGTGCCGGCCGGCGCCTACCCATCAGGCGAGTTCGGGTCGCCGTTCGGCCTCCCGCCGGGTCCAGTCGAACCGCCGCTGGGACCCACGTACGCCGAGCCGGCGTACGACCAACCTGACGCCACCCAGCCTCCGTACGACCAGCCCTCATACGGCCAGCCCTCGTTGGGCCAGCCCACGTACGGGCAGCCCACGTACGGGCAGCCCTCATACGACCAGCCAACGTACGGCCAGCCCACGTACGGCCAGCCCACCTACGGCCAGCCCACGTACGGTCAACCGGCGGAAGCCCCCGCCCCGGCCAGCGGTTACGGCCCAGCCCGGTCCAACCCGCCCGCTGACAACCAGGGCCAGTACCACCAGAACCCGTACCCCCAGCACAACACCAACCCGTACGGCCAGGCCCCGGTCGGCCAGAACCAGCCCGGCCATTCGGCAGGCCAGCCCGGCCAGAACCAGCCCAGCCAGAACCAGGCCAACCAGAACCAGGCCAACCAGAACCAGGCCAACCAGAACCAGCCCGGGCCTGGGCCACGCCAGCCAGGTGGCAAGGGACGACCCGAGGAGCCGCCGGCCCGACGGGGCGCTTTGCCGACCAAGGATCAGCCGCGCCCGGAATCACTGCTCGTGACCAGTCACCGGGCCAAGGCCCCCGAGGCGGCCCAGGTGGGTTGGCAGGGTCGGGTCCGGCGGATGAGCGGCGGCCTGATCAAACCGCAGCCGTCGCCGCAGGAGATGACCGAGCGCAAGGACGCGTACGACATCCAGCGCACGTTCTCGCGCCCGATGACCATCGTGGTCGTACAGCCCAAGGGTGGCGCCGGCAAGACCCCGGCGACGATCGGGCTGGCGTCAGCACTGGGCGCGCACCGCGGCGGCTACGTCGTGGGATGGGACGACAACGAGACCCGCGGGACCCTGGCCGTGCGCGTGGAGAACCCTGACCAGCAAAGCACCACGGTGTGGGACCTGCTGCGAGACCTGCCCAGCTTCGAGCGCACCGATGCCCGCGTCGGCGATCTGTCCCACTACGTCCGCAGCCAGGGCGCCGCGCAGTTCGACGCGCTGGTCAGCGACGACAGCCCGGGCAACATGGCCCAGATCGGTGAGTCGGAGTTCCAGCGGATCCACACGGTGCTCCAACGCTTCTACCGCCAGATCGTCGTGGACACGGGCAACAACGTCCGTTCCCCCAACTGGCAGGCCGCGGTGAACGCAGCCGATCAGATCGTGGTCGTCTCCACCTACCAGCGCGACGTCGGCTACTCCGGATCGTGGGTGCTCGATCACCTGATCGAGACCGGACGGGCCGAGCTGGCCGCGTCCGCGATCACGGTGCTCAGCGCCGCCGACCCGCGTCAGGACGCAACGGTGCGATCCGAACTGCTCCAGCACTTCGGCCAGCGGACCCGGGCCGTCGTCGAGATCCCCTACGACCCGCTCATCGCGCTCGGCGGCCCGATGGAATGGCGGCGCCTGAAGCCCGAGACCCGGCGCGCCTGGACCCACGCCGGCGCAGCCGTCGTCAACGCACTGGTCGCCCAGGACGAGGCCGAACGGCTGGCCACCCGCGCCGCCGGCTGACCCCTCGCCGCTGGCCGACCCCCGCGCCTTTGGCGGGAACTGCCTCTAGATGAGGGCGCTACCGCCAAGAGCGAGCCGGGCGCGGGCCACGGCGATGCGGACGAACGCGTCGACGCCGAGGGTCTCCCCGCGGGCCGCCGGGTCGACGTCGGCGGCAGTGAGCGCGGCCAGCGCCGTGGCCGGGGAGCCGGCCCAGCCGGCCAGAGCCGAGCGCAGCATCTTGCGTCGCTGGGCGAACGCGGCGTCGATGACGGAGAACACGTCGGCCCGGGTTACCCCGTCCGGAAGCGCGGGCGGATCGCGGCGGACCAGCCGGACCAGTCCCGAGTCGACGTTGGGCGCCGGCCAGAACACCGAGCGGGGCACTGCGCCGGCCTCGGTCACCGCGGCGTACCAGGCCGTCTTGACGCTCGGCACGCCGTAGGTCCGCGATCCCGGCGGGGCGGCCAGCCGCGCGGCGACCTCGGCCTGCACCATGACCAGGCCGTGACGCAGGGTCGGTACCGCCTCGAGCAGCTGCAGCAAGACGGGCACGGCCACGTTGTAGGGCAGGTTGGCCACCACCGCGGTGGGCGCGGGCCCGGGCAGCTCCCGAACGCTCATCGCGTCAGCGGTGACGACGCCGAGCCGGTCGCTGAGCCCGCGCGCGGTTGCCGTTCGGGTCAATAACGCCGCCACTACCGGGTCGATCTCCACCGCGGTCACCCGCCGCACGGCCTCGAGCAGGCCGAAGGTCAACGAGCCGAGCCCCGGTCCGACCTCGAGCACGACGTCGTCCGGGTCCAGCGCGGCGAGCCGCACGATGCGCCGGATCGTGTTGGCGTCGTGCAGGAAGTTCTGCCCCAACGTCTTGGTCGGACGGATACCCGCGCTTGCGGCCAACGCCCGGATCTCGGCCGGACCGAGCAGCCCCGACGTCGCGGCCGGCCCGTCGCCGACTTCAACCGGGTCGGCGGGGACGGGGGGGTCGGCGGCGGGGACGGGGACGGGCACGGTCACACCGTAGAACGCGCGAGAGATCCGGAGGCTTGCGCCGGCGGGCGAACCAGGTTCGTGTCCATCTGAGATGAGGACGCCGAATTGTCGGACCCCGGCTTTACGTTCTAGACCACCATGACCCCAAACACCGTGACGCAGCTAGCCATCCTGGTGGCGTTCGTTCTGCCGGGAAGCGTCTACCAGGCCGTCCGCGCCCGCCTGGCAGGTGAGATACCAGCCAACCGGGATCTAGCCAATCGAGTCCTGCGGGCGCTGGCCGCCAGCGTCGTTCTGGATAGCGTCTACGGCTTTGTGCTCGGCCCGACTGTTGTGCGGCTGGTAGGCCGCGACAGGACCAACGCCCGCCTGCACCATTGGTTCCTCGACCACACACGGTTCGAGAGCCTTCTCGCTCTTCTCCTGCTATTCCTGTTTCCCGCCGCGGCCGCCTACTTTGCGGCTCGCCGATACATCATCGGAGAGTGGATCTCTCATGCCCGCGAACGCGGCCCGCTCGGCCTCACCTGGGGCCCACACCACGCGCGGCTTCGCCGGTCGGCGAACGCCGGACTCGGGTGGCTCGGGGCCAGATCCGAAATTCACGGTGGCCTCCGCTTCGACCCGACCCCGACAGCATGGGACTGGGCGGTGGACCATGGCGGCAGCGGCGAAGGCTTCGTTCGCATCGTCACCGGCGATGGCGAGTGGCACGGGGGTTTGTATCGGCGCGATTCCTACTTCAGCTCCTATCCGGACTCGCCCGCAGTATTTGTAGAAGAAGCCTGGCAACTCGATGAAGCCGGAACGTTCGTGGCCCCGCAACCGGGCTCGCGCGGGGCCTGGATCCCGTGCACAGAGGCCATCGCGGTCGAGTTTCTCAACGCTGAGCCGGAGCCGAGCGACGTCCAACCAGGTAAAATACTCACCACTCAGGAGGTGCAGAATGGCCCGACCACGCGGACGCGAAACGAAGATCATCCGCCCTGACTCGATGGTCACAAAGGGCGGCAAGGTGCCGATCACCAGTAACGTCGGCCCCGTTCGTCCTCCTTCGGGCGGCAGTAAGCCGCCCACCCCAGGCGCAAGCGGGCAGACGGCGATCGAACCGCGGTCCTAGGGTCGCTGAGTCAGACCCCTCATCAAACCCAGAGGCTGCAAGCCTCACCCAGCGCTCGGACACCGACAAGCCAGGTCTTCGGGCACCGATAGCCGCACTGGGCACAGAAAGCCGCTGGCGTCCGGGCGCGAGACACGGTCGAATCGGGACATGCGCCCGAGCTTCGTCACCCCGCCCCGTCTCGCACCGGGCGATCGCGTCGCGGTCGTCTCCCCTGGGTTCGCGGCGCCGGGCATGTTCCCCGCCGTCCACTCGCTGTCGATGACGCGCCTGCGGGCCGAATTCGACCTCGTTCCGGTGGAGTACCCCACCACCCGTGAACTGGGCGCGTCCGCCGCGGATCGCGCCCGCGACCTGAACGCCGCGTTCGCCGATCCCACCATCCGGGCCGTCCTGGCCAGCATCGGTGGGGACGATCAGATCACGGTGCTGCCGCTGCTCGACCCCGACCTCGTGCGGGCCGATCCCAAACCGTTCGTCGGCTACAGCGACAACACCAACGTGTTGAACTGGCTGTGGAACCTGGGCGTCGTCGGATACCACGGCGGCTCGACCATGGTGCATCTGGGACGGGCCGGCGGTCTGCATCCGGTGTCGGCGCGGTCGCTGCGGGCGGCGCTGCTCACCGGCGGCGATCTCGACCTGCACCCGGTGCGGACGTTCAGCGAGGACGAGGTGGACTGGGCCGACCCGCCGGCGCTGGACCGTCCCGCCCCGACCCAGCCCAGTCCGGGTTGGCGCTGGCACCAGCCGACCGCGGTGGTGACCGGACCCAGCTGGGGCGGCAACCTGGAGATCGTGCACTGGAACCTGGCCGCCGGGCGGTGGATACGCCCGGTCGAGGACTACCAGGGTTGCGTCCTGCTCCTGGAGACCTCAGAGGAGCTGCCCAGCGCGCTGGAGGTCTCGCGCATGCTGCGCAACGCCGGGGAACGGGGTCTGCTGGCCCAGTTCCCCGCCGTCATCGTCGGCTTGGCCAAGGCGTCCAGCCTGTTCACGTACGTGGCGCCGGCGGATCGGGATCGCTACCGCGCCGAGCAACACGAAGCGTTCCTGGCCGCGTTCGCCCGCTACAACCCGTCGGCGATGATCGTGTTCGACGTCGACATCGGTCACACCGATCCCCAGTGGGTGCTGCCCTACGGCGGCAACCTCACCGTGGACGGCCCGCGACGGCGCATTACCGCGCATTACCAGTGAGGCCGCCAACGACGGAACGGCCCGGCTCCCCGCAATGGAACCGGGCCGTTCCGAGCCGTCAGTACCGCCGTCTCAGTACCAGCCGGTGCTCTGCGAGTGTGCCCAGGCGCCACACGGGGTGCCGTAGCGGGCGCTGATGTAGCCCAGCCCCCACTTGATCTGGGTCGTCGCGTTGTGCTGCCAGTCGGGGCCGGCCGAGCTCATCTTCGAGCCGGGCAGCGCCTGCGGGATGCCGTACGCGCCGCTGGGGTTGGCGGCGGTGGTGCGCCAGCCGCTCTCGCGGTTCCACAGCTTGACCAGGCAGGAGAACTGGTCGCCGTTCCAGCCGTGCGCGGAGACGAGGGATCGGGCGATCGACTGGGCGCTACCGCTCGGCACCGGACCGCTGCTGCTGCCGCTCGAACCGGAGCTCGAACCCGAACCCGACGAGTCCTCGTGCTTGGTCACCGGCTTGGGCTTGGACTTGGTGCCGACCTTCTGCACCTTGCTGACGGGCTTCGTGACGATGACGGTTGCGGTGATGCGCTTGCCGACGAGCTTGCCGTCGACGTACACGAGCTGCCAGGTGACCTTCTGCAGGCCAGCGTGCCCGAGCTTGATCACGACCGTGGTGCCCTTGAACTCGTCCGAGTCCTTGGTCGTCTTGGTCGTGTAGGGGATGGACTTGGTCGTGGTTGTAGTGGTCGTCTTGACGCGCTTGAGGACGATGACCTCACCGTCGGTGAGCGCGCTGGTGACCGGGGCGGAGAGCTGATCCTGCGGGCCGACCCGCAGACCGGCCGCGGCCAGGGCCTGCCCGACCGTGCGATCGGTGGTGATGACCTCGACCGCGCTGTGGTCGGCGCGGATGGTGACCGCCTTGGGTGTGAGCAGCGTGATCTGGGTCGGCGTGAGCGGTAGGCGGGTAGCGCGAGAGACGCTGACGGTCTCGTCCGTGCCGTAGCCCAGTTCGGCCAGCGCCTGGCTGACCGTGGATGCGGTGGTCCACACGGTGATGAGCTTGCCGTCGACGTTCAGGCGGAGTTGACGTCCGCGCAGGACCACGATGCGGCTGCCGTCGTGCAGCTTGGTCGCCGCGGCTGGAGCCAGGACGTCGTGGGCGCCGATGCCGACGTGCGCAGCCTTGAGCGCACCGCCGACCGTGCCCGCGCGGGTGTGGATGGTGCGAGCCTGCCCGTCGATGGTGACGGCCACGGCCTTGTCGGTGGTGGCCCAGGCGGCGGTGCCACCGACCATCCCGCTCAGGACCAATGCGTAAAGGCCCAACTTTGCGCTCTTGCGCACGTAATTCTCCCTGATCGTGTGACTGCCGACACCGACCCGAGGGTCGCGCCCACCGCAATGACAGGGGCAGCGACGACGACGAGTAGGGGGCAGGCCCGCTCCGTTGCGGGGAGTTCCGCATCGGGCGGAAGGTCACGACAACATAACAACGAGATAGCGAATTGGCCAAGGCGCCTGCCAACTGCGGGCCGCCCTACCAGGCGAAAAGGCGCCTACCGGTGGCCTGAACCCCCGCAATCACTGACTCCGGACTCAATTGCGTGACGTCGGCCACTGATCGAACGATCAACGGCACTAGATATGGAAAGTTCGGCCGCCCCCGGTACGGATGTGGGGTCAGGAAGGGTGCATCGGTCTCGACGAGGATGCCGTCGCCGGCCGTCTCCTGCAGCGCCTGGCGCAGCCCCGGAGCGTTGGTGAACGTCACCACCCCGGCGAAGGAGAGGACATACCCGGCGTCTCGGCAGATCCGGGCCATGACTGCGTCGCCGGAGAAGGCGTGGAAGACGACGCCGGCGCTCGGTGCGCCCTGCTCGGCCACGATGCGCAGGACGTCGGCGTGGGCCTCGCGATCGTGGATCATCACCGGCTTGCCCACCGCGTCGGCCAACGCGATGTGACGGGCGAAGTGTTCGTGCTGGACCTCGGGCCGAACCGTGTCCCAGTAGTAGTCCAGGCCGGTCTCGCCCACCGCGACCACTCGGGGATCGCGAGCCAGCCCGGCCAGCTCGGCGTAATCGTCCTCGCGCAGGTCGTTGACCTCGTTCGGGTGGACGGCGACGGCGGCGTAGACGTCGGGGTGCGCGTTGGCCGCCTGCACGCACCACCGGGACGAGGCGACGGTGTCGCCGACGGTGATCACCCGGGTGACGCCGACGGCCCGGGCCTGGGCCATCACCTCGGCCACGAACGGCTCGTCGGCCGCCCGGCCCATCCGCTGGGCCATGGCGTCCAGGTGGCAGTGCGCGTCGAAGATCTCACCCGGCAGCGGCGCGGGCGACGGCGGCGGCGAGGTGTCCCGCTCCCGCTTGCTCACGGCCGTGCCCGTGGAGTTGCCAGCGAGCTCAGGACTGGCCTTCCTCGATGCGGGCCAGTTCCTCGTCGACGACGGACGGCAGCAGCTTGGTGAACACGGGCGTCGGCGCGGCCAGCGGTCGTCCGGACGGGATGGGCACCGAGCGCCACGGCGGGGTGGCCGAGTAATCACCCGTCAGGACCGCGTACGACGGGGTGCCGGCCGCGGTCGGCTCGTCCACCTCGACCAGTTCGGGCATCGGCGCCCACGGCCCGTCGTTGCCCAGTGCGGCGTGCACCCGGGTGGACGACGACGGCAGGTACGGGGTGAGCAGCGTCTTGACGTCGTCGACCACCTGCAGCGCGGTGTGCAGCACGGTGCCCATCCGCTGCGGGTCGGTGTTCTTGAGCTGCCACGGCGCCTGGTCGGACAGGTACCGGTTGGCCTCGGCGACGACGTTCATGGCGTCGGCCAGCCCGGCCTTGAACCGGGCCCGTTCCAGCTGGTCCCCGACCTTCTGGAAACCCGCGGCCGAGGTGGACAGCAGTGCTCGGTCGGCATCGTTCTTCTCGCCCGGTTCCGGGATCACGCCGAGGTTCTTGGCCGTCATCGACACGGTGCGGTTGACCAGGTTGCCCCAGCCGGCCACGAGCTCGTCGTTGTTGCGGCGCACGAATTCCGACCAGGTGAAGTCGGTGTCCTGGTTCTCCGGCCCGGCCGCGGACAGGTAGTAGCGCAGCGCGTCCGCGTCGTAGCGGTCGAGGAAATCGCGCACGTAGATGACCACCGAGCGCGACGAGGAGAACTTGCGTCCCTCCATGGTCAGGAACTCAGAGGACACCACGTCGTACGGACGGTCGAGCTTCCCGAGCGGCCCGGGAGTCCCCGCGCGCGCACCGATCCCGGAGTAGCCGAACAGCATGGCGGGCCAGATCTCGGCGTGGAAGACGATGTTGTCCTTGCCCATGAAGTAGTAGCCGCGGGCGTCTCCCCCGTCCTGGCTGCCCTGCCAGAACGGGCGCCACGCGTCCGGGTCGCCGGTGCGCTTGGCCCACTCGATCGAGGCCGACAGGTAGCCGATGACGGCGTCGAACCACACGTACAGGCGCTTGTCCGTGCGGTCGCGCCAGCCGTCGAGCGGCACCGGGACGCCCCAGTCGAGGTCGCGGCTGATCGCGCGCGGCTTGAGGTCATCGAGCAGGTTGAGCGAGAACTTGAGCACGTTCGGGCGCCAGGTGCCGGTGTCCTGCTTGCCCTGCAGCCACCCCCCGAGGGTCTCGGCGAACGCGGGCAGGTCGAGGAAGAAGTGCTCGGTCTCGATGAACACCGGCGTCTCGCCGTTGATCCGCGAGCGCGGCTCGATCAGATCGGTGGCGTCGAGCTGGTTGCCGCAGTTGTCGCACTGGTCGCCGCGGGCCGAGCCGTACCCGCAGATCGGGCAGGTGCCCTCGATGTAGCGGTCGGGCAGGGTGCGCCCGGTGGACGGGCTGATCGCGCCGAGCTGGGTCTTGGGGAAGATGTAGCCGTTGTCAAGCAGGGTGAGGAACATCTGCTGGACGACGTCGTAGTGGTTCTGGGTCGTGGTGCGGGTGAACAGGTCATAGGACAGCCCGAGCTTGCGCAGGTCCTCGGCGATGACGCGGTTGTAGGTGTCGGCCACCTCGCGCGGTTGCTTGCCCTGCTTGTCGGCCTCGACCAGGATCGGCGTGCCGTGCTCGTCGGTGCCCGACACCATCAGCACCCGGTTGCCGGCCATGCGCTGGTAGCGGCTGAAGATGTCGGAGGGAACGCCGAAGCCGGCGACGTGGCCGATGTGGCGCGGGCCGTTGGCGTAGGGCCATGCCACCGCGGTCAGGATGTGCGAAGTCACACGCCAACCCTAGTGAGGATCGGCCCGCGTTTTTTGGCGGCGCCGAACCGGCTTGTGGTGGCAACTGACCCACTCAGGTGGGTCAGTTCCCACCACAAACCGCGGGGTCAGCGGGGTTTGGCGGCTACCACGGCGTCGAAGACCTCCCGTTTGGGCAGGCCGAAGTGGACGGCTACCTCAGCCACGGCCGTCTTGCGATGGACGCCGGCCGCCTCTCGGGCGGCCACCGCCTCGGCCAGATCAGCCGCGGCCACCGGCTCCGTGGACGGCGCCGCCCCGGCGACGACGACGGTGATCTCGCCCCGGACCCCGGCCGCGGCCCGCCCAGCCAGCTCGCGCAGCGGCCCCCGCCACACCTCCTCGTAGGTCTTGGTCAGCTCGCGGCAGACCGCGCCCGCACGGTCGCCGCCGAACGCGGTGACGCAGTCGGCCAGGGCGTCGGGCAACCGGTGCGGCGCCTCGAAGAAGACGATCGTGCGGGGCTCGTCGGACAGCGCGGCCAGCGCCCGCCGCCGTTCGCCGCCCTTGCGGGGCAGGAACCCCTCGAAGCAGAACCGGTCCACCGGCAGCCCGGAGACCGCCAGCGCGGCCAGGACCGCGGACGGGCCCGGCAGGCAGGTGACCGTGAACCCGGCCGCCACGGCCGCGGCCACCAGCCGGTAGCCCGGGTCGGAGACCGAGGGCATGCCGGCGTCGGTCACCACCAGCACGTCGAGACCGTCGCTGAGCGCGTCCAGCAGGGACGGCAGGCGGGCGGTCTCGTTGCCCTCGAAGAACGACACCACCCGGCCGCTGATGGTCACGTCGAGGTCGGCGGCCAGCCGGCGCAACCGGCGGGTGTCCTCGGCCGCGATCACCGGCGCGTCGGCCAGCGCCGCCCGCAACCGGGCGCTGGCGTCACCCACCGAACCCAGCGGAGTGGCGGCCAGGATGACCCGTCCGCGAACTACATCCTCAGCGCTTCGACCGCCGCCCGTCACCGGGCCGACCTTAGCCATCGGCGCCGGCAGAACCGCGTAGCCGAGAGGCATCGGCCCAGTTCACCTAACATCGATGGGGTGACGGCGACCGCGAGTGCTCCGGCCGCCGATACCGACGCCGACCGAGACCGCGAGGACGCCCCGCCCCCGATCATGGCGCCGGTGGAAATCGACGAACCCACGGCGGTGCCGTCCGCGCTGCGGGGTTGGCGCGATCCGTCGCCGCTCACCGGCTGGTACCTGACCGGGCTGCTCACGGTGATCGGTGGGTTCACCCGGCTGTGGGCGCTCACCGTGCCCCAGGGCAAGCAGTTCGACGAGGTCTACTACGCCACCGAGGCGCAGGAGATGCTGCGGTACGGGTACGAGAACAACCCCGGCTACGGGTTCATCGTCCATCCCTCGGTGGGTAAGTGGTGCATCGCCATCACGTCCTACCTCTTCGGCAACGACGAGCTGGGCTGGCGGCTGGCCCCGGCCATCGCCGGCACCGCGTGCGTATTCATGATCATCCGGATCGCGCGGCGGATGTTCCGCTCCAACTTGATGGGCGCCATCGCCGGCGCGTTGATGATCATGGACGGCGTCTCGATGGTGCTGTCCCGGATCGCCCTGCTCGACATCTTCCTGGAGACGTTCGTGCTGGCCGGTTTCGGTGCCCTGGTCATCGACCGGGACCAGTTCCGGGCGCGGCTGGCCCGGTTCCTGGCCGACGGCGGGGATCCGCGGGCCGGCGTGCCTGCGCTCGGGCCGCGGCCGTGGCGGATGGTCGGGGCGATCCTGCTCGGCCTCGCCTGCGGGGTGAAGTGGAGCGGGCTGTCGTTCCTGGTCATCTTCGCCATGGCGTCGCTGGCGTGGGACTTCGGGGCGCTGAAGTCGGCCGGGGTGCGCTGGCGCTGGAACGCCACGTTGGGCCGATCGTGGCTGGGCGCGGTCGGCTCCCTGGGCTTCGCCTCGCTGGCCAGCTACGCGTTCACCTGGCTGGGCTGGTGGGCCGGGGAGAACTCCTACAACCGGCACTGGGCCGACACGGTGCCGGCCAAAGGGGTGGCCCGGCTCATCCCCGGCTGGATCCGGTCGCTGATCGACTACCACTCGAACGCCTACCACTTCCACTCCACGCTCGACACGACCCACCCCTACAAGGCCACGGCGTGGAGCTGGCTGGCGCTGGGCCGGCCGATCCTGTTCACGTACTTCCAGACCCCGGACGGGCAGAGCGGCAAGTCGACCTGCGGGGCGGCCAAGTGCGTGAACGAGGTGTTGCTCATCGGCACGCCGCTGATGTGGTGGGCCTTCGTGCCGGTGCTGCTGTGGCTGCTCTGGCACTGGGCCACCACCCGGGACTGGCGCGCCGGCGCCGTGCTGATCGCCTTCGTCGCCGGCTGGGCCGTGTACCTGCCCTATCCGAAACGGACATCGTTCCTGTTCTACATGGCCCCGCTCATGCCGTTCCTGATCCTCGGCCTGACCTTGGCGCTGGGCACCCTGATCGGCGCCGCGCGGGTGCCGTCGATGCGGCTGCTGCGCTACAACCCCAACTGGGGCGTGCTGCTGGCCGGGCTGTACCTGGGTGCGGTGGTGGCCGACTTCGTCTGGATGTGGCCCGTCTTCACCGACGTGACGATGACGTACCGGACCTGGCAGGAACACATGTGGTTCCCCAGCTGGATTTGAGCTGCCGCTCAGGACGCTGGATCTGACCTGCTCGCAGGAGCGTCGGGATCAGGCCCTGGCCGCGTAGCCGTCGCGTCGTCGGTGTGTCGGCCTGCTACGAGGCCAAAGCGTGCTGTCTTGGCCTGTCAGACCGGGCGCGGGTGTGGTCGAATCTGGGTCGTAACCCGTTCGACATCCAGGAGAGTCGCCGATGTTCTACCCGCTGACCGTGGCCGATTTCCTGGACCGCGCGGCCACCGTCTACCCCGACCGGATCGGGGTCGTGGACGAGCCTGAACAGCCGGCCCCGTCGTGGGGTGAGGTCAGCTACCGCGAGCTGGCCCGCCGGGCCCGGGCCCAGGCCGCCGCGTTGGACGGTCTGGGGGTACCGGTCGGCGGCCGGGTGGCAGTGGTGTCGCACAACTCCGCGCGCCTGCTCACGTCGTTCTTCGGCGTCTCCGGGTACGGCCGGGTGCTGGTGCCGATCAACTTCCGGCTGGCCCCGGCCGAGATCGACTACATCATCGGCCACAGCGGCGCGGAGGTGCTGCTGCTCGATCCGGCGCTGGGCGACCTGCGCTCGCGCATCAGCGGGCCGAAGACGTTCCTGCTCGGCGAGAGCGACGCCGAGATCTTCGGTGTCGACGGCGGTGGCACCGGCGGGGCGGATACCCATGACGGCGGAACCGGCGCCGATCCCGTGCCCTGGGCGGAGCCGGACGAGAACGCCACCGCCACCATCAACTACACGTCGGGCACGACGGCCCGGCCCAAGGGCGTTCAGCTCACTCACCGCAACCTGTGGCTCAACGCGGTGACGTTCGCCCTGCACGCCGGGGTGAACGACGCCGACGTCTACCTGCACACCCTGCCGATGTTCCACGCCAACGGCTGGGGCCACCCGTACGCGGCCACCGGGATGGGCGCGCGCCACATCGTCATCCGCCAGATCGACGGCACCGAGATCCTGCGCCGGGTCGAGCAGCACGGGGTCACCTACCTGTGCGCGGCACCCGCCGTCGTCAACGCCGTGCTCGACGCGGCGCCGAACTGGGACGGCGAGATCCCCGGCCGTGACCGGGTCCGGGTCATCGTGGCCGGCGCTCCCCCGCCGACGCGCACGATCGAGCGGGTGCGGGCCGAGCTGGGCTGGGAGTTCATCCAGATCTACGGCCTGACCGAGACGTCCCCGCTGGTCACGATGAGCCGGATGCGGTCCGAATGGGACGGGCTGGAACCGCACGAGCAGGCCCGCCGCCTGGGCCGAGCCGGCGCGCCGACGATCGGGGTGCGGGTCAGCGTCGATGCCGACGGCGAGGTGCTGACCGCCAGCAACCACAACCTGGCCGGGTACTGGGAGAACCCCGATGCAACCGCCGACGCGCAGGCCGGCAACTGGTTCCACACCGGTGACGGCGGGCACCTGGACGAGGACAACTACCTGGTCATCGCCGACCGCAAGAAGGACGTGATCATCAGCGGGGGCGAGAACGTGTCCTCGATCGAGGTCGAGGACGTCCTCAGCTCCCATCCCGCGGTGAAGGAGGTGGCCGTCATCGGCATCCCCGACGACAAGTGGGGCGAACTGGTCACCGCGCTGGTGGTGACCGATGGTTCCGACCTCACCGCGGCGGACCTGATCACCCACTGCCGCGCCTCGCTGGCCGGCTACAAGTGCCCGAAGCGCATCGAGTTCCGCGACGAACTGGCCCGCACCGCAACCGGGAAGCTGCAGAAGTTCAAGCTCCGCGAACCGTTCTGGTCCGGCCACGAGCGCCAAATCAACTGACACGCTCGGCTGGGCCTGGGTCAGCAACGCTTTGCTGGTCCAGATGCTCCTTGGCCGGGGTCCCAGGTCCACCGGCAAAGCGCGGGTCGGTCAGCGCTCGACCAGCCAGCGGGCCTGATACGGAGCGAGCCACAGGTTGCCGTCATCGCCCACGTCGGGCACCTCACCGGACAGCACGTCCGTCGCCGCGCCCAGCCCGAACTCGTCCAGGCGCCAGGCCGAGAACGGCCGCCAGGAACCGGTGACGTTGTACAGGCCGAGCAGGTTGCCCACCGGGTGCTTGCGCACGACCGGCAGGATCCCCGGATCGCCCAGCGCCACGATCTCGGCCGGGACGGACGCGTGCAGGTGGTCCAGGTCGGCCCGGACGCGGGCCAGGTGGGCGATGCCGCTGAACATCCGCCCGGGCACGGTTCCGGGCTCCAGGCGCTGTTCGGCCACGTCCCACGGCAGTCGGGGCCGGTGAGCCCACCGGTTGTCTCCGGCGTGACCCGGCTCGTCGGCCCAGAACGGGTCGTTGGTCAGGCCGAGCTCGTCGCCGGACCACAGCACCGGCACGCCGCCCCAGCCCAGGGCGACCGCGTGGACGAGCAGGGCCTTGGCGATGGCGGCGTCCAGTGCGTCCGCACGGCTTGCGCCGGCCCCGTCTTCGTCCGCCATCCTCAGCGCGGACTCGATCCCCGCCAGGCTGGCGGTCGTGCCGCTGATCCGCCGGTCGCCGGTCTGCGGGTTGGCCTGGAACACCAGCCCGCGCGCGGGCGAGCCGTAGAACTCACCGGCGTAGTAGTCGGACAGGAAGCGGCGGTGCTCGAAGCCGTTCAGCCCGACCGCTCCCGCGTCCTCCTCGGTGATCGCCCAGCCGATGTCGTCGTGGCACCGCACGTAGGTGAGCCAGGCCGTGGTCGTCGGCGCGGTGGGCAGGTTGCCGAGCACGTGGGCGGCCAGCCGGGCGTCTCCCGCGGCCAGCGCCGACCAGGTCTGCACCATGAGGCTGTTGTGATAAGCCAGGTCACTGACCTTGCCGTGGTGGTGTCCTTGGCCCAGGTAGTGCACGAGGTCGTCCGGGGACACGATCGCCTCGGCCTTGAACACCAGCGCCGGGGCCGCGATCCGGGCCACGGCCCGCAGGCCCTGGGTGATCGCGTGCACCTCGGGCTGGTTCTGGCTGTTGGTGCCGAGGCGCTTCCACACGAACGCGATCGCGTCCAGGCGGACGACCTCGACGCCGAGGTTGGCCAGGAAGAGGACGAGCTCGGCGTACTCCGTGAACACGTCCGGGTTGGCCCAGTTCACATCCCACTGCCAGGAGTTGAACGTCGTCCACACCCAGGCGTGCAGGTCCTCGTCCCAGGTGAAGTTGCCGGGCGCGAAGTCGGGAAACACCTCGGGCAGGGTGCGCTCGTAGGCATCGGGCATGGCGCGGTCGGCGAACCAGTGGAAGTAGTTGCGGTACCGCTCGTCGCCGACGCGGGCCTGGACCGCCCACTCGTGTTCGCGGGCGACGTGGTTCAGCACCAGGTCGAGCACCAGGCTGATCCCGTCGGCCCGCAGGGATGCGGTCAGCTCGCGCAGGTCGTCGATGGTGCCCAGGTCGGGACGGACGCGGCGGTAGTCGGCCACGGCGTAGCCACCGTCGGAGTCACCGTCGCGCGGCAGGAGCAACGGCATCAGGTGCAGGTAGGTGACCCCGAGCTCCCGCAGGTACGGGATGCGCTTGGCCACGCCGGTGAGGTCGCCGGCAAATCGCTCGGTGTAGGCCGCGTACCCCAGCATGGCCGGGCTCTGGAACCAGTCCGGCTCCAGCGTGCGGGCTTCGTCGAGACGATGCAGGTCGGCGGGGCGCTCGGCGAACGCGTGCGCGGCGCGCAGCACCAGTTCGAGCGCCAGGGGCTCAGCCTGAGCCGGTGGGTAGACGGTGCGCAGCGCGTCGTCAAGGTCGGACCACCACCGGTCGAGCCGCAGCGCGAAGGTCTGCCGCAGGTGATCGTCCAGGGGGGCCAGGACGGGTGCGGTGACGGCGTGGACCGACGCGGGAGCAGTGCGCATCACCGCATTGTGGTACACGTAACCCCGGACTGAAACCCTTTCCGGCCAGGTACCTGGTTGCCCCCCGGCCGGGCGTCCGGCCGGGCTCCGGCCTGCCGTCTGGCCAGGCCCCGGCGGGCGTCGGGCCGCGCTCCAGCCCGCCGTCAGGTGGTCGGTGCGCCGCGCCCGTCGCTCAGGCGCCACCGGCCGGGTTCAGCGCCGACCGGTCGGGCCTGGCCCCGGGTCCGCTCAGGTCCGTGGGGATCAGTTCGAGGAAGTGGTAGCTGCCGTCATCAGCTTCCAGCGCACCCCGCACCACCCGCCCGGAACCCGTCCGGGCCGCCGACAGGTGCACGAAAGCTGTGGTCACCAGCAGCAGCAGCGCGGCGGTGCGCTCGTCCGGCGGCATCGCCACCGTCGGCGCGGTTCCGAACACGGAGGAATCGCCGCCGGTGCGAAAGCCCGTCACCGGGTCGGTGTGCGGCCAGACCGGCGCCCAGGTGACGACGAACCGTTCGAGTGCGCCGTCGGGGCTGCGGCGGGCCTGCGTTTCGCAGTCGTAGATGGGCGTCAACGCTCCGGTGCGCAGGTGCTGGTCGGCCGCGAAGGTGAACAACTCCGATTCCTCGAACAGCGCCGCGAACGCAGTCAGCGTGGGATCGTCGCTGTGTTGGAACACCGGTTCGGCGGGCATCCCGAGCGCTTGTAGACGATCACGCAACGACAGGTGTGCGGACACGGCAACTCCTCTGCGCACCGGCCGAGCACGCCCAAGCCGGCGTCGTGGACCAAGTGGAGGAACGCCGACAGGACCTGGTCGAGCTCCTGCCGTGGGCGCGGCTCAGCCCGTCTCGTCGCCCGGCACAGATCGTAAACCTCAGCGGCTGCGCGCGGTCAGCCATTCGCGTAGCGATGGCAGCAGCTGCGGCGCCTCGAGCGCCCGGGGGATGAGGGCGGGGTCACGCAGGATCGCGTCGGAGATGAGGCGCATCGTGACGTCGTGCCCGGGCGGGTCGGCCGGGTCGACGTCGATGGCGTCTCCGGCGCCGAGCTCGCCCTCGTCGATGATGCGCAGGTAGGCCCCGGGACGCGACGTCTGGGCGAACCGCTTGACGAACCGCGGATCGTCGAAACGCAGGGCCAGCTTGTAGCAGGGCAGCCTTGGCTGGACGACCTCGAGGACGGTCGTCCCGATGCGCCACCGTTCGCCCACCCGTGCGCCGGAGACGTCGACGCCCTCGGTGGTCAGGTTCTCACCGAACGCGGCGGGGCCCAACCTGCGGCCGAGCTCGGCCTCCCATAGTCGTATTTCCTCGATCGCGTAGGCGTACACCGCCTTGTCGGGGCCGCCGTGCACGGACCGGTCGGCCTGATCGTCACCGTCGAGGTTGACCCCACGCACGGCCACCCGCCCCTTGACCGGCGACTTCCAGATCGCGGTGCTGACCGTGCGGGTTCCGGCGGGCACCGCCCGCGGGCGACCGACGTTGACGCTCAGCACACGAGCCGCGCGCGGCGGTGGTGCGTCGACCAGCATGCGCACATTATCGAGCACATCGGATACGGGGCGTGGACACCCGGGCGTCGTGGGGCTAGGCGAACCGGACGATGCAGCTGACCCCGAAGACCAGGCTGTAGATCGCGAACGGGGTGAGGGTGCGGGTCTCGAACCAGCGGGTGAGCCACTTGACTGACACATACGAGGCCGACCCGGCGATGACCGCGCCGAGCAGCACCTGCCCGTGGATCTGGGCGCCGGCCGGACCGGCCAGGCTGGGCAGCTTCAGCACCCCGGCGGCGAGGATGACCGGCGTGGCCAGCAGGAAGGAGAACCTCGCCGCGTCCCGGTGGGTGAGCCCACGGGCCAGGCCACCGACCATGGAGATGCCCGAGCGCGAGATGCCGGCCAGCAGCGCGAACGTCTGGAAGAAGCCGATGACGGCGGCCTCGGGGTAGCTCAGCGTGCTCAGCCGGCGAGCCGGGCGCCGGGTCGGAACCGCACCCTCAGCCCCGTCCCGCGAAACGTCCGGGGACGGATCGTGGGGCCCGGTCGCACCGGCGCAGCGGTGGGCTCCGACCGGCGGCCGCACCTCGTCCTCGACCGGTGCGCGACGGCGCAGCCATTCCCCGGTCAGCAGGATCAGGCCGTTCACGGTGAGGAGGATGGCCGCGGCCAGCGGCTTGGCGAACAGCGTGCGGAACGTGTGCTCCAGCGCGAGGCCGATGATCCCAACCGGGATCGTCGCGATGACGAGCAGCCACGCCAGTCGTTCGTCGGCATCCGCGGTGACGACGCGCCGCGCGCGCACCGACGGCGGCACCGAGCGCAGGAAACCCCGGACGATCCGCACCCAGTCGTGCCGGAAGAAGACCAGCAACGCGATCGCGCTGGCCACGTGCAGGGCCACGATGAACGCCAGATACGGGCTGGCCGCCGATGCACTTTCGTCCGACTGGGCGACCAGGTCGCGCCAGCTGCCGCCGATCAAGGCCGGCACCAACACCGAATGGCCCAAGCTCGACACCGGGAACAACTCGCTTACGCCCTGGACGAGACCGATGACGGCGGCCTGGAAGTAGCTGAGCACGGCTGGATCTCTTTCTCCTCAGCAGCGTCCCGACTCGACCGGGCGCACCCGGCGCGGCCGACCCAGCCGGGACGGCTACTACTACCAAGCTGTAGTAGTGACCTCCTACCCTACTGTAGGAATAGCTGGGGGCCGACTGCAGCACGATCCGGAGCGAGACCCGATGGGCACCCCCGCCGAAATCCAGGAAGGCCCAGACGCGTGACGTCCGGCTGGTGCGGGCCGGTCTTGCTCCTCACCGCGACACTCCGGTGCGCCACCACGTCCCCGCAGTGACCGGGTCCGGCGCCACGCCGACCGCGAGCCCGGCCGCGAGCCCGGCCACAGGCACGTGCTCACCTCACAGGGAGGAGTAGAGCGCTTCCTCGAAGTCGCCGTACAGCTTCCAGGCCTGGTGCTCGGCGATGAAGGGCAGCGAGTTGGTGTAGATCGAGGCGCAGATGCCGGTGGTGCGGTCGATGAAGAAGTGGGTGTTGAACAGCCCCGCCCACGATCCGGTGCCGGCCCGTCTCCGGCCGGGGATGTCAGCGGTGTTGAGCAGCAACCCGTAGCCCCACTTCCATCCCGGCCCGAGACGCATCGAATCGGTCACCGCCGCATCAGCGGTGGAGATGACCTCGGGGACGTCGAGGTCGCCGATCTGGTTGGTGAACGCGGCCTCCACGGTCGATTCCAGCAGGATCCGCTCGCCGTCCAGTTCCCCGCCGCGCAACAGCGCCCGTTCGAAGCGGACGTAGTCGCATGGGGTCGAGTAGAGCCCGTGCCCGCCGGCCCACCAGTCGGGTTTCTGGTTCAGGATCTCCCCCGCCGACGTCCAGCCGCCGTCCTCGCCGGGAACGTGGATGCCGACGGTGTTGGCGTACCGGTCAGGGTCCAGCAGGAATGCGGTGTCGCCCATGCCGAGGGGGCCGGTGACGCCTTCCTTGACGGCCACGTCCAAGCCTTGCCCGGTGACGGCCTCGACGACCTTGCCCAGCCAGTCGGTGTTGATGCCGTACTCGAACTTCGTCCCCGGGTCCGCCACCAACGGCGCCTTGAACGCGTCCGCCGAGCCCGGCACGACGTTCGGGATGCCGGACACCTTCTCGTACCTGACCATGTCCGCGTTCCAGAACCAGTACGTCAACCCCGAGGTGTGGGTGATCAAGTGCTTCACCGTGGCCTGGGTCGTCGGCGCCCGCAGCTTCGGGGTGTCGCCGTCCCAACCGTCGAGCACCTGCAGGTCGGCAAACTCGGGGCAGTACTCGGCCACTGGCGCGTCGAGGTCCAGAGTGCCGCGCTCGACCTGCTGCAACGCCACCGTGGTGCACACCATCTTGGTCATCGACATGATCCGGAACTGGGTGCTGGTGCTGACCGGCGTGTCGTTCTCGCCCGTGATCTGAACGCCCGCCGCGCCCTCGTTGATGACGCCGTCAGCGTTGGCCGCGATCGCGGCCACATGCGGGACGGCGCCGGATTCCACCGCCCCGGTCAGGACTTCGTCGATCTTGCTGCCGTCGATTTCGCTCACGTTGACCTCCGCGTTGAGTCCGTGCCACGAGTGCCGCGCCGACGGCGCGAACCGAGACCCGATTCTTCAGGCTGCGCGTCATGGTGGCTACGGTCAGCGCTCATCGCGTATCGACCGGGCCCAACCGCCGTTGACCGTCAGGGGTGGACGACGGTCTTGTTGCCGGCTCGATTCACGGCCGCCGCGAAGGCGTTCGCGGCGTCGGCCAAGGCGAACGGAGCCGAGATGAGCCGGCTCAGGTCGACCCGCCCGGACGCGGCCAGGGAGATCGTGCGCGGGTAGACGTCCTTCATGCGCCGCGACATGGCCAGGGTGAGGCCCTTGCGCCGGGCCGGCGACGCGGCGAACGAGGTGCGGTCGCCATCGGGGATGCCGGCCAGCACGACGCGGGCCCCGGCGCGACAGATCCGGATCGCAATATCCACCGCCGCGTCCGTTCCGGCGATCTCGATCACCGTGTCCAGCCCGAGTCCGGCCGTCCGATCGGAGGCGAACTCTTCCGCGGCGTCGGGATGGACGGCGCTCGCGCCGAGCGCCCGCGCCGTCTCGCGCCGGTGCTCGAGCGGCTCAACCGCGATGACCTGGCTCGCCCCGGTGAGCCGGGCCAGCTCGACGAGCATCAAACCGATCGGGCCACACCCGACGATGCCGATGGATTCGCCGATCCGGGTGTGGGCGAGGTCCATTGCGTGCAGCGCGACGCCCAGCGGCTCCAACGCGGCCACGACGTCCGCGCTGAGGTGATCCGGCACCGGGTACAGCCGGTCGGCCGGCCAGGCGATCAACTCGCGCAGACCGCCGTCGGTGTCGCCCTGGCCGGCGAAGACGATGCGCAGACATAGGTTGGGGTTGCCGGTGCGGCACGATTCGCAGTCCCAGCACGGCACGGCCGGGTCGACCGCCACCCGAAGTCCCGACCGCGGGCCGGACGCGATCGTTCCGCCCATCTCGTGGCCGAGGACGAGGGGATGGCTCAGCACCGTGTCGCCGATGCGTCCCTCGGTGAACCAGTGCAGATCAGACCCGCAGATCCCGACGGAGTCGATGCGGACGAGCTCCTGGCCCGACCCGGGAACGGGTGGCGGTTCGTCGTGGATACGGATATCGCCGGGCCCGTGCAGGCGCGCCACCTTCATGCGTGCTCATCCTGCCCGGGTTTCGATCGGGATGGGCCCGCGACCCGGGGGTTTGGGGTCCTTCACCATCAGCTGACAAGTTGATGGGTGTCCCATAATCGACCCGATGAGTAGGACAGCAAACCGGTCGGACGTCGAGCACCGTGCGGTGGTGATCATCGGCGCCGGCCTGTCCGGGGTGGGTGCCGCCTGCCGTCTCCAGGCCGACCGGCCCGGCGACTCCTACTCGATCCTCGAGGCCCGCGACGATCTCGGCGGCACGTGGGACCTGTTCCGTTACCCCGGCGTCCGCTCGGATTCGGACATGTACACGCTGGGCTATTCGTTCAAGCCCTGGCGCGACGGGAAGGCCCTGGCCGACGGCGCGTCGATCCTCGACTACGTCCGCGAGACGGCGGCGGAGTTCGGCATCGAGGAGCACATCCGCTACTCCAGCCGGGTCGTGGCCGCCGACTTCGACACCCGCACCGCCCGCTGGACGCTGACCATCGCCGACGCGCGGACCGGAGTCCACCGCACGATGACCTGCGGCTTCCTGTACTCCTGCACCGGGTACTACGACTACGAACACCCCTACGCGCCCGGGTTCAGCGGTGTGGAAACGTTTGCCGGACAGGTGGTGCACCCGCAGTTCTGGCCCGCCGATCTCGACTACGCCGGGCGGCGGATCGTGGTCATCGGCTCAGGCGCCACGGCCGTCACCCTGGTGCCGGCGTTGCTGGCCGGCGGCGCCGAGCACGTGACCATGCTGCAACGCAGTGCGACCTGGGTCAGTGCAGTACCGGGCCGGGACAAGCTGGCCGACCGGATCAAGGCCGTGCTGCCCGAAGGCGTGGCCCACCGGGTCATCCGCCTGAAGAACATCGCCTTCACCACCGCGTTCTACCAGTACTGCCACCGCTGGCCGCGGTCCGCGCGCCGGTTGCTGACCCGGATGGCGGCCAAGCACCTGGGCGATGCGCAGCTGGTGGCCGAGCACTTCACCCCGACGTACAACCCGTGGGACCAACGGCTGTGCGCGGTGCCCGACGGCGACCTGTTCCGCTCGATCAAGTCGGGCGCGGCCACGATGGTCACCGACGAGATCGACCGGTTCGTCCCGGCGGGGATCCGGTTGAAGTCCGGGCCGACGCTGGCGGCCGACATCATCGTCACCGCCACCGGCCTGCAGCTGCTGGCGTTGGGCGGGCTGGAGCCGAGCGTCGACGGTGCGACGGTGACGCTGTCCGAGCAGTACGTGTGGAACGGCGCGATGATCACCGGCCTGCCCAACTTCGCGGTGTGCGTCGGGTACACCAACGCCTCCTGGACGCTGCGGGCCGACCTGACCCATCGCCTGGTCGGCCGCGTCCTGGCCTGGCAGGAGCGCAACGGCTACGCCGCCGTGGTGCCAGAGCCGGACGCCGAGCTGACCCCACACCCGTTGCTCGACCTGTCCTCGGGCTACATCCAGCGATCGCTTCGCGCCTTCCCCCGCCAAGGTGACCGCCGGCCTTGGCGGGTGCGCCAGAACTACTTCCTGGACTCCGTGGCCACCCGGCGCACGGACTTCGACCGGTCGCTCACCCCGGTGCGATCAGCCGCCGTACCGCGCGAATCGGGTGCACACAGGTTCGGGGGGTGAACCTGTGTGCACCCCGATTCGGTCTTCTGCCGGCTGAGCGAGCTGTCTAGGGTCGGCGTCATGCGGAGCGACGCGTGAGGGTCGACTGATGCGGATCGAACTGGTCGGCACGGTCGGTGTGCGCAACGACGCCGGCACGGACGTGGTCGCGGGTCAGGAGCTGGGGGGACGGCGGG